>CAZKBK010000002.1:0-229390 GCA_964551035.1 uncultured Roseivirgaceae bacterium | reverse complement strand
AAATTTAACGATTAAACTTTATTTTTAACCGCTACTGTTTTTGGGGAAGCTTTCACCCCGGCTCCGCTAGGAGCCACCAATTTGTAGAATTTCCGATTAGCACACGCCAGGCTCCGTCAGGAGCCTCCTAGAGCGCTTCGTGCCGCCAAGGCATCCGGTTTTCCGTTGTGCGAAAAAATGAATGACCACTCGGATATTGATGAAACCGACTTTAATTTCGTATACGTTGAATTAACCCTCTCTATTATGCCAAACACATTTTCAAGGATCTACCTCCATTTTGTATTTGCCGTGCGGGGTCGGGCAAACTTGATAAGCAAAGAGTTCAAGCATGAATTGCACAAATACATCGGCGGCTTGGTTCGAAGGCGTCAGGCGAAGATGCTCGCAGTTCATTGTATGCCAGACCATGTTCACCTGTTCGTTGGATTTCGTCCTGTGATGTCCATCTCAGATTTTATAAAGGAAATCAAGGTGGAAAGCAACGAGTTCATTAATGAGCGCAAATGGGTACGGCGGAAATTTCAATGGCAAGAGGGGTATGGCGTTTTTTCTCATTCGCATGCCCAACTCGACACAGTGATCAAATACATTCTCAATCAGGAGTCTCACCACCGCAAGAAAAAATTTCAGGAGGAGTATCGGAAAATGTTGACTGAAGTGGAAATTCCGTACGACGAACGATACTTATTCGAGTTTTACGACTGAGCGGCAGCGTGCGGCGGGAAGAGGTTCTATTTGAAAGCGGATGTTGGGATCACAACTCAGACTCTCGTGGATGATTAGAGCTGACGGATGCAATTAGCGTTTGTGGTTTGAAACACCGGGCATCTGAATGGCGGCGTCCCTCCTGGGAGGCTCCTGACGGAGCCCGGTTACTCCTTCATGGTGACGTTTTCTAGAATTCGGTGGCTCCTAGCGGAGCCGATAACAGCTCGGCGCAGCGTGTTTTGTAAATTGAAAGACTTCAACCGCGGCACGAGGGAGTTCAATGGGCGAGGCCCGTTATGGTCCCGCCTACCTCCGTGATAGAGAGATGTGGACCAATGGCTCGAGACCCCGTGAGAAGCCATCGATTTGTAGCGTGTCAGCGTTTGTGGTTTGAAACATCGTGCATCTGAATGGCGGCGTCCCTCCTGGGAGGCTCCTGACGGAGCCGGTTATTCCTTCATGGCGACGTTTTCTAGAATTCGGTGGCTCCTAGCGGAGCCTGGAACAGCTATCGGAGGCAGAGTGATTTGTAATAGGATGCTTCCAACCGCGGCATGATTGTGTTCAATGGGCGAGGTCCGTTATGGTCCCGCCTACCTCCGTGGTGGAGAGATGTGGACCTATGGCTCGAGACCCGTTAGGAGCCACCGATTTGTAGGGTGGCAGCGTTTGTGGTTTGAAACACGCGGCATCTGCATTGCGGGTTGCGCCCTGGGAGGCTCCTGACGAGCCCGGCTACTCCTTCATGGCGACGTTTTCTAGAATTCGGTGGCTCCTAGTGGAGCCGGGAACAGCTATCGGCCTGAATGTCTTTTTGTAAATGGAATAATTCCAACGCCGGTGCGGGATTGTGTTCATTTGGCGCGGGCAGTTTTAGGTCCGCCTACCTCGTGCGAGAAATGTGGACCTATGGTTCCGGCTCCGTCAGGAGCCACCTGACTATAACGAGCACACCATCACATTCCTCCTTGTGCCCGCCTTTTTAACAAAGGTGAAATCGGTTTTTTCGAAGGTGGACACGAATCCCATGAACCGGTAGCTCGGTGAGTCCTTTTCTACCGGGTAAGCTTCCAGATACCTGGCGCCATGCTTTTTCGCATACCGCTTCGCGTGGTCGATGAGAAACTCGGTCATGCCCGCGCGGCGGTGCGTGCGCCTGATGTAGAAACACACGACTGACCATACCTTTTCGAGGGACGTATCACCATCCAGGCGTTGAAAGGTTTCTCTCGGCGCGACGGAACACCACGCCACAGGTTCACCGTCATCGTACGCGAGCAACCCGATGGGTACCTCTCCGCGAACGCGTTTGCGGATAAATCGTTTGCGGTGTTTGGAATCGTTCTCTTTCAATTCGTCACGCGTCATCCGCCAGACCATACACCAGCAATACTTCGGCGCCCCCTTGCTTTCAAAGAGGGCTTCGAAGTCTGGCCACGTGGATTGATCTACCGGTTTTATTTTGTATCGCCTGGCGACCATGGTCCATTAATTTACATAAACGAAGGGCTTTCTGCGAGGATAAAAGTCTTTTTCTTTGCGGGCAAGATCCACGGAACTCATCCAACATTCGTGGAAATCATTGCTTCGCATTTCCCGCTGCCGCGCTTGCCGGCAATCCGGCCAAACGGTTCTTCACAACGCAAATTGCCTCCGCCGTCCCGGCTCCCTTCCATTTGCATTTCTCCTCAAGCCTTCGGTTATTGGCTCCGTATTGGCCTTAATCGCCCTATGCAGCAGATCTGGGAAAACATTCTCCACGAATTTCAGACCCCATTTACCAACCAGGTGTTGATCTTTTCGGTCATCCTGTTTATCATTCTGCTGGTACCCATCATTTTTAACCGGTTCAAAATCCCCGGAATTATCGGGCTCATCATCTCCGGAACGATTATCGGCCCACATGGATTCAACCTGATTGCGCGCACCGCTGCCGTCAATCTTTTCTCCACGATCGGTCTCCTTTACATCATGTTCATTGCCGGTTTGGAACTGGACTTGGGAGAGTTTAAAAAGTACCGCAACCGCAGCATCATCTTCGGTATCCTGACGTTTGCCATTCCGATCATTCTCGGCTTTGTGGTCTTCTACTTTCTGATCGATTATCCGCTGGCGTCGAGTATCCTGATTGCGAGCACGATGGCGACGCACACGCTTATCGCATATCCCATCGTCACCCGATTGGGCATCTCGAAACATCAGGCGGTCGCGGTCGCCGTAGGGGGAACGATCCTGACGGACACGGCTGTGCTGATCATCCTCGCCATCATCACCGGCGCCGTGGAAGGCGGATTGACGGTGGCCCTGTGGACACGCCTCGGGATTTCCGTTGCTGTATTTGCGTTTATCGTCATTGTTGTCGTACCGAAAGTATCGTCGTGGTTTTTCATGCGGCTACAGGACGAAAAATCCGCACACTTTATTTTCGTTTTGTCCGCCGTGTTTTTCTGCGCCTTCATCGCGGAACTCGCCGGGCTCGAGCCAATCATCGGAGCGTTCGCAGCGGGGTTGACCCTCAACCGCCTCATACCGCACACGTCATCCCTGATGAACCGAATCGAATTCGTCGGCAATGCCTTGTTCATCCCATTCTTTCTTATTAGCGTAGGAATGATCGTTGACCTGGGGATACTCACGTCCAGCCCTTCTGCGATTATCATTGCGGCGACGCTCGCATGCCTTTCCGTATTGGGCAAGGGCTCGGCGGCAAAGCTCACGGGACTACTTTTTAAGTACTCAAAATCGGAATCCAATCTGCTATATGGGTTGAGCGGCTCCCATGCGGCGGCGACACTGGCGATTATTCTCGTTGGCTATAACCTGGGGCTCGTAGACGACAACGTTTTGAACGGCGCCGTCATCCTTATCCTGATCAGTTGCGTCGTGGCCTCCTTTGTCGCCGAGAAGGCCGGCAAGAAACTGTTGATCCAACTCGACGCCGAGCCCGAGCCAGTGGTGAGCAAACAACAAATTCTGGTGCCCATCGCAAACCCGGAGACGATGGAGAACCTTATCGATTTTGCGGCGGCGATCAAGCACAGCAAGGACCAATCGCCAATCATCGGCCTCACCGTTGTAAGGGATAACGAACAGGTTCAACAAAAGCTGTTACAGTCGAAGAAGTTACTTGACAAAGCCATTGTCCACGCGGCAGCGGCCGACCAGAAGGTTGAGATCATGGCCACCATCGACCGCAACGTCGCCACGGGCATAAAACGCATTGTGAAAGAACGGTTTGTGACGGACCTGGTGTTGGGTTGGTCGGCAGAGAAATCGCTCGCGGACATCATCTTTGGACGCACTTTCGACAGCCTGGTGAAGCAAACTACACAGACCCTTCTGATTACAAGATTTTTGGCGCCGCTGAACATTCACAAGAATCTGGTGGTGTGGTGCCCCATGTTTGCCGAGAAGGAACCAGGCTTTTACAAGTGGGCACAGAACCTCCTCAATCTCGCTTCGCACCTGCGGATGCGAATCATCCTCTATGGAACCATCGACCTGAACGCCCATATCTTCGAGTACATGAAAACGGCCAAGATTTCCGTCGAGGTGGTCTACAAAGGATTCGTTGCGTATGGGGACATCCCGGGCATCCGCAAGGGCGCCGCGCAGGACGATATGATCGCGTTTCTCTGCTCTCGTGCCGGCGGAATTTCCTACACCCCCGCTGCGGATCAGCTTCCCGGAAAAATGGTAAAGACTTTCCAGGCCCAAAATCTCATTTTTATTTACCCGGCAACAACCGGGGAAGCTGAAGTGTCTGGATATGAACAGACAGTAACCGGAGGTATGCTGGAGAAGAGCTTGAGTGTCTTAAGGAACGCGGGAAGGATTTTCAGAAGAGGCTAATTCGATGATTCAATGAATACACGACTTGGACGCGCGATCATTCTTGTGGATGATTACGACAAGGCTTTCGATTTTTACGAAAGGAATTTCCAGTGCAGGAAGATCTTTGACCATGCCGCCAACGAGGGCCGGCGTTACCTTCACATCAGTTTTTCCGACGATGATGACCTGGGTGTATGGTTCCTCAGGGCGGAGACACCCCTGCAGGAGAAATTGATTGGCAACCAGACCGGGGGTCAGCCACTACTGGTGATTTACACCGACGACATCGAAGGCCTCTACCAACACGTTCAATCCAACGGGGTCATCATTGCGGAAGCGCTCGTGTCACAGCGCGAAAGCAAATTTTTTCATTGCCTCGATCTGTACGGAAACCGGATCACGGTGGTTGAGCTGCCGTAGGGGACACGGAATGATTGGCGCGCGGGAATGACAAGGGCGCGTCGTTATCTCAACGGGCGTGAACTCAAGTATGATTATCTTTTAAGCAACGCTTTCGGCGAATCGTTGCGACGCGAACGAGGCTGTGCAATCGGATGGAAATTCCAACGATTCATCCGCGTCAGTGTGTCTAAGAGATTATGAAGAAATTGATTATTTTTTGTGTTTCCCTAGTAACTATTTCCTGCGAGTATAAGGATATCGGGCTGGGTTCTAATCCAATTGACTCGATGATCAGCATCGAGACCAGGGAGGTGCTTCAACCGGGGTCGCGGCGGCTGACGTTCTACTGTAAAACGGAGAGAATCTATTCTTGCGCGAATTATTCCATCATCACGAAAACGAATTTGGGAAGTAGCGCATTCAAGATCGGATTTACTTCGGTTGAAGCGCCGTTTGTATGCTTAATGGCGCTGGGTCCCGCCACGACCACAGTCGACCTGAACACGGTGCCGAATGGCCGGTATGCGATCGAGATCAATAACGCGAACCTGGAAAACCGGGGGACTCTGGAAATCACCGATACTGAAATCAACCTACGCTTCCATGCCGAGGCCGGAATCGAGATTGTTCGCCCGGACACAAAACGCGTCCCCCCCAATACGTATTGGGGTATCATCGGATATCACACCGAATCGTCATCTACACTGGCCGATTCGTTCATCGAAGCGTTTGCCGACGCCGGGGCTCAATTTGGTGCGCAAATGCCCGGGCACTACTACTACTATGAAATTGATGGAAATGGTGATATCGTGGTTGATGCTGCGCAGTCGGGCTACTACTTCGCGAAGGGATTTATTTTTCAGTACGATGGTGACGAGACGGTGCTGAGGAACCTGGTAGAGGTTGAGGGGAAGGAGCACCGGGACAAACTTTCAATCAGGATGAAATCATTTCAGGGCGACCGGTTTTATAACTGGGGTGCGCAATAGTGGGGATGCAAACGCCTTGTGGTCCATGAATCAGGCACAAACTCCAAACTGCTCCCCCTCGCATTTTTCATCTAAACGCCCTATCTTCACCCCGGTTCGGGAGGGCTTTTCGCAGTTGGAGTATCCCGTTATTTTCTAACTATAAGGGGAGTGTGGAAGATCTTGGGCGTGATCGTCATTCTGGTTCCAAAGGTTCCTTTAGCGAAGGAATGGGTCTATGCCGGATTTTCGGAAAATCGTTTATATAAACATGTCAAACAAGTAACAATGATCCGCAAGGCGTAGGGATGGATAAGGTCATTATGATTTGAATTACGTCGCGTCAGGTTTGCCAGGAGATGCGTGGATGACGCTAGGGTAGCTGTTCTCGATTAATTTCCCTTCGTTCCCTCAACAGCGGATGGCTTGCCGTTTTGGCACTAAAAAGTTCAGACAATGAAAAGATATTTAGTTACGATCCTGATAACCGTGACATCTTTGACCGGTGTCCTTAGCCAGAAATTTTCGGTTGAAGAGACGCGCTTTAAGTGTGATACGCTGGATTTGTTCGCCGACATTTACACTCCAATCAGACCGAAAGGGGGGGTTGGAATTGCTTTGATTCAGGGTTCTGGTAACAGCGATCGTACCAACCTATGGTCGAAAGCCTTTGCTGAAATACTTGCTGAGAACGGTTACTATGTGTTGCTGCCGGACAAGAGAGGTTGCGGAAAATCTGAGGGTAGCTGGAAGAATGCTTCCTTTGAGGATTTGGCCACTGATGTTATCTGTTCGGTTCAGCATCTAAAGACGATAGTGAAACTCGAGAAAGTGGGCGTAATGGGTTTGAGCCAGGGGGGATTCATTGCTCCGGTAGCGGCAAGCCGGGATACCACAATACAGTTTGTGATCGATGTTGTGGGGGCAGCCGTCACCCTTGAGGAGCAAATTATTCATGAAGTCACGAACACCGCGGGAAAGGAGGGGCTGAGTTCCAATCAAATTAAGGAAGTCCTCGACTTGCACGTTTTGATGAAACAATATGCAAAGGGTGGAAGTTGGGATCCTTTGAAGGAACGATTCGCTGAATTGGAGTCGTCCGGTTGGTCGGGATTTGCAAAGACATTCCCCAATCGCAAAGATACATGGGTATGGAATTGGATTGACCTGAACATTGATTTTGATCCCATGGATTATTGGAGGAAAGTAAACCAGGCCGTATTCGTTGCTTATGGGTCAAAGGATGAAAACGACAACATGCCTGTTTACGAGAGCATTTATCGGTTGCAAAAAGGTTTTATGTCGACCGGGAAGGAAAACTACGAGATCCAGGTGTACCCGACCGGACACGCGATGTATGAGGATGACAAAGCACAACTGAGGGGTGAATTTATTGAAGACCTGCTGCGTTGGCTGCGAAAGAATAGTTCGTAGTGCTGGCCGCACACCATTTGGTAAAGTTCAAACTAAAGGACTGACCCAGCCGAAGCCTCTCCTCAAACCAATGCCAACCACCCTGCCATCCGGCAACCATGCCTACGCTCCGCTTCGGCAGGCGGGTGGCTACCTGGCCGCTTCAAAACCCCTACCCTTTCCTGTGCTTCACCACCTTCGCCTCAATATGAAACACCAACTCCTCGGCGATATTCTTCGTGTGGTCACCACCCCGCTCAAGGTCGCGCGTGATGGCGAAGAGTGAAAGGAAGAGCGCCGACTTCTCGGGTTTTTTCGACATCAGGGAAGTCGTGGTGGCGAACGCTTCGCGAAAATATTCATTTAAGGCCAGGTCTTTTGTTGTCGTCTTCCGGGCAAGCCGCGTGTCACCCTTGTTTACGGCTTCCCGCATGTCTTTGAGCATCTTCGCCAGCGTGTCGAGCATTTCCGGGATGTTATACCTGGCGAACAGCTTGGGTGAAATGTGTTCGTGCCGATCGATGACAAAACGGGCGAAGCTTTTCGCGTAGTCGCCAATGCGTTCCAGGTTATTGGCGATCTTCAGCGTGGACAGCACAAACCGCAGGTCGGTGGCTACGGGCGTGTAAAGTGCCAGGATGTTTTCACAGTCGCGGTCGATAGCGATTTCCTGCTGGTTGATTTTCTCTTCGTCGCTGAGGACCTCCTCCGCGTACTTCAGGTTGGATTTGTGCAGCGCTTTTCTGCATTTATCCACCTGCCCGCGTACCATTTCGAGCATGTCGATGAGGTTGTCTTTCAGTGCCTGGAGTTCGCCGTCGATGGGTGCTGCCATGATGATGTTTTTTTGATTGCTTAGCCGAAACGTCCGCTGATGTAGTTTTCGGTGAGTTTGTTGTTCGGGTTCGTGAAAATAGCGGAGGTTTTGTCGTATTCCACCAGTTCGCCCATGTAAAAGAATGCGGTGCGGTCGCTGATGCGCGCCGCCTGTTGCATGTTGTGCGTGACGATGACGATGGTGTACTTCTCTTTCAGTTCCTGGATCAGCTCCTCGATTTTTGACGTCGAAATCGGGTCGAGGGCGGAGGCGGGCTCGTCCATGAGGATGATGGAGGGCTTCACTGCAAGGGTCCGCGCGATGCACAGCCGTTGTTGCTGTCCGCCGGAGAGGGAAAGCGCGGGCTTGTCGAGTTTGTCTTTCACCTCGCCCCACAGGGCGGCGCGCTTTAACGACTTCTCCACGGTTTCATTGACCTCGTATTGATCGCGGATGCCGTGGATGCGTAGCCCATACGCCACATTTTCAAATATGGACTTGGGAAATGGGTTGGGCTTCTGGAAGACCATGCCCACTTTTCGCCGCAGGTCTTCGACGCGCACCTTTTTTTCGTAGATGTCTTTACCGTTAATGAGTATTTTTCCTTTCTTCCGAAAGGAGTCGATGTAATCGTTCATCCGGTTGAGGGTGCGGAGGAATGTAGTCTTTCCACATCCGGATGGACCGATGAAGGCGGTCACGGTGTGCTCTTTCACCGACATGTCGACGTCTTTCAGGACGTGGTGGTCGCCGTAGAATACGTTTACTTTCTTTGCTTCGATGGGTTTCATGGGGTCACCAGCTAACTTTTTTCTGCCATTTGTTTCTCAGGTACACGGCGATGCCGTTCATGGCGAACGTGATGAGCAATAGGACAATTATCGCCGCGGCGGCGTTGACGAGGAATTCGGGTTGCGGTCGCGATGCCCAGTTGAAGATCTGGATGGGAAGGACCGTAAACTCATCCATGGGGCTTTCGGCTACGTAGGGGACATACGCCAACGCGCCGATAACGATGAGCGGCGCGGTCTCACCCACGGCCCGCGAGAGTGCGAGGATGATGCCGGTAAGGATCCCCCCGGTGGCGGCGGGCAACACCTGATACCACGTGGTTTGCCATTTCGTTGCGCCCATCCCATACGACGCTTCACGCAGGGAATTCGGTACCGCTTTCAGCGCCTCGCGGGTAGCGACGATGATTACGGGGAGGATCAGCAGCGCAAGTGTGGCCGCGCCGGTGAGGAGACTGTTCCCCAATTTCATCACGCGCGCAAAGATCTCCAGGCCGAGAAGTCCATAGATGATCGACGGCACACCCGCGAGGTTGGCGATATTGAGTTCGACGATTCGCGCCAGGCGATTCTTCCTTCCATACTCCTGTAGGTAAACCCCGGCCGCCACACCCAGCGGGATGGCGATGACCGCTGTTAGCCCCAACATCCAGGCCGTGCCCGTCCAGGCGGTGAGAATGCCGGCGCGTTCAGCCCGGCGTGAAGGGAGCCCGGTGAGAAAGTCCCAGTCGATACGGCCGATGCCCTTCAGGACAATGTCGCCGAGAAATATCAACAGCACGACCACGCCCAGCAACGTGCAGGCGATGCCGAGGTATTTGAACGCGTTGTCGATGATCCGGTTCCTGTTTCCGCTAGTCATACTTCTCCTGGTATTTTTTACGGATCCAGAAACTGATGTTGTTGAGCAGGAACGTCATCACGAACAAGGTGATACCCGCCGCGAAGATGGTCTTGTACTCCATGGAATCGTGCGGTACGTCGCCAAGGCTCACTTGAACGATGTAGGCGGTAATGGTTTCAACGGCTTCGCGCGGATCAAAGGTCAGCGTTGGTTGCTGGCCCGCGGCTATGGCCACGATCATGGTCTCGCCAATGGCCCTGGCGATGCCCAGGATGATCGATACCAGTATCCCTGAAGAGGCGGCAGGGACGATAACCCTGAACGCTGTTTGAAATTTTGTCGCGCCCATACCGTACGACGCTTCCCTCAACGACCTGGGCACTGCGTTCAACGCGTCTTCGCTCATCGAAGAAATGATGGGAATGATCATAATGCCCATCACGATCCCGGCAGATAGCGCGTTGAAACTGCCAAGCCCCGGGATAAAAGCCTGAAGAAATGGCGTGACGACGGTGAGTGCGAAGAATCCGTAGACGACCGTGGGAACCGCTGCGAGCACCTCAAGTGCCGGCTTCAGCGTCTTGCGAAGGCGTTTGTCCGCGTACTCGCTGAGGTATACTGCGATGACGATGCCGGTTGGAACCGCCGTGACCAGCGCGATGGCGGTGGTCAGCAATGTTCCCGACAGCAGGGGAAGTATCCCGTAGTGCTTTTGGGAAAAAAGCGGCGTCCATTCCGTGTCGAACAGGAAACTGGTAATGGGTACTGCCGAGAAGAATCCCCACGATTCCGACACCAGCACCCAGATGATGCCGGCGGTCGTGAGCACGGTGATCAACCCACTCAGCCCCAAACCAAACTCGATGACCTTTTCTCCCGACCGCTTCACCGTTGGACCCTTCTTTTCGTTATTTCGACATTTGCGCGGATTTCGCGAAGGCCTCAAGTTTGGCCAGTTCCGCCTGGTATTCTTCCTCAGTCAGCGGGATGTAGCCTACGTCCGGGACGAGAAAATCTGCATGGGACAAATAGAAGTCCACAAACGCGCGAACTTCCGGGCGCTTCGCAGCCACGTCCGTCACGTATATAAAGACCGGCCTCGCCAGTGGCGCATACGTTCCGTTCTTCACGGTTTCAACCGACGGCGTCACCGCGCCGTTGCCGTTGTCGATGGGTACAAGTTTCAACTGCTCCTTATTCTCTTCATAGTAGGCGAGGCCAAAGAAGGCGAGTCCGTTTTTGTCGCCGGACAGGCCCTGCACAAGGACATTGTCATCTTCGCTAGCGGTGTAGTCGCCGCGACTGGAGCCGCTTTCTCCCACAATGGCTTCCGTGAAATAATCATAAGTACCGGACGCGATACCGGGCCCATAAAGATTGAACTCCTCGTCGGGCCACTCCGGGCGTATCTGGTTCCACCGCGTAACCTTTTCCTGTGCGGCGGGTTCCCATATCTTCTTAAGCGCTTCGACGGTAAGGCTGTCCACCCAGGTATTTTCCTTGTTCACCACGACTACAAGACCGTCATAGGCGACGGTGAACTCCTCAAATGCAATATTGTTCTCACGACACGCCGCGGCTTCCGACTCCTTGATCGGACGTGAGGCATTGTTGATGTCGATTTCACCGCGCCCGAATTTGCTGAACCCGCCCCCGGTTCCCGACACGCCGACTGTAACCCGTACGTCGCGGTGGTCGACCCTGAATTCTTCGGCAACAGCCTCGGTGATCGGATAAACGGTGCTCGACCCATCGATGCGGATTTCGCCCTGAAGGCCTTCTCCATCCTTTTTCGAATCGCCGCCACAGGCAATCAGCGCCAGGGAAATCAGCATGACCGAGAATGACTTTTGCAAGATCGTCATAGATATCTGTTTTACGTTGCAAAGTTACTGCCACCGTGGACGACCCTTGCCGGTCTGATGTTAAGTTTGTGTTAAGTCCGTGAACTGACAGTTAAGGGAATGTTACGTACCCGGTGCAAGATTATTTAAATGTTAAGTTGTTCGTGTATTATTATTTGCATTAAGAAATTATTGCGTCTTTTGCGCCAAACCTACATAATCAGATACGCTATGAAACGTTGGTCTTTGTTCGCGATGTTGATCGTTGTTCCCGCCATGGTCGTGGCTCAGGACAGCCCGCTTCAGTTCTTCAAGAAAAAAGAAAAAGGGTTTGGCATCGTCACGGCCGATAGCCTTTACTCGGTAAAGTTTCAGTTCCGCATGCAGAACAGGGCGGCTTTCGTGACGAAGGGCCTGGACGATCTTAGCGCGGAATCTTTTGAATTCCGGGTTCGCCGGTTAAGGCTGAAGTTCGAGGGTTTCGTCTACGACCCCAGGCTTACCTATTATATCCAGTTGTCTTTTTCCCGCGGTGATATGGACTGGCGTGGATTTGATGACGCGCACGTCAACTCGAGCCCGAATGTGATCCGGGATGCCGTGATCTATTACAACCCGACGCCGAACCTGAAGCTGGGCTTTGGCCAAACAAAACTGCCCGGTAACCGCCAGCGCGTGATCTCATCAGGGGATCAACAATTCGTCGATCGCTCCATGGTGAATTCGACCTTCAACATCGATCGCGACTTTGGATTTTTCGGCCATCTCACGGCCGACTACATCAACCTCCGCGGCGCAATCACTTCCGGCGAGGGAAGAAACTCGTTGGGATCAAGCAACGGTCTCGCCTATACAGGGCGGATCGAACTCCTTCCATTTGGAAGGTTTACCGGCGACAACGACTACGTGGAAGGCGACCTTGCGCGGGAGCCCACGCCGAAACTCTCCATTGCATCGACCTTCAGCTTTAACGACCAGGCTGTCCGTGAGGCGGGACAGCTTGGAAACGACCTCTTTGCGCCGCGGTCCATCCGCAATATTGAAGTTGACGCGTTGTTGAAATACAACGGATGGGCCTGGTACAATGAATATATGGAACGCGACACCCCTTCTCCCGTTACAGTCGACGAGAATGCGAGCACCACCCGTTTTGTCTTTGTGGGAAGGGGATACCTCACCCAATTGAGTTACCTTTTTCCCAGCAATTTTGAGATCGCCGGACGATACTCCGCGATTATGCCTTTTGAGCAGCTCTATGACAACAGCGCGTTTCCAGGACTCTCCGAGCGAAAAGTGGAGCAGGTCGAGGTCGGTGTGACACGCTACCTTATCGGCCATCGCCTCAAGGTGCAAGCTAACGTCCTTCGCAGGAATGAGACCGACATGCTGACGGGCGCTTCCGCCGGGGGATACTGGTCAGGTCGTTTCCAGGTCGAGATCGGGATATAGGAGAGGCGGCTAAGATTTACGCTTGCCCCGCCGAAGAAGGCGACCTGTCAAACAGTCCATGGTCGACAGTCAAAACCGTCGACGATTATGATTTCGGTCATAACATGCTACCGGACGCACCCCTACCTTGCCGCTCAAAAGAAAAACACAATCACCATGAACTACGGAAACGCATTGCTTGAAAATGACCAGACGGTAGCCCAACTGGCCGTATCCTACCCCGGCGCCCTGTCGGTCTTTATGAAACACAACATCGACTATTGCTGCGGCGGTCACCGGCCGCTTAAAGAGGCGTGTATCCGCATTGGCCTTGATCCCGCCATGATCATGGAAGAAATTCTCAAAGAGAAAAATACGGAAACGCGTCAGCCGATGCGCTTCCAGCAATGGAGCTCGTCGCTGCTTGCGGATTACATCGTCGAAAACCACCACACCTACGTAAAGCGCGCCATCCCGGAAGTTCAATTCTTCCTTGACAAAGTTTGCGCAGCGCATGGCGAAGAAGACGTACACTTGCTTTCCATCCGCCAGCATTTCCAGGAACTTGCCGACGAACTCACCAGCCACATGGATAAAGAAGAATTTGTTTTCTTCCCCGCCATCAAGCGCCTGGACGCGAAAGATTACGGCAACGTTCCGCTGAGCATTACGATCCAGGCACCCCTAGACGCCATGATCCACGATCACGATTCGGCAGGCGACCTCATCAAGGCCATCCGGTCGCTGTCCGACAACTATACCCCTCCGGACTACGCGTGCCCTACCTACAGGATCACCTTCCAGAAGCTTAGGGAATTCGATGAAGACCTGATGATGCACATCCACCTGGAGAACAACATTCTGTTCCAGCGGGTAAAGGAACAAACGCAGACCGACGGTAGTTGTTCACTGTAGGGACCGATTCTTTAAGCCAACCAGCACATCATGCAGCTAAACCAGAGGATACTCAGTGACCTGATCATCCATATGAAATACGCCCGGTACGTCCCGGCCTTGCAGCGCAGGGAACTGTGGCCGGAGATATGCGAGCGCTATGCCCGCATGTTGATCGAGCGCTATCCGAATATGGAAGAGGAGATCTGGCAGCAATTGAGGTTTGTGCTGGACAAGAAAGTGTTGCCGTCGATGCGGGCGATGCAGTTTGCCGGTCCTGCGATCGAAAAAAACAACAGCCGCCTCTACAACTGCGCCTATCTGCCCGTCGACGATATCCGGGCATTCTCAGAGGCGATGTTCCTGCTCCTCGGTGGCACCGGCGTAGGCTTTTCCGTTCAGTACCATCACGTGGAAAAACTTCCGGCGATCAAAAAAGCGGAGAAGCGCCGCCGCTTCCTTGTCGGCGATAGCCTGGAAGGATGGGCTGACGCCGTGAAGGTGCTCATGAAGGCGCATTTCGGCCTGCGCAACTACCTTCCTGATTTTGATTTTTCGGATATCCGTCCCAAAGGCGCGCGGCTCGTTACCGCCGGTGGAAAGGCGCCGGGACCGGAACCGTTGAAAATATGCATCGCGCACCTGGCGGCGATTCTCGACCGGAAAGAGAATGGCGAGAAACTTACGCCCCTGGAGTGCCATGACCTGATGTGCCACATTGCCAATGCCGTTCTTGCCGGAGGCATCCGCAGAAGTGCTATGATATCCTTGTTTTCGCCTGAGGATGAAGAGATGCTGACGTGCAAGTTCGGCAATTGGTGGGAACTCAATGAGCAGCGAGGCCGCGCCAACAACTCGGCGGTGCTCCCCCGCAATACCACAACCAAGGAACAATTCACCGCGCTGTGGCAAAAGATCGCGATCTCCGGATCGGGAGAGCCCGGCTTCTACTTCACCAACGACGCTGACTGGGGTACGAATCCATGCTGTGAAATCGCCCTGCGTCCCTTCCAGTTTTGCAACCTCTGTGAGGTGAATGTCTCGGACGTGGAGACACAGGAAGACCTCAACGACAGGGCGCGCGCAGCCGCATTCTTCGGCACCCTGCAGGCGGGCTTCACCAACTTCCACTACCTCCGCGAGGTGTGGAAGACCACCACGGAGGACGAAGCCCTGATCGGCGTGGGCATGACCGGTATCGCCAGCGGGCGCATCTACAACTTCGACCTCCAGGAAGCGGCCGAAGCGGTAAAGGAAACGAACTTTCGCGTGTCAAAAGCGATCAACATCAACTTCGCCGCGCGTTGCACCACGATCAAGCCTTCCGGAACCTCTTCCATCGTATTAGGTACGTCCTCGGGAATACACGCCTGGCACAACGACTACTACCTCCGGCGCGTCCGAATCGGAAAGAATGAGGCACTCTATGCTTACCTGAAGGAGCACCATGCCGAATTGCTGGAAGATGACCTCCTCAACAGCAAGCAGGCCATCATCCGCATTCCACAAAAAGCGCCAGAGGGATCCATCCTCCGCACGGAGGATGTCATGGATTTGCTGGAACGTATCAGGAAATTCAACAATGAATGGATCCGCCACAGCGTTCGCAGCGGTGTCAACAAGAACAACGTGTCGGCTACGGTTTCGATCCAGGAGGACGACTGGGCCCGGGTCGGCGAATGGATGTGGGAAAACAAGGCCTCCTACAATGGCCTGAGCGTGTTGCCATTCGACAACGGCAACTACAAGCAGGCCCCGTTCGAGGACATTTCCCGCACGGCGTTCGAAAAGCTGGAAAAAAGCCTCCGCGAACTGGATCTCTCCAAAGTGTTCGAACCCGACGACGCAACCGACCTCCAGGCCGAGGCAGCGTGTGCGGGCGGGGCGTGTGTGGTGGTGTAGGAGCTAAGCGCTCAGGGCTGACAAAAATCATTTCCTGTTGGCATCATCGTTTGTATTTTGGCGGGAAAAGAAGGTCGGATGTTTCCATCCCAAACGCTCGAAGAATACCATGCACGGTTGGTCGATCTGAGGAAAGACCAGGTCCTGTTTCACGAAGGTGACACCGCCACCGACTACTTCCAGGTGGCGTCTGGTTCGGTGAAAATGTACATCATCAGCCCCGATGGCCAGGAGTTCATTCAAGGGATATTTGGCGCTGGTGAAAGCTTTGGAGAACCGCCGCTCATTGCGCATTTCCCGTACCCCGGAAGCGCCGCAGCGATTGAAACCTCAAAAGTATGGCGGCTTCCGGGCGACCAGTTTCTACGAATGCTCAAAGACAACTTCGACCTTCACGTCAGGATGGACCAGGTCCTCTGTCAACGGTTGAAATACAAGTCCATGGTGTTGTCGGAAATCTCCTCCTACGATCCGGAACACCGGTTGATGACGCTCCTGAAGTACTTTAAGTCGAAACACGAGGGTGACCAGCCCGGTGGACACATGCTCATCCCCTTCACGCGCCAGCAACTGGCCGACATGAGCGGCCTTCGGGTCGAGACCGTCATCCGCACCATCAAGAAAATGGAAAAGGACGGTAAACTGACGCTCGAAGGAAGGAAGATACGGCTGTAGCCGCGCAATCCCCACCGGGCACGGAATTCTTATCCTTCCTTTAAACTTCCGTTATGAAAAAAATCTTGATGGTCCTGTCCGCCGCGGGAATGCTTTCCTGCGGGGATTCACGCCAGTCGGAGCGGCAGGACGATACCGACGATGAAAACGGCAACCTTATGGAGCAAAGCTCCGGCGAAGACATTACGCCCCAGCTCGTCCCGGACGATTCGCTGGAAAGAACGCGCCACGATGTTGACACCATCCACTCTGCCAAAGGGGCCGACCGGCAAAGCAAACGGGACAGCGTGGATTAGGGTACGACCTCCCGCGCCGGTTTAAACGATCCACAAAGCCAAAACTTCAATTCCACCCCTTCCCATTCGTCATTCGTAACTCGTAACTCGTCCTTCGTACCTCGTACTTCCTGTCCCGGTTCAACCCATCCACAACGTCTAACTCTCAATTCCACCTCGCCCTTCCCATTCGTCATTCGTCATTCGTAACTCGTCATTGGTCCTCGTACTTCCCCTCACGGTTCGACCCATCCACAACGACTAATCCTAAATTCCACCTCTCCCTTCCCATTCGTCATTCGTACCTCGTCATTCGTACCTCGTACTTCCCCTCACGGTTCAACCCATCCACAACGACTAATCCTCAATTCCACCTCGCCCTTCCCATTCGTCATTCGTCATTCGTAACTCGTCATTCCCTTCAGTCCCATCCGCACTTGAAAAACCCCCGCGATGCTTTTCGCCCGCATCTTCACTTCTTCGGCTTTCTCGCCTTCGAAATTCTCATCTACGGTTTTCATCCACAGTGCCAGCCAGCGGTCAAAATGCTGCGTCGAAAGGGCTAGCGGAAGGTGTTTCTGAAAAGGATTCCCCATATACGAACGCTCGCCGAGCAGCATGGAAGACCAAAAGCTATACATGGTGGGCAAATGATGGGGCCAGTCTACATGGCTGAACACCGGCCCGATGGTGGGGTCTGCCTTTACCTGGTCGTAAAATTTATCGACGAGAAGCACGATATCTTCCCGTGTGGTTAAGTCTTTTTTCATCGATCAATGCTCCCCATACAGGAACACCGGGACGCTTCGCGTTGTTCCGTGATTTTAAAGGTCTTTACGGCAAAAGATCCGCAACGCCAGGCCCAGGGGCGCGACGACCCACAGGGCGAGCACCGCGACGGAAAAGGACGTTCCAAGCGCGCTACCAAAAAATTGTTTGTAAAAGGCGCCGGTATAGCCCATCAACGCCGAGATGTCGAGCTGCAACAGCATCAGGATGCGGGCGAGGTCGACGGGATTTAGGGCAATGAGCCCAAGCGTCACTTTTTCAAGCGGGTAATCCGCAAAAGAATACACGACCCACAAAAGCAGCCCGTCGTAGATAAGGGAAAAATAGAACCAGAACAGCAAGGCAATCCCGATCGCTTTGGCCTTGTCCCTCGTGAGCACCGAGGCGAGGAACGCCATCGAGACAAAGACCAGCGTCAGAACAACCCCGACAAACAGCAGCGTGAAGGCGCTGGCATTGGCACCATAGATGAGGATCGGCAAACCCACGCCCGCCGCAAAGGCAACACAGAGGGACGACCCAACGGCAAGGTACTCACCCAGGAAAATGAAACGCCGGTTGATGGGTTGCGCCACCATGAGTTCGATAAACTCGTAGGAATTGAAAAAGTGGATGGTGGTGAAAACGATACTCACCAACGGCACCACCATCAGCACGATATTAAGCAGGCTCATCACCACCTTCGTGGTTTCTCCGCCAAGTTGGAACATGGCGAACGTGCTCACAAGCAAAAAAACCGTATACAGCAAAATAAACCTCGTTCTGAGGATATCGTAGAAGACGTATTTAATCACACGTGTCATCTCACTGGTTGATTGAATGCAACAGTTCCCTTTGGCTGATCATCGTGGCGATCGCCTTGCCCAGCTTTTGCTCGCCGGTTTCTTCCTTGAGGGCGGCGATGGTGTTATTGTAGTGCAGTATCCCCTCGAACATGTAGGCGACATCGGTTGAAAGTTCGTCCAGGTCGGCGAGGATGTGCGAGGTGATGACCAGCAGCTTGCCCCTACCCTTCTCGGCGAGAATCTTCTCTTTGAGCGCTTCTACCGATACCGGATCCAGCCCGGCTGTGGGCTCGTCGAGGATCAGCACCGGCGGGTTGAAAAGGAAGGCCAAGGCCGCGCTGACTCTCTGCCGCATACCGCCCGAAAGGGCGTGCACGCGCTTGTCGTAAAACCGGTGGAGTTTGAACGTTCCGATCAACTCTTCGTCGAGGTTGTCATCGTCGGCGTTTCGTACGTTCTTCATCATGTCTACCAGTTGCCCGATCCGCATGTTCTCGGGATAACGTCCCACCTGCGGCATGTATCCGATCTTTTCCCGATAACGCCAATCGTTCGAAATGCTTTTCCCATCGAAGATGATCGCTCCGGATGTTGGGATCACCATCCCCAGCACCGACTTGATCAGCGTGGTCTTCCCCGAGCCATTGGGTCCGATCAGCGCGTAGGATTTTCCGCGCTCGAGTTCCATGCTCACGTTGTCCAGCGCCTTCACACGCCCGAAATGCTTGCTGACATCCTTAATCGAGATCATACGGTTTCATTGACGGTCGGTTGTCCTTCATGTTCTCAGGCGTGATAGCGGGAATGGCCTTCTCCGCGCGGTCCATGAGGAATACGAAAAAGCTTCTCCACAGCAACACGGCAGTCGGCATGCGCTCCACCACCATGGAGTAAAGGCTGATGGGGCGATAGGGTACATCGCCAACGCCATCCTTGTCAAGGTCATAGCCTTCGTAGCGGTCCCAGTAATTGCCGTCCACCGTGTTGAGAACGAGGTTGCCATTCGTGGCGATGTCAAAGGTGTTGCCGGAAAAGTTGTTGTGATTGAAATTGTTGTCGTCGCAGCTTGCCTGGAGTTTCACGGCGTATCCGTTCCGGATAAACTCGTTCTCCGTAAACTCCATGCGGCTCGACCCCTCCATGTAGATCGCCGTAGAGTTTTCGATAAAGCGATTGTCTTTGACAAAGCTGTCGCGAATATCTTTTAACAACAACCCGTAGGACGCCGCGCCCCAGTTTCGGCTGAACGTATTGCCGATCATCTTTACCCCCTTTGTGTACATCACCGAACCGCCGGCACCGTTGTTTATAAAAAAGTTGTTGCGGTATTCGTCATCGTGCGAAAACATAAAGTGAAGGCCATAACGTATGTTACCCTCGCTCCGGTTATTCATGATCAACGACTTGGTGACGAACTCGAAGTAAATGCCGTCGCGATGTCCTTTCACGATATTGCCGTCGATGGTCGCGTGGTCGCATTTCCAAAGGTGGATTCCGTTACCAATCTCATAGTCGGCAGTGGCACTGGCCGTCATTTCGTTATCCTCGATCCATATCTTCGACGAATTCGCAAAATGGACGCCAAAGAAGGTATTGACAAAGGTGTTTCCTTTGATCCGTGTGTAGTGTGCGTCGTGTACCTTAACGGCGGCAATGTCGTGAATACTGGCCGTACCGGTGTCGATGAATTTGAAACCCGTGATGGTAACGTGATCGGCACGGATGGTGATGATTTCGTACTGGTTCTCGCCATCGAGTACCGGATACCCGATACCGATGAGGGTTAGCGGCTTGTCAATAAGAATATTCCCTTCCCGGTAAATTCCCGGCTGCACGACGATGGTGTCTCCCGGCGACGCCATCGCCACGGCGGCGGCAACGGATTTGTTCTCACCCTTTGCATCGACAACGAGCCGCTGACCCCATCCTACAAATGAGGCACAACACCATACCGCAATAGCGACAGATCGGAACATTATTTGAATTGCGAAACAAGTTCACCCCACACCATGTAGATACCCCCCAACTCCGATTGAGCCTGCTTTAAGGAATCCTGAGTCCGGAAAGCGGCCACATGGCTCGCCATCGGGCTCTTGATCTCTGGAGATTTGAGATAGAACGCGTCCGCCGACTCGATGAGCGTCGAAGGCCGCGAGAAGTCAACAACAAGCTTATACGCAAATTGGTCAGCAGGGACGGCTCCCGAATGGTAAAAATTCAACATGCAGTTTACATCATCGAACTTGTATACTTTACCCTTTTGCGTCACCAGCTCCGCGCCGAATTTCGTGTCCATCAGGGTCATCTTGCAATGATGGCAGGCGTCTTCGCCGTAGGCAATGGGCTCGGGTTCCACCGTGCACGAGGTGAGTACGACAAGAAAGGTGATTATAGTCAGTATTCTCATTTCTGTTCGTTATTGTTAGGTATTTGGGTACAGACGCTCCACACCCGCCAGCCGTGTCTTTCGTGAACGATATATCTCATAAACCAAGGCCCCGATGACCATGCACCCCGCCAGGAGGAAGATCCAGCCGCCCGTATCCGGGCCGGAAAATGCCGTGAAGTTGAGCAATTGCTTTGTACCGATCAATGGCGGCTGGTAAGCCATGCCCGGCACGACAATAGCCGCATTCGGATCGAGGTTGTGGCCGTAATCGTAGCCCCACAGGTAGAAGTCAACCAGCGCGGCGACGCCGCACGCCAGGATGATAAGAACAAAGGCCCACAACATGGCGCGCTTGTTTATGATCGCCGTCAGGAGGCCAAAGCCAATCACGAAGCCGACAATGTAGATCATGTACTGGAACTCCGGAAACATGCTCACTTCAATATGGCGCATACCAATATAGTGGTTGAGCGCGCTGATGATCTTCACGTCGCCGGTGATATTGTCGATCCATATCCTCATGACCAAACCCTCCGGGTATTGCGGAGCCCACATCGCGATCTGCCAAAGGGGCACAAAATATGCCGACACCATCAGCAATGCTGAAACCGCGACGAGAACTCTTGACACTGACGTTAGATTGTTCATGGCGTGTGTTTTTAGATGAAAAGGAATGTCCCCGTCCCGTGGCCCCGCGTGATTCGGGGGAAGGGACGAGGATCATTCAAACCTGCAAACCTTTTCTCATTCTCAATTTCCCGCGCCCGTTCCGCCGGTCGGTTCCACGACCCCGGTCCCGAACTTGATCGGTGTTGACGAACCCTTTGGCGAGACACGGATATATCCCGACATCTCCTGGTGAAGGGCCGAACAGAAGTCCGTGCAATAGAAGGGGTACACACCCTGCTCTTCCGGTATCCACTTGAAGGTCTGTGTTTCTCCCGGCATGATGAGGATCTCCGCGTTGCCGGCGCCCTTGATGGCGAAGCCGTGCGGCACATCCCAATCCTGTTCAAGGTTAGTCACGTGAAAATACACCTCGTCGCCGACCTGCACACCTTCGATATTATCCGGAGTCAGGTGAGAACGAATGGCCGTCATCTTCACGTGTACTTCTTTTCCTTTGCGCTCCACGTTCGTCTGTCCTTCACCTTTCGCGGCATAGGGGTGCTCATTCTCCTCAAGTTTATAAAACCTGATGGATTGGTCCCTGATCATGTCGGCGGGAATGGCCTCGGCGTAGTGTGGCTCGCCCACGGTAGGAAAGTCGAGCAGAAGCTGGATCTTGTCGCCGGAGATGTCGTACAACTGCGCGGACTGCGCAAGCTCGGGACCCGTCGGCAGATAACGATCCTTGGTGATCTTGTTATAGGCGACCATGTATTTGCCATACGGTTCCCGGGTGGGGCCTCCCAACACGCTCAGGTGACCGATCGAGTAGTACGTCGGCACGCGGTCGAGGATTTCCAGGGTCTCCACATTCCACTTCACGATCTCGGAAGAGACAAACATAGACGTGTAGGCATTTCCTTTGGCATCGAATTCGGTATGGAGCGGGCCGAGGCCCGGCTTCTGAACCTCTCCGTGGAGCACCGCTTCGTACTTGAAGACAGGGATTCCCTCAAAGTCGCCCTCGAATTCTTCATTCTCGATGGCGTTAAGCATCTTCGTGAACGAGAACACCGGCATGGTGGCAGCGAGCTTTCCGCTACCGACGATGTACTCCCCTGTCGGATCAACGTCCGCGCCATGGGGCGACTTCGGGCAGGGGATGAAGTATGCAAGCCCGGGGTATTTGGTAATATCGAGCACCTTTACCTCCGTACGGATGGTTGAAGTGGCCGAATGGGTCCTTTCATCGTAGAGGTTATGCGCATAGCGGACTTTCTCCACCACGCCTTCGCCCTGGGCCACCAGTTGTTCCGCCTTCTTCCAGTTAACCGCAAGAATAAAGTCCTTGTCGCGTTGGGAGGCGTTTACTTCCAGCAGCGTGTGCGCTTGCTCGGTGTTATAGGTCGAGAAGAAGAACCAGTCATGTGAAGGTCCCTTTCCGCCGTGGCTCAGGTCGTAGTTGAAACCGGGTGTCCGCAACTGAAATGCGATGTCCATATGCCCGGTCACCGAGTCAACGCTGATAAAACTGATGGAGCCCTTGAAATTTTCCTTGTAAGAATCGATCGGTACATCCGCGTTCCGCATGGGAATGCTAAAGCGCGTTCCGGCGATTACGTATTCCGTGTTTTCGGTGATGAAAGGTGAAGAGTGGTTTCCGCCGCTGTTGGGGATTTCGATGATCTCTTCGGTACGGAACGATTTCAGGCCAAGGCGCGCCACCCGCGGGGTATTGTTTCCGTTGGCGAAGACCCAGCGTCCATCGTGCACGCCATCCGTTGTCGATATGGCCACGTGGTGAAGGTCATCCCACGGCACAAATCCGTGTGAGGTATTGAGCATCGGCTTCGTCTCTTCGCTGTAACCCCAGCCGTTCTCGGGCTGAACGGAAAACACGGGAATAATCTTTATCAAACGCCCGCTGGGTATGCCGTAGACGCTCATCTGGCCGTTGAACCCTCCGGATACGAAGTTGTAGAACTCGTCGTACTGGCCAGGCGGGACATAAACTCTTTCGGCGGCATCGCCGGTGGATGCGGATTCGGGGCCTTTCGGCTTGCAACTATAGATCGAGAAGGCCGCAATAATGCCAGCCATTCCCCATAGCATTTTATTCTTCATGATGTTCGGGTTAATCAGGGCTTCAAACTATTTTTCGCCGTCATTTTCGCGCATGAATTCAAGAACATCGCGGGCATCACCAAGGCTGACGTTCTGGTTCGGCATTCGGGTGAGACAGAGTTCAAGCAATTTCCGGGCTTCAGGATCCTGGTCGAGCATGACGTCCACATTGGTGATCATGTTCATGATCCACTCGGGTTTGCGTCTTTCGGTAACGCCTTTCCAACCCGGCCCCACGACACGCGTCTCATCAAGCCGGTGGCAGGCCTGGCACTTCATTTCGTATATGGCTTTGCCTCGCGTGACCCGATCCCCTTCAAGTGGCGTGTTAAGGGTCACCTCCTTTACCGCTCCGATACCTTTGCCATCATCGGCATTGTCGGAGACGGCGCTGCTGGGATCCGGAACCGCCCCATAGGGATCGTCTCCAGCGGCAGCTTGTTCATTTGACCGATCTGGGCCGCAAGCGAAAAACAGCACGGCCAGAAGCAACATTGCGGGAAATTGTTTCATAGTGTTTGCAGATTTATTGGTTATTGTCGTTGAGTTTCCTTTCACTGCGATTCAAAAATGGGTATAACAAACGTGCCTGTCTATGACTCCAGTCATAGGGAACGCTGACTTACGTCAGCCGACGGTTAACGCGGCAGGCCAACCATGCAGATTGCCATGGCGCCGGTGAGGTGGGTGCTGGTCGAAAATTAGGACAATCATGGCAATTGCCAAAATATTCTATCGCAAAATCGGGTGAAACGACCATCAAACGCGGCGCAGGCGGCGCATTTTTTTGGATTATCGCCGGATGCATCCTACATCACGCGGTAAAGCCTGGTTGAAATTCTTTTTCCTTACCCACATTTGCTGATTGAACGCATTGCAGATGTTTCTTGTGAAGAGCCTGACCAGGCCGGTTACCTGAAAAGCGTCGTGGTTTCGTTCCAGGCCCGGGCATTCAAAGGTGAGGAAGTTCTCCGCGACCTTCTCGTCCCCAACTTCAAGGAGACGTTCCTGAGAACCTTTCCCTGACCGGCAATCACGAGGATCAGGTATCGACTTTCATCAGCGGGCGGTCAGTGCTCGAGGGGAATCTCCACAAAGAACGACGTGCCATGAGACCCCTTCGATTCAAACCACATTCGTCCTTTCATCTGCTCGAGACCCTGCCGGGCAATGGCCAGACCCAGGCCGGATCCGGATTTTTTGGTGCTGAAGTGCGGAAGAAAAATGCGATCGGCGATGGCAGGATCGATGCCACGACCATTGTCCCGAAATTCGATGCGTGCTTTGCCATTCTGAATACGTAGCGTGACATGGATCCTGACGCGTTGTCCGGGAATGCCGGCCTGCATCCCGTTGAGAATGAGGTTGGAGAAGGTCCGGCTCAACATCTGCTCATCGCCCATCACCGCGACGTTCTGGGCTTCCGGCTTGAATTGAATGTCCGCCGACGTTTTATGAAGATCCACCGTCCGCTGCAGGGCCGTGACCAGGTCAAGTCGCCTGATCACCGGCTCGGGCATTTTGGCAAATCCGCTAAACGATGAAGCAATGCCGTTCAATGCGTCCACCTGGGAAAGCAGCGCGGTGATCGCCTTCCTGGTTTTCTCCGGCGACTGTTCTCCAGCCTGTAGGGCACGTTCGAGCTGTTGCAGGGTCAACTTCATGGGCGTGAGCGGGTTCTTTATCTCATGCGCAACCTGTTGGGCGATCTCGCGCCACGCTTTTTCGCGTTGGGTTTGCTCAAGCTCATCCTTGCTCTCACTGAGTTTATAGAGCATGGTGTTGTATTCCTTGACCATGAGCCCGATTTCGTCGTCGGCATTCCATTTCAACGGCTGGTTTACCTTCGTCAGCGTGGTCTTCCGCAGTGATTGCGTGATAAACTGCAGCGGAAACGTCAGCCATTCCGACACGAAGTAGGATAGCGTGAGGAGGATGATAAAGATGACTGCAAAAATGTTGAGGATGTTGGTGAGCATCACGATCTGGGCCTTCTCCAGGTAGTATGCCGATTGAAAGAACGGTATTCCAAGGATACCATTCAGCTCTCCGGTTTGACTCGAGTTCAATGAAGCGTACGCCACGAAATAATGGAGATCGCCCACGCGCTCGGACTCGATAAGGGCGGTTTCTCCCCCGGCAATACGCTCAAAGGCAGTGGGGTTGATGTACGGCGATAACAAATTACTTTCAAAGATCTTCGGTTGGCTGGTGGCGAGCAACCTTCCGTCGGGGGTGTAGATGTTCGCATCCACGTTGGAGAGGTGGGCGAGTTCAGTCAGCCGGCTCGTAAAAGGTTCCGCGGACGGCTCGTTTCCCGAAAGGTATGCCGTCAGGGAAGAGATGATCTCTTCGCCGAATACCCGCGACTTGTTCAGGTACTCGGCGTCCAACTGTTGCTGCGATGCTTTGCTTGTAAGTCCAAGCGTTGTGACACTGACGATTATGAGCGGTATAAAAAAAGCGAGATTGAGATAGAGCTGAATCCGCGCCGAGAAAAACAACCTCCGGCCTTTCAAATAGTTGTAAAGACCCTGCACAAAGATCATCGACAGGATGATGAAGAGCCCCAATACGAAAAGGAACGAAAAGTTTGCAATCCGGTAGTCTAGCGGGCTGCGGGGCGTCGAAACAACCGCCACGCGGTTATTGTTGTCTTCCTGGGCGATATGATCGAAGGCGTGGAAAGAAACCCCCTCGGTGTAGAGGCTGATGTTTCCGAGCCACGACCGGTCGAAAAACTTCTGGTAGTTGAAATCTCCCGAGGTGAACACCAGCCTGCCATTGGCATACAGTGCATAGCTGAGGTCCTGTGTGCGGTAAAACTGCTGAAAGCCATAGTCGACCAGGAGTTCAGGGTAAACGCTCTCCGGAATAACTTTTTTCAACGACAGCTCTACCACCACCGACCCGGCAGGCGCGTTGAGCCGTTCGATGGGCACGACCACGACGTACTTTTGCGTGACATCGCTGGCCGGATTGTTGACAAAATAGATCCCCTCGTACTGGGTGCTGAAAGGATCGGCCTCGTAGCGACTTACCATATCCTTCATGTCGGAATTGGTGTTGTCGCTCAACGGCTGGCCCAGCGCGTTGAACATGTAGATCTCGACCTCGTACTTGTTGAAATAACTGGGAAGAAAGAACTGCCGTATTTTCTGGCCGATGGCATCCTTGTTGAGAAAGGGGCTCGTCATCCGCGTTTGGGTGAAAGCATCGTTGGCGATCTTGTTCGCTGTTTCCGCGAGGAGGAACTCACCGAAAATGTCGCGATCGATCAGAAAATTGTTTGCAAACCGAAACTGACTTTCGATCTTCTCCTTTCGGCTAAAATGGTCGACCCCAAATCCGCCGATAAGCGAAAAGCAAAATACACCCACGAAGAGGTAGGCGAACGTGTTAAAGCTCAGCCGCTTGAGGCTGCCATAGAGCCGGAGAAAAAGCACCGAACCGAAATACCCGGAGGTAATCACAAGGGCCGCACCATACCGCTGGGCGGTAACTTCGTTGATCAAAACAAATATTCCCGCCGCCAGCACGAAGGCTAAAACGGGCCGCAGGGTGCTGGAGTCGGCTGCGAGTATCCGGATGAACGCGTGCGCAAAGAAGAAGGCGCAAATGCCGGAAAGCAATACCACCGCGAACGCCACCGCGCGCAGGGGACTAAATGCCAGCGATTGGGAGATGTCCAGGGCGAGCGACGAATTATTGGAGATCGTCTGGATAACGACAAAAGGAAACAACCCTGAGAAAAGGATGCATAAACCACAAAACACCATTACGGGCCACCTCCAAACGGGGGCCTTGCGCCACTGCGTAATCCGAAAACGAAAATAGTTTTTAAACACGTAGTAGCAGATGACGAGAACGGCCAGCGTGTTGATCAACAAATCACCCATAGATGAATTCAGCGCCGACGAAGCGAAGAACTGCGGATCGAATAGGTTGCTTTGGACAAAGTCGTGTGGGAATCCCGTCGCCGTCATGGCCCACCGGATGGCCCACCACCCCACGATCATCATTCCGAATGCCACCTCCGGCCAACGGCGCCCGACGACGACAATGCGCCCACCCGCCCACGCGATGAGGAAACCCAACGCCAGGAAGAGCAAAACGGTGGACAGCGTCCGGAGGGAAGAATTGGTCGGAAACCCTTCCGTGTGAAATGAAATGCTGAAAAGACAATGGTCGGGAAGGCATACCGGTACGCCTATGGGTGAATAAGGTTCGTGAATGACAAAATTCCCGGTAGCGAATATCCTTTCGTTCCACTCGGGGTTCAGGTACGCGTTGTTGATGATGTAGTTTCGCTGAAGCAACACCAGTACAACAACGTAACGATCGTTGTTCACCCGGATCTTCTTGGCCAGAAAGGCCTCTGTGCCCGTCTTGATCAACTTCACGGAAAAGTCGTCCGACACCATGGGCGGTGTCGGGACAAACTGGTTGTCGGACCAGTACAAAAGGGAATCGCCATCATAGACGAAAAACGGATAGCTCACATCCGTAATCAGACCGGGCGTGCCGACGCCAGCGATAATACCTGGGGCTTGCTCGTCAATGCGGTGCAGTTCGTCCCCGATCCGGGTAGCGATACGCTCGGCAACGGCTGCGGGTGGATCGGGTTGAAACGAAAACCACGCACCCGCGATTCCCGTGAGCAGGAAGATCAAAAAAAGGTAAAGCAGGAATCTTGATCGTGACTTCAATGGCGCTCACGCATTAATGGGCGCAATAAAGTTAAGCATTTAGGTTGACAGGCGTGGATCGTATTTGACCCCGCCAAACGCATACAGATAAATAATCCGCGACACCCGATAGTTGAACGGGATGAGCAGGAACATCACGCCGATGACCACGCCGACATAGACCCATTCGGAAAAGTCACCCAGCGTCCACAAGACCAGGCTCACGGCAACCATGCACATTACCGTAATGGCGTAGCTCACGTACATGGCACCCTGGTAGAAGCCGGGTTCCGGCTCCAGGCGCACCTCGCAATGCGGGCACCGCTCATTCATCTTGTTAAATCCAAAAGGTCTCGAGGCGACCGGATAGGAAAATATCTGCCCCTCCCTGCACCGCGGACATCTACCTTGCAGCATGGCTGCTGCCTTGCTCCTGTTGGCCATTCCTGCTCGATTTATACCACAAGTAACCCAAAACAATGGCAATGAGATACGGCAGCGCCAGGAGATACAATATCCCCGTGTTTATTCCGGCACCGATCCCGGGATTTCCATTGCTGAAATTGTTCTCCAGCGTCGTGCGGCACATCGCGCATTGCGCAAGCGCCGTTCCGGACCCGAGAAAGAAAAGACAGACGGTTATCAATAAGCCTCTCATTTGCGTCGGTTTAAGTGTAATACGGGCTGATCATCGCGTATACGATCACCCCGGAGACGGCGACATACAGCCACAATGGGAATGTATACCTGGCCAGCGCCCTGTGGCGGTCGAAATTGCCCGCCAACGCCCTCACAAAGGTGAACAATACCAGCGGAATAACAGTAATCGAGAGCAAAATGTGCGTAACCAGCACGAAAAAATAGACATATCTCACAGCACCCTCCCCTCCGAATGAGGTCGATTCCGTTGTTGTGTGATAGGCCACATACATCAACAGGAACAGGCTGGAAAGCGTCAGGCAGGTCTTCATAAGCATCTCATGCAGCCTGCGGTTTCCCCGCCGGATGGCGAACACTGCCGTCACCAGCAATACGGCCGTCAAACCGTTCAGCGTCGCATAGATCGGTGGCAGGAACGTGAAATCGTACCCTTCGATCTTGGGCATTCCAAACAGGACGGCAACGACCAAAGGCACCACAACGGAGAGCGCGATCGCCAGTTTCCGATGCGGCTCCTTATTTTCAACCTTTTCAACCTTCACAACCTTAACCTTTTCCATCGTCCTAGTAATCCTTCAACAAGATCTTTAATTCCACGATCAGCCTGTCCATCTCCTCCTGCCCGGCCGCGGTATAATAACCGCGGATACGCCGCTCATTGTCCACGAGAACGACATCCGCGTCGTCCGGCACCAGCAGCGCGCAGGTCTTGATCAGAGCAACCTTCCCTGACAATGCGACGGGCGTCACGGCGCGCACCTCGTCGGCGCCAAATTCATTGTACACACGGTTCTCAACGCCTTCGTCGCGGGAAAAATTCACAATAAAGAACGACGCCCGCGAATCGCCGGCGATACGCTGGATGAGGGAATCCGGAACCCTGTAGGGCGCGGCATAGGCAAAATCACACCCAGCCGGCGCCACCACCGCCTGCTCGTGAATCAGCGGGACGTTGAATTCGTTCCTCCCAAAGAATTTCAAAAAAAGAAAGACAAAGACCGGCGTGAGCAGCGCCGCAAAAAGAATGACAACCTTTTTTCCCTTCATGTTCGTTCAAAAAAAGAGGCTTAGGTTGTTGTCCCCAAGCCTCCACAATATCACGATTGTGAAACCTAGTTAACAGTGCCGATGTACAACCCTTCGTAGATCAACGCTACGATCATCCATACCACAAAAGTCATCGGGATGAGTATCGACCAGATCAACACCTTGGCTTCGTGCCGCAAGTGCATGAATTCGCCTACAATATAGGCGGCCTTCACGATCGTCAGCAGGATGAAAGTCGTTACCCGCAATGTTTTGTATTCATGGGCGATCGTGAACGCAACAATAAATTCGATGACGGTAATTACAAGCAGGATACCCGCCACGGTCCACAATTTCCTGATCTTCTCCTTGTTGGGTGGAATTACCGTTACCTGAACATGTTCTTCTGAATGCGTCATTGGAAAATTATTTAGACAATGATTTTAAACCAGGTAATAGAACGTAAACACAAATACCCACACCAGGTCGACAAAGTGCCAGTACAGACCGACCTTCTCCACCATCTCATAATGGCCCCGCTGTTGATAGACGCCGGTGACCGCATTGTAATATACCATGAAGTTCAGACACACGCCGGTGAAGACGTGAAAGCCGTGGAATCCGGTGATAAAGAAAAAGAAAGCTGCAAAATCCGGCGGGCCGTATTGGTTCTGGGACAACGTAGCCCCAAAAATTCTCGTCCCGTCCGCCAGGAGGCTTCCCTCCGGCGTGCCTATGATGAAGTGCGTCCACTCCCACGCCTGGCAACTGAGGAATGTGATTCCGCCGAGGATCGTCCACAACATCCATTTTTCAACGGCGGCGCGGTCCATCCTGTGCCCTGCCTCAACGGCCAGCACCATGGTAACCGAACTCATGATGAGAATGAAGGTCATGATCCCGACAAACACCAGGGGGGCTTCCACGCCGTGAAGGAAGGGTACCGCCTCAAACACTTTTTCAGGCACCGGCCAGTAGGCCTGTGAGAAGGCGAACTGGTCGATCACACCCTCAAAGGCGGGGTGTGAGGAGCGCACGAGCCCGTAGGTGACCAGAAAAGCGGAAAAGGTGAAGGCGTCTGAGAGCAGGAAAAACCACATCATGAGCTTGCCATAGCTGGCGCCCATGGGTGATACGCCGCCATCCCATACACTTCTACCGGGAGCATGAGCGCTTGTCGAGGTACTTGCCATTGTCTATTTCGATTTTATCGGTTCAATAATAGGAAGACGAACAAATATAGCCAAAGTCCATCCAAAAAATGCCAGTAGGTCGCGCACATTTCCATCCTGGTAAGGTTCTTTGAGTGCACCTTGTATCTGAATACCGCCACCGTGGTCACTGCCACCGCAATAACGGCGCTGATCACGTGGACCCAGTGCAGTCCGGACAGCACGTACAGGAACGACCCGGAGATGCCGGCAGCGGTGCTGTTGACGGGGTGAATGCCCCCGTCGATCAACTGACCCCAGGCCATCCATTGGCCGGCCAGGAAGGCCAGTCCCAGGATCAGGGTCAATGTCATCGCCAGCTTCGCGGATTCGAGGTTGTCGCGCTTCGACGCCCGATACGCCCAGTGCATCGTACCACTGCTTATGAGAATAATCGCCGTCGATATCCAGAACATCGAGGGTATATCAAAGTACATCCAGTTACCGCCACCCTGGCGAACCATGTACGCGCTCGTCAACCCGCCGAAAATCATGATCACACTCACCAGAAAAAGCCACAATGCAAACTTCTTCGGATGCATTCCCATCGGCTTTTTTGCCTCCTCTATGATTCGTATTTCTTTCATATGCATGTCAAGTACGGGTATTGCGGATTAAGTGTTAGGTTTTGGGTATATCAGGGTTCCGGGATCCGTCAAATGGCGGTCCCACCAGTTTCCCGTTAAGGGCCCTGGTCAGCCAGGTCTTCGTTTCAAACCGAGAACCCCTTGATTCTCTGAAGTGATATCGACCCAGCCCCTCGGACAAGTTCGCAGCAATGGAATCCACAGCGCGCACAAATTGTTTGCCTACGGCGTCCTGTTCAAATCTTCCCCAGCGCACCACGATTGCCCATGCCTCCGCACCAAGATCCATGGCAAGGTTGTATGCCTTAAAATCTTCGAGGGTCTTTATCATTGTCTTCAATTTTAGCTTCCAATCCCCAAATGCCTGAATCCCTTATGCCCAAAAACACCCTCACACCTTATCCAACAAATACGCCACCTGCACGATCGGCAAATACAGGAACGAGCCGAACATGATCTTCAACGCCGATTTCCGGTCGCCGGAGCGCATCAGGGAAAATGTTTGCGCGAAGAAGATCACACCGCATATCGTGGCAATGATCGCCGAATTGATCCCCGTGATGCCGAAAGTTGCCGGGAGCAGGCCAAGCGGGATGAGGAACATCGTATAGATCATGATCTGTATGGCCGTGTTGAGGTCTTTTTCTCCGCCGGAAGGCAGTAGTTTAAAACCCGCCTTTTTATAATCATCGTCAGCCACCCAGGCAATTGCCCAGAAGTGTGGGAATTGCCAGATGAACTGAATGCCAAAGATGATCAGCGCCTCGTAGTTAATGACGCCCGTCGCGGCAGTCCATCCCAACAGGGGTGGAAGTGCGCCGGGGATGGCCCCAACGAAGACAGCGACCGGCCCTACCCGCTTGAGGGGCGTGTAAACGAAGCTGTAAAGGATCATCGACAACACCGACAACAGGGTGGTCAGCACGTTGGTATAGATGAGGAGGAGCGCCGTGGCGGTCACAAAACACAAACCGAAGAACGTGATGGCTTCCTGTACCGACACCCTGCCTGTCGGCAATGGCCGGTGCATGGTCCGCGACATGATCTTGTCCAGGTCGCGCTCCAGTATCTGGTTGATCACGATGGAGGCGCCCGACATCAGGAATCCCCCCACAAACAGCACGGTTAGCGTAAACCACTGGATCTCTCCCGAACCCAGCGAATAGCCGAAAGCGCAGGAGAATGCCACCAGGAACGAAAGCCTGGGCTTTAACAATTCCCAGAAAGCCCTGCCTTTTGCAGCCACCCGGGATGAACCCGAAACCGTACCGGTATGTTCAGCGATCATGTCAGATATTCAATGCGTGTTCTCGTGGTTTTTCCAGCCTCAGCAAAAGCATGAACTGCACGCCGAAAGTGAGCGTCGCCAGCAGCAGATGCACAGGCTGAAGGAATGCCGGGACAGAAAAGCTAGCCATCCCTATCCCGCTCAATAGGGTGCCCAAAATTAGCAGGATTAAGGCGATGGCAAAAGCGTTCCAACCCGTTGTTTTGACCAGTTTCCAGACCAGTCCAGCGTGAAGCAGCAACACCAGCCATGAAAAAGAACGGTGAATCAGGAACGTCCCGCCAAGCATCCCGATCCAGGCTTCCCGGCCCGCCAGTTCCGACACCCGGTCGATGCCTTCCCGCACCTGCGTCCCCAGGAAGATCTGCACCAGAAGCGTCGTCATGCAGGCTATGAGCCACCATTTCGCGGACGCGGAAAAGAAGTCGCCCCGCCCGCCGGTCGCCCTGTAAAGCAAACAAATGAGCATAGCGACGATCACCAGCGCCAGGAACATATGAATCGTTATAGTCCAGGGTGTAAGGTTGGTGGATACCACCACCGAGCCGGTCCAGCCCTGAAAGCCGACCATCACGAATGTGGCAAAGGCAATGAGGGTAAGCGCGCGGTCAGCCTTCCACAAACGGAGTGACGTAAGGAAAACGGCAAAGATCAAGAACCCGATGGTGACGCCCACAAGGCGGTTGAAGTACTCGATCATGGTTTTCGTGGGATTGAAATCGCCCTCTACGCGAATCGATTCATCGTTAAGGATCTGGTCTGCCGTAGTACCCAGCCCCACCAGCCGGAGGTACCCGGCAAAGCGTTCGTTCTTTCGGTGGCGGTAGTCCGCGTAGATCTCCTTGTAGTTGTCGGGCAACTCCTCTACGGAAGTTGGCGGAACCCAATTGCCGAAGCACTTTGGCCAGTCAGGACAGCCCATGCCGGAGCCGGTAGCCCTCACCACACCGCCCACCAAAATCAACACATAAACCGCACCAAGGGTCGAGCGTGTAAGTCTGCGAAATGATCGCATGATGTCCGTTAGTATTCAAAGGGGCGCGAGCGATGAGGTCCGGACCGTTCCTAACCTCATCCGCGAGCCGTTAGTGTTTTCCTTCAACAATGATCGCCCCTCCGCCATTGGAGGTCTCGAGCTTGACGAGCTCGTTCTCATGCGGGAGGTTCGATTCAGGGGTCTCGGAATACGGGATGGTCTGAGGGATATAGTCATCCTTCGCGCCAGGCTTGCTGTAGTCGTATGGCCAGCGATAGACGGCGGGAATTTCTCCCGGCCAGTTTCCGTGGCCCGGGTTGCGCGGCGTCGTCCACTCCAGGGTATTCGAGTACCACGGATTCGGAGGCGCAACCTTGCCCCTGAAAATGCTGTAGAAGAAGTTAAAGAGGAAGATGAACTGGGCGCCAAGCGTTACGATCGCCGCGATGCTGACCAGCATGTTCAGGTCGGCAAAGCCATCGAAGCTCTGGAAAGCGGTCCAGCTGTAATACCTGCGCGGGAATCCGGCAATCCCAATGTAGTGCATCGGGAAGAACACGAGATACACACCCACAAAAGAAATCCAGAAGTGAATGTACCCGAGCTTGGCATCCATCATTCGCCCAAACATCTTCGGGAACCAGTGGTAGATGCCGGCAAGCATGCCGAAGAACGAAGCGCTACCCATTACCAGGTGGAAGTGCGCAACCACGAAGTAGGTATCGTGAAGCTGAATGTCAATGGCGGCGTTGCCGAGGAAGATCCCGGTAATTCCTCCGGTGAGGAAGAACGACACCATCCCGATCGCGAAAAGCATGCCCGGCGTAAACCGGATGTTGCCCTGCCAGAGCGTAGTCACATAGTTGAATATCTTCACCGCAGAGGGCACGGCAATGATCAGCGTCAGCAACATGAAAACGGATCCCAGGAACGGGTTCATACCCGTCACGAACATGTGGTGCGCCCAAACCACAAACGACAGGATGGCGATGAAGAGCATCGATCCGATCATAGCCTTGTAACCGAAGATAGGTTTCCTGGAGTTCGTGGCAATGATCTCCGATGAGATGCCAAGTGCCGGCAACAACACGATGTACACTTCGGGGTGGCCAAGAAACCAGAACAGGTGTTGGAACAGAATCGGGCTTCCACCGGAGTTCGGAAGGGCTTCGCCCGCGATAAAAATATCGGAAAGGAAGAAACTCGTGCCGAAGCTGCGGTCGAAGATCAGAAGCAACGCGGCCGAAAACAGCACCGGGAAAGACAACAATCCGACGATGGCCGTGAAGAAGAGGCTCCACACCGTCAGGGGCATCTTGGTAAACGACATTCCCCGCGTACGCAGGTTGATGACGGTACTGATGTAGTTGATCCCCGCCATAAGCTGGCTCACAATAAAGAGGGCCATCGACGTCAGCCACAACGTCATTCCGAGGCCCGAACCCTGAATAGCCTGGGGCAAGGCGCTCAGTGGCGGATAAACCGTCCACCCTCCCGCGGCAGGGCCAGTTTCGATGAACAGCGAAATGAACATGATCACACCTGCGACAAAGAAGAACCAGTACGACAACATGTTGATGAATCCGGACGCCATATCGCGAGCGCCGACCTGCAGCGGGATCAGGAAATTGGCAAAGGTTCCCGACAACCCGGCCGTCAACACGAAGAAAACCATGATGGTCCCGTGCATGGTGACCAGCGCCAGATAGAATTCCGGATCAAGTTGTCCTTCCGGCGAGATCCATTCACCCAGCACCGGTCTCAGCCAATCCAGCTTCATCTGCGGAAAGCCGAGTTGCAGGCGGAAGATAACGGAGAGGATGCCTCCCAGCAGCGCCCAGAAGATCCCCGTGATGAGGAACTGCTTGGCGATCACCTTGTGGTCCTGACTGAAAATATACTTCGTCCAGAAGTTTCCCTCGTGATGATGGTCGTCGTGGCTGTGGTCATCATCATGGTGTACTGCCTGGTGAGCGTGAATATCTGTAGTTGCCATGTCTTGAGATTCGGTTAATTATTCAACATCGTTCTGCGCGACCGCGCCCGGGTCTTGCTGCAATCCGGCCTTGATCATCGCGGCTTCGCGAAGATCGGCCGGCACCTTCTCCATGTAGTCCGGATTCGCCTTTAACCAGGGTGTCTGCGCGCTCTTCCACTGCTCATACGCCGCCGGTTCCTCAACGATCACCTCCATACGCATGGAGAAGTGACCGCGCCCGCACACCTCCGCGCAGGCCAGCTCATACACAAACTCGGGATCATTTAACTCGTCGCGCATTTCCTGCGTCGTTTTTGTCGCTACGAACTTGAACTGTGTGATCATGCCCGGCACCGCATCCATCTTCACGCGAAAGTGGGGCAGGTAAACGCTGTGAAGGACATCCTTCGCGCGTATCTTCAGCAACACTTCCTTTCCCTTTGGAATGTGGAGCTGGAGCGACTGAAAATCGTCGAACGAATTCTTGTCTGTAAGGTCGAGCCCAAGCTGGTTGATGCCATCGATGAGCATGTAATTGTGGCCCCCCAGGGTATTGTCCTTCACGCCCGGGTAGCGCACATTCCACGCGAATTGCTGAGCGACCAATTCGATTACCTCGGCATCCTCAGAGGCGGGGCCGGTGATGTCATTCCACGCGCGAAGGCCGGTAAAGATCAGAATAGCCAACACGACCGCCGGGATAATGGTCCAGGCGAGTTCCAGGTAATGGTTGTCGGGATAAAACTTCGCCTTTCTGTCCTTTCGGTACCGGTATTGAAACATGAAGACGAAGGCGATAATGCTGATGATCACGAACGCGGCAACGGACACGGCCATGGTGATCCAGAACAATGTATCGGTTCTCACGCCGTGCTCGGAGGCAACCGGCAGGTTGTAGTCGTCGAAATGGGCCCAGGAATACCAGAAGAACCCGCCAATCGCCACCACCATGAATACCAGGAAAAGCCCCGCGTTGAGATCGTTGCTGGAATCAACCCTTTCATCCGCAGTCTCCGGCCGGGTGCGCGCAAGGTTGATCAGGCTGCCCACCCTAAAGATCAGGTACAGGATGATCAGAACCAGTACTACCCCTATACCAATAAGCAAACTCGTCATAATACTTTAACCTGTTAAATGTGATGATGAAGACTTTCCTGTAACATCGGGTGATTCTTGCCGATCAGCGGCACTTTCGCCAGGCCGCTCAGCACCACCAGCAGAAAGACAGCCATGAACACCAGCGTGACGCCCAGTTCAAGGAAGCCGACGCCACCATTGTCCTGCATCATGCCCGGTGCTACCATCAGGTAGAAGTCGAACCAATGGCCGACAATCACTATGGGACAGACCAGTTTCAGTGTGGCGAGCTGGCGCTTCGAGTCACGCGTCATAAACAGCAGGAAAGGAAGCACGAAGTTCAGGATGAGATTCGCGTAGAATATCCAACTGTACGGACTCGTCGTCATCCGTTCCACGAAATAGATCGTTTCTTCAGGAATATTCGCATAGTAGATCAACAGGAACTGGCCGAACCAGATGTAGGTCCAGAAGATCGAAAAAGCAAAGATAAACTTGCCAAGATCGTGCAGGTGATTGGCGTTAACGATCTTCAGGTAGCCGGCATCCTTGAGGAACGCGACAATGAGCGTGATCGCCGCCAATCCCGTCACCCACCAACTGGCGAACACATACCAGCCGAACATAGTGCTGAACCAATGCGTGTCGATGCTCATCACCCAATCCCATGCGGCCACGGAAGAACTCACGGCGAAGAAGACAAGAAACCATGCCGAAAGGCTCCTGCTCTTGTACCAGTAAACCGTCGATGCGTCGATGTCTTCCGCGAGCATGTTCTTTCGGATCATGATCAGGAACCAGTACCACATGCCGAAGAAGAGCAACATCCTTCCGATGTAGAAAATGGGAAATCCGCCATCCGTGCCCGGCCAAAAGAAATAAGGGGCCTTGCCGGCGATGATGGAGTCGTAATGCGCGCCGCCTTCAACATACAGGTCGGAATTGGTCCAGTGGAAAATATCGTGGCCTGCCACAAAAAACAGCACCACCGAAAGTATTCCCGCAATCGGGATCCAGTTGCCCATAACCATGGGTACGCGAAGGAAACCAGTCGCCCATCCTGCCGAAGCGGCGTAATGAATGGCGACGAAGAACAAACCGATAATGCCAATCCCCAAAAAGAACATATTGTTCGTCCAAATGGCCGTGTAGATACGGTCCATGAGTCCGCCGGATTCTTCATGGCCACCTTCCGCGGCAGCGTGGTCTTCATGCCCTTCCTGCGGAGGAACTGCGGACTCGTCGGCGCTGGCGACGAGGTTTTCAGTCTGCACCATGGCATGGTCGCCAGCGGATTCATGCCCTCCGGACCCGCCGAAGAGCGCGCCAAGGAGTATCAGCACCACGCCGACTCCGAGGAGGATCAGAAACTTGTTCCTGGTCTCCGGCCTGAATACATATTGTTCGTCCGCAACTGTTTGATGAGCCATTGTTATAGTCGTTATCCTTGGGGTAATCCGTTCGTTAGTTACTTCTGCAACACCTTCACGTACTTCGCAATCTTCCAGCGCTCCTCCGGGGAAACCTGGGAACCATGCGGCCACATCAGGTTCTTGCCATAAGTAATCACGTGAAAAATATGTCCTTCAGTAATGTTTTTCAGGGCGTCCGATTTATAGTTGGGGACACCGGCATAAATGCCTTTCTGCTTACCGTCCACCTCAACACCCTGGGCCACTTTGCCTTCACCTTCGCCCTTCGCGCCGTGACAGTGTTCGCAATAGATCTCATAAAGCATCTTCCCCGCCGCCAATACTTCTTTGGTGGAGTCAAGGGGATTCTTCAATGAACTTGCCATGGCCAGGCCCTCGGCATCGTTGGGAATGCGGTAGGGTAGCCATCCCTGCGGATTACGCGGCACGGTGTTCTCCGCGGGCTCGCGCATGTTCATCCAGTGCGGGTTGAATACGTTGGAGTTGAAGTGCTCGGCATGGCCCTTTTCCTTTCCGGGAGGCACGGGATACTCGATGGAGGTCAACCATCGGCCTGCGTCCCAGTCGGTGATTTGCTTATAGGGCTCATAGGCCACGGAGTGGTACATGTTGGGAGCGTATTCCGTGCCCTGATCATCGCCGCCCGCACCACAGGATGCCAGCATCGCGGTGGCGGAAAGTCCAATCAACAGGCTTTTTATTGCGCGCATAGTCCTCAATTATTCGAAACTTTTCTCATTTACTTCGGTCGCACCGGCATCCCTGAGAATGCGGGTGATCTCGTCCTTCGTTTTGGCGCCGTTCAGGTCCACATCAACGGCCATCACGTGCTTATCGTCGGTACTCCTCACGTCAAATTGCCGGGGCCAGGCGTAAGGCTTCATGTCGCTTGCGATAAGGAATGTTGCCACCATGCCCAATGCCGAAAGCAGTACGGTAAATTCAAAAGTCACGGGAATGAACGGCGGCAGTGAGGCGTGGTTCTTTCCACCAATGATCATGGGCCAGTCGTATCCCAACATCCAGATCTGCACGAACAGCGCGAGACAGGTTCCTGTAAGTCCAAACAGGAAAGCGGCGATCGGCAACCGGGTTCTGCGATAGCCCAGGGCGGTATCGAGGCCGTGAACGGGAAACGGTGAATACACTTCATGTATCTTCACACCGCTGTCGCGAATCTTTTTGACGGCATCGAGCAGCACGTCCTCATCATCAAAAACCCCGACCAGAAAATTCTTATTAGCGTCCATTGGTTTATTGGATCAATGTTTTCAATTCAGTGTCAGCGTGGCTTTCCCCCTTCCACGGGTGTTCCCACGGTACCCTCCGACGTTGCTTTCAAAATACTTTTCACTTCCGCCATATTGATCACGGGGAAGAACTTGGCAAACAACAGGAACGCGCAGAAGAAAAACCCGAACGTGAAGAGGTACTGACCGATGTCGTACATCGTCGGATGGAACATGTTCCAACTCGACGGAATGTAGTCGCGGTGCAGCGAAGTCACAATGATCACGAAGCGTTCGAACCACATCCCGATGTTCACGATAATCGAAAGGATAAATGTCGACGCGATGCTCGTCCGGATCTTTTTGATCCAGAACAACTGCGGCGAGATCACGTTACACGTCATCATCGACCAGTAGGCCCAGGCGTACGGTCCCTGTACGCGATTGTAGAACGCGTATCCTTCGTACTCGACGCCCGAATACCAGGCGATAAAAAGTTCGGTGATGTAGGCGATACCCACGATCGAACCTGTAACGATGATAATGATGTTCATCAGTTCGATGTGGTAAATCGTGATGTAGTCTTCAAGTTTGAACACCACGCGGGTGATGAGGAGCAGCGTCAACACCATGGCAAACCCCGAGAAGATCGCGCCCGAGACAAAGTACGGCGGGAAGATTGTCGTGTGCCATCCCGGAATAACGGAAGTGGCAAAGTCCATGGATACGATCGTGTGTACCGATAATACCAGCGGTGTAGAAAGGCCGGCCAGAATGAGTGCGACCGACTCATACCGCATCCAAGTGCGCGCGCCACCCTGCCAGCTAAAGCTGAGGGCATTGTAAACGGCCGCGCGGATCTTGTTGCCCTGAACGACAGCGCGGTCACGGATGACTGCAAAGTCGGGGATGAGGCCGAGATACCAGAACACCAGCGAAACGGTAAAATAAGTCGAGATGGCAAATACGTCCCACAACAACGGCGAGTTGAAGTTTACCCAGAGCGATCCGAACGTGTTGGGAAGCGGGAACGCCCAATAGAATCCCAACCAGAGGCGCCCCATGTGGAAGCCGGGGAACGTGGCCGCGCAAATTACGGCGAAGATCGTCATGGCCTCCGCCGCGCGGTTGATAGACATTCTCCAGCGCTGGCGGAACAACAAAAGGATTGCGGAAATCAGCGTACCCGCGTGACCAATACCGACCCACCAGACAAAGTTCGTGATGTCCCACGCCCAGCCAACAGTCTTGTTGAGACCCCAGAGACCGATCCCGTGCCATAAAAGCATAACGACACAATAGAGCCCGTAGAGCAACACCACCGTAGAGACCGCAAAGGCCATCCACCACAGGCGGTTAGGCGGGTTCTCCACATGCCGGCCGATGTCCTGGGAAACATCTTTAACCGTCTTGGTCCCGGTGATCAAAGGTTCACGAACTGGCGAAGATACTTGCATTGTCGTTCTATAAAAGCGTTATCCGTTTTGTACTCATTCCATCAGGCGTTTGCCTGGTCTTTGTTTCTGACCTTCATGAGGTAGAAGATGTTCGGCCTTACGTTCAATTCCTCAAGCACAGCGTAGGCTCTCGGGTTGTCGGCTTCCTTATCGTTCAGCTCCGGTTTCTCGGGGAACAGCGGCCGGATCTGCAACAGTTTGCTCACCCGGCTCTCGGAATCGTTCATATCACCAAACACGATCGCGCCGGTTGTACACGCTGCTGCGCAGGCGGTTACCACTTCGCCGTCTTTTACCTTCCTCCGTTCCTTGCGGGCGTTGAGTTTGCCCAGTTGAATGCGTTGTACACAGAATGAGCACTTCTCCATCACACCACGTGAACGCACCGTAACGTCGGGGTTCAGCACCATCTTGCCGAGGTCCGTGTTCATCGCCGGGTTCACACCCGCGAACTGCTTGTTGTCGTGGTATTTGAACCAGTTGAAACGCCTTACTTTATAAGGACAGTTATTCGCGCAGTAGCGTGTTCCGATACAGCGGTTATAAGTCATCTGGTTGAGGCCTTCCGTGCTGTGGGTCGTTGCCACCACCGGACACACCGTCTCGCAGGGGGCATTGTTACAATGCTGGCAAAGCATGGGCTGGAAGACAACCTCGGGGTTGTCGGCGGCCTCCTCGAGGCCATTCCAGTCGTCGACGGGCGCCGAACTGCTGTAATATCTGTCGATGCGGAGCCAGTGCATTTCCCTGCGGTTGATCACCTCTTCACGTCCCACCATGGCTACGTTGTTCTCCACGTTACATGCCACCACACAGGCGCCGCAACCCGTACAGGTATTCAGGTCGATGGCCATTCCCCAATGGTGATTGTTGTAAGCGTGGTTCTTCCACATGGTCACCTTGTCGGGATCCACCTTGTGGTCTTCCTTGTCTTTCCAGGTGTTGATCATCGGCTGGTACTTGTCCAGTTTCAGATAACTGCCATCCTGGAAACGGGGAAGCTCGGTCTCCTGGATCACGGTCTTGCGCGCCATGTAGGTTTCATGGGTCTGCGTCTGGGCGATCTGGTACCTGTTTTCAGTGATTTCAAAATTGACGCCACTGACGTTATAATTCAATGAGCCGTTGGTCACGCCCACCAGCGGATACAGGTTGACGCCCCCGACTTCGCTGGCTACTTTCCCAGCCCGGGTGCGGCCGTAACCCAACGGTATCCCGATGGTTCCCTGCGCCTGTCCGGGTTGGATCAGGATGGGCAGCGTGATCGGTTGCTGACCGGGAGGGGTGATCGTTGCAAGCCTGGTTTTGCTTTCGAAGAAATCGATATCCCCGGCATCTTTCGGCGAAACCGTAACGTAATGCTCCCACACTGCCTTGGTGATCGGGTCAGGCAACTCCTGCAGCAGCGGGTTATTCGCCTGCGACCCGTTGCCTACCGTGCCGTTCTCATAAATGACAAGTTCAAAACCGGAACCGGGCTTAGCGTTCTGTGCGATGGCGCCCGCCGCACCGTTCACATTTCCGCTGAAAGTGACGGCGCCGCCTCCCTGTGTCGGCTGCTCGAACACGCCGTCATAAAGGCACTTATCCCAGAAGGTCTGGAAATCCGGCGTCTGGTTCGTAAAGAACCGCGACCTCCAGTTTTCCTGAAGGAATTCAAAATAGTCGGGTTCTTCTTCTCCCGCCCATGCCAGGAAACTCTCCTGTGCGGCGCGAGACAAAAATATCGGCCTGATGGCAGGCTGTGAAAGGCTATAATATCCGGGCTTTGGCTCGGCATCGTTCCATGATTCCAGGTAATGGTGATCGGGTGCAATGTAGAAGCAAAGCGCGCCCGTCTCTTCTTCCTTGTAATGTGTCGATACTGACAACGCAATTTTGGGGAGCGCTTCCGCAATCACCTTACCCTGCGGATGGTCGTAAACGGGGTTGCAGTTGTAGAAGATCACACCATCGATCCTTCCGCCGGCGAGGTCCTGTACAAACGCGTTCATCTGCGCGTCATTGCCCTGGCGGAAATTGACCGGCAGGTTCGGAAGAATGGTGGTCCCATAACTTCCGAGCATGTCGTTGATACCGTTGACAACCGTTTGCACGGCTTTGTCGTTGGAGCCGGCTACTACAAGCGCTTTGCCCCGTGCGGCCCACAGGTCGTCGGCCGCCTTTTTGAGCTGCGGCTTTTCAACGCCTCCACTGACTGTGCTCCTTCCTGCCTTTTGAGCAATGAGGTTATACAATTGTACAACGACCGCTCCTTCTTCCGAAGGTTTGATCTGGGAACGATAGTCGGCATTCGCACCCGTCAGGCTGAGGATGGTTTCAAACTGGTAGTGACGGGACATGTCCTTTTTCTCGTCGCTGACCGCACGCCCCTCGGCATATTGTTTTGTGTTTTCAATGGGCGAGCCCCAGGTGCTGAGGAAATCCGCGGCGACGCTAACGATCACAGCGGCCTTACTGAAGTCATAGGACGGAATGAATCCTGTGCCGAATGATTCTTCGTTGGCCTTCCAGATGCCGTAATGTGAATTCTGGTCGTATTGGATATGCTGGGTGTTCGGATATTTCGCCCGGAACCGGTCGATGGTGGCCTTCGTGCTCGGGCTGAGGATGGTGTTGCTGACGATGCGTACCTGGCCCCCTTTTGCCGCAATCTCGTCGAGCTTGGCTACCACCTGGGTGTCAAGGTCTTTCCACGCGATGGCATCGCGCCGGCGTTGCGCGCCCTTTACCAGCGGGCCCTTCGCCCGGTCGTTGTCATAGAGTGAAAGCACGGAAGCCTCTACCTGAGCGCTGGTGCCGCCGCGCGTCACGGAGGAAAGCGCGTTGCCGTCGATCTTGATCGGCCGGCCTTCCCGCGTCTTCACCACGATGCTGCAGTAGTCGCCACCGTTGATGTAGGTGGACGCGTAGTAGTTCGGAATACTGGGAACGAGGTCGGCGGGATGGTTGACAAAGGGGATGGCCTTTCGGACCGGCGCCTCACAGGCCGCCAGCGCCACAGCGCTCATTCCAAAACCCATCATCTTCAGAAAGTCGCGGCGTGAGTGACCCGGATCAGCGTCAGGACCAGGATCGGGACCGAATTCGTTGTGCGCATGCTTTACAAACTCGGTCTGGTTAGCCAGTTGCTCGATGCCCTTCCAGTATATCTTCTTAGATTCTTCCATAAGATCGTAGTCGCGAACGTTGTTCGAATATTATTTCAGGTTTAGCTAGTTCCAATGCCTAATGCCCAATGCCTAATTCCAATCCCAAACGGCTCCCCTAATAGTGGCACTTCGAGCATTCAAGTCCACCAATATCCTCCACGGTCATGGTACCCGCATCGTGTACCTCGAGAAGTTTGTCGTAGTACGCGTTCCCCTTGGAGTTCACGTTGGTAGTGCGGTGGCAGTCGATACACCATCCCATGGTAAGCAGGGAGTGCTGACGCACGACGTCCATTTCTTCAACAGGACCATGACACGTCTGGCATTCAATTCCACCCACGTTGACATGTTGCGAGTGGTTGAAGTACGCCAGGTCGGGGAGATTGTGAATCCTCACCCACTCAATGGGTTTGTTCTCGTTGTATGCGCGAACGATTTTGGCGATCTCGCCTTCACCCGTCAGGGTACCCGTGCGGATCTGATTGTGACAGTTCATACAGATGTTCACGGAAGGGATCGTTGCATTCTTGCCCTTCAACGCGCCGATATGGCAATACTTGCAATCAATCTCGTACTGTCCGGCGTGGATCTTGTGTGAAAATGCGATGGGTTGCTTGGGGGCGTATCCCTGTTGAACGCCTACGGAGTAGAGTCCGTTGACTACGGTTTTGAATCCAAATGCGACCACGAGGAACGCCACCACAAAAAGGAATCCGCGGCTGCGGGTGATGGTACCGGTGGTAATGGGTGAGTGAACGACTTCCTTTTCCTCTTCGGTCAGCGGGCGCTGGTCGAGGAAACGTTTGATGGCACTGATGAGGAACGAGAGAATGACCACGAGCAACAGCAGGATAACCAGCATCCCGATAAGGATCAGGTTGAGGTATTCGCCTCCGCCACCACCGCCACCACCAGTGCCTGGGCCGGGAGTAGGTTCTGGTTGGGCTGCAGCCTTTGCTGCCTCGGCATTTACATACGCGAGGATATTAAGGATGTCCTCCTCGGCCAGCGAGGTGAACGCCGTCATCTGGGTCTTGTTGTACTCATTATATAAGTTCACCGCATACTCATCACCGGAGTTGATCACCGCCGACGAATTGTGAACGAAGTCAATGATCCATTCGATCGAAGGAGCGCGTTCGGCGACACCAGCCAGCGGGGGCCCGACCAGTTTGGTCGACACGCGGTGACAGGCCTGGCAATTCGCCTTAAAAAGTTGCTCTCCGGCAGAAACAGCCTCCGGTGTCGAAGGAATTTCCTGCGAATGAGAAGAGAACGAAACTAAGGTGAAGGTCAGGACAACTAAGAAGGGCTTGAACGCGGAGTGTATATGACTTTTTATCATGATAAAAGCTAGTGTCCGATTCCTGAACAAAGTGGCACAAATCTACTATTGGAAGTGATTTTTTCAAATTTATTTACACTTAGCCACAATAAATTGTCAGTAATTTAAGGTTCATTCAACTGGCTTGCGTCATCGGTGGCGATGTGTTGACAGCGATGAAAAAGTGCCGTTGGTTTTAATCTAATTTAGAATCATTTTAAATAATATGACGCCTTTTGAGTACCTCACGGTGTTGATCTCGATCATTCTCGGCCTGGGCATCACGACGATTCTGGCCGGGATCGCAGAATTGATCAAACAATCGTCATTGTCGTCGCTCTATCCTCCTTATTTAATTTGGATCGTGCTGGTGTTTGTGCTGCACATCCAGGAATGGTGGGTCACCTTCGCATTACAGTCCGAACCCGAATGGACGCTACCGAAGTTCCTGTTCATTCTTCTCTATCCCATCAACCTGTACGTGCTGGCTCACCTCCTGTTTCCCGCCGGCGTCACAAGCGCCTTTTCATCCAAAGAATTTTATCTCAGCAATTTTCCGCGCCTGTTTGCCGGCGCGATCGTGCTGGCGCTCCTCAGCATCGCGCATAACCTGCATTTTTTGGACCTGCAGCTGTACCAACAGGTTCCGCAGGCAATCGTGCTGATTGTCTTGTCGGCCATGGTATGGATGCGAACCCGGAGCAACATCATCCATCTGGCGGTCTCGTTCCTCTTCCTGGCACTGCTGGTCGCCAGCCTGGCCGTGGAGCAGCAAACACTACGGTAAGCGCTGAGGGCAAAGAGCTGAGAGCAAATGGACAGCGTAACCAAAATCTCAACCTTGAAATTGAAGGGACAGGAGTTAAAAGATTTCCTTGACGAGAAAGTCAGGCAGTTCAATCGCACCGAGTTCATCGCGAATGATCCCATTTGCATCCCACACTTATTTTCAAAGAGGGAGGACATTGAGATCGCCGGCTTGTTTGCGGCCGTGCTCGCGTGGGGTCAGCGCAAGACGATTATCCGCAAATGCCGCGAACTTATCGCCCGGATGGATGACGATCCCCACGCGTTCATTCTTCACCATTCGGAACGAGAGTTGGCGCGATTCGAGGATTTTTGTCACCGTACCTTCAATGGAACGGACGCCCTGTATTTCATCGAAGCCCTCCGGTCATTGTATCTTCGTTATCCTTCGTTGGAGGAGGTGTTCCTGCCCGAGGCTGATGCCCCCAACCTCGGCGAAGGCATCGTTCGTTTTCACAACGCGTTCTTCAGCCTGGAACACCATCCCACGAGAACAAAGAAGCACCTTCCGACACCGGCGCGAAAGTCCACCTGCAAAAGAATCAATATGTACCTGCGCTGGATGGTGCGGAACGACAATGCCGGCGTTGACTTCGGTCTTTGGAAAAAGATCTCCTCGGCGCAGTTGATCTGCCCATGCGACGTTCATGTGGACCGCGTGGCCCGGAGGCTGAAACTGATCAAACGAAAACAAACGGACTGGCTCACCGCTGTTGAACTGACGGAAAAGCTTAAAGGTTTCGATCCGGTGGATCCCGTCAAATACGATTTTGCATTGTTTGGCCTCGGGGTTGGCGCTTAGCGCTCTGCTCTCAACTCTTTGCTCTCGGCTCTCAGCTCTCGACTCTCAACTCTTTGCTCTCCGCTCTCAACTCTTTGCTCTCGGCTCTCAGCTCTCGGCTCTCCGCTCTCCGCTCTTTGCTCCTAAGCGTCCTCCGCGTAACTTATGCCGCAACATGCCCGAATGCGGTCCAGCGTATCGACCAGCGCGAGGGAATCGGCAAGCGGCATGATCGGACTTTCAGTGAGGCCCTTGCGGAGGCACTCGCCGACATGCCTTGCCTCGAACTGATACCCAAAGCCGTCCTCGCGGGAAAACGGAATATCCCGCGGCGTGCCGCGTCCGATTACCAGTTCGACCATAGCCATGGCGTTATGAAAACGATTTCGCATGTGGATGCGCCCTTTCGTGCCGGCGATCATGGCTTCCACGGGCGTCTCAGCGGCAAAAGTCGAAGACAACACCGCCAACGCCCCGTTGCCGAACTTCATGGTCATCACGCATTGTTCGTCGACGCCGGTGTCGTAGTTGCTCGTCATTCCGTGGACGTCGACGGGCTTGCCCAGGATGGATTGGGCGAGAAACACGGGATAGAGGCCAATATCGAGCAGCGATCCGCCGCCGAGCGCGGGGTCGTAAAGGCGTTGCGCCGCGGGTTCAAGGGGACGAAATCCGAAGTCAGCCTGGATGAGCTTCACCTCACCGATCTCACCAGAGCGGAGAATGCGCATCACCTCCTCGTACTGCGGGAGGAACCGCGTCCAGAACGCCTCCATCAGGAACGTGTTCTTTTCTTTTGCCGCGGCCATCATTTCCCTTACCTGACGCGCGTTGAGCGCGAACGCCTTCTCACAGAGGACGGCCTTGCCCTGCGCGAGGCAAAGCATCGCATGCTGGTGGTGCAAACCATGGGGCGTGGCGATGTAGATCACGTCAACCTCCGCCGATGCTGCAAGGGCTTCGTAGTTGTCGTAGGCCAGGTGGACGCCGTGTACGTCGGCGAAGGCCCGGGCACGGGCGCCATCGCGCGACGCCACGGCCGCAAGGGAGGCGTTCTCCACCAATTTGAGGTCGGCGGCGAACTTGCCGGCAATTTTTCCGCAGCCGAGGATACCCCAGCGGATCGTGTTTTTCATAGCGATTAGACTGAATGACGAGTTACGAATGGGAAGATGAACGTTCGGTTGAAACGGTAGTGCCTGCGGCATGATGCCGCTCACGCCACCATAACAGGCTTCTTTAACATCCCGGCGCACCGCATTCGCGATTCCTACTCCGCAATTCGTAATTTTCCAGCTTGAAATCTAACACGCATTTCCGTTTCAAGCAATTCACCGTTGCACACGACCGTTGTGCGCACAAGGTCGGCACCGACGGTGTGCTGCTCGGCGCGTGGGTAAATATTGAAAACGCAAACCACATTTTGGAGATCGGCGCAGGAAGTGGTGTGATCTCTTTGATGCTCGCCCAGCGCACCCGTTATAACGTTACGATAGACGCCGTGGAAATATCAGCGCCTGACGCCAAACAAGCGGCCGCCAACGTCCTTTCCTCGCCCTGGCCGGAGCGAATCCGCGTGCACCACATGCCGATCCAGACGTATCAGTCCGACTTTCCCTATGACCTTATGGTCAGCAATCCGCCGTACTTCGTCGACAGCCTTTTGCCGCCGGCGGAGGACCGGAGCCGCGCGCGACACGGGGGTGAACTTACGTTCTCCGGGCTTGTTCAATGCACCAAGTCGTTGATGAGTCCAGGGGGGAGGCTCGGCATCATTCTGCCCGAAACGGAGGCGTTGCAGTTCATCGCCATGGCCAACGCGAACGGACTCCACTGTTTGCGACAATGCAGTTTCAAGTCGCGCGCCCACAAGCCCGTCGAGCGCCTGCTGATGGAGTTCGGCAGTGCGCCAGGCACGTGCGTAACCGGATCGTTGACGCTTTACGGAGCCGACGATAACTGGTCAGCGGAGTACCGTAAATTGACCGGAGACTTTTATCTCAACAGCCGGTAAAATTTTTCGCTGATACTCAACCCCTTACAAAAATAAAATTACTTGTTTAAACACTAAACTACCTGCTGGTGTTATACTTGCATTCTAAAAACCAACGAAAAATTAACAAGTCACTTTATGAAGAAGATCAACACACTCATTGTCATGTTGCTCGTCGCGGGTACTGCATTTGCCCAGACGACATGGTCGATCGACAAGCCGCACTCGCACATCGGGTTCTCCGTGCCGCACTACGCGATCACGGAAGTAGAAGGAAACTTCAAGGACTTCGACGCAACGGTGATTTCCAAGTCCGACGACTTCGACGGCGCGGAGATCAGCTTTACTGCAAAGACCGCTTCCATCGACACTGACAACGAAAGAAGGGACGGCCATCTCAAGTCTGCCGATTTCTTCGATGCGGAAAAGCACCCTGACCTGACCTTCAAGGGTAAACTTGTCAAAGAAGACGGCAAGTACAAGCTCAAGGGCGATATCACCATGCGCGGTGTGACCAAGCCCATCGAATTCGACGTGAACTACGGAGGCACTGTCGACACCGGTCGCGGCTTGAAAGCAGGCTTTAAACTCACCGGGCAACTCAACCGTCAGGATTTTGGCGTCTCTTATGGCGGAAAGACTCCGGGCGGCGATGTGGTGATCGGCGATGTCGTCGAAGTCATTTGCCAGATCGAATTGAATAAGGCCGCCTAAGGCGGTGGGAAGGGACCACAAAGGCACCAGGACACAGGGCCATTACTGCAAAATTTCTTTGTGCCTTCGTGTCTTTGTGGCAAGTCCCACCCGTTAACAGCATGAGCAAGATAGAAGCGTCCATACAGCAAAAAAAATTCAGGTCCGCCTATCACAAGGCCGTCATCAACCTCATCTACACGGCCAACTGGCTGCAGAACAAACATCACAGCTTTTTTAAAGCCTACGGGATCACCGGCCAGCAATTCAACATCCTCCGTGTGCTGAAGGGACAATTCCCAAAGAGCATATCCGCAACTGCGATCAAGTCCCGAATGCTCGATCAGAACTCAGATGTCTCGAGGCTACTTGACCGCCTGCAAAAAAAGGGATTGATCGAACGCCGAACCTGCCCCCGCGACAAGCGCGCATCGGACGTATTTATCACAAAAGCGGGGATGGACCTGTTGAAAGCCCTTGATCAGAAGGATGATGAAATCAATTCCGTGCTTTTGCTCACCGAAGAGGAAGCGCGGCAATTGAGTGATCTGCTGGATAAGGCGAGGGGTTAGTTCGTCGAGCGTCCACCGTCGAGCGCCCACCGTTCGCATTGGTCGATCTCAATTCAACCCTCGTCTCATTCGCTATTCGTCATTCGTCATTCGTCATTCGTTATTCGTAATTCCTTTCTCACGAACGAAACCAACTCGCTGATGTAAGCCCTGCTGAAGTCGAAGCGGATGTTTGCCGCCTGGTAGATCGCCGGTATGGACCGGAGATAGCCGAGCTTTAGGGCGTCCTGATATCCCTGCAGGCCCTTCACCGGGTCACGGCGGAAATTCCGCCAGACGGCGAAAGCACCCAGTTGGGCCATGCCGTATTCCACGTAGTAAAACGGAACCTCGTAGAGGTGAAGCTGTTTGTGCCAGAGGTAATCCTTGGCATCTTCGAGTCCTGACCAATCGGTCTCCGAATCCGAAAACTCATCGAGGATACGGTTCCATGCTTCTCTCCTATCGGACGTGGTGTGGTCGGGGTTCTCGTAGATCCAATGCTGGAACTTGTCGATGGTCGCCACCCAGGGCAGGGTTTTGATGGCATCTTCGAGGTGTTCGCGTTTCGCGCGCGCGAGTTCGCCGGGATCGCTGAAGAAAACATTCCAGTGATCCATCGAGATCAGTTCCATCGACATCGAGGCGAGCTCCGCAACCTCGGACGGCGTGGATTTGAAATCGTTCAGCTCGAGGTCGCGGGTGAGGAAATTGTGAATGGCATGGCCACCTTCGTGCATGATGGTCACCATATCGCGGAGCGTCGAGGTCGCATTCATGAATATGAACGGCACACCGATTTCCGCGAGCGGATAATTGTATCCACCCGGCGCTTTCCCGATGCGCGACTCAAGATCGAGGTGCTTCATCGCGTTCATTACCGACAGGCACTGGCCCAGGTAGGCATCAAGGCGCGTGAAGACATCGATTGTCTTTTCCGTGAGTTCCTTCCCACTGGCGAACGGTTTCAGTGCCTCCCTTCCCTCCGGGTCCACGGCTTTGTCCCACGGGCGAAGCGCATCCACCGCCAGGGAACGCTTCCGTTCACGGGCAAAGTCGTTCAGCAGCGGAACGATCTCATGCGCGATGGCGTCATGGAAATCAAAGCAGTCCTGCGGCGTATAGTCGAACCTTCCCAGCGCTTTGAACATGTAATCACGAAAATTCCTGAACCCCGCGTTCACGGCAACCTTGTGACGAAGGCGAATCAATCCTGTGAACAGATCGTCCAGTTTTTCCTTGTCGACCAAACGGCGCTCGCTGATTTTGCGGTAGACCTCCTCTCGTCGTTTCCGGTCGGGAGACATGAGGAACACCGAAGCCTGTTGCAACGTCAATTCCTTTCCGTCGACGGTCACCGTCATCGCTCCGGAAATCTGCGCGTATTTTTGGGATTGGGTAGCGATCTCCGTAACGAGGGGAACGTTTTCTTCGCGAAAGATCTCTATGTCTTTCTTCAGGTTGCGAATAAGGATGTCATAACCTTCTTCTCCGGCGAGTTCGTTGAGCAATGGCGACGAGGCTGCCTTGCGGTTCAACAGATCCGACACCGGTGCAATCTGAGGCTGAATGTGCTGGATAAAATTCTGATAAGCGTTCAGGTAGTCTGCGTTCTCCGTATAGCATGTCATGCGGATGTAGCGCCAGGCGAGGTCCTCCGAGATGACGGACTCCAGTTCACTCCGGTCCCGAAACCATTTTCGGAGCGCATCCGTTATGTCGAGTTCCCGGTTCAGGAGGTCATCAAACCAGGGCTTGAGCGTGTCCCATGATGTAACAGAAAAATTTTCGGGTAAGAATTTCCGGGCAGGACGCCGGGGGATTTCGATCGTATCAGTCATTGCAGTTCCGTTTCCTTTGAGGCGGCAAAATTACCTAATTACTGATGGAGTAACCAACTGTGTGCCATCGCAACGTCGGTTTTTGGGCTACCGTTGCTTAATCATGATCTTTTGATTAAGTTTAACATATACTAACCTGACGGCATGCCGGACGAAAAACATCTGAAGAGACTGCTGCGGTGCATACGCGCCGGTGACGAACAGGCATTCAGGAAGCTGTTTGAACAATATTCTTCCACGGTATACTCGTTTTCGATGAAGTTGACGCGCAGGGCGGAGCAGGCCGAAGAGATCGTGCAGGACGTGTTTATGAAACTTTGGGTGCGACGGGAATCCCTGGATGAGATCGAGAATTTTCCAGCTTATCTTTTTACAGTCACCAAACATCTGGCGTTAAATATCCTCAGGCAGAAAGCGATCGAAAGCCGTGCAAAGGCAGTGCTCCAGCAAATTCAGGAAGGATCGCATTGTGAAACGGAGGAGACGGTGGTCCTGCGCGACTACGAACAACTCCTTGACCGGGCGATACGGCATCTTCCCCCGCAGCAACGTGTCGTCTACAGCCTGTGCCGCCATGAGGGGCTCCGCTATGAAGAAGTCGCGCAGCGGCTGAAAATCTCCCGCCTCACCGTCAAGGCGCACATGCACCAGGCCTTGCGCACCATCAAGTCCCAATTTGCTGACATCGTGCGGGTTAGTGTCGTGTTCCTCCCCCTTCTCCCGGCCGTCGGCTGAAATTTTTTATTATTTTTTTCATCCGCCGCTACTCCTTCCACCCTGCTGGATTGTCATACTTGAAATCCCAAACCAGAAACCATCCGTTATGGACCACGAGCGGCTTCAATTCCTGTTCAGGCGTTACCTCAATGGCAGATGCTCAGCCGCCGAAGAGGCTGAGTTGCTGGAATACCTCACCACCAACGATAATGAGGATGCGACCCGCATGCTGGAAGGGCTCTGGCAACATCCGGGCTCACGGCTTTCTCGCAGAAAGTCGGAGGAAATTCTTAACCACATCCTCGGAAAGGAAAAGGAAGTCCGCCTGAAGACCCCTGGGGCGCAATTTTCATGGCGTATCGCTGCGAGCATCGCCATCACGGCGGCCGCGGGTATCCTCTTTTATCAATATGCGTCCGCGCCGTCGCAGCACGTGGCAGAACCCATAGCCGCCAGCGTCAACGCGCATCAATTCATCAAGCTTCCCGACGGTAGCACCGTCCTGCTGAACAACGGAAGCAAACTCGATTATCCGGAAACGTTCGACGGCGCAGCCAGGGAAGTGACCCTTTCCGGGGAAGCGTTTTTCGATATTGAACACAATGCCGACAAGCCCTTTGTCGTGCGCACCGGATCATTGAGTACGACCGTACTTGGAACGACCTTCAATGTGAGGGCGTACGACGGGGATGACAACATCACCGTGACGGTAAAAAGCGGGCGGGTGAGTGTGAGCGACGAAAAGCAAGTGCTGGGGGTGATCCACCGCGACCAGCAGATTTCATTCTCTAAAGTGACCCAAAAGGCTGAGCACAAGGAGGTGAAATCGGAAGACGTGCTCGCCTGGGCAGAAAAAGACATTTTCTTTGATGATGTAACGATTGGCGAAGCGGTGTTGCTTCTTGAAGACCGTTTTGAAGTTGACATCACACTGGAACATCCCAACATCAATTCATGCCGATTTACCGCCACCTTCATGAAGGGTGAAGACCTCTTTCAGATCCTCGACGTGATCTGCGAATTCAATGCGGTGAGTTATGCTGAAGAAGCGTCAGGTGAGATCCGCATCATCGGGACCGCTTGTGCCGCCGAAAAAACTAAAATGAACCTTAAACCAAACCTCTAATCCTACATGCAGACTATTGAAAAAATCATCTGATCAAAAAAATGAAGTCCCCCCGCCAAGGGCAGGGAGACTTGTTGCCTGAACAACTGCCATTGAGCAGGCGCATGTTTTAAATAATTGACTCACTTAAAACACATTTAAATTTATGAATTTTTCTGTACCGAATGCAGAAAGGCGGCCCGATTACGGGGTTTTAACCCTGGGCAGGCTGATCAGAGAACCAGTAGTAAGGCAGATTATGCGAATCAGTGTTGTTTTTTTAGTGCTCTTATTCTCCACGCTGCAATTACTGCTCGCCACGCCCAGCCGTGGCCAGGGCGCCGATGACATCCGTCTCACCCTTGAACTAAAGGGAGACGACCTGGCTTCCGCGCTGAGAAAAATCGAAAGAATGACACCCTTCCGGTTCGTTTATCGCAATGAAGAGATCAGGAACGTTGAAGATCTCACCCTCGCGAAAGCCGAACGCACGTTGAGTGAAACCCTGGCTATCATTCTGGCCGACACGCGTTTCACCTACCGTGAAATGAAGAACAACATCCTTATCGTAAAGCGGAATGAACCCGCCGACGAGGCCTACTATGCGCCGGAAGTTCCGGATCACACCGTTCGGGGTAAGGTTGCTGATGACATGGGCGAACCCCTTGCCGGCGTGAGCATCGTGCTAAAGGGCTCCACGATGGGAACGACCACAGACGCCGATGGTAACTACACGTTGACAACTCCGGAAGGATCGGGTACGCTGGTGTTTTCCTTCATCGGCTTTGCCTCGCAGGAGGTAAGCATCGATAACCGGACTATTATTGACGTCATCCTGGAAGCCGACATCACGGCCCTCGACGAGGTGGTTGTGACGGCGCTTGGCATCTCCCGGGAAGAACGGTCACTCGGATACTCCACACAGGAAGTGCAAGGCGAAAACCTCACGTTCACCAAAGACCAGAATGTGCTCGGCGCGCTCGCCGGTAAGATTGCAGGTGTGCAGGTGGTTGGATCATCCGGCGCGAGCATGGGTGGCACGCAAAAGATCAAGATCCGCGGTGTTAATTCGATCAATGGTACAGACCAGCCCCTGATCGTCGTGGACGGCACACCCATCTCGAACGCAAACTTTGCCGGCAGCTTTGGCGCCGACTATGGAAACCTCGCCCAGGACGTCAATCCGGAGGACATTGAATCAGTGAACGTTCTGAAAGGGCCCGCGGCATCCGCATTGTATGGGATCAGGGGACAGTATGGCGTGGTGATGATCACCACCAAAAAGGGGGCAAGGGGTTCGGGGAAGGTCACCGTGGAACTCAACTCCGCGGTTTCCGTTGAGAAAGTGGGGAACATCATGCCCTACCAGAATCTTTACGGCGGTGGCTATAGCCAGACGTTCAGTACGCTTCCAAACGGCGACCCGTACGTCCATCTCCAGGCTGACGAAAGCTGGGGACCGCGAATGGATGGAACACCCGTGCGCCAATTCTACAGCTTCTACCCGCAGGACCCGAACTTTGGTGAACTTACTCCCTTTGTTCCTCATCCGGACAATATTGAAAACTACTATGAAACCGGAAGCAACGTCAACAACGGGGTCACCGTTTCGGGGGGAGGTATAAACAGCAACTTCAGGGTCAGCGTAAATGACACGCGAATTCAGGGCATCGAGCCGAATACATGGTTAAAGCGCAACAACTTCGGCCTGGCCCTGGGTGTTGACCTTTCCGAGAAGCTGAATTTCTCTACTAACGTCAATTATGCCCGAAACAGCGGCGTACGCCCCTACCAGGGTTCTGAAGGTGGCTCGCGATACATGGGTCAATGGTTCCAACGCAGCGTTGACATGAATCGCCTGAAGGACTACAAGTACGCGGATGGAACGGTCCTGCACTGGAACCATCGGCTGAACAAGATCACGGGAGACCCAGGTCAGTTTACCCACAACATCCCCGCATACTGGAATAACCCCTATTTCATCGCCTATGAGAACACCAACGCTGATAACCGCGACCGGTTGTTCGGAAATTTCGGGTTAACGTATGAGGTCATTGAGGATCTTACATTAAGCGGTAACATCCGAACGGATACCTACACCCAGAATATTGAAGAAAGAACGGCGTTTGGCGGAACGGGCACACCGTCGTATTTCGTCGGAAAGTATCAGGGCAGGGAAATGAACTATGAATTCCTGGCGCAGTACGCCAAGAACTGGAGCGATTTCTCCTTGAATGCGAGCCTTGGCGCAAACCATTATGACCTGAACTACACGAGCCTTACCCAGCAAACGGAAGGCGGGCTTTCCACGCCGAATTTCTACAACATCGAGGCGTCTATCGACAGGCCAACGGTCTCGTCAACACTGAGGCGCAAGCAAATCAGAAGCGCCTACGCCCTGATGTCGCTCGGGTACAGAGGAATTTATTTTGTCGACGCAACGATCAGGAACGACGTCTCCTCGGCGCTTCCGGCGGCGCACAACTCCTACTGGTACCCTTCCATCTCGGGTAGTTTTGTCTTCAGTGAGTTGGTGAACGTGACGGCCCTGAGTTTGGGCAAACTTCGGGTCAGCTATGCTCAGGCAGGTTCTGACCTCAGTCCATACCTCATTTCACCAACCTATTCGATTGGTAGCCCATATGGTGCGGTGGTCAACCTTGCGGTGCCCAACACGCAGGTGAACCCTGACATCAAACCATCGTTTGCCCACTCCTATGAAGCGGGTATCGATTTGAAACTGTTCCAAAACCGGCTGGGTCTCGACGTTACCTACTACAACCAGCAAAACCGGGATCAGATCATCCCGCTGAACGTGTCTGGCACGAGTGGCTACAGCTCCGTGTATATCAACGCCGGGCTCATCGAGAACAAGGGCATTGAAATCACGCTGAATGGCACGCCCGTGAAGACATCGTCATTCACCTGGGACGTCTCCTTCAACATCAACCGCAACCGCAACATGGTGGTGGAATTGCACCCCGACCAGGATGTTTATCCGCACTATAGCAGTACTTACTCCAGTGTTACGGCGTACCTGAACTCCTATGAAGGCAAACCGTTCGGCAGTCTTGTTACACAGGCGTACCAGCGTGATGAAGAAACGGGCAAGATCCTGGTTGAATTCAATGAAGATGAAGATTATCCCGATGGCGGCTACTATCTGCCGCTATACACCGATGCGACGCACGACTTCGGAACGGTCATGCCCGACTTTACGGGCGGCCTGCAAAACTTGATCCGGTACAAGAACTTTCAAATATCGGCCATGATCGACTTCCAGAGCGGAGGCCAGTTCTTTAGCAGGTCAAAGTCCCTGGCACAGCGGACAGGACTGGATCTTGAGACCGTTGCGATCAACGACAAAGGCGTGCAGGTGCGCGAGCCGGTAGCCGAAGGCGGCGGAATTCGCGTCGACGGCATCGACGTTGACACTGACCTGGAGGTGACCTCATACGTTGACCCTGTTACCTACTACAATACGGTGGCGCGAAGGATCTACGAAGACAATATCTACGACGCGTCGTACGTCAAGCTGAGAGAAGTGCGGGTCGGTTATTCTTTCGGAAAAGCTTTGCTCGGAAACCTTCCGGTTCAGCGCGTGAACCTCGCGTTCATCATGCGGAATCCGGCGATGATCTGGCAGAGCGCTCCCAAGGGCCTCGACCCGTCAGAACTCTCCGTGGGCGCCCAGGCAATCAGCTGGTATGAGTCGGGCCAGTTGAACACGGTAAGATCCTATGGTTTGAACCTCAATGTTACTTTTTAAAAGAATGATGATGAAAAAGATATATATAGCCTTGGTTGCAGGCGTCCTCCTCGGTGCCTGTACAACCTTCGAGGACGATATCAACATCGATCCCAACAATCCCAGCCAGGCCTCGGCGGGACAGCTGATCGCCAATGCGCAAATAGCGCTACAAGACGTCAGTCATAACCTCAGCGGCCAGTTTCTTGCACAATATCTTGCCGAGGTGGAGTATCAGGATGTGTCGCTCTACCCCGTCACGAGCACCAGCTTCTACGGCTGGTACCAGGGACCGCTCATGAACCTGCAAACGGTACTCGACAACGACATGGGCACACCTAATCAGCAGGCTGTGGCAAAGATTCTAAAAGCCTACTTCGTTTGGCATGTGACCGACCGGTGGGGCGATGTTCCGTATTCGGAAGCACTCAAAGGCACGGAGGATCTGACGCCTGTCTATGACACACAGGAGTCAATCTATACGAGCCTGTTTGCCCTACTTAAGGAGGCCGAGGCGCAGATCGACGTGAGCGAAAGCATATCCGATGACATTGTCTACGATGGGGACATGGAAAAGTGGAAAAAGCTCTCCGCCTCGATCCGTATGTTAATGGCGCTCCGGCTATCGGAAGTCAACGAGTCTACCGCCAACACAGAATTTAACGCGGCGGCTACCGCAGGCATCATGGAGTCCAATTCCGACAACTTCATTTTTTACCATTTGGGTGATGCAAACCACCAGAGCTACTGGTTCAGCCAAGTCGATCCTGAACTGGGCCTTGGAAGAGAATGGTGGGCGCTCAGTGAAACGCTGGTGGACCATATGGCACCTGTAAACGACCCCCGCCTCGCCGTATTTGGCCGCACTGACGCAAACGGTCAGTACACGGGACTCGAGTTCGGAACACAGGGTGTCGTGGATGCGTCTACCGTTTCTTTATTGGGAACAGCGTTGTGGGCTCAGGATGCCCCGGTCTACCTGGTCACTTACAGTGAACTCCTGTTTGCCCTGGCTGAAGGGGCAAAACGTGGCTGGGTCGCAGGCGGTGACGTCCAGGCTGAGGCCTACTACAACGATGCCATTGAACAGTCTCTGTTGCAATGGACCGGCTCGAACGGAAGCCTGGCTAATTTCCTTGCGGAGCCGGCCATCACGTATAACGCGGCAAATGGCTACGAACAGATAGCCACGCAGAAATATGTCCATCTCTTCATGAATGGCTATGAGGCTTGGGCTGAATACCGAAGGACCGGCTATCCCAACAACATGGTGTCGCCACTTGGACGCGCGGTTCCTACCCGGCAGATGTACGTTGAAAACGAACAGTTCAACAATGCTGAGAACTACGCCGCCGCCGTGCAGCGCCAGTTCAATGGTGAAGAAAGTTTGTATGGACACGTCTGGTGGGATCAATAGCAAATTGCTCGTTCTAAAACTTTAGGGTGTATTGAGGGGCCACGACAATGTGGCCCTTCTTTTTTTTGACGCCGTGAAACTCCCCCCCGAGCGCATCCGTTAAACGTTGCGACCACACTTCCGCCCTATGGAATCGGAAACGTTATTTCTCATCGCCCGGGTAGGCTTCCCCGCCTTAACCCTGGCGTACTTTGGCCTGCTCATGCGTGAAATGAAGAACGGTATCGGCCTGACGTCGTGGACCGTCAATCGAAAGCGCCGTACCATCGCCTGGGCAACCGGGTTGCTCTGCGCCTGGGTGATATTCGTGGCCATTTGGTCCGGCTCAGGAATGATGATGAGGTTTTCAATCTTCCCTTTCAACTTCATGCCCATTCTCCTTCCGCCGCTGGTCGCCGTCATCATACTCACCGTATCGCCAGGGATGACCACGGTCCTCGGCCAAATTTCCCCGGCTCGCATTATCAGGCTCCAGAGCTTTCGCTTTTTCGTTGAGCTCCTGCTGTGGGCACTGTTTGCCGCTCACATGTTGCCAGAGCAAATGACCTTCGAAGGCATGAACTTCGACATCCTTGCGGGCATTACCGCCCCGGTCGTTGCACTCCTTGTCGCGCGACAAAGAACGTCCAGGGCGTTTGTTATTGCCCGGAACATCATTTGTCTTGGCCTTCTCATTAATGAACATCATTTGTCTTGGCCTTCTCATTAATATTGTCACCATCGCCATCCTGTCCACACCAAGCCCAATTCGCGTGTTCATGGAGGAACCGTCAAACACGGTGGTCGCCGCATTCCCGATATCGCTCCTGCCCGGCCTGCTGGTTCCCCTCGCCTATACCCTGCACGTCTTCTCCTTGAAACAATTCAACTCAAAAACGATCGCTCCCGACCGACCCAGGGAGGCCGCGCCCTTGCAGCACTGACATAACCGGGCGTTTTACATCTTTAGCTCGTCATCAGCCATCCTCGAACCCTCTTGTCTTTGTGGCTACCTTTGCCTTTCCTATCTTGGACGTCTCAACCGCTTTTATGTGGAATAAAATAATTCTTTTGATCATGTGCTCATCCCTCGTGAAGTGTTCACCACGAAAGGAGGTGCAGACCCTGGGGACCATCGAGCGGACAGACCCGGCCATCAATGAACTGATCCGGAAAGACGCGGCCGCCGAGGTGCTCGGCGAGGGCTACGCCTGGAGTGAGGGGCCGGTCTGGGTCGCGGCGGAGAAGATGTTGCTCTTCTCAGACGTCCCGGCAAACACCGTCTACAAATGGACACCTGAGGATGGCGTAGATGTATTTCTCTCACCCTCGGGGTACACGGGCTCGGAGCCTTCCCAAAGCCGGGAACCGGGGTCCAATGGGTTGCTCGTAGACCGCGAGGGGAATCTCGTTCTCTGCCAGCACGGCGACCGCCGGGTGGCGCGCCTCAATGCGGGGTATGACAACCCGTCACCGGCATTCGTTACCATCGCCGACCGCTATCAGGGCAAGCGGTTCAACAGCCCCAATGACGCTGTCTATCGCAGCGACGGAGATCTCTTCTTTACCGACCCGCCCTACGGCCTGCCGCGCCAGGAGGACGATGCCTCCAGGGAACTCCCATTCCAGGGCGTCTACAAAGTCTCCCCCGAGGGTGTCGTCTCCCTGCTCGTGGATACGCTTTCACGGCCAAACGGAATTGCCCTCACGCCCGATGAAAAGACATTGATCATCGCCAATTCCGACCCGTCGAAGCCAATGTGGTACGCCTACGATATCGACGGGGACGACAGCCTCTCCAACGGCCGGATTTTTTTCGATGCGACCGACTTCACGTCGGAACCCGGCTTGCCCGATGGCCTGAAGATTGATGGCCAAGGAAACGTGTTCGCGTCTGGTCCCGGTGGCATTTGGATCTTTGATTCCGGAGGCAACGTCCTTGGCAAGATCAAATTGCCCGAGCCGACCGCGAACTGCGCCCTTGCCGACAACGACCGCACGCTCTACATTACTTCGCAACAGTATTTGTTGCGGATAAAGATGCGGTAGCCGATACGGGCGACCTATCATTTGACAAACTTTGCTATGAATGATTTTTTTGTGGAGGCGACGGGAATTGCCGGCGCACTCGCCGTGCTGATTGCCTATGGGCTGAACAGCTACAAGCGGATAAAACCCGACTCGTGGACCTTTATTGCCCTGAACCTGACCGGGGCGGGGCTGCTGATCGTTTATTCCGTTGCCAAGGACGCCTGGGCAAATATGTTCATCAACGTCGTGTGGGTAATGATTGCCGTTGGATCGATCGTGAGAATCTTACGGCAGGGGAAATAGAGTTACGAATGATGAATGGCGAATTACGAATCATTGTTGTCCGGTAAAAATTAGAATTTTACATGTAACCTTTGTTCGTAGACCAGAATCGGCGATTTGAGTTGAGTTTGAAAATAGCACCCCCCTGTTCGCGCCTGAGTCTCCACAGTCCCTGCAGATTTGACGCATATTTTTATCTTCGGCCTGGCAGGGGCATGCGCGGATCAAAATCAGCGGCAAATCTGTAGGGACGGGGCCCCGCGGCCCTGGAGCGGGCTATGGAATGCGCTTGTTGATGGCAAGGTGAACGATGACAAGTAAAGTTGACACGTCACGCGAGGACTTTCCCCGGACAGCAATGATTACGAATGATGAAGGATAGGTAAATTGACGAGAGATCCCGGTGGATGGATTAAACCAGACGGCAGGGACGAAGTACGGGGCGTACCTTCAACGCCAAGCTCACCCTTCCTGTTCGTCATTCGTCATTCGTCATTCGTAGTTCGTAAATTCGTAATTCGATCCACACAGGGTTGAATTTTCAACCCGACCCCGCTCTTCCCATTCGTCATTCGTACTTCGTACTTCGTCATTCGAAGTCCGTCACTTGTCTTTCGCAACTTGAAACCCTTTCTTCATCCACGCGGTCATGCCGCCCTTCAGCTCATACACCGCACTGAAGCCGAGTTTTTTCATCAGTTCCAGGGTCTCGCTGCTCCTCCCGCCGCCGGCACAGTAAATAAAGTAGGGCTTGGTCTTGTCGAGTTCGGCTACGCGATCCTCAAAATCCTTGAGGAAATAATCGAGCTGGGACGCGCCTTCAAGCTTCCCTTCCCGGAGCTCCTCCGGTGTTCTGAGGTCGAGCAACACCGCGTCGTCGGTGGTTTGCAGTCTTTCACGAAAATCTTTGGGGCCCAGGACTTCGTAGACGCGTTCCTGGGCGACCGCTGTTGCGGAAAACGCCACCATCAAAAAAATCAGAATACGTTTCATAACATAATAAGTTAGATATATCCGGCCACCTTGTACGCCACCATGCCGATCCATTCCTTGAACAATTTTTCCCATACTTTTAGTGCGTCGGCATCGGGAATAAGAAACGCGTCCGGGTAGTAGACGGGGGGATAGGCGTAGAAGTCGGTGGCGAAAGGGTCCATTGCGATGCCTTCATTCCGAAAGCAAGCGAGCGCCCGGCGCATGTGGAAGGCGGACGTAATGAGCAGGCATTCTGACGGCTCGATTCCCCGCTGATGGATGATGCGCGCCACTTCCACCGCGTTTTCATGGGTGTTGGCTGCCTGCGTTTCGATGATGATGTCGTCAGGTGGCACCCCCATCATGATCATCACCTCGCGGAACCTCTCCGCCTCAGGCGCCACATTCTCAATTATTCTTCCCACGCCGCCGCTGACCAGGATGCTTTCGATCAGCCCCAGCTTGTAGAGTTGGACAGCATGGATAACCCGGTCCGCGCCACGATGAAAATAAACCCTGTCGCTGGGTTCGATGTCGGGAATGGTGGCGCCGGTAAGGACGACGCCAACTTTACGCGGGCCGATGGATTTGTACGCCGTGGGCGCAACTTCCCACGCACGCATCAGTTCATTGGCCAGAAACGGGTTCGAAAACAAAAGGAACAGCGCAAGCCCGCCGTAAAGGCAACGTCTTTTCCACCGGGCATTGCGCAACACCACGCCCAGCACTAAAAGCACCGTGACAATCGTCAGCGGCATGGCCAAAAAACTTACCGTTTTGGAAAGAACGAAAAACATAGGTCAGCGCTTTCACTTGCGCCGGTTCAGCGGGTTGGTGAACAGATCTCCGATGCCATCAATAACCCGTCGAAGGGCGTCGAAGTACAGCAGCATACTCAGCACAAAGCTCATGGACCAGATCACCCCGGTATTAAACCAGAAGGTGTCGACGTTCCGGCTCAGGAAATGTTTCTCCGGCATGTAGAACTGCGCATCAAAGTCCACCAGGTGGTCAGGCTCGGGGTTCTTGTAAATAGGATATATCTTTTGAACCAGCCTGCCATCGCTCTCGACGATGCGATTGCGCTCCGCCATGTTCTTCACCAGTTCGGTGATGGTCTCGTTGTGATAGTCGTCGCGGAAGGAGATGAACCGCGCTTCCTTCTCCTCCGTGTCGGTCAACTCGCGAACACGTGCCTCCTTGAGTTGATCCGCGCGGTTAAACATTTTCGTGTAATAGTTCTTCAGTTGTTCGAGGAAGACGTTGGTCTCCCGATAGACCGTTGAATCGAAGCGCGATATCTCCAGGTCAGTGATGCGCGCGAACTTGTCACGACCGAACTGGTCCAGTTCCTGGCCGAGTTCGCGTTGGATCAACTCGAGGTCCCTGGTCATTTTCTCCCGGGCAATGCTGTCATCCGAACGCAGGTTGGCCAGGCAAAATTGAAGGCGGGTTTCAATCTGCGGGATGAAATAGAGTTTTTTGAAATCGGCTTCCGCCATCATCTTATCCCACACGTAAAATTCGCTTTCAAATTCGTTGTCCTTGAACTGTGTTACCATGGCCGCTTCGAAAGCCCAGCGCGACGCCATCAGGTCGCCCACGAGGGGCACTGATGCCGTATTTCCGATCACGGGATTGAGTTTGTCGAACTTCACGACCACGCCACTGAGGATGAGTTGCGGGATGAGCAGCAGTGGAATGAGAATATAGATCGTGACGGCAGAGTTGAATCCTGACGAAATATTCAAGCCGAGCAGGTTGGCAAAGCAGGAGGTTGTAAACAAGATGAACCAATGTTCAAGAAACAGGCCCTTGATGCCGAGGATGCTTGAGCCTACCCAGACGAAAAGCAGGGTCTGGATTGCCGATAGCATGAAGAGTATCGAAATCTTTGAGAGGATGTAGCTGCTTCGGCTCAGGTGAAGAAACGATTCCCTTTTCAGAATCCTCCTGTCGCGAATGATCTCCTCGGCGCTCACCGTGAGCCCCATAAACAGCGCGACGATAACGCTCATGAAGAGGTAAGCTGGCAGATTCGGGTTCCTCGCGAAAACGTATCCTTCGGAAACCTGGTCGTCGACATTGAAGTACCGTACGATAAAGGCGAGGATAAAAGCCAGCACGGGCGCCTCAAGCAGGTTGATGATCATGTACTGGCGATTGTGGATCTTCGCCTGGATGTCGCGCAGGGAAAAGAGGTGCATTTGTTTTAGCCGCGACGGGATGCGGAGGGTAGAATAAGGCTCTTCCGCGGAAGGCTGTACCTTTGGGCGCTTGTGTTTTTCCTGAAAGAGTGCGTACCATTGTTCCGGATTCATTTTGCGCTCATGCGTAAATTGTCCGTACTCATCGATCACGCGGGTTTCGATAATGTTGAAGATCTGCTCGGGGTTGACGTTCCCGCATTGGTGGCACTCCCCTTCTTCGCTGTTGACCATGTGGATACAGCGCTTAAAGTAAATGATCGCGTCCACGGGGTTGCCATAATAGATCTGGTAGCCGCCGTTGTCCAGGATGAGCAGCTTGTCAAACATCTTGAAGATGTCTGACGAGGGCTGGTGAATAACAGCAAACACGAGCTTACCCTTCAGGGAAAGTTCCTTGAGAAGGTCGATAATATTTTCAGAATCGCGCGATGAGAGGCCGCTGGTGGGTTCGTCACAAAAGAGGACGGCGGGCTCGCGCAGCAGTTCCAGGCCGATGTTCAGGCGTTTTCGCTGACCGCCGCTTATGGTTTTTTGCAACGGCGAGCCTACCTTCAGGTCTTTGGTTTCGGCGAGGCCGAGGTCCTCCAGCACGTGCATCACCAATGCGTCAATGTCACGCTCCGACTTGTCGCTGAAACACAGCTTGGCCGCATAGTAAAGATTCTGGTATACCGTTAAGTCCTCAATAAGCAGGTCATCCTGGGGTACAAATCCGATAACACCCTCAATTTTTTCCGGCTCGGCGTGGATGTCGATGCCGTTGATGAGCACCTTCCCGGACGACGGCTTCTCGGAGCCGTTCAACACGTGGAGGAGTGTGGACTTTCCCGCACCGCTCCCGCCCATGAGGGCAATCAGGTTGCCGGACTCTTCCGACAGGCTCACGTTCCGGAGTCCGAGCCTGCCATTCTTGAACTTGAAGGAAATATCAACGGCCTCGAACGACGTCCGCGTATGCGCGTCGAACGACTTGAACTGGCTCAACACGCGACCGTAGTACACTGGTTCGTCCTTGTCCCACCTTAACAGGCTACCCACCCCCAACACGCTCATCTTTCCCGGCTTCACCGGTACGCCGTTTAGAAAAACGTCGGTCTTACCGATATATTTAAGAAAGAAGAGGTCCGTTTGCTCCAGGAAAAGTATGGCGATGAAGCCGTTGAGATGTGGTCGTACGAGATGGCGCGCGTTTGCGAGAGTGCCCGCCGGAGCCGCGTCAACCACGAGGATCGCGTTGTCGTCCAGGTCGGCCGCCTGCCGGCCGATGACAAACTTCTCGATGAGGTCGATCTCGTGGTCTTCGATTTTCAGGTGGCTCCCCACCGTGTGGAGCAGTTGCTCCTCCCGCGGAGAGACGGCGCCATCGGCCTTGATGATACTCATCAGGTCGAGGACGATAATGGCTTTCTGCTTTTGCGTTAAAAGCGGATTGATCTCGTTACACAGGTTCCGGATCCTTTCCGCATCGTCCGCCTGGCCCCCGACGGCCGTAGAGTATTCGTCAAAGAGGCCGAGGTAGGTTGATACCGCTTTGTTGCTGAGGTGCTCTTCCAGGAAAAGCTGGATCTGGTCGCGCTCCTGCTGCGTCACTTCTCCTTCTTTGGCAACAATCGCAAACAATCGCAGGATGGCTTTGAGCAGCGCTTCACTCATGGTCTTGAATTAGGGGTTTAAGTAAGATCATTCAAAGATGTTGAAATCTTTCCAAAAAAAACAGGGCTGATGAAACACCAGCCCCTGCGTTATATTTCTCAAAAAATGACTAGCCGGTAATTTCTCCACGGATCTTTTCGACCAGTGCGGTGATGCCTGCCAGGTTCTTGTCGCTGAGCACGAGATCTGCACGGTTATTTCTGATCTGTTCCTCGATATTGAGCTCCTGATAGGTTTTCTCCAACGCCTTGAGGTCATCGAGGAGGCCCGGCACAATATCCTCCTGTTCTACGGTCGAAAGCATCTTGACCAGTTCGGAAACGGCAACCTTTTGCTCCAGTACCACGCGCATGAGGGGCGTGAGCACGAGGTTGCGGCTGTCCTCCGGCAGGATGTCCTTGGGATAGGATTTTATCACGCCGGTGGAAATGTAAAGGCCCTCGATGAAACTTCCCGTCACGATGAGCGATGCCAGCGTGTTGCGGTTGTCGTCGATCAGGAATGCCTCCGCCTGCTTGATGGTTTCGTCAAGAATCCGCGCCAGCGAATCCTTATTGGAAATGTTCTGCTCGAAGCGCTGGCCAAGATCGGTGTCAAATGTGCCTACGAGACCGAGGTTATCGGCCAGGGTCTTGCACGCCGCCAGGTAATTGATGGCTTCCTGGGTCTTGTCGTAGGAGGTCAGGTAACCGATATCGGCAACGTAAACGCCGAGGTTCAACGCGGCCTTGTCTTTCAATGTCGTATACTGGCTCACATTTGTTTCGCTGTGAAGGAGGCTCTGGTTAAACTCCGCGCCCGTAGCCTGCAGCAGGTAGGGAATTTCCGAAGGAGAAGGAATATTATAAACGACGTGCTCAATTTGCTCCTTCAGGGCATCATTAGCCTCGTCAAACTCATCCGACTTGTTCTTATTTTCACTTGAAGAACCGCAGGACAGGAGCGCCGCAGCGAGGAAAACAAAGACGAAATAATAGATGGGTTGCTTTAAGTTCATGGTGATTACTGGGTTTAAAAAGCCAATTTTAACACATTTTTTACTGTCAAAAAACGAGTTATACTGATTTCAGGGGAAAATCCGGGGATTTTGGTTACTTTTGATTACCCCAAAACTTGCCTAGAGCCACATGTCGAACAAAGTCAATCAAACGGTCCTTATCGATGACAGCGATATTGATCTTTTCATCCAGCGCCGTTTTCTCGAATATCACGACTTTTCCCACAACGTAGTTGCTTTCCGGTCTGCCGGCGAAGCGCTGAGGATGCTGGAAGAGCCCACCGGTGACCCGGTTCCGGATGTTATCTTTTTGGATCTGAATATGCCGGAGGTTGACGGATTCCAGTTCCTGCGCTCCTTCGAGCGCCTTCCCGGTCCGGTGGTGACCAAATCCAAGATCGTCGTGCTGACGAGTTCCAACAGCAGCAAGGACCGCGAAACGGTGATGGAGAATAAGAATGTGATCCAGTTTATTACCAAGCCGTTGAAGGATGCGGATATAGAAGAACTGCAACGACTCATGGGCGATTAGAGGCCGCGGGGAGGGCCGGAGTGTGCGCGGAGGTTTATTTCGCGCAGAGCAAGCAGAGAGCGCAGAGGGTTGTTTCGCGCGGAGCACGCAGAGAGCGCAGAGGGTTGTTTCGCGCGGAGCACGCAGGGAGCGCAGAGGGTTTTTCGCGCAGAGATCGCAGAGGGTATTTGCGCGGGGAGTACGCAGGGAACACAGGTTTTTGCGAAAGGGGTAAGAAGCATGCCCACAGCGCCCGTGACGGGAAAGAGTCGAAAAAAGGTCAGGTTTTCTGGGTTGAAAGAAATTGCAGATTGGACTACCGGGTCGTAGTTTCGGCTAACGACTACGCTAATCCCATGCACGAAAACGAAATTTCGGGTGCTGTGATCGATCTCTGCATTAAGATCCATCGAAATATGGGCCCCGGACTCCTTGAGTCTGTGTATGAGGAGCTGTTGTGCCATGAATTGAACAGACAAAAGATTTCATATGTCAGGCAGCACGCTGTTCCCGTAATTTATGAAGGCGTCCAAATGCATCTCGGCTTTCGCGCAGATTTGGTTGTTGAGAACAAAGTCATCGTAGAACTGAAATCGGTTGACGTGCTTGCTCCTGTTCACAGCAAGATCCTTCTCACCTATCTCCGGCTCAGTGGTCTTAAGCTGGGCTTGCTCATCAATTTTAAGGTCTCGTTGCTTAAAGACGGTATCACACGTCTTGTAAATGGCCTGTGACAGGGCCTCCATTGAGGTATTCCAGGGTCCTTCACATCTGCGCAACCGTTGCCGCACGCGCTGCACCTCAACTAAATAATCTCTGCGCGAAAATACCCTCTGCGTTCGCCGCGCACGCTGCGCGAGAAAGTCCCCCTGCGTTCTCCGCGGGCTCTGCGTGAAAAAAGTCCCCTGCGTTCGCCGCGCGCTCTGCGCGAAAAAAGTCCCCCTGCGTTCTCCGCGCGCCATGCGCGAAAAACGTCCCACTGCACGCTCCTCCCCCCTCTGCGTGCGCTCACCGGTCGAGCCAGCCCCGGAAGGCCTGCACGCGCTCCCTGGCCACGATGATGTCGCCGTCAGGGTTGCCGCTCAACACCAGCCGCAGCCTGCTGTTGGTATAGCTGATGATGTCGTGGATCGCCTGCGGGGCGACGAGGTATTTCCGGTTTACCCTGAAAAAACACGCGGGGTCAAGCATGTTTTCCAACTGGTCCAGGGTGAAGTCGAGCAGGTGGTTGCGGTTTTCCGCGGTGGCGCAAAAGGTCGCCTTATCTTGGCTGAAGAAGTACCGGATCGCGTTGACGTCGATCGTACGGAGATGTTCGCCGACCTTGACAACAAACCGCTGCTTGTATTTTCGCGTGAGCATGTCGATGGCCATGCCGATGTTCTCGATCGTTGCGCGAGCCGTGGCATCACCGGAGGAAAGGTTGCCGAGCTTTTGCATCGCCCGCGTGAGATCATCCTTGTCGACGGGCTTCAGGATGTAGTCGATGCTGTTCACCTTGAACGCCTTGAGGGCGTAGGCGTCGTAGGCGGTAGTGAAAATAACCGGCGCGCGAACGTCCACCTGTTCGAAAATCGAAAAGCTCAATCCGTCCGCGAGTTGGATATCCATAAAGACGAGGTCCGGCATCGGGTTCGTTGAAAACCACTCCACCGCCCGTTTTACCGAATCGATACTGGCCACAATCGATGCCCCCTGAACCGTATCCCGTATTAGTTTCCCGAGATGCTCAACAGCTTGCGGTTCATCCTCGATAATCATTACTCTCATGTGCCGACATTTGTTAACAGGGGCAACCGTACCGTAAACCGGCCACCGCCGTCGACGACCTCTACCTTTTTGGAACTCAGCACCTCGTAGCGTCGAAATATGTTGTCAAGACCAACGCCCGCGGAGGGTTCTCGCATGGTCTGTTTCGGCTGCAGTGAGTTCTGCACGACGAGGTAACCGTCCGATTCATGGATAGCGATGTCAAGCGGTTCCTCCTCGGAAATGGTGTTGTGTTTGATCGCATTCTCGATCAGCATCTGCAGCGCCAGCGGGGTGACATACCGGTCTTCTTCAGGCTTCACGCCAATGTCGATCCGGAGCTTTTGGCCAAAGCGTATCTGTTGGAGATAAATGTAGGATCTCAGGAAAGCCATCTCCTCGGCCAGCGACACCACTTCCCGGTCGCGCGTATCCAGGACATAGCGGTAAACCTCGGAGAGCTGTTTGATAAAGGTCACCGCTTTGTCGGGGTCGCGATGCACGAGGTTGGTAAGTGCATTGAGGCTGTTGAAAAGGAAATGAGGATTGACCTGGCTCTTCAATGCCTCGTATTTGGCCGTCATGTGCTCACGCTGCAGTTTCTCCGCACTGATCGTTTCCTCGCGCCAGCTCAGCAGGAAAGACCGGCCATGCATGAAGAGTGTGATGATCAGTGTGATAATCACGGACGAATAGATGGTATTCCGGCTGCTGCCAAAGTCGACGCCAAGATAGGTGCTGAAGAATTGTACAATCAGGAACACGATCCCCACGGTGTACGCGAGTGTCGCCGCCATGCCCACTGCAAACGTCTTCAGCGGCGTTTTCCGCCAGTCGAAGTGGGTCGAAAGCAGGATACCAAGGTAGCTGTTACCCTTCCAGAGAAAGATCCACACCGAGCCAACAAAGGAACCCACGATGACAAACTGTCGAGCACTGTCGGTGTAGCCCCAAAACGCGGTCATCGCAAGGCCGGCGGCAAACAGCAGGATCACATCGCGGAGTTCCCTCAGGATGATCGGACGCATCATGATAAAGCGAGACTTGGCAATCAAAGCGTTCACGTTTTCCGGGTGGACCACAATCTACACAAAATTCACTTGCATTGCCCCTTCATGGCTTCGGCCATGCCGCTTCCCCACTGCGGCGCGAGCGGGTTGTCGGACCGTTGCTTGTTGAAATTCTCCAATGCCTTCTGCAAGGTGGCGCACGCTTCCGCCGTGGACGACCCGAAAAACTGAGCGGTTCCATATTGCATCTGCGCCATGAGCGCGAGGGCGCGTGGGTTGTCGGGATTCACGTGCAGGGCTTTTCCGAAAGTCTCCATCGCCAGCCCGGAGTAACGGGGACCGCGCGATGCCGGATCGATGGCGACGCGCATCATGTGGACGAATCCCTCCAGCGCGATGATCTCCGAGTTATTGGCCTGCGTCTCCTGCGCTGTCGCAATAGCCCCGAGCGCGCGGTCGAGCTGTTGATCTTTGAGCGTTCCGGCGGTCTCCAGGTTGGCCATCATCACATATCCGAACCCCATGTAGTAGTGCGGCTCCCAGCGGTCTTTCTCCGCCGCGGCGATGCGCTGAAGCGTGTTAATTACCTCCTGGTACTCCGACAGCGTTTTCGCCTCGTAGAGGGATGCGATATTCTTTTTCATTGCCGCTACGAACTTGTCGTCGTTGGCGAGCGCGGTCCGGACCACGGTGAAAAGCAGGGCGGCGATCAGTAGGGGAATAATGGTTAACGTTTTCATAGCTGTTGTTTTTGGTTGACGTTATTATAGTGATGGCAATTGATTCACGGACTTGTCTTTGGAGATGGTGATAAACACACCCAGGAAAAGGAACCTTGGGGCGGGCTGGCGGATGGCGCGACTTGCATAATGGCCAAACTCATCCGGTGCGGCGCTGAACTCATATCCGAAAATGTTGTCTCTGCCGATCAGGTTATTGCACGATGCATAGACGATGATCCAGGGCTTTGGAAGAAAGCTCCAGTTGAAGCTGAGGTCGATGTACGCGGGTGTGGTACCTTCGTTGAAGGTGGCACCATTGGGGTTGTCGTAAGGGCGTCCGCTGGTATAGGAAAAGGTGGCACCCAACTGACTCTTCAATTTGACAACGAAGTACTTGGCGACGGCGGAGAAGTTGTGCTTCGAGGCAAACGAGGGTACGGACGCATGCGGGAAATGAAGGTAGTCTCTCTCCGTGTCGAGGAATGAATATGACAGCCAGTAGTCAAGGTTTTTTACCGAATTGTTATCGCGCCAGAAGAGGTCCACGCCCGCAGCATAGCCGTAGCCGGAGTTGTCCGGAAAAGTCATGTCTGTAGCCCGGACCAAATCATCATAGCGTTTGTAGTAGGTCTCCGCGCGGAAGGTGCGCTTGTTTTTGGTACGTTGGAAATTCAGGATCGCGTGCGTCGCCATCTCCGGCGACAGGTTACGGTCGGCAAGGAGGAATTCGTCCTGCACGCTCTGCCGGAAAGTTCCGTATGCAAGGGACAGCTGCGCGTATTCGCCCGTCTTCAAGGCGAGGGAAATTCTCGGATCGAGACTCAACTGCCCGTTGAGGCTGTTGTATTCCCCCCGAACACCTGCGCGGGTCACAAACCGGTTGCTGGCGAAGAGGTCCGCTTCTGCAAACGCCGACGGAATAACCTCGTCAAAGCCCCCGTGTTGGCCGAGGCCGTCTTGGTGGCTTTGGAATGCTACGTCCCTGGCGATGACCTCCGTTCCTGCCCGCAACCCGATGCGATCTGAAATAGATCCGTCGAGCACCGCTTTCACGTGAAGGCCGCGTTCCGCCCTGGTGTGCCTGTCAGTCTCCATCCGGGTGTCGTTGGCGATGTCCGTGTAGGAAATCCCACCGCGGACCATCCAATTTTCGTTCACGGCGGTTTTTGCAAACGCGTTCAGGTACCGGTAATCGTTGGTGAGCCGATACAGCCAGGAGCGCGACGTGTCACCGATGTCGTGTTGACGGAGGGAAAGGTCGGAATGGTTAAAATTGGCGTACGCCTTCACGATACCATACTTGCCGATGCGCTGACGGAAAGCGCCGACACCTTCAACTGAGACGGGAGCAAGGTCCCAATCGATCTCCTGCCTGACAAGGCCGACATAGGGGCGGAGGTTGGTATACTGTAGTTTTGCGGCGGCCGATCCTCCTTCCCACGCCTGGGCATGCGTGACGTCGCCACCCACGGAGAGCAGGCCAATGTCAGTGCGCGTTGTGGACGCCTCGTCGCGGGAGTCGAGCACCAGCGCGGACGAAAGCGCCTGACCGTACTCCGCGGAATACCCGCCCGTGCTGAAGCTGATGCCTTTGAACATGAAAGGTAGAAACCTTCCGCGTGACGGCGTGTTTGGCGCCGCGGGACTATAAGCATCGAGCACGAGCATGCCGTCGATGAACGTGCGCGCCTCGCGTCCGTCGCCACCCCTGACGAACAGTCTCCCGGTCTCGCCTACCTTTTGCGTTCCCGGCAATGTGTTGAGTGCGCCGGCGATATCGGCGGTCGCACCAGCGGTGGTGGCAACATCAACGGCGCGGAGCACGGTGCGGCGGGCCTCGTCGCTGGCCGTGAACGCCCCGGCGGAGATGGTGACGGCGTTAAGCTCGTTGATCTCTTCCTCTAGGATGACTTCCAGACTGATCACCTTGCCTGCGAGGTTTACGGAGGCCGCAAAACGCTTGTAGCCCATGTAGGATACAGACACCGTCCGGGTGCCGGTCTCCGTTGTTGTAAAACGGAAGGTGCCGCGCTCGTCAGAGGTGGTCCCGTCATACGTCCCCACAAGCATGATGTTGGCGCCGGGGATCGGACCCCCTTTGTCGGAAACGGTACCCAGAATAGTGGTCTGGGCATGGACGGCGAGGGATAGGGCAACCAGCAGAGGTGTAATGATCGTGCGCATATATTTTTTTGGCGATTACACGGTAAAGATTGCCCTGCGGGCTGACCAAACGCCAATGGGAGTTACCGGAGTGTCGGGCGGGGTGGATGGAGTGTGCGTGGTGGAGGATGAAGTGTGGTCGGGTTCGGCTTGCCGGTGGGCCTGTTGCCGGGTCACCGGTTATCCGGCTGGCTTGAGCGAGTCATTGCATGGACAAATCCTCCCCTGCGATTATTTGGATTCTGAGGTCATTTCGTACCCTCAGGCGCCGGTATCAGGATAAATTCGTCAAACGCCTCCCAACGCCTATTTCGGTCTTGACTTGTCGTCATACGGTGTTATGCCAAAAAGCCTGGCGTATGGCTTCACAATTTTCTTCACTGCCCTAAAGAATGCAGGCGGCGGTCCGGACGGCACGGTGTCAAACAAATGGTCAAGGACGCAGATCTTTGCAAACATTCGCAATGACAATCCACCGTCGGTGCTCATGAGGGGGTATAGTTGGGCCAGGGAATATGCGAATTTGAGGGGAACGTAGTCCTCGTGGTTATCCGCCCGAACAATGACTTCCTGATCGGTCTCATTGTACATCCGGTGATAAGTCCCCTTCCTCAAGACAATCCGCTCCCCGGAGCCTATCTTGCTGATCGCTCCCCCAACGTTCGCCGTCAACGTTCCCGCTGTTACCGTTGCGCTCTCATCGAAACCGAGGTGCAGATGTTCGGGTGTTCCTGCCGCGTTCGGTGCAAATCTCAGTTCGACAAATACTTTGTCGCCGTCCTGGCTGATGATGGTCTGCGTCACGCCTTCCGCTTCGCTTGTGAATGTCTGTCCCGGTAGAAAATAATTGTCGAGGTGTGGTTGCTTGAAGGGGAATAGCAGGTTGTAAAAGACCGGGAGCAATAGTACTCCCATCACGAGTAGGGCTATGGTCATGGTTTAGCTTGTGGGGCGAATAAAATTAAGCGTTCCTGGACAACATCTATTTCACCACGATATCCACTTCCGCCGTCAATACGTTCTCGGGTTTGATTTTGTCCCAGACGTGCATTTTCAGATGATACGTTTCGCCGGATTCCATAGGGTCTCCGACGGTGACCGACCCCCGAAGGGCAGATGCATCGGTTGCAGGGTAACCTTCGCCGCCTGCAAACAAGTCTGCTTCTTCAACGACCGGACTACCTGCTTTGTCCGTCAGGACGAGCATGAGTCCCGGAAAGGCTTTGTTGTCCTTCAACGCATAATTCTCAAGCCCCTGGATCACGATGGCAACTTCTGAATCCATTTCCACCTCATTACTTCCCATGGGAACATTATCAGGCCCGACCAATACGACCTGTTCAACCGCAAAGCCATTGTAGCTGTATGACAGTCCGGTAAGAAGGTCTTTTTGCGTGCCAACACTAAAATTGCACGACGATAAGAGGAGCGTGAAGGCAACGAGCAAAGTAGCGTAGGATATCTTCATGAATTGTTCTTGGTTGGGTAAAACGGTGCCTGGTGGCATTTGTGACTTAAAAACTAAGATAGGAGTTGTGAGGAGAAAACACAAGGCAGCGCCTGGCTCCTGCCTGGGAATCGCGTTTGTCGGATCCGTGCGGGCTATGGACAGAACTCCCTTATGACGGCCTCAGGGCGTGCACAGGAGCATGCAGGGATGCGCGCAGCTGTACGCATCCGCTACATCAGACAGACTCCCGGGCTTTGCCCTTATAGATGCCAAATAGAATACGGGTTCGACTGATCGCGTTGGTGAGCGAATGAAAACTTTGCGGCTTGCCGTCCTGACCGAGCACGTCGGTGGCCCACAGCAGGGAGCCCAGGTGGTCGAAGGCTTTGCAAAGGACGGTGTAGGTTTTGCTTTCTTCACTCAGCGAGATGAAGATCCTTATTTTGCGCCCATTCACGTCCAGGTCCTCGGCGTGTACTTCCATTTTAAGTCGATTGGTTTAGTCATGGAAGCGGCCATAAAAAAAGCATACCGCCCACATCTTAAAAGATAATCGGGTTAATAATCTTAATTGGGTAAAGATTTTGTGGAACCCCTGCTACACTTTGACGCGTGGGCAGGAGATGGGTTATAGGCCCGCACGGAAAGCGGATCAACGTGAGACCGCGACGCAGGGCCTGGCTTGACCGCTAAATTCCAAACCAATTCTTAATTTTGGGACTTTATTCACACCGGAATGGCCGACTACAGCAAAGACGAGATCAAACGTATTGAAGAAAAATGGCGCGGCGAATGGGAACGTCGCAGGGTATATCAGGTTGAAAATGAGTCCGATAAACCAAAATATTATGTCCTCGACATGTTCCCCTACCCTTCCGGCGCGGGATTGCACGTCGGCCACCCCCTGGGCTACATCGCCAGCGATATCGTCGCCCGCTACAAAAGGCTGAAGGGCTTCAACGTACTCCATCCCATGGGCTTCGACGCTTTCGGGCTGCCCGCGGAGCAGTACGCCATCCAGACGGGACAACATCCCGCCATCACCACCGCCGCCAATATCGAAACCTACCGGAGGCAACTCCGCCAAATCGGTTTCTCCTATGACTGGAGCCGCGAGGTGCAGACGTCCGATCCGGCCTTTTACAAATGGACACAGTGGATCTTCATGCAACTGTTCAACAGTTGGTACAACAACAAGCCCGCCACCGGCGAGGCCCACGGAAAAACAGAGCCGATCCCGACGCTGATCGCCGAACTCGACAGGAACGGCAACGCCGATATCGACGCGGCATGCAATGAGGATACACCAGTGGTCACCGCGGCGGAATGGAAACAGTTCGACGAAAGGGCCCGTGAGGACTTCCTTCAAAAATACCGGATCGCCTACCAGAGCGAGGCAGTCGTGAACTGGTGCGCGGCCCTGGGCACCGTGCTTTCCAACGACGAAGTAAAAGACGGCGTATCCGAGCGCGGCGGATTCCCCGTGGAGCGCATCCGTATGATGCAGTGGAGCATGCGCATCAGCGCTTACGCGGAACGCCTGCTTACGGGACTCGAAACCATCGACTGGCCCGAGCCCGTGAAGGAAATGCAACGCAACTGGATCGGTAAATCGCGGGGGGCGGAATTCGACTTCCCCATCGACAACCACGAAGAAAAGATCAAGGTCTTCACCACGCGGATAGACACGGTATTCGGCGTCACGTTTCTGGTACTCGCCCCCGAGCATGACCTGGTGCGGCGCATCACGACGCCTCAGCAACAGGACGAGGTCACCGCATACGTGAACGTGGCGAAAAACCGCAGTGAGCGTGAGCGCATGACTGAAGTAAAGCGAGTAAGCGGAGCCTTCACCGGCGCGTACGCCATCAACCCCTTCAACGATGAACGCATTCCCATCTGGATCGCCGACTATGTGCTGGCGGGTTATGGAACGGGGGCCGTGATGGCTGTTCCCGGACACGACGAGCGCGACCACCGGTTTGCGAAGCATTTTTCTTTGCCGATCCGTCAGGTGGTGGAGGGCCCGGACGTGGAGAACGAGGCCTTCGTCAGTTGGGATGCCAACATCGTCAACTCGGACTTTATGAACGGCCTGAAAGTCGATGATGCCATCGACGCGGGTATACGCAAACTGGAAGCGTGGGGCATCGGCAAGGGAAAAGTGAACTATCGCATGCGTGACGCGATCTTCGGCCGGCAACGGTATTGGGGCGAGCCGTTTCCCGTGTACTTCAGGGACGGCATTCCGCATCTGGTAGACGAAAGCGACCTGCCCGTCACCCTTCCCGAGATCGACGAATACAAGCCGACGGACAGCGGTGAGCCGCCACTGGCGAGGGCGCGGGATTGGAAGTACAGGGGGCTCGCCCCTAGCCCCTCCGCATCACACACCTCCGCTTCTCCCCCGGAGAAGGCGACGGGGGATGAGGCCTACCCCTTCGAACGCACCACCATGCCCGGATGGGCCGGCTCGAGCTGGTACTGGTTCCGCTACATGGATGCACACAACGACGAGGAATTTGTTAGCCGGGACGCGCAGGCGTACTGGAAAGACGTGGACCTCTACATCGGCGGGTCGGAACACGCCACGGGCCACCTGCTCTACTCACGGTTCTGGTGCAAGGCGCTAAAAGATCTTGGGTTCGTGGATTCCGACGAGCCGTTCCGCAAGATGATCAACCAGGGACATATTCAGGGGATGTCGAAGTTCGTGTACCGCGTCACAGGGACCAACAAGTTCGTCTCCCGTGGGTTGAGAAAGGATTACAACACAACGCCCCTTCACGTCGACGTAAACCTGGTCGACAACGACGTGCTGGACCTTAATGGCTTCAGGGCATGGCGCGACGACTTCGCCAACGCCGAATTCATTCTCGAAGACGGAAAATACGTCTGCGGCACCGAGGTCGAAAAAATGTCGAAGTCGAAATACAACGTGGTGAACCCCGACGACATCGTCTCCACCTACGGCGCTGATACCTTGCGGATGTACGAGATGTTCCTCGGACCCCTGGAGCTGTCCAAACCCTGGAACACCAACGGCATCGACGGCGTCTTCAAGTTCCTGCGGAAATTCTGGAACCTCTTCCATGATGCAAACGGGAACCTCGCCATTTCAGAAACGGAACCCACGCGGGACGAGCTAAAAGTCCTCCACCGCACGATCAGGAAAGTTGCCCATGATATTGAACATTTTTCGTTCAACACCTCCGTCAGCGAGTTCATGATCTGCGCCAATGAGCTGACGGCGATGAAGTGCAACAAGCGGTCGGTCCTCGAACCGATGGTGATCATTCTGTCACCCTATGCGCCACACATCGCGGAAGAGCTATGGGAAAAACTCGGACATTCGGAAACGATTCTGAAAGCGACGTTCCCCGTTCACAACGAGGAGTACCTGAAAGAAAAAGCCTTCGCGTACCCCATCTCCATCAACGGGAAAGTGAGGGCAAAAATGGAGTTCGCCCTGGATATGCCGAAGGAGGATATCGAGAAAGTGGTGATGGCTTCGGAGCTCGTTCAAAAATGGACGGAGGGAAAGCCGCCGAAGAAGGTGATCATCGTGCAGGGGAAGATCGTGAACGTGGTTGTTTAGGTATTGGGCATTAGGCGTTGGCATTGGGAATTGGGTGGCTGAGCTTGTCGGGGCCTGAGGGGAGGTCAGTACTCGTCGTCTTCGCATTCAACCGGTGACCGGGCTAGCAGGCTGTCGGCCTGTGAGGAAAGGGCGTAGCCATAACTGACGTCAAGCACGCGGAGACCGGCTTCGGGCGCGAACCGGTAGCTGTAGGTCTTCACTTCGGGGTCTCCCTCGCCGCTGAACGGGCCGTTGATTTGCTCGGCCTCCAGGTCGATAAGGTTTCCATAGTCCGACCACGTGAGCGATTTGATCTCCCAGTCGTACGTGTCCTGGTAGCTAAACGTCAGGATTGGAAAGACGCCGGCATTGGTATACTCCTCGAAGTCTATTCTGGCAGAGTCGCCGTGGCAGGAAATCCCGACCCATTCGTGAACGCCGCAGGGTTCTCTCATCCAGTACGTGAGACCCCAGACGTCCTCCTTCTCCATGGCAATCGGCTCCCATTCGCCATCCATCTGAAAGTATTCAATGATTTCAATCATCTCCGCTTTGTCCGACGTGGTTCCGGAGGGTGTTTCAAGCAGTGGCAGGATGAAATCGGCCCCCGGCGCCTCCTCGAAATCGTAGGTGCTGTGCACTTCAATCTTGTTCCCCGACCTGAAGTCGAAACGGTTGATCGTTCCGGCGACAGGATCCGCGATCACGCTGCGAATGAAGACGTTGGATCCCTCCTCGTGATGGACCAATGTCGTAAAGATGGCCATCGTGCCGGCGCCATCTTTGCAAACCAGGTAGATCATTCTCCGGCTTCCAACACGTTCCTCGATGAGCGTGGCGGATCGGCCGGAGGCCCAGTGCGTGGGCAGGGATCCCAAGTAGGCATAGGCAGCGCCCTGTACAGGGTTGGCAATCCAATCCGCCACATCCTCGCCGTAGAGCGGGTTTCCGTCGTGCAGGTTCGCTGTCGAAACCGGTGTCGGGAGCCCCCGATGCGCGAAGCCGGACTGATCGTCGCCAGCGTCGGTTTCCGCCGCGGCGCTGTCCTTCTCCACCGTTGCCGCTTCTCCGGTAGGCTGCGTCTTGCACGCAACAACCAGCAAGGCAAGACCGACGATAAAATACCTTTTCAATTTGAAAGTTTTTGGGTGATGGTGGCGCATTGAAGTGCGGTTTGGGGTCATTTCGTGAAATCTCTTCTGGATATTCTTTACAGAACTTTCTACATTGACTCACAACAGTGCGCTTTTTCCTGTAACAATCGAACAAAAAGCGAGACTAACTGTCGGAGCCTAACTTACACCGCTATGCAACTTGTTATCGAGAACCTGAATAAGACCTATTCCAACGGCGTACAGGCGTTGAAAAACGTGAATCTTACCATCACCCAGGGGATGTTTGGCTTACTGGGCCCGAATGGCGCCGGGAAATCATCGCTCATGCGCACCATTGCGACATTGCAGGAAGCGGACAGCGGCAGCATCACGCTCGGCGACATCGATGTCCTCACACAAAAGGAACAAGTGCGAATGATCCTTGGCTATCTGCCCCAGGAGTTCGGTGTTTATCCCAAGGTCACGGCCCTTACCCTGCTCGACCACCTGGCCGTACTGAAAGGCATTACCGCCACGCGCGAACGCAAGGAGGTGGTGGAAGCCCTGCTGCAAAAAACCAACCTCTGGCCTGCCCGCAACAAGAACCTTGGTGGATACTCCGGCGGAATGAAACAGCGTTTTGGCATAGCACAGGCGTTGCTTGCCAATCCCAGGCTCATCATTGTCGACGAGCCGACAGCCGGCCTTGACCCCGCGGAGCGCAACCGCTTCCTCAACCTCCTCTCAGAAATCGGCGAAAACACCATCGTCATCCTTTCCACCCATATCGTGGAAGACGTGAAGGAATTATGTACCGACATGGCCATCATCAACAAAGGGGAAGTGCTTTACAAGGGCAGCCCGATGGACGCCATCGACGACGTTGCGGGAAAAGTCTGGAAGAAGCGTATTTCCAAGGCCGAGCTTGCCGCGCACAAGGAACAATATCACGTCATCTCCGAGCGGCTGATCGCCGGCACACCGGAGATCCGCGTGTTGAGTTCGTTCGCGCCGGACAGTTCGTTCGAAGGCGTCGAGGCCGACCTCGAAGACGTGTATTTTGCCCACGTGTTCGCCCGGAAGGAATCCGCCGTTGCTGTTTAACCCGATAAAAAATCATAACCTATGTTGCGTGAGATTTTCCGCTTCGAGCTGAAATACCGAAAGAGCCGTCCCGCCACCTACATCTATTTTGGGATTATCTTCCTGATGTGCTTCCTGGCGGTGACCACGGACGTCGTACAAATCGGCGGCGCGGTGGGGCAAATCAAGGAGAATGCGCCGATGGTCCTCACACGGATGACGCTGATCGTCACCGTTTTCCTCTCGTTGATCGCCTCGGCCGTCATGGGTGTCGCGGTGCTTCGCGATTTCGAGCACAACACCGAAGCCATCATGTTCAGCACGCCCATGGGCAAGTTTTCCTATCTGATGGGGAGATTTCTGGGCTCATTTGTGGTACTGGTGTTTATCGGATCCGCCATCTGGATCGCCTTTCTGCTTGGCGATCTGATGCCGTGGCGTGATCAGGAGGAACTCCTCCCTATCAATTTATGGCACTACCTGCAACCGTTCCTTGTGTTCTGTGTTCCCAACCTTTTCTTTTGCGGCGCGCTGTTGTTCATGAGCGGAACCCTTAGCAGGAAATCGATTGTCATTTATACACAGGGTATCCTTTTGCTCGTGCTATACCTGGCCAGTCAAAGCATGCTGCGCGATCTCGATCAGAAAACGATCGCCGCGCTCATCGATCCTTTCGGGCTCAGGGCCTTCAGTTATGCCACACAGTACTGGACGCCAGCCGAACAAAATACGCTGCTGGCACCGTTGTCGGATTACATTCTTTACAACAGGCTAATCTGGGTCGGCGCAGGTGTGCTGGCGCTGATCATCACGTACCTGGGTTTCAGCTTCAACGTAGTCAGGACGGGGATTATCAGGCGGCGGGCTGCGCCTGAAGACGGCCGCAAGATCAATATCGATACCATTGAAATACCGGCCGTGAATCCCGCCCTTACAATGGGTACGCGCTTTCGCCAACTCACTCAGTTGACGGTACTGTATTTCAACTCCATTGTCCGGGAAATACCGTTTATCGGCATCGTGGTCAGCGGCCTGTTGTTGTTACTGCTGAATGCGGTCAACATGAACGAACTTTACGGTACGAGCTCCTACCCGACTACGTACAATGTACTTGCCATCATCAGTGGCAGCTTCAACCTTTTCCTGCTTATCATCGTCGTATTTTACACAGGCGAACTGGTCTGGAAGGAGCGGTCGGTGAAAATGAATCTCATTGTTGATGCGTTGCCGATCAATGACGTCACGGGGCTGATCGCAAAATTCCTCGGATTGCTGCTGGTGTATTTCATTTTGCTGCTGGTGATGATCGTTTGCGGAGTCCTCATCCAGGTGGGATATGGATATTACAAATTTGAATTAGGCATCTATTTCTCTACCCTCTTTTCGGAAACACTCGCTTTCTTGCTGCTTTACACCTTCCTCTCGGTCTTTATCCAGGTGATGGTCAATAACAAGTTTCTCGGCTATGCGGTGTGCGTCGGGTTTTTCATCCTCACGGGCGTGCTCGGCGAATTGGGCCTGGAGCACGGGTTGTTCCAATTTGGCTCCGGAAGCCTCGGCACCTATTCGGATATGAATGTTTACGGGCACTTCACAACTCCCTTTGCGTGGTTCGAGGCTTACTGGTTTGCCTTCGCCCTGTTGTTGTTCGTAGTCGCCGTCATCTTTTCTGTGCGCGGGTCGGAGTCGGTCATGAACGTTCGCTGGAAGGCGGGGAAACTCCGCCTCAACAGGAGCCTCGTCACCCTCACGCTTGGCGCCGCAGTGCTGTTTATTTCCTCCGGATTCTACATCTACTACAATACCAACATTGTCAACGACTACACAACGAGCGATAAACGCGAAGAACAGCAGGCGGACTATGAGAAAAAATACAAGCAGTACGAAACGCTCGTACAGCCGCGAATTGTAGACACGAAACTGAATGTCGACCTCTACCCCTACGCACGCGACTTCGTGGCGGAGGGATACTACTGGCTGAAGAACAAATCGCCGGAGCCGATTCCCGCCATTCACATTCAACAGAATCCGGACCACCAACTCACCGTCGAGTACCTGAAGTTCGGCCGGAGTGCCAACATAACGCTCGCCGACGAGGACTACCGTTATTATATCTACACGCTTGATGAACCACTCCTTCCCGGCGACAGCGTGAAAATGGATTTCAAGCTTTCGTTTGTGACGAAAGGCTTTGTTGAAGGGGGCTCCAATACCAACGTTATCTTCAACGGCACTTTCTTCAACAACAGGTCTTTCTTCCCGACGCTCGGATACAACGAGGGCTATGAACTCTCCGACGACGACGACCGCAAAGACCACGACTTAAAAGAAAAGGAACGCATGCTCGAACGCGATGACCCGCGCGGCCTTGCCATGAACCTCTTCGGTGACGACGCCGACCACATCCGCTTCGAGATCGTGCTGAGCACGGCAGCCGACCAGATTGCCATCGCGCCGGGATACCTTCAGAAAGAATGGCAGGAGAACAACCGGAGGTACTTCCACTACAAGATGGACGCCCCCATGTGCAACTTCTACTCCATCATCTCCGCCCGCTACGCCGTCAAACGCGACAAGTGGAACGATGTAAACCTGGAGATCTACTACCACCCGGGGCACGAATACAACCTTGACCGGATGATGGAGGGCATGAAGGACGCGTTGGCCTACTATACAAAAAATTTCGGACCGTATCAATTCGGACAGCTCCGCATCATGGAGTTCCCAAGGTACGCTACCTTCGCGCAGTCCTTCGCCAATACCATTCCCTTCTCCGAAGGGATCGGCTTCATCGCCAAGCTGGACAACCCTGACGAGGATATCGACTACACGTACTACGTCACGGCGCACGAAGTGGCGCACCAGTGGTGGGGCCATCAGGTGATGGAGGCGTCGGTAAAAGGCAATGCGATGCTGTCGGAGAGCATGTCGCAATACGCGGCGCTGATGGTCATGAAGCATGCCTTCCCGCCGGAAATGATCGAGCGCTACCTGAAATACGAACTCGACAGCTACCTGAGGGGAAGAACGTCTGAGCGAAAGAAGGAACAACCGCTCGAACTCGTTGAGGGCCAGGGGTACATTCACTACCGCAAAGCATCGCTGGTGTTCTTCGCCCTGCAGGACTATGTCGGCGAAGACAGCGTGAACGCGGCCTTCAGGAGGTATCTGAACGACTGGCGCTTTAAGGATGCTCCGTATCCTACCTCCGCCGGCCTTCTGCAATACATCCGGGAAGTTACACCGGACAGCCTCCAGTCGGTTATTCACGACATGTTCGAGACGATCACGCTCTTTGAAAACAAAACGGACGTGGCGGAGTATCGCGAAATTGACAGTGTTCACTACGAGGTTACGCTAAAGGTGTCCGCTGAAAAACTCCGCGCCGACAGCGTCGGCAACGAAACGCCCATCCCTATCAACGATTGGATCGACGTGGGTATCTACGGCAGGGACGAGGACGGCAATGACAAATTCCTTTACCTGAAAAAGCATAAGATCACGGCGAAAGAGAATACGTTCACGATCATGGTGAATGAACGCCCCCGGAAGGCGGGAATCGATCCGCTTCACAAGTTGATCGACCGGCACTCCAGCGACAACACAAAAGGGTTGGTGAGGAAGTCGACGGAACTTCAGTTGGATGAAGCGCTGAATTGACCCCCTTCGACTTCGCTCAGGGCGAGCCTTCGACTTCGCTCAGGGTGGATGGTATCGGCAATTTGAACAGCAAACGCACAGGATCAAATGAACAAATTCCTTTCGTCCGATCCCATTCGCCCGGAGAAAATCCTTGCGATCGTTCGGATGATCCTCGGTTCATTGCTGATCTATCACGGTCTCGAAGTCTTCGACCCCAGGCTGATGGCGGGCTACGCAGCGTGGGACCAGTTCAAAGGGCCTATGGCTACCGCGATGGTATACGTTGGAAAATCATCAGAGCTGGTGGCGGGCGCCTTGTTGCTGTTGGGTTTTCTCACGCGGGTGGGCGCGTTGGTGGTGATCGGCACCTTTCTGTACATCACCTTCTTTGTGGGCGAGGGAAGATTCTGGTATGAAGAGCAACATCCGTTCATGTTCGCGCTGTTCGGGTTGCTGTTCCTGCTCGTAGGGCCCGGGGCGTGGAGCGTGGATGCGGTTGTGTTTGGGAAGCGGCCACGCCTGTAGCGGGAACGATGACAGATTTAGTTGACACGTCACGCGAGGCCTTTCCCCGGCAGCCGTGATTTCAAATCAACCCTTTCTCTTCGAGCGTCAGCTTTAGCGCTTCATGATTCGCCCAGAACCTGGCTTCAATTTCGTCGATGAGCCGGCTGCATTCGGAAAGGTCATTGATGTTGCTGATGAGGGGCTCATCGCGCATGAACAGAATTACCCAGTATTGTATGTTGTCCTGTTTCGCAAAACGTCTCAGGTGTTCCATCGCCTTGTCGCTTTCACCCGTGTAATTGTAGTACGCCGTCAGTCCAAGGTCTTTGTAAGCGGTTTGGTCCGTCTCGATGTATTGGCGATAGCTGTCGATAAGCGCTTTCGCTTTCTTTGTTTGACCGGCCTTCTCATAGACAAGGCCGATGACCATATTTTCATGCTTGTAAATATCCAGCCCGTGTGCTTCGCGCATGCGGTCAAACCGCCGATAATAGTAGTAGGCCGAATCGAATTCCTTCAGGTAGAAACACACCTTGCCAATGCTCTGCAGGATATCCAAACGGGTAGTGTCTTTGGCGAATTCGGCAATCAAAGATTGTTTGGTTTGACCCAGATCTCTATTCCTGGCGTAAACGACAAACGGGCGCAAGTGGCCTGAAAAAGGGTTGTTGGGATAATACTCCAAAGATTTATCGACATACTGAAGGGACTTTTCAATGAAGCCCGCCTGCGCCAGTGCATTGCCCAGCCTCAGATAAAACTGGCTGACCGAAACGGAATCTCCGGACTCGGCGTTGAGTTGCACTCCTTTCAACGCATACTCGAGGTACTTGCCCGTGTTTGGAAGGTACATATAGTAAAAGTCAGCTAACAACCCGATAATGCGCGTGGAATTGGGGTTGTATTCCAGTCCCTTTTTGAGATAAGGCAGCGCTTCGGTATATTCCTTTCGCAGCAAATAGTACATCGCCTTCGCCGTAAGGCTTTCACCAAGTTTGGGGTCGTGTAGGAGGGCCTTGTCAGCATAAGTGCCCAATTTCTCCAGATATTCCTTCTCCGCCCTGAACATATCGAGGTAGTAGCAGGCGATTCCCGCAAAAGCATACGCGTATGCAAACGAATTGTCGTTTCGAATCGCGTCATCAAAATGAATAAGGGATGCCCTGAGATTCTCGTCACCGCCCTTGTTCAACAAGTCAATGCCTTTCAGGAACGAGTCGTACGCCTCCAGATTCTCCGTCGGTATCTTTTCAATTCGTTGCCTTACGTCGGGACCGATGACCACTTCAATTTCCGCGGCGATGTCTTTGGCAATTTCCTCCTGCAGCATGAAGATGTCTTTTGCTTCCCGCCGGTATTGTTTTCCCCAAAGATGGCGATCGGTTGTTCCATCGATGAGTTGGATGTTCAACACGATACGGTCATTGATTTTTTGACCGCTGCCTTCAACAAAGTACCGGACGTTCAGCTCGCTTGCCATTTCAGGGATGGACAGGGGCAGGCTACGGTACTTTTCAACGGAAGTCCTGCTGACCACCCGGAGATTTTCAATTTTTTGAAGGTTATTCAGCGTGGACTCCATCAGCCCATTGATGAGGTAAACGTTACTTGAATCGTTGCTGTCGTTCTTGAATGGGAGAACCGCGATGGACTTTTCTTCCTTTGGTGAACCCGACGACGGAAAGAACCGATAGGCAACGAGCGCAACCAGTAAGAGCAGGGCGATCATGCCGCTCCAGAGGAGGCGGAATTTTGGCCTGGAGGGCGCTGGCGGGGCTTCACGGGACGGGTCCAAAAATCGCTTTCCCACTTCGCCGGGTGGAAATCCATAGTATTCCCGGAAGCACTTGATGAAATAAGATGGGCTGTTAAAACCGACCTGGGCCGAAACTTCGGAAACGTTCAGCGCTGATTTCCGGAGCAGTTCCATCCCGCGTTTAAGGCGAATTTGGTTGATAAACTGGCTCACCGACAGCCTTGTTTCCTTTTTTACCCTTCGCAAGAGGTTCGACCGACTCATGTTCATGGCCTGCGCCAGTTCCGACACGCCGAACCTTTCGTCCGCAATGTTTTCTTCTACGATCGTGGTCAGTTGGGCTAAAAATACCGCGGCTATCGTCGGGTTCTCAGGCATATTATGGTTCAAAGACCCAGGCTGGGATTTCAGTCAAATTTACCGATTCCATGGGCCACTTGCACCATGATTTATACCCGTGCGCCATAATTTATAGCCTGATGCCAATAGTTGATGGATTTCTGCGCAAGGATGTTTAGTCACCGGGACACGGTCAGCCGACCTTGCCACCGCAATTTTAACGATCAACTAAACATCAAAAACCATGAAAACGCTAGTCATCAGTTTCTTCAAGACAGCAACCCAGATCACCTTGCTGGCCGCGCTGTTGTTTCTCCTGTCCTGCAATGACAACAACAAAGAAGCCAAATCCCAGCCCGCGGACGCCGAAGCGCCGGCCATTGATATCCACACGGCGGTAATCACGGATAACCTGGACGCATTGAAACAGCACATTGAGATCGGGACCAATATTAATGAGCGCGATCCGTTTGGCGGGTCCAGTCCCCTGATCAGCGCGGCCGTGTTCGGAAAGCCCGATGCCGCCCGGATACTGATCGATGCGGGCGCCGACATCAATTTCCAAAATAATGACGGCGCTACGCCCCTGCACACCGCCGCATTCTTCTGTCGGACCGAGATTGTAGAAATGCTACTCCGGAAGGGCGCAGATAAAACAATCAGAAACAATTTTGGTGCAACCGCCTACGAATCGGTATCGGGATCCTTCAACGAAATCAAAAGTGCGTATGATATGATGGGCAAGGTGCTCGAACCGATGGGCTTGAAGCTGGATTACGCCCACATCGAAAAAACGCGTCCCGAGATCGCGGCCATGCTCAAATAAACAGTTACAAACATAAGCACCTGGTATCCATGAACAGACGTCACGACATCGACTGGCTGAGGGTCATCGCCATTGGACTCCTCTTGATCTATCACATCGCCATCGGCTTTCAGCCATGGGGCATCATGATCGGGTTTGTTACCAATGAAAAGCCATGGGGGCCGTTGTGGGTTCCCATGGCCATGCTCAACGTGTGGCGCATACCCCTCCTGTTCTTCGTTTCCGGAATGGGCGTTTGCTTCGCCATGCGCCAGCGCGGATGGCAGGAACTGCTAAGAGAACGCGCCATCCGCATCTTGTTGCCTTTTGTATTTGGCTCCTTTGTCATTGTTCCCGTAAGCATATGGTTGTGGCAGCGCTATTACGGGTTCCCGCAAAATTACAATCCAAATCCCGGACACCTTTGGTTCCTGGGCAACATCTTCGCGTACGTGTTACTGATGATGCCGTTATTCTTTTACCTGAAGAAAAAGCCCGATGGAAAGTTGTTTCGTGGGATGAGGAGGATGCTGTCCACGCCGTGGGGATTGGTGCCGGTACTCCTTTGTTTTATTGCGGAATTCCTGATTGTAAGGCCATGGCCGTACGAGCTGTACGCGATGACGTGGCACGGCTTCTTTCTCGGCATGCTGGCGTTCCTGTTCGGGTTTTGTTTTGTCTTTGCAGGAGATGGCTTTTGGAAAATGATCCTCAAATGGCGATGGTTATTTGCTTCGGTGGCGATGGCGCTCTTCGCGATGCGGGTGACCTTGTTCCAGATGAATGCGCCCGGATACCTGCTGGTAACAGAATCGCAATGTTGGATTTTCTCGGTCCTGGCATTCGGACACAAGTACCTGAATCGTCCGGGCAACACGCTCCGGTATTTAAGCGAAGCTGCTTACCCCGTCTACATTATTCACATGATCGTGCTCTATCTCGGTGCAAGCCTGATCTTCCCGATGGAAATGAATGCTCCGTGGAAGTTTCTGGTGTTGACGCTCTTTACATTTGGCGGATGTTTCCTGATGTATGAGTTCCTGATACGGCGGGTAAATTTTATCCGCGTGCTCTTCGGCCTGAAAATCAGGCGTGCGAAGACCGGCGTGAATACCAGCACGGTGGCCCAGACGTAGGTTTTTTGCCAGCGCCCGCGTCCTGATATGGGGTTCCGTCGGCGAAGGCTCGACACCGGCCCTTGTCGCAGGAGATGGATCGCCGGTATTAGGCTAACGCGCTCGGATTGACTAACTTGGCCGGCTGAAACCACACAAGATGCAGTATTCGAAGATTGTCGCGCTGGGCCACTACGTGCCTGAAAATGTGATCACCAACGACTGGCTGTCCACGCAGATGGACACCAACGACGCCTGGATCGTCGAGCGGACGGGCATTCGGGAAAGACGGTGGATCGACGCCTCGAAGGACACGGCTGCCAACATGTCGGCAAAGGCCACGCGGATGGCGCTCGAGCGTGCGGGCCTGACGGAGAAAGACATCGACTTCATCGTCTTTGCGACGATCACACCCGACTATTTCTTCCCCGGCTCGGGGGTGCTCCTGCAGCGTGAACTCCGACTGGAGGGCATCCCCGCGCTGGACGTCCGCAACGCCTGCTCGGGATTCATCTACGCACTCGCGGTGGGAGACCAGTTCATCCGCACCGGCACGTACAAGACGGTGCTGGTCGTTGGCGCCGAAATCCAATCCACCGCCCTCGACGTGTCGACCCGGGGACGCAACACGGCGGTGATCTTTGGCGACGGCGCGGGCGTGGCAATCCTCCGCCCGTCCGACCAACCAGGTATCTTGTCAACGCACCTTCACTCCGACGGGAGATTTGCGGAAGAACTCTACGTTAAAGATCCCGGGAGCAGTCGCCCCCGCGAGGAACGACAACCCGAACAGATCACGGATACCACTACCTACAAGGTTGTGATGAATGGCAACCAGGTCTTTAAGCACGCTGTGGTGCGTTTTATGGAAGTGATTAACGAGGCGCTTGCGGCGAATAACGCACGAAAGGAAGATATCAATCTCCTTGTGCCCCACCAGGCCAACCTGCGCATCAGCCAATACATCCAGGAAAAACTCGGCCTCTCCGACGAACAGGTATACAACAACATCATGCGCTACGGCAACACCACCGCGGCGTCTATTCCCATTGCAATGAGCGAAGCGTGGCAGGAAGGCAGGGTCAAAGACAATGACCTCGTTTGCCTTGCCGCATTCGGAAGCGGGTTCACGTGGGCTTCGGCATTGATTCGCTGGTAGACTTCGACACGCAAACTTCGAGGTCAACAACCCGTATTTGAATATTCGGGATTCAGTGATCGCAGACTTCGAATTGTCGTTTCTAAAAAGTAACTTAGGCACGTAAAATCTAACGTCCTTTCAGCAATCCGCCTCGCGAGATGAAAACATCAACCTATAATCCCAGTCCGCTCGAAGTTGACCTGGCCAATTCGCTCGTTATCCTCCAAAAGGAGATCGAAAAACACCTCCAGGACAACGAGATCCGGCACGTTGAGACACAATTGAAGCGGGATAATCCGATGGTTAAATTCTCGCTGGTCGACAAAGATGGCGACCCGCATGAGATCGTGGTGCGGATTATCCAGATTCCGGACAAATTCTAACCCTTTTCACCCCACGCATGTCGATCGTTATAGTTCTGTCATGCATAGCAATCCTTGTTGTGCTGATCACGTGGTTCAAGATCAACCCGTTTCTCGCCTTCCTTATCATATCCATCCTTGCCGGATTTCTGCTCGGCATCGATGTGTCCGGAGTCACGTACGCCGTGCAAAAAGGCATTGGGGACATGTTGGGCGACCTTGTCATAGTGATCGTCGCCGGGTCGATGCTGGGAAAGCTCGTAGCGGAAAGCGGCGCAGCGCAACGCATCTCCTCGGGGTTGATGTACCTGTTCGGGCAGCGCTACATCCATTGGGCACTCATGATCACCGGCTTCATTATCGGCATCCCGTTGTTTTACAGCGTCGGATTTGTACTGGTGGTTCCGCTGATCTTTTCCGTGGTATACCGCTACAATTTTCCCGTCGTATACATCGGCCTGCCCATGCTGGCGTCGCTTTCGGTCACACACGGCTTCCTTCCTCCGCATCCGTCGCCGACGGCGCTGGTCGCACAGTTCAACGCCGACCTGGGGTATACCCTCCTTTATGGAATCGTGATCGCTATTCCGACGGTGATCATCGCCGGACCGCTGTTTGCAAAGACATTAAAGCGCATCAACTCCCCCTTGCCCGATACGTTCAAGCCCTCCGACCTCGATGAGCGCCAGCTTCCCAGCCTGGCCAACAGCATCTTCTCGTCGTTATTGCCCGTAGTACTGCTCGCAATGACCACGGCCTTTGCGCCAGACACGGGTGAAGCGGGTTTTCTTTCCGGCACCGTTTCATTTCTGAAAGATCCGACCATCGTCATGCTCCTCTCGCTGGGCGTGGCGACCTATACGCTGGGCATCCGATCGGGAATGTCCATGAAGAAAGTTATGGACATTTACGGCGAGGCGGTGAAAGACATCGCGATGATCCTGTTGATCATGAGCGGCGCCGGCGCATTGAAACAAATCCTCATCGCCAGCGGCGTGAGCAACGACATCGCGGCCCACATCGGCGTGCTGAATGTCCACCCCCTTGTGCTCGGGTGGGCGATGGCGTGTGTGATCAGGGTGTGTGTAGGCTCGGCCACCGTTGCAGGGCTAACTGCCGCGGGCATTATTGCGCCACTCCTGCCGCAAATGAATGTAGACGCGAACCTGATGGTGTTGTCCATCGGCGCGGGTAGTCTCATGTTCTCACACGTCAACGACACCGGCTTCTGGATGTTCAAGGAGTATTTTAACCTCAGCATCAAGGACACCATCAAATCGTGGTCCGTAATGGAAACCATCGTCGCCGTGGTAGGCCTGGCCGGCGTAATGATTCTCAACGCTATTATCAATTAACATCATGACTGAACCCACACCGGATGCACGCTTCGAAGCGCTTGGTCTCATCCTGCCACCTCCGCCTAAACCGCTCGGTGTTTACAAGCCCTTCCTCGTCGTGGACAGATTCGCCTATGTCTCGGGCCATGGCACCGTAAAGGAAGACGGCAGTCTGATCATCGGCAAGGTGGGCCTGGACCTTACGGCCGAAGCGGGCAAGGCCGCCGCCCAACAGGTGGGTCTCGCCATCCTGGCGACACTCAAGGCCAACCTCAAAAGCCTTGACCGGGTACGCCGCGTGGTCAAGGTGCTGGGGATGGTAAACGCCGTGCCGGAGTTTGAAAGGCACCCCTTTGTCATCAATGGCTGCAGCGAGTTGTTTGCCAGCGTGTGGGGCCACGACCATGGCGTCGGCGTACGGAGCGCGGTCGGCATGGGATCGCTGCCGGATAACATTCCCGTGGAAATTGAAGCCGTTTTTGAAATCACCTAAATTTGGCCGCATGTGGTATAGCATTGGGAACATCGACCAGCTTCCGTCACCCGCGTTCGTCGTATACCCCGACCGTATCCGAAAAAACATTGAAACACTCGTCAGCAGCATTGACGACGTCGGACGGTTGCGGCCCCACATCAAGACCCACAAGTCCGGGGCCGTTTGTAAAATGATGATGGCGGCAGGAATTTCCAGGTTCAAGTGTGCCACCATCGCCGAGGCCGAAATGCTCGCCGTGGTCGGCGCATCGGATATACTCCTCGCCTACCAGCCCGTGGGACCGACAGCATCGCGGCTGTCCAGGCTTATCCTGAACTTCCCTTCGGTGAAATGGTCCTGCCTGATCGACGATGCCGGAATCGCAAAACACCTCTCGGATACCCTCCGGAACAACAACTTGTCGATCGGTGTCTACCTCGATATGAACGTGGGCATGAACCGCACCGGCATCGTTCCGGAACGCGCTCCTGAACTGGCGGAGAAAATAAAAGGATTGGAAAACCTGGCCCTTGCCGGCGTCCATTTGTACGACGGCCATCTTCGCGACGTCGATTTCAGCGAACGGGAAAGGAAGTGCGACGAGGCCTTTGCCTTCGCAATGGATGCGCGGGAAAGGATCGAAAGGCTGTTGAACCGACGCCTCAACGTGGTGGCTGGCGGGACACCAACCTTTTCCATTCACCGGAAGCGCATGGACGTTGAGTGTAGTCCGGGTACATTTATCTACTGGGATAAAGGATACGAAGCCATCCTCCCGGAGCAACACTACCTGCATGCGGGGCTGGTCGTTTCACGCGTGGTCTCCATTCCGGCCGAAAACGTGATCTGCACCGACCTCGGCCATAAAGCGATCGCGTCGGAGAACCCGCTCAGCAATCGGGTACATTTTCTCAACGCGCCCGAGCTCGAGCCCATCGGCCACAGCGAAGAGCACATGGTATTCCGGACGGCAAATCCGTACACCGTCGGCGATGTTTTGTATGGCGTTCCCTATCACATCTGTCCCACCGTCGCCCTTCACGACGTCGCGCAAACGGTGGTTAACGGTAAGCTGGGTGAACGCTGGGAAACGCTGGCGCGAAAAAGAAGCATTTCAATTTAAACAAGAACATGTTCACCATCGACGCACACCTGGACCTGGCGATGAACGCCATGGAATGGAACCGTGACCTTCGCCGTCCTATCGGGGAAATCAGGGAACGGGAACAAGGCATGGCCGACAAGCCGGACCGCCGCAACAACGTCGTGTGCTTTCCGGAATTAAGGAAGGGTGATATCGGCGTGGTGGTGGCGACACAGATCGCGCGCTATGTGGCCCCCGGCAATTCCCTGCCCGGCTGGCATTCCCCAGAACAGGCATGGGCCCAGACACAGGGCCAACTCGCGTGGTACCGGGAGATGGAACGCCTGGGTGAACTTACGCCGATCACCGATCTCGCGACCCTTGAGGCGCACGTCTCGCGATGGACACAGGATCCACAGGCCGAAAAGCCCGTCGGATATATCCTCAGTCTTGAGGGAGCCGACTCCATCGTAACACCGGATTATCTCGAGCGCGCCTGGCGATACGGTCTTCGTGCCGTCGGGCCAGGACACTACGGGTCGGGACGGTATGCCCAGGGCACAAACGCTACCGGTGGCATTGGAAACGCGGGGCGTGCCCTGTTGAAGGAAATGGAACGCCTGAACATGATCCTTGACGCAACGCACCTTTGCGACGACAGCTTCTGGGAGGCGCTGGATCATTTTCAGGGCAACGTGTGGGCCAGTCACAACAACTGCCGCGCACTGGTCGATCACAACCGGCAGTTCAGCGACGAGCAGATCCGAGAACTCATTCGCCGGGATGCCGTCATCGGCGGCGTACTCGATACCTGGATGATGGTCCCCGGATGGGAACGCGGCGTTTCAACGCCGCAAGCCACAAACTGTGACCTCAACGTGCTGATCGATCACATGGACCACATCTGCCAGATCGCGGGCAACGCTGACCATATTGGCATTGGTTCTGACCTGGACGGCGGCTATGGAAAGGAACAATCGCCGCTGGACATCGAGACGATTGCGGATTTACAAAAACTCCCCGACCTGTTAAAGCACCGCGGCTACACCGACGACGACATCGGAAAAATCATGCACGGAAACTGGTTGCGTTTTCTCCGCAGGACGTGGAAATAAAGGAGGCTGCGACACCCGTATGCCGCAGCCCCCAAAGCCGATGCATAAGCTTTAAGGCTTCATCGTCTCCATATCGATCTTCTGGACTTTCTCGTAGCCAAAGATCTCGTCAAGAGACAGCTGTTTCACCGTGCCGTATTTGGCAAGGTCCTTGAAATTGATCTTCTCTTTGTCGCCGATCAGTACCACGTTGAACTTCTTATCCTTCAGGTACTCCTCCTGGAATTTTGCGACGTCTTCCAGTGTAAAGGTCTTGACCTCTTCATATATGTCCTGACGAATATCGTAGTCGAGGCCCCTTCGGCGCGCGGTTTCGTAGTTAAAAAGAATGCCCGCCTTGCGGATCCGCTCGCTCTCAATCTGGCTGAGGATGGAATTCCTCGCCACCTCAAGACCATTTTCCGAGCGTGGAAAATTCTGAAGTAGCCCAAGCATCGCCTTCATGGCCTCGGGCTGTTTGTCGGCCTGGGTTCCGATGTAGGCATAGAACCGGTCATTGGCGGTCGCCTTTGCACCGACCCCGTAGTTGGCGAACGCGGAATACGCCAGGCCCTGCGCTTCACGCAACTCCTGGAATACAGGCGAACTCATGTTCCCACCAAAATACTCGTTGAACATCCGGGCAATCGGGAGTCTCTCCTTATCGAATTGTTCTCCTTTGGAGAGAAACATGATCTCCTCCTGAACCATATCATAGTCGGCCCAGTAGACGGTGGGATTCGTTACCTCCTGCATGGTGAACTCAACGGGCGGGGGAACGGGTTTAAGCTCGTCGGGCAGGACATGAAACTGATTCAACGACGCCACCAGCTGATCCTCCGTGGCCGGACCGTAGTAGAGCACGCGGTGCTGCGTCCTTGTAAAATCCTTGATGATGCCGATCAGCTGATCGGGTTGTAGCTCACGGAGTTCCTTATTGCTCAACACATTCGTGAAAGGCGATTCCGAACCGTATAGCCCGTAATTCATCAGGCCGCTGAACATGATGGTTCCCTTGTCTTTTTTGGCATCCTCGCGCTTCTTGAAAATGCCGTCGATCATCTTCTGGAGAGCCTCATTGTCGGCCTGGGGATCAGCGAGCAGGCTTTCGAACAACTGAATTGATTTATCCATGTTCTCGCTCAGGCCGCTGAGATAGACATAAGTTCGCTCGTCGTCAGCAAATACCCCGAACGACGAACCGAGCTTGTAAAACTCCTTTTTCAATTCTTCCGCAGTGTATTGTGACGTGCCGACATACTCCAGATACTCGACGGCCACCTGCATGGTTGGATCATTGTTCGTGCCGACGTCAGAAAGGTAGTACAGCGTGAAAAGGTCGTTCTCGGTGTTAGGTGTATAGAGCACCTCCACATCGTGGTTCATCGCCAACTGCTGAAGATCGGTCTTAAAGTCGAGAAACTTCGGCTGGAGTTTCTCAACTTCATTCTTCAGGATCGTCTCATGGAAGGGCGAGCGGTCCTCCTTATTGAGGGTCACTTTACTGATGGAGGGTTTGGTGACCTTCAGCGCATTCGGATCCTGGCCGGTGCGCTTGTATACGACGACGTAGTTGTTGTTGTAGTGCTCGCTGGCAAAGCGCATGACGTCCTCCTTGGTGTATTGTTTCAGCGCGTCCACCTCACTGACAACCCGCGCCCACGGCATGTCATTGGTAAACGCGGTAACCATCTGGGCCGCCCTCGACCAATTGCTTTCCGCGCTGCGGATGCGACTCATCTTCAAGTCGTTGATGATGGCTTCTATTAGCCAATCGTCGAACTGGCCCTGCTTCACGAGTTCGATCTGAGCGAGCAACAGGTCGCGCACATCCTCAAGCCGCTGCCCTTCTCGCGGACGTCCCGTAAAATAGTGGATCGAGTAATCGTTCATCGCGTCCGCGAAGCTGGCGGGCTCGATAACTTTTTGCTGTTGTTTAAGGTTGAGGTCGATAAGACCTGCCTGGGAGTTGGAAAGGATCATGTCCGTAAGTCTCAGCAGGTTGTAATCGTCGCTGCTACGCCCACCGAAGCGGAAGCCCAGCGTTACCCATTCTGCATCCGGGCCGTAAACCTCCTTCACCACCGGTTGTGTTATTGGCGTTTCCTCCACCCGGTTCCATGGCTCCAGTTCGGGGTTGGGCTCCCATCCGCCAAAGGCCTTGTCGATCAGTGCAATGGTCTTATCGAAATCGAGTTCGCCACTCATACAAATGGCGACATTGTTCGGCCGGTAATACTTGTTGAAATAATTCTTGATCTCCGTAATCGAAGGATTTTTCAAGTGCTCGATCGTACCGATCACGGTTTGCGTGCCATAAGGATGCTTGGAAAATATGCCCGCGTAGAGCGCCTCATAAACCTTCCAGTAGTCGTTGTCCAGCGAGCGGTTCTTTTCCTCGTACACCGCTTCGAGCTCGGTGTGAAAAAGACGCGGGACGATCTGGCGGAAGCGGTTGGCCTCGATCGCAACCCAGTTGGCAACCTGGTTCGCGGGGATGTCGTTGATGTAGACGGTCCGGTCCTCCGTAGTGTACGCGTTGGTACCGCGTGCGCCGATTTCGGACACCATCTTGTCATACTCGTTGGCGATGGCAAATTTCGACGCCTCATTTGACACCTGGTCGATCAGCTTGTAGTAGGCGACCCGTTCCGCCGAATCTTCGATCAACGCATAGGCATTGAACATGGCCTCGATGCTGTCGAGGTAGATCTTTTCCTTTTCCCAGTCGAGCGTACCGAAATCTGGGGTACCCTTGAACATGATGTGTTCAAGATAATGGGCCAATCCGGTGTTGTCGGCAGGGTCGTTCTTTCCGCCGGCCCGTACCGCGATCTGTGTTTGAATACGCGGTTCGCCCTCATACCGGCTGAGGTAGACTTTCAAGCCGTTTTTGAGCGTGTATATCCGGACGTTCAGCGGATCATCGGGAACGTACTCATACGTGTACCCGTTGCTTTCTGCGGTCTTTTGCGCATACTGGCCGGGGTTCTGACAAGATGCCAGGAGTACCACGACGACGGCAAGGGCCAAAAACTTGATCTGATTTTTCATAGGGAGAAGGGTTAGGCATGAATATTTAAATAAAACTATAAATTATCCCGACATTAAGAGGGTCCCGATAGCATATTAGTTTCTAAATGCTGAATTTTATCGGCGAACGTGCTAAAGCGGGGTTCGTTTGCGTTATTACCTTTATTGCGATTCATGAAAAAGAAGCTGATTTCCCTGGCGGTGGTTATTGTGGCGTTGATCTCCCTGGCCAGCACGTCCCCGGCGGACCGGTATTTCGAAATTGCAAAGAACCTCGACATTTTTGCAACGCTATTCAAGGAAGTCAACGCCCTCTACGTAGACGAGATCAATCCCAACACGCTGGTCCGGACCGGCATCGACGCGATGCTTCAGTCCCTCGACCCGTACACGAACTACATCCCTGAGGACGAGGTTGAAAATTACCGCACGATGAACACCGGCCAGTACGGCGGTATTGGCGCCATCACGCGTGAGATCGGAGACCGAACCGTGGTAACGATGATTATGGAAGGTTATGGCGCGGAGAAGGGAGGGCTAAAAGTGGGCGACGAAATCGTCAGGATCGACGATCATGAGCTTGCGAAGCTTTCTCGCGAGGAGGCCAGCCAACTGATGAAGGGCCAGATTGGCACGCCCGTCAGCCTGACCCTGAAGCGCGTCGGGGCGGCCGAGCCTATCCGGCTGGAATTCCATCGTGAAAAAATTAAAGTTTCCAACGTTCCCTATTTCGGAATGGTGGACAGCGATGTCGGATACATTCACCTTTCCGACTTCACACCTGATGCCGGGAAAGAGGTAAAGGATGCGCTGGTTTCCCTTAAGGAACAGGGCGCGCAAAGTGTCGTGCTCGATTTGCGGGGCAACCCCGGAGGGCTGCTGATTGAAGCGGTGAACATCACAAATCTTTTCATTCCGAAGGGAAAGCTGGTCGTCAGCACCAGGGGAAAAATTCCGGAGAACAACCTTAGCTACGAGACGCTCAACACGCCGGTGGACACCGACATCCCGGTCGCGGTGCTGATCAACCGCGGCAGCGCATCGGCATCGGAAATCGTGGCCGGCACGCTGCAGGACTACGACCGGGGGGTTATTGTCGGAGAAAAGTCATACGGGAAGGGGCTCGTACAGGTAAGCCGCCCTTTATCATACAACTCGCAACTCAAGGTGACGACCGCGAAGTATTATACGCCGACCGGCCGGTGTATCCAGGTGCTGGACTACGCGCACCGTCGCGACGATGGCAGCGTTGGCTCCATCCCGGATTCGCTCACGCGGGCATTCAAAACCACAAACGGCCGGACCGTTTATGATGGTGGCGGAATCGATCCTGACGTCCGCACGGAGTCCGTCGACGCCCATCCCCTCACCCAGGTATTGTACGAAAAAGGGTTTATTTTCGACTACGCAAACAAGTACGTTTTCACCCACCCCGATAAACCGGATCCGAAGCATTGGTCCCTGAGTGATAGCGAATACGCCGACTTCGTCGCCTGGATGAAAGCCAGGGATTACACCTACACATCCTACCTGGAATTTGGACTGCAACATTTTACCGAAGAAGCGCGGAAAGAAAAATACTACGCAGAACTTGCCGAAGATCTCGAGGAGATTCGGTCGAGAATTACTGAAAGCAAGAAAAATGAGCTGCTGATCCACAAGAACCAGATAAAGGTCCTGATTGAAAAGGCGATCATGACGCGCCATTACCTCGAGAAGGGAAGCATTGAAACAGGCTTTAAGTACGACAATGAGCTAAGGGAAGCGATCGAAGTGCTGCATAACCAGGCACGTTACCGGAGCATCCTCAATATTGAATAGGTTCAACGCCTTCTCCATGAACGTGTCGCAAATTCCACGCGGAGCGTGAAAATAAAAAGAAGCGATATCGCTACCGCTTCTTCACTTGCCGGATCATGACAAAAACGATTACCGCAGGAAAAGCAACTCGCGGTATTTTACGAGCGGCCAGTCTTCATTATCGACCAGCAACTCCAGCTTGTCAACCGCGTCGCGGATGTTCTCAAAATACTTTTCCTTGATCTCGTCACAGTAGGCGACGGCGCGCTCATGAGAATCTGCGATCTTGTTGATGCGTTTACGCTCCTCGATCATTTCGCGCACGCCGTTCTTGATAATGTCAATGAACTGCGAAATCTGGCGGATGGTCTGCACCACCGTTTTATTGTCGATCTCCAGGCCCTGCAATCCATTCGCATTGTCGATCAGCTTGTTTTGGTAAGCAATGGCCGTGGGAATGATGTGGTTCATCGCCAGATCGCCGATCACGCGCGATTCGATCTGTATCCTCTTGATATAGGACTCGAGCCTGATTTCGTTCCGTGCTTCCACCTCTTTCGCCGACATCACCACGTGCTTTTCAAAAAGAGCGATCGATTTCTCCGTGGTGTAAGCATCGAGCGCGAGCGGCGTTGCCTTTACGTTAGAGAGGCCCCGCTTCTTCGCCTCCCTGACCCATTCTTCCGAGTATCCGTCGCCTTCGAAACGGATGTGCTTCGACTCCTTGATGTACTCACGCAGCACATCGACGACAGCAAGTCTTTTCTCTTCGCCTTTGTCGATCTTTTTAGTGACGGCTTCATAAAACAGCGTGAGCTGTTCGGCAACGATCGTGTTGAGCGCTACCATCGCGGTGCCGCAGTTATCGCTTGATCCGACGGCGCGGAATTCGAACTTGTTGCCGGTAAAAGCAAAAGGCGAGGTACGGTTCCGGTCGGTGGCATCGAGGATGATCTCGGGAATCTGATCGATGCCGAGCTTCATGTACATGTTGTCGCCCTTTTCAATCTTCACGTTGCCTTTGCTTTCCAACTCATCAAGAACGGCGGTCATTTGAGAGCCGATGAACACCGACATGATCGCCGGTGGCGCTTCGTTCGCGCCCAGTCGGAAGTCGTTGCCCGCGGTGGCGATACTCGCCCTGAGCAGGTCGCTGTACGCATGGACAGCCTTGATGGTATTTACAAAAAAGGTAAGGAACATGAGGTTGTCGCGGGCGCTGCTCGTCGGCGCGAAGAGGTTGACCCCGGTGTCAGTGATCAACGACCAGTTGTTGTGCTTGCCCGAGCCATTGAGGCCGGCGAATGGTTTTTCATGGAAGAGGATACGCAGGCTGTGGCGCTCAGCCACCCGCCCCATCACGTCCATCATCAACTGGTTGTGATCGTTAGCTACATTGGCTTCTTCGAAAAGCGGGGCCACCTCAAACTGGCTTGGCGCCACTTCATTGTGGCGGGTACGCACGGGGATGCCGAGTTTCCAACATTCGATCTCGAAATCCTTCATAAAATCATACACCCGCGACGGAATCGCTCCGAAGTAATGGTCCTCGAGTTGCTGGCCGCGCGCGGGAGCGTGTCCGAATACGGTGCGGCCAGCCATCACCAGGTCCGGGCGAGCCTGGAACAACGCCTTGTCGACGACAAAGTATTCCTGTTCCGGTCCCAGCGAAGCAACCACATGCTGAATTTCTTTGTCGAACAACTGGCATACCCGCGTAGCTGCCCGGTCGACCGCTTTCAGGGCCTTGAGGAGGGGCGCTTTTGAGTCGAGCGTCTCGCCGGTATAGGAAACGAAGATTGTCGGCACGGTGAGCGTCTTGCCATAGAGGAACATGGGTGACGTCGGATCCCAGGCCGTGTAGCCACGGGCCTCGAACGTACTCCGAATACCTCCGCTGGGAAACGACGACGCGTCGGGTTCCTGTTGAACAAGTTCGCTGCCTTTGAACTTCTCGATGCCCGCCAGCGCATCGAAGAATGAATCATGCTTCTCCGCGGTTCCACCCGTCATCGGTTGAAACCAATGCGTGAAGTGGGTTGCGCCCTTCGAAATCGCCCACGACTTGACGGCTGAGGCGACCGCATCCGCGGTGTCTTCGTCGATCTTTTCGTGATTCCTGATGGCCTGGCTTACTTTTCTGAATACTGCCGGAGAAAGGGTTGAGCGCATTTGCTCGATACCGTAAACATTTTCTCCGAAGAGTTTTGAAACGAGGGGCTCCGGCAGGTCAACATGCACCCGCGGCCGCTCACTCAGTTTCTTGAGGGCTTCAAATCTTAATTGCGCCATAGTGGTTGGTTGTTGGTGGAAATGGGGTTGGGAATATGAAGCAAAAATATGGCGATTTTTCGCAGACTGGTTTAGATCAAACCCGAAATTTGAAAAAATAGTTAAGAATACGATTGCATTGGGTGTTTTTTGACCCTCACAATCAAGGAAACGCCATGAATTCCGGTCTGAGTGGAAATACTTTTCGGGTGCGCCGCCCGTGGGAATGATCGCGGCGCGGTAACGGCGGATGGGAAAGACGGGCTAATTGGAACGTCTGATCGCCCCTCCGGTGGAGGAAGAGTTGTTTTGCTTGTCGGGATTGCCACGATACCGGATAACACCGCCCGTCGTGGCCCTCGCCGCTATGCGTTGCCGGGCAAACACGCGGGCTGTACCGGCACTGCTTGCCCGCACTTCAACGTCGTCGGCTTCCAGTTCGTCGGCGTCGATCTCGCCAGCCGTTGCTGCGTCGGCCACCAGATCACGGGTACGTCCTTCAACTTCAACTTCGCCCGCGGTGGACGCGCTCAACTCAAGGGTGTTTACATCCACAGTTACTTCTATCTGTCCGGCACTGGAGGCGCTAACGTCCAGCTCGTCGGTCTTCATGATACCTTCGGAGAAGATCCGGCCCGCCGAACTTGCGTGAAGCTTTTGCAACTCCTGGTACGTGACGTATACCGTGGCATCGACGCCGCTCGCATAGCGCCCACTCTTCATGTGAATTTTCAAATAAGAACCCGACACTTCGGTCAACACGTTTTCCGGTTCCGTCCCTGTCACTACCACCCGAACGTTCTCGGCGTCGCCCCTGGTAAGGTATACCTCGATGCCCTGAGAAACACTAATACCGGCAAACGACCCCACCTTTCGTGTTTCCGACTCCTGCGCCATTGCCGCCGTCCACAGGCTCACCAAAACAACCACCAATATTCGCTTCATAATCATTGATTTTGCCCTAATGACCTTTGTGCAACAAAAGGGTTGCACCCAGAGATTTTTTTTTATCATGTACGAAAACATCGTTTTTTTCACTAATTTTCAAGGGATTTTTGGAAAACTTTGTACTTCAACAAACACAGCTCTTAACATTATGACTTTTGACAAGAAAGCTGAACTAAACGTTCTCATCAACCTTGCAGCCAGTGACCGCAACATTGCTGACAAGGAGGTAAAGCTTATCCATGCCGTTGGGAACGCGAACGGGATTTCGAAAGAAGATATCGAACATATGCTCAAGAACCCTCAGCCGATCGAAAACGTCAACACACTGACCCCTGATGAGAAATTTGAGCACCTGTACTACCTGATTCAGTTGATGAAGATGGATGGACAGGTCTTCAGAAGCGAAGTTGTTTTTTGCGAGCAGATTGCGGAGAAAATCGGATACAAAAAAGGCGTTGTGGCCGAAATCTCGCAACACGTTTACAGCGACCCTTCGATTACCGCCGATCGGGAAATGCTGAAAAAGAAAGCTGAAAAATTTATGAAGTAATCGCGGGCGGAACCATTGCAATAAAAAAGGGAGGCTGCAACCTCTCTTTTTTTATTTTTTGTAAACGACTTTTCCGTTGATGATGGTCATGACCACCTCCGTCTCCAGGAGCTTATCCTCGGGAACGCTCATGAGATCCTGTGAGAAGACGGTGAAGTCAGCCACCTTGCCTGGCGAGATGCTGCCTTTGACATCCTCTTCAAAAGCGCCGTACGCCGCATTGAGCGTATAGGACTTCAATGCCTGCACACGGGTCATTTTTTCTTCAGGCTCATAGCCTCCCTCCGGTTCTCCCTTTAACGTCATGCGGGTGACCGAGGCGTAGAACGAAGGCACCGGATTCAGGGATTCCACCGGCGCGTCGGTGCCATTCATGACCACCGCGCCCGACTTCAACAGCGATTGCCACATGTACGCGCCTTCCTTAATTCGCTTTTCTCCCAACCGGTCAATGGCCCACGGGCGGTCAGACGACATGTGGATCGCCTGCATGGCGGGAATAACACCCAGCGACCCGAAGCGTGGAATATCGTCGGGGTGCAGATGTTGCGCGTGTTCGATCCGGAAACGGTGATCGCCCTTGTCCGGAAATTCCCGGAACGCCATTTCGTAGCGGTCGAGGATCTCCCGATTGGCGCGGTCGCCGATGGCATGCGAGCATACCTGGAAGCCGGCATCCAAAGCCATCCGGGCCGTCTTAAGTACAGTATCCATGGGCAGTGTGGCCATGCCGTAAAAATCGGGCCGGTCGGTGTACGGCTCCAGCAACCAGGCACCGCGCGAGCCAAGAGCACCGTCACAATTCAGTTTGATCGACCGGATCGTAAGCCAGCCACCGGAATCGATCAAGGGTCCTTTTGCCAACCACTCATGCACCAGATCACGATCATAACCAGTGATCATCACATACAGGCGAACGCCAAGCCTGCCTTCATCACGAAAACGTTCGAAAAGGGCAATGCTTTCGCGGGTTGCGCCCGCGTCGTGGAAGCTGGTGATGCCATTGCGCCAACAAGCCTTGATGGCGAGGTCGAGGGCCTGCGCATCCGTCTCTTCAGTGTCTTCCGGGACATGGCGCGCGATCAGGCTCATGGCACGCTCGTTAAAAATGCCCGTGGGGTTGCCAAGTTCATCGACAATTACCTCACCTCCGTCGCCGGCAAGCCCCTCGTTTAGCTTTTCAATGGAGAGTGGATTGACGCCGGCGATCTCCATGGCCTTGGCATTGGCCATCGCCGCGTGACCGCTGGCGTGGCGCAGGAATACCGGGTTGTCGGGCGATGCTTCCGACAGCAGGTGATGCGTCTGAAAGCCCTTCACCATTTTATCGGGTTTCGTTTCCCATTTATCCTGATGCCATCCCCTTCCCAGAATCCACTGGCCGGGAGGCGCCTTGCGGGCAGCTTCCCTGACGCGATCGACCAATTCTGCATAGCTCTTGACATCCATCAGGTCGAGGTTCATTTCGTTGTACCCAACGCCCATGATATGCGCGTGACCCTCGATGAAGCCGGGTGTCATGGTTTGGCCCTTAAGATCAATTACATCAGTATTATCCCCGATGTAAAGACGGGCCTGGGACGCTTTTCCGGCATATTCGATTATCCCATCATTTACCACCACGGCCTCCGCCCTGGGATTTTCGGAATCCACGGTGTAGATCGTCCCGCCGAGGATAACGGTGTCTGCGGGCTCCTTCTTTTCACAGGAAACAAAAACAAGACCCGTCACGGCGAGGACCAGGGCTATCGTTGATACGCGACTCATAAGGTAAGATTGAATGTTCAATGTTACTGATAAATATTGAATCGACAAGCCTGAAATACCGGCACACGGCCCGGCGGGATTTGATAAATTCCCCCGGCACTTCCCTGGATTGTACACTCTGTTATCTTTGTCCCGATCAAGTTCCAATGCGACAACGACTGAAGCTCCTCGCGGGGTTTGCGGCATTCTGGGTAGCCCTTCAAATCATACTCCGCGCGTTTTTTTTGACCTACAACGCCGACCGGACGTCTGCGCTCAACGGTGGCGAAGTCTTTCTCGTTTTCTGGAATGGGCTGCGGATGGATATCAGCATGAGCGGATACTTCATCATGTTTGCGGCCCTGATGTTCACGTTGTCGGCATTTGTCCGCGTGAAATGGCTGGCACCCCTGTTGAATGCAATCTTCTATTTCGCTATTTTCCTTTCCTGCCTCATCGCCGTTGTCGACGCCGAACTCTACCGGCATTGGGGATTCCGGATGGACACGACGCCCCTGTTTTACCTCTCCGGGGCGGAAGCGGAAGCCTTCGGAAGCGTCGACGCATGGGTTGTTGTAAAGCTGATACTGATTTTCGCCGTCCTGGTGGCCGCGTCATTCTTTGGGTATGGGCGGTGGCTGGCGCCCCCATTAAGATTTCTTCCGCAACTCCCCAAATGGCATGCGCTGACCTGGCTGTGCATTACAGCGCTATGCATTATCCCGATCCGTGGAAGTTTCACGGTGGCGCCGATGAACACAGGATTCGTTTATTTCCACAAAACAAAAAGCTTTGCAAACCACGCGGCCATCAACGTGGTCTGGAACTTTTTGTACACGGTGACAAAGGGCGAGGGGAATTACCCGGAAGACTTCTACGACAAGGACCTTGCCCGGTCCGCCTTTCGTTCGCTCTACGAGAATGGGGATACCACCATTCAGGTTTTGAGTAATCCAAAGCCGAACGTCATCCTGTTCATTCTAGAAAGCTTCACCGCCGATGTGATTGAGCCCCTCGGCGGGCGTGAAGGAGTAACACCAAACCTCAATGCGCTCTGCGACGAAGGAATCTTGTTCACGAACTTCTATTCCAGCGGCGATCGCACCGACAAAGGGTTGATCAGCATCCTCAGCGGGTATCCGGCGCAGACCAGGACCAGCATCATCAAATCACCGGCAAAGAGTCAGTATCTGCCCAATCTCATTCACCGGATGAACGCGTTGGGTTATCATACCTCCTTCGTTTACGGCGGGGACCCCGATTTTGCCAATTTCAGGTCGTATCTCACCCACAGCAATTTTGCCCGGCTCACCACGCAGGAAGATTTTCCCGACGCCACGGCGACAGGGAAGTGGGGCGTTCATGACCACCTCGTATTTGACCGCGCGTTTGCCGAGTGCGATACCGCCGCCAACCCCTTCTTTAAAGTGATTCTCTCCCTCAGCAGTCACGAACCATTCGATGTGCCGATGGAACCGGTGTTCGCCGGCGATGATCCTGAATCCCTTTTCTTTAACGCTTGCAACTATACCGATAAACACCTCGGCGACTTCATACAGCGGGCGAAGGCGAGCGCATGGTGGGACAACACGGTTGTCATTATGGTAGCGGACCACGGGCATCGTTTGCCGGGAAACAAGGAGTTGACCGCGCGCGAGCGGTTCAGAATTCCCTTGCTGTTGACCGGCGGCGCGGTGAAAGGCGATTCCGTGATCCACACCATTGGCAATCAAACCGACATCGCGACCACGTTGCTGGCACAACTCGGAGCGGCGACGACCCCGTTCAGGTTCAGCAAGAATCTGTTTTCACCAACGGCGAAGTCATTCGCGGCGTACTTTTTCAACAATGGATACGGGTTTGTAACCGACGAGACATGGGTGGTGTACGATCATAACGCAAAACGTTTTGTGATCAACGAAGGCGCCACACCGGCCGATCTAAACCTCAGTAAGGCTTACCAGCAGGTTCTTTACTCCGATTATAATTCGAAATAGTTTCGGTTTCAGGAATATTAGCGGAAATTGGCTGTCGTTTTAAACCTAAAGATGAACGCAACGCGCATGAAACGCCTGCTGATGGCAACACTTCTGACAGCGATCACGAGCGGCTCGCTGACGGCACAGGATTTTGGCCTTTCCTTTTCCTATTTTATCCCGAAGGACGGCTATTTTTCAACCCCGATCAGCCCCTTCTCCATTCGCGGACTTGGCTTTGATCTCAACCGTTTCGTCGCCATCGAAACGGGCGCCTCGCTATACCGGATGTCGGGCCTCAATCTTAAAGATCTACCGCTCGCGAGCAAAGCGCCGTTGGTGGGCCCCAATTTTACCGTGCTCGTTCCGCTCGAGCTGGTGCTTGGCCTCCGCGGCCAAAGTGTCGAGTTCGAAGTGAAGGGCGGCGGATTTTTCTTTTATGGATTTGGTCATAAGATCAACTATGGCAATGTCGATGCAGCCATCCGTGACTACGAGCAATGGCAAATTGCGGACGCCACGCTGTCGTTTGAAAATGCCCCCGGTTTCGGATATCACGGCGGAGCTGAGCTGCTGGTGTATGTCACCAGCCAGGTTGGCGTATCCCTCGAGACAAACTACTTCGTCGGTGAATCGAAGTTCCCGTTGACGGGTTCATACTTCGGTGGAACGATTGCCGGAGAAACGGCGTCGCTCGAAACCGTGGGAGTCGATTATCCCGAGGCGAAGGTAGATTTTACGGGGCTGGAGTTTTCGGTCGGATTGATCTTTAGTTCCGGCCGGGGGTCAGCCAGGCCGCCGCGGAGGAGGAGATAAAAAACATCATGAAGGCGTGCCTCCCGCTCATGCTCATGCTCATGCTGTTCATCGGCCACACGGCCGCGGGACAGCGGGCCATCACGACCTACCAGGGCTTTGTGATCGCGAACCGCGAAGTGGCCTGGGTAAGGGTTTTTCACCACAGTGACCCGGGGCCGCTGTTGTCGGAAAAACTGTTCAATCACCTTAAGCGCAAAGTGTGGATCGAAAACCTTCATTACGAAGGGAAGGATATCGTTGGAAATCTCGTCAACTACCGCCCGGACTACAGGCGCTACGGCGGCAAGTTTCGCAACACCTCCACGATCATCAGGACAGGCAAATGGGATAGCCGGCTCCGCATCAGCGTTCAGGATGGGAAGTATCGCGTGATCCTTGAAGGCCTGCATTACGAGGCGCTGCAAGCCCGAACAGGTTCCGGGAAGGCCACCATCGAAAAACATTCCATATCGGGGATGCTCACGCAGTGGGCGCTGAACGACTACCGGATCTCCTTCAGGAAGAAAAGGTTTACCAACCTCGACATCCTTCACATGAGTTTCTCGGACAGCTTCACGCTTGTGGTTGACCAGTTAATCGACAGTGACTGGTAACGGTATTATTCTCACCCCGTTGACAAATTTTTCAATTCGCGCCGTAGGAAACTGTTCAACCACCTTCCGCAGGTAGGATTCCGCATCCGCCGGGTTGCGGAAGTCGCCGGAGTAGCAAATGATATTGCCGTTTTCATCCATCTCCGTTTCCACACCGTAGGGCAAACTGACCACCACGGGAATCGAATCGCTGACCGTGACCGTATCGAACAATATGCGGAACGAAGTCAGCGAATCAGGTGGCGTAAACACCGCTTCCGCGATGTTTTTATTGTGTTTTGTCAACAGCGCGCGAGAATCCGAGAGAAAGGTGTCAAACGCCAATTTTGCTTTCTCCTCGCGAATGCTGTCGCGCCGTTGCGTCTCGAACATCGGTGCGGGCAAAACGGAATAATTCTTCATTGCATCCCGGTAAACCCATTCAAGGATGTAGGCGGCGCTGTCGATGCGCGTGTCGGAGCTGTCGTTGGCGAACGTAACTTTCTCCAGGTCCACCGTCACCATCGCTCCTCCATCACGGTAGCGTGTACGTTGTCCGGACACGAAATTACCCAGCGAGTAGACCAGGAGTTGGTCTGTTTCCTGACGCCACTCCATCGGCTGGAGTACATGCGGATGCGCCCCGATAACCAGATCGGCGCCGTGCTCAAAACAAAACGCCGCAAGGGTCTTTTGCGCCTTTGACGGCAGACTCTGGTATTCCGCGCCCCAATGCAGGAAGACCATGATGGCGTCCGTGTCCAGTTGTTTTGCTTTTTCAAGGTCAGCCCGAATCACGGCCGTGTCTATTAAGTTGACAATATTCGGACTGGGTACACGCAGGCCATTGGTGCCATACGTATAGTTGAGCAGCGCAAGCGCAAAGCCTTTCCTGCGGACGACGAGGGGGTACTCATTCAACCTGACAACTTCTTCGAAAAACGTGCCGGTATGGATAATATTAAAGCTGTCCAGTAATTCGATCGTGCGTTCAATACCCTTTCGCCCGCGGTCCACGGAATGATTGTTGGCGGTTACCAGCACATCCATGCCGATATTCTTTAACGCAAGGGCAAGCTCATCCGGCGCGCTGAACTGCGGATATCCCTTGTAGGGCTTGCCACCCAACGTTACTTCGAGGTTGCCGATCGCCAGGTCGGCCGATTGAATGTAGGGCCTGACATACCGGAAGCAATCGGTGTAGTCGTATGATTGCGTCAGCGGGTCCCAGGCATCGTTGATCTGGGAGTCATGCTGCATGACATCACCGATAAAGAGAAGGGAAAGCTTCGTGGTGTCCTGCGCCCACGCGAGCGGGCAGGCAAGGAAAAGTAAGAATAAGATGGCGCCGGGACGTGTCATTCAATTCGCAGTAATCGGTTCTCCGCCACGACAAATACGCGGTCGTCTTTTTTTGGATTGATGCGGGCGGTTCCCGTAAACATACCAAAGGCAGGGAGAAATGCCTGATCCTTCCCAAAATAAAAGCACGGCAGGGTGACGAATTGTTTGCCCTTCCCCACCAACCGCACAGCCGGGTGGATGTGCCCGGCAATGTTGTAATACCCGGCAGGAATCCGCTCAAGGGGATGATGGGTAAACAGGAATTTCCCCACGCGAAGGTCGTCGTGCACCTTGATCCCCTTGCGTTCATATTGCCGCGCACTCATGATGTCGTGGTTTCCAGGTACAAGCTCGAACGAGACTGCCGACAGATGACGGATCACTTCGCCGAATACCTCCCACTCAGTATTATAGTGGCTATGAAAAAGGTCACCCAGGCAAACAATGCGTTTCGGTCTCGTCAACGCCACCGCCTCGATTAGAGTTTCGATATTGCGATGGTTCGCGTGCGAGGGCACGGGGATCCCTGCCTTGCGAAAGTGATTAACCTTTCCAAGGTGCAAATCCGCCAGAAACAGGACGTCCTCCGCCGGCCAATACATCACCTTCTGGGGCAACAACTCCATCTGCTCCCCTTCTATATCAATCCCTATGGAAGACGTGGAACGCATTTTTTATGAGGCAAGATGATCTATTTTCTCCGGACGCATGCGGTCGTTCTCATTCCTTATTCTATTTTTCCCGTACATGATCAGCGCTCAATCGAATGACGGGTTCGAAAAGCACATTTTCGCGTCAGAAAGCGGTCCACTTCCGTATCGTCTTCTGAAACCCGTTTCTCACGCACATCCAGAGGGCTATCCCCTTATTGTGTTCCTGCACGGCGCAGGTGAACGTGGCGATGACAATGAATCACAAATAAAGCACATTCAGGAATTATTTCTTGATCCGGCGCACCGCGAAAAGTACCCCTGTTATGTTGTGGCGCCTCAATGTCCGAAGGGCGAAATGTGGGCGCGATTCGATGGCGACGCCAGGGCTTCCAGGCCACCGACCATGCCCATGCAACGCCTGATCAAGTTGATAGACGAGGTCGTCGCGCGATACGACGTCGACAGGTCGCGCATTTATGTCACCGGCGTGTCGATGGGCGGATTTGGAACCTGGGACCTGCTGGGGCGCTTTCCGCAGCGATTTGCCGCGGCTGTGCCTATTTGCGGGGGAGGCGATCCCTCCATAGCAGCAGACATCAAGCACATCCCCATCTGGGTTTTCCACGGCGCCAAAGACGCGGTGGTCCTGCCCAGGCACTCCAGGCAAATGGTTTCCGCGTTGGAAAAGGTTGGCGGAGATCCGTTGTTCACTGAATATCGCGACGTTGCACACAACAGCTGGGAAAAGGCTTACCGCGAGCCGAAACTGTTGCCCTGGTTGTTCCGTCATTCGAAAGCTGAACAAAGAGCAAACTAAACCACTCAATTACAACAAGTTGCATGGGAGCAACCGCAATTTTCGAAAAAAAATAAAGCGGCCGTTCCGGAATCCGGTTAGATTGCGAACCGGAAGATTGTATCTATGTTCGAACTGGACTTTTCTTACGCGGTACTGCTCATTTTCTGTCTTATTGCCGCCTGCGGATTCGAATTCGTCAATGGCTTTCACGACACCGCAAACGCCGTAGCTACCGTTATTTATACCAATTCCCTGAAACCCTGGTTTGCCGTAATCTGGTCCGGCGTTTGGAATTTCCTGGGTGTGCTCCTGGGCGGCATCGGCGTGGCCATGAGCATTGTCAACCTTCTTCCGGTCGAGACCCTGGTCGACCAGGACGTTGGCCACAGCATTTCTATGGTGATGGCCCTGCTCATCTCGGCAATCTCCTGGAACCTCATGACCTGGTATCTGGGCATACCGGCGTCAAGTTCACATACGATGATCGGCTCAATCCTGGGCGTTGGCCTGGCTTACTCGCTGCTCCCGGAGGCAACGTCCGAAGCGGTAAACTGGTCGAAGGCAAAAGACATTGGCCTTTCCCTGCTCTTCTCACCCCTTTTCGGATTTACGGTGACGATCATCATCATGTATATCATTCGAACCCTCACGCGAAAAACAAGCTACGGCGAAAACCTCTTCAAGGAACCCAAAAAGAACCAGCCACCGCCAAGACCCATCCGCGGTGTGTTGGTGCTCACCTGTACGCTTGTGAGTTTCTTTCACGGTCAGAACGACGGCCAAAAAGGCGTTGGGCTCATGATGCTCATCCTCATCGGCATTGTACCGGTGTACTTCGCCATCGACCTCGATTACTCACCGACGACCGTTCCCCAGTCCCTGTCGCGAATTGAACAGGTCATGGGGTCGATCGATCCCGAAACCTTGTCGGCGCCGGATCGCGATAAACTCGCCGAGTCGAAGCAAATGAATGACCGCCTGCAGCAACGTTTCGCGGGACTCGTCGACCTGGGCACAATTCCCAAGGAAGACCGTTTCAAGGTAAGAAGGGATATCATGGTGATGGATCGCAACCTGAGGGACATTGCCCGTCAGGATGAGGTACGCCTGAGCGGTGCGGAAAAAAGCATGCTCACCGGCGAGTTGAAAAATTTGCGAAAGGTGACCGACTACTCGCCCGACTGGGTGATCCTGCTGATCAGTATCTCACTCGGCACGGGTACGATGGTGGGCTGGAAGCGCATTGTGAAGACGGTGGGTGAGAAGATCGGAAAGGAACACCTCACCTATGCCCAGGGTGCGAGCGCCGAACTGGTTGCGGCAAGCACGATCGGACTCTCGTCGTATTTCAGCCTTCCTGTGAGTACGACCCATGTTCTTTCATCGGGCATTGCCGGCAGTATGGTGGCGAACAGGGGTGTGAAAAATCTCCAACCCGACACGGTCAGAAACATTTTGCTGGCGTGGTTCCTGACGCTTCCCGTGGTGATGCTGATGTCGGGAACGCTGTTCCTGCTCTTCCGGTCGCTGTCATAACTTTGTCTGCGGGCGGAATCCCGCAACAATTTCGGCCATGGTGGCCTCGATGTCTTTCCGGAACTTCTTTTCAAAATGAACAATGCGACGGGTGCACACAATGCGATGCCCGTCTTCATAGGAAATTCCGTTCGCATCCCGTTTGATCACGCAAACAGTATGATCGGGGTTGCGTATCTCGCGATAGATCTCTTTCATGGTGTTGGGTTAGTCTTGTGATGATTCATACGGAGTGTTAATTTCATGACCTGGAGTCGGTCGCGGCGAGGATAGGGGAACAGGTCCGACTCACTATATAAAGAATAATGCCAGCAATCACCGAAAAATGGAACAGCGCATCACACTCATCACCCTTGGCGTTTCCGATTTAAAACGTTCGAGGGATTTTTATGACCGATGTTTCGGTTGGAAAGCAACCGGCCACAGCAACGATGACATCGTCTTCTACACCCTCGGCCAGGTGACGCTGGCACTCTTCAGGGATGATGCCCTCGCGGAAGACGCGGGCGTCTCCGCTGCGGGGTCGGGCTTCCGGAAATTCAGCCTCGCGCACAACGTGCGCTCCGAAAAAGAAGTCGATGACCTTGTGGAGAAGCTGTCGGCGAATGGTGCCAAAGTCGTAAAGAAACCGCAGCGTGTATTTTGGGGCGGATACAGCAGCTATGTCGCCGACCCCGACGACATCCTTTGGGAGGTCGCCTACAACCCTCACCTCCTTCCGTAAGAGCAATTATTCGTCGGCGTATTGTAGGGCCATCCGGCGGATTCTGTCAGCCAGTTTCTCTGTAGTGAGTTTTTCACGCATGTGGTCGACCATGATCGGGAAAGCGAAGGGCGTAGGCTTGTCCGGATGGGTTATCACGATCTTCTGTTTCTCTATGCGTGAAAGCGATCGCCGCAGCCTCGCTTCCTCGAGTTGAAAGTCCATGACCTCTTCATAGGCCTGGCGCAACAACAGGTTATGCGCTTCATAGTCGTGGAAGACGTTGAAAAACAACTGGGATGACGACTGCAGGTGCCGGTCCTTGACGGGTTTTCCGGGATACCCTTTGAAGACCAGTCCCGAGATCGCAGCAATATCGCGGAATTTTCTCCGCGCCATCTCGATGGAGTTGATGCTTGCCTGAATATCACGGCTGAGATCTTCGACGCCAAGGACATTGGTTTCCACGGCCTCTTCAATGGGAATGGGCTGGTCAGACAACAACTCAAAGCCATAGTCATTCATCGCGATTGAAAAGGTGATGGGTTGAATTTGTGCAATGCGGTAAGCTACCAGCGCGGCGATGCCCTCATGAACAAACCTTCCCTCGAACGGATACATCACCACATGATGCCCTTCGGCTGTCTCGAACGACTCTATGAGGAAGTCCGTTTTGGCCGGAACCAACGAGCGGTACCGTTGCAAGTCGAATAAAGGCGCCAGAAAAGTCATCTCGATATCGCGACAACGGCCATGCACGTATTCGTCGATCTTTAGCCTGATCATTTCACTCAACTGCGAGGAGAGCGGCATCCTCCCACCCTGCCATGAGGGAACGGCCCCCGACTTCCGGTTGGTCTTGCGGACATGAACCTCCATCTCCCTTATCCTCACCAGCTCAAGGTTTCGGCCGGCAAACCAGAATACATCGCCGGGGTTGAGCCGCGCGATGAAATATTCTTCAATGGTGCCCAGGTATTTCCCGGTGACAAACCTCACATGCAGCGTACTGTCACCGACGATGGTCCCGATGGAAAGGCGATGGCGCATGGCAATGGTTCGATTTTCTACCTTGAATACGCCGTCGTGAACCACAATCTTCCGGTATTCATCGTATGCCTGCAGGGAATCGCCGCCCGTGGTGATAAAGTTCAACAACCACAGCCACTCGTCGCGCGATACGCTGGAAAAACTGAAAGTACCGGTAATCTCCTCATAGATCTCGTCGGGCCGAAAGCCGTCCGACACGGCCAGGGTCATCAGGTATTGGATCAACACATCAAACGACCGCATGTAGGGAAAACGATCCTCAACCACGTTGCAGCGGATGGCTTCCCGGAGCGCTGCCGCTTCGATGAGTTCGAGCGAATGCGTCGGCACAAAATAGATTTTGCTCACCGCTCCGGGCTGATGCCCACTGCGTCCGGCGCGCTGAAGAAATCGCGCGACCCCCTTGGGACTGCCCACCTGGATCACCGTCTCCACGGGACGGAAATCGACACCGAGGTCGAGGCTCGACGTGCACACAACCGCTTTCAGTCTCCCGGCGTGCAACTGGTCTTCCACCCAGCCGCGCAACTCCTGGCTGATGGAGCCGTGATGCATGGCGACGAGGCCGGACAGTTCGGGAGCGACGTCGAGGATCTTTTGGTACCAGATTTCCGCGAACGACCTTGTGTTTGTAAAGAGCAGGGTACTGGTGCTCCCGCGGATGACGTTCACCACTTTGTCCAGCAGTTGTATGCCGAGGTGCCCTGTCCACGGCATTTTTTCGACCGTGTCGGGCAGAATGGCCTCCACCTCGACCTGTTTTTTTATATCCGCGCGTATAAGCTTGTACCTACCCTGCGCGTGGTGGCTGCCGAGCAGGGCTTCGAGTGCCTGATCCATGTTTCCAATGGTGGCCGAGATACCCCATATCCTGAGTGCGGGCGCGATGGTCTTGAGGCGCGACAAAGCGAGCTCTACCTGGACGCCCCGCTTCGATCCCATCAACTCGTGCCATTCGTCGGCCACCACCACCCTGACCTGCCTGAAGTATTCGGCATAGCCCTTTTGTGCAAGCAAGAGGTGAAGACTTTCAGGTGTGGTGATAAGCAGTTGTGGAGGGTTTGTCTTCTGGCGGGCGCGTTCACTGAGCTTGGTATCACCTGATCTCACGCCCACCTTCCAGCCCGCTTTCAGGCCTTCGATGGCACGCTTCGCCGAAAGTTCAATTTCCCGTGACAACGCCCGGATAGGCGTGATCCAGATCGCCTGCAGGCCGGCCCCACGCGCGGCGCGCGCATTCGGATAAGTCGCCAGGGACTCGAGCAACATGGGCACCACCAGGGCATACGTCTTTCCGCTCCCAGTCGGCGCATTTACCAAGCCATTGTATCCGTCGAGGTAGGCCAACCAAGTGTCACGCTGGAAGGGAAACGGTTCCCATCCCATCTCACCGAACCACGTCGTGCCCGTTTCCAGCCTGTTATCCATAATTCCTTCGGTCAATTATTTCTTCGCCGCGAAAAGGTTGCCGACGATTGGCCACGCCCATGGGTCTCATCAGGCGAATCATCTCCTAAACATAATACGGCATCAGCCGTTTCCCACCCGGTTGCCAAACTTTTAAAATGGGCACCACGCTCGCGCCTATGATGCGTCGGCATCTGTTCCGGACGACCGCCCGGTGGTCTGCATCGCCGGCACATCCCAGGCACAATTCGGTGGCTTGCGGTATTGAGGATTTGAGGCGCTATATTGCGCGTTCGGCGGAAGCCGCAAAGCATCAATTAAGGTTGCTCTAAATGGAAGAAGTCATTCTCGTTGATCAGGAGGATAACGCCATCGGTACGATGGAAAAAATGGAAGCGCATCGGCTGGGAGAGTTGCATCGTGCGTTTTCGGTTCTCGTCTACAATAAAAAAGGGGAACTGTTGCTTCAGCAGCGGGCGATGGGAAAGTATCACAGTGGCGGGCTCTGGACAAACGCATGTTGCAGCCATCCCCGACCCGGCGAAAAAATCGCCGACGCTGCCCGCCGAAGACTTTGGGAGGAAATGGGAATCGACATCGACCTGGCTTTCTCACACAAATTCCTTTACAAGGCATCGCTCGACCAGGACCTCACGGAACACGAACTTGACCACGTCTTCGTCGGCCGGTTTGACGGCGTTCCCCGAATAAACTCCGGGGAAGTCGAATCGTGGAAGTTCGTCGGTCTTTCATGGTTGAAGGCCGACATACGCGAACACCCCGACGCCTACACGTACTGGTTCCGCCTGATCGTCGAAAACCTCCCGGCGCAAACCTGAGGAACGCCGCAAGGGCCGGCTATTCATACCGCAACGACTGAACAGGGTTCGTCCCCGCGGCCTTGATGGATTGAAAGCTCACGGTAAGCCATGCGATGACAATGGCCCCTGCACCACTGGCGACGAAAATCAACGGGTTGATTTCCACCCTATAGGCAAAGGCATCCAGCCATCGGTCAACGACAAACCATCCGGCAACGGCGGCCGGAATAAATGCTATAATGACCAGTTTTGTGAACTCCTTTGAAAGGAGCAGGGTTAGCCCCGCTGTCGTGGCACCCATGGCCTTGCGAATACCGATCTCCTTGGTGCGCTGTTCGGCGGTGAATGCTGCCAGGGCAAACAGTCCCAGGCAGGCAATGAAAATCGCGAGCCCAGAGAAGATCGTGAACAGTTGGCCCATCCGCTGTTCGGTGCGAAACTGCTGGTCAAATTCCTGATCGAGAAACGAATAACTGAACGGCTCATGTGGCGCATATTGCTGCCACAGGCCTTCAACGGTCGCCAATGCGTCGGCGGGATTTCCCTCATAACGTACCATCAGCTGCCATGACCGATCTGTTAGCCGGATCGACAACGGCCTGACGTGTTCCTTCAATGATTCAAAATTGAAGTCCCTGAATACGCCGACGATGCGCAATCGGCGCGGCACTCCCCCGTCAACGGATATAATCTCTTCCTGTAGCGGGTTCTCGAATCCGAATTCCTTCACCGCGGCTTCGTTCAACAGGATCGCGGAAGAGTCCGAAGGAAAGTCGCGCGAAAAATAACGACCCTCCTTCAGTTCAAAGCGCATCACCTCCTGGTGTTCGTAGTCGGCATAGTAAATACCCATCATGTGATCCTCTTCCGATCCACCGGTCTTGAATACCGTTGTGCTGTTCACGCCCGGAAAGGAGTTGTTCGTGAAGCTTGCGCTAACGATGCCGTGCTGTTCCATCAACGCGTTCTTGAAAGCGTCCCGGTCATTGCCCATTGCTCCCGTGCCGGGAAGGATGAGCACGTTGTGCTTGTCGATACCCATGTCGCGTGTGGCCATGAACGTGAGTTGCTGGTATACCACCGCCGTGAAAATGATCAGGAAAATCGACAGGGCGAACTGAGATACCACGAGTGTACTCCGCACACCTTTGCTCTTCGCCCCGGCCCGAACCTTTCCTTTCAGCACCTCAACAGCGCTGAATGAAGTCAGGTAAAAGGCGGGGTAGCTGCCCGCAATGACACCGACCACGAGCACCAGGGCGGCCAGCGCGCCGACAAAACCGGGGTTCAGGAATACTTCCATCCCGAGGTTTTTGGCGGCCAGCGTGTTGAACTGCGGCAACACAAGCCAGCAGATCACCAGGGCAATGGCGACCGCGACGAAGCTGTACAATATCGATTCCGCAAGGAACTGACCGATCATCTGCCTGCGGAACGATCCCAACGTCTTTCGAAGGCCGACTTCCTTGGCACGGCCGGCAGAACGCGCCGTCGAAAGGTTCATAAAATTGATACACGCGATGACAATGATAAAGATGCCGATGCCCCCGAAGAAGTATACGTGCATGATATTGCCGCCCGGCTCAAGGTCGTCGCGGGATTTTGATTTCAGGTGAATATCGGTCAACGGCGTGTTGTAATATCCATACGCGCCGCCCTGGGCGCGCATCTGCTCCAACGAGACGTTGAGGAACTGCTCCACTTCCGGACCTACATACTTCACGACCAGGTCCTCGTACTTTTCCTCCACCGAAGCCGGCGACGCACCCTCCCCGAGTATGAAATAGGTTCGCAGGAAATTATTGAGCCACCCCGTCCGCTTCATGTGTTCAGCGGAGTTTGCTGATATCAGCACGTTGTAAATGAAATGTGAATTTGACGGTGCGTTCTCCACGACGCCGGTGACCTTGAATGTCTGGTCCGCTCCAATGGTCATGAGTTTTCCGAGCGGATCCTCGGTTCCAAAATATTTGGTCGCCAGGGCTTCCGTCAGCACCAGCGTGTTCGGCTCCTTCAGCGCGGTGTTCGCGTCTCCCTTAAGTAACCGGAAACTGAAAAAACTGAAGAAGTTGGAGTCGACCAGGAACAGCTTTTCTTCCGAAAACACTTTTTCGTCATACTTCAGGGTGCTACTGCCCCACCAGCTACCGATTCGTGTGGCTTCCGCAACGCCCGGAACCTCGGCCACCAACGCCTCGGCCAGGGGCGGACACGTCGTGGCCGTCATAATGTCCTGGCCACCAACCCTGCCATGCAGACCCACCTGGTAAATGCGATCCGCTTTCTCATGAAAGCGGTCAAAACTCAATTCATGCGCCACATAAAGCGCAAGGAGCAGGCAGGCGGCAATACCCACACTCATCCCGAGTATGTTGATGCCCGCATAAAATTTGTGTTTCAGAATGTTGCGGATGGCAACACGAAAATAGTTTCTGATCATAGATTTGAAATTGCCCGTAAGACGCCCGTGATGCGATCGGGGTTACAAGAATACGTAAACGTTTCTTTCTTCAAAATCGGCCGTCCCGCCATAGTTTGATTTTACTCTGCCCTGAGTGTGTTAACCGGGTTCATGGACGCCGCATTGAAGACCTTGTATCCAATTGCCACGGCAGAGACCAGGAACATCACCGTCACCGACGCAAGGAAAGTAATTGGCGAAGCCGACTCATAGTACGTCCAGATACTGCCCATCATCGCATCCACGCCAATCCACGCCAAGCCAATCCCTATCGCGGAAGCAATCGACAGGATGATCACGAACTCGGTATTGATGATGGTGGCGATGTTGGACACCGTTGCGCCGAGTACCTTTCGCACGCCGATCTCCTTCATTTTCCTGATGATATTCAATGAAACGAGCGCAAACAGGCCCGTGGCCGAAAGGACCAGGGCAACAACACCAAGGAAGACGAACATTTTTACAATGTTGTTGTTGACGGTGGTAGCCTCCACAAGATCGTATTGGAGAATGCGACCGTTGTATAAGCGGTTGGGAAAGACGTTCCGCCACTCCTTTGCCATGAATTTGTCAACATCCGCAAGGCGTTGCACCGGCGCCTTTACGATCACGTGCGAGTAATGGTCAGGCGACGTGTACCGGATCATCAGCGGCTGCATGGGTCTCCAGAGGCCATTCGTGTACACGTTCTTTACCACACCGATCACATAAAGCTTCACCGTGTCCATCCATACCAATTCCTTCCCTATCGGATCGGTCCACCCAAAACTATCAGCAAACTTTTCCGTCACGATAACCGACTCCCGCCGATCGGTCTCGGAATCCTTTACAAAATCCCGCCCCGCGAGCAATTCGAGGCCCATGGTTTCAATGTAATGATCACCGACGTCGATGATGTCGGTCTCAATCTCTTTTGACTCGAAGCGCACCGGATCGTTGTACCGGGATGAGTAGATGCTGTGTCTTGATCCCGCAATCGTGAGGATGTCCTTGTTCGGCAGCAGCGCATTGCGGTAAGTCTCGAATTCACTCTGGTTGTCGACGTACGCGATGATCACGCCGTCCATATCGAACCCGATATCGAAATCACGCTGGTATTTGGAATTATTGTAGAAGGCGACCGCAAAAATGATTGCCGTAAGGGATATCGCATACTGCAGCACGAGCAATATCCTCGTAAACAGGTTTGTGCCGCCGAATTTCAATTTCCCTTTCAGTATGCTGATCGGTTCAAAACTGCTGATATAGAATGCCGGGTAGCTGCCTGCGACCAGGGCCGTGAACGTAAGGGTTCCAATGACGAACACCAGGAAGCCGGGATTGTCGAGGTAGTGTGATTCCAGTTTCATTTCCGGCCACAATCCATTCCATGCGCCGATCAACACTTCTCCGAGTAAAAGGCCGATGGCCAGGGCCACGAAGCAGACAAAAGCGGTCTCGCCAATAAACTGCGCCACCAACTGGAACTTCATTCCGCCGAGTACCTTTCGAAGTCCGATTTCTTTCAGGCGCCGCGAGGAGATGGCAATGGCCGTGTTGGTCATATTGAAGCACGCAATCAACAGGACGAGGATGGCCATCATCGCCGGCGCTACGACGGCTACCCGCGGGTTTGCCTCCTTGGTTTGCGACCACGTGTCATTTGCCTCGTCGCGCTGAGCCATTCCCACCAGCGGTTCAAGGACGAATTCGCGGATCTGGAAATCCTCGCGAACGCGGTTGTTGTTTTCCCTGTACGGTTGAATCTGTTGGGTAACATCTTCAACACGCCCGGGATTTGAAATCAAAACGAACAGACTGTTTCGATAGACCCAGTCATCTTCCCGGAGGTCTGTCGCCTCCTCAAAATAGTTGTCATATTGCATGTAGGCCTGGGGGTGAAAGCTGGAGTTGGCGGCCGGTTTCTTGAATACGGCACCGACTTCAACCTCTTTCAGGGTGGTTCCCATCACTTGCGTCACCTGGCGGCCGACGACATCAATACTATTGAAGAGCCGCATGGCCATCTCTTCACTGAGTATGACTTTCGACTTATCCTGCAGCGCTGTCGCGTCGCCGCGCAGGAACTCAACGGTAAAAACGCTGGGAAATGAACTGTCGACGTATGCCAGACTTGACGGAAAGATGTTGTCCTTAACCTTGAAATTCGAATTCGACCACGAGAAGCGTACAATCTCTTCAATGTCGCCGGCATTTTCCCGCAGGGCGGCCCCCAGGGGCAGTGGTGCAAATCCATAAAGGGTACGCTCATCATTGAATTCGCGAATGGAACTTACCCGATAGATGCTTTCCCGTTTTCCATGATAGGCGTCAAAGGTGGTGTCATATTCCCAGTTGAAGTATGCGACTACGCAACATCCGATGCCAACAGCCATTCCGAGAACATTGATGAAGATGAAGAGTTTGTTCTTCATCATGCTGCGCAGGGTGATTAGGAAGTAGTTCTTGATCATGCCAGGAGTTTAGGTTCTTGTATAAGACTGACCGAAGGGGCCAGGAGTTGCACCAGACGGCCAAGAAATGTGCCAGCGTGCAGAACGGCCCTAAACCGCCAGAGAAACGGCTTCCCCAGCGTACGCCGTTCAGTTGTGAACAGGTTGTGTTCAGAAATAAAAAGCCTCCCAGGTATTCCCTGAGAGGCTTTTCAGCGAGGACCGTCAGGCCATTAACTGACCGCCACAATCCGCCCGAGGTCCGGACTGATTTCCCCGGAATGTCAAACCATTCCTAGATATGGAAATGTTCTTTGATGTTTTCGGTAACGACCTTTCCGTCGAAAAGGTTAACGATCCGGTGCGCGTAGTTGGCATCATAAGGTGAGTGTGTAACCATCACGATAGTGGTGCCCTCTTCATTGAGTTGCGACAGCAATTTCATTACCTCTTCGCCATTTGCCGAATCCAGGTTACCGGTAGGCTCATCGGCAAGGATAACCTTGGGTTTCGCGACAATCGCACGGGCGATGGCGACGCGTTGTTGCTGTCCACCGGAAAGCTGTTGGGGGAAGTGGTTTCTGCGGTGCATGATATTCATGCGCTCGAGTACTTCCTCCACGCGTTGCTTGCGTTCACCGGCGGGCACTTTCAGGTAGAGGAGCGGGAGTTCGACGTTTTCGAATACGGTGAGTTCATCGATGAGGTTAAAGCTCTGGAACACAAATCCAATTGAGCCTTTGCGAAGCTGCGCGCGCTGGCGCTCGGAGTACCGGGCAACCTCATGTTCTCCGAAATGATATTCTCCGTTGGAGGGGTTGTCGAGCAGCCCGACAATGTTCAGGAGCGTGGACTTTCCACAACCGGAGGGTCCCATAATGGCAACAAATTCTCCGTCCTTAATTTCCAGGTTGATATTGTTCAACGCGGTGGTCTCTACTTCCTCGGTCGTGTAGACCTTTTCAAGGTTCTTAAGTTTGATCATGGCGATACGATTATTTTTGGTTAAGGATGTTCAAAATGTGTTTCTGGTTGTCTGATATACTCATTTTTTTTTAGGAAGGTTACCCTTAATTGAGCACCAAAACCTCATTGTCACCGAAATTCTCGTAAGACGATGTGATTACCTGGTCGCCGGGCTCGAGTCCTTCCAGCACCTCAAAGTGCTCAGGATTCTTGCGGCCAAGTTTAATGTTCCTCCTGACGGCGCGACCGCCACCACTTTCGAGCACATAAACCCAGTTTCCGCCGGTGTCCTTATAAAACCCACCTACCGGGAGAAGCAGCTCCTCCGATGACTGGCTCAACTCGATGCGCAGCCGGAGCGAAAGGCCGCGGCGCATGCCGGGAGGTGTGTCACCGATGAAATTCATGTCCACTTCAAATCGCCCGTTGGTCACGCCGGGGTAAATGTATGTGATTTCCAGGTCATAATCCCTGTTGTTGAACCGCGTGGTCGCCCGCAGGCCGGTGGCGATGCGGGGAAGGTAAAGCTCGTCGATCGGGACGCGGACCTTGTAGCTGCCCACGACATCGATCCAGCCCAGACGTTGCCCTACCTGCACACTCTGTCCGACGTCCAGCGGCGGGTGAGAAAGCTGCCCATCGATCGGTGCGCGAATCGTAAGATTATCCAGGATCTTACCGACTCCTTCAAGGCTTTCCACCAACCGGCGCTCGGAAAAATCCATTTGCCTGAGTTGGCGGATGCGGTCGAGCGAGTCTTGTTTGTAAGCGTCGTAGGTAATCCTCCTGCGTTCTTTAAAATACAGATAGTCCGCCTCTGTCCGTTCGAATTCCTGTTTCGCAATCAATTTCTTTTCGAACAGCTGCTTTTGCCGCGCGTATTGTGGCCCAAGAATCGCCAGTTGATTATCGATCTGCGCGAGTTCCTGGCGTTGCGCGAGATCGTTCTGAGTAATTCCCAACCGGGTTGCACGCATTTGATTGATGCTTTCGTTCAATTGTGCTTCCTGCTGTAAGACAGCGATTTCCCGGTTGATGTTACTGAGTTCAAGAATAACATCGCCCTTTTTTAACATCGCGCCGCTTTCCTCAACGACCCTTTTGATAATTCCACCTTCGACAGCATCGAGATAAACCGTGCGGCTCGGCTCAACAAGGCCGGTTTGGGGGATCGTTTCCTGAAAAATTCCGCGTTCAACAACCGAAATTGTCACCCTGTCTCTTTCAATGTTATAAGTAGAGCGCCGGTCGGCGAAAATAAACTGGTAGGCCACAAATACCGTGAACAGCGCTATCCCTCCATACGTCGCGATGCGTTTAAGCGTCCATTTCTTTTTTACGATTTTCTTATCCATCCGTGTGAAGACAGGGTTAATGTCAGATTTGCGTGTCGTTCGGCCCCCTCAGAAACCAGGGCCGACAACGCTATTGACCGGGTAGCGCATCGCCAACAAACGTGCCAAGTGCCGGAAAGCCATTTTCATCGCGCATTTACCTCGTGCATCGTCTATTTCCCGTTCACATCTGAACGACCGTGTCCGCATACGAACAGGTGAATCGCTGAAAAAACGCAGGAATTCGCGTTTTTCGCTGATATGACGGCAATCGGCATTTCGGTATACACTTTGCCCACTACCGGACGATCCAGTTCGAAAATGATGCACCTCACGCAAAACCTGACCCATGGCTGCTGACCATAAACAAGGAAAGATCCTGATCGTCGATGACAACGAGGACTTGCTCAAGGCGGCCAAGATGTACCTGAAGCGGCATTTTGCCCAGGTCGATCTCGAAAAAAATCCGGAAGCGATCCCGAACCTCATGAATAACGAGGACTACGATGTGATCCTGTTGGATATGAACTTCACAAAAGATGTGAGCAGTGGACATGAGGGATATTATTGGCTGGAGAAGATCCTTTCTCTCGACCCGTCGTCGGTGGTGGTGCTCATCACGGCGTATGGCGATATCCAGATGGCTGTGAAGGCGATCAAAGCCGGCGCCACGGACTTCGTGCTGAAGCCCTGGGAAAACGAAAAACTCCTGGCTACCCTTTACTCGGCCATGCGGCTGCGCGAGTCCCGTGATGTAATCGAAAATCTGAAGATCAAAAACCAGGAGATCAACCAGGAACTGAATGCCCGCTACAGTGAGATTATCGGGCAGAGCGCGGCCATGCAAAAAATCTTTCAGACGATCGACCGCGTTGCCCGAACGGACGCCAATGTCCTTATTCTCGGGGAGAATGGTACCGGTAAAGAACTCATCGCCCGGGCCATACACCGCAATTCCGCGCGCCAAAACGAAAGTTTTGCCAGCGTCGATCTGGGCTCGATAACGGAGACCCTGTTTGAAAGCGAATTATTCGGCCACAAAAAGGGCGCCTTCACCGATGCGAAAGACGACCGCGCAGGCCGCTTTGAACTTGCCAACGGGGGCACCCTCTTCCTCGATGAGATCGGCAACCTTTCCATGCCGCTCCAGGCAAAGCTGTTGACGGTGTTGCAAAACCGGAGGGTCAGCCGTGTCGGATCCAATAAAGACACACCCATCGACATACGGCTCATCTGCGCCACCAACATGCCGTTGTACGAAATGGTGAAAGAAAACCGCTTCCGTCAGGATCTGCTCTACCGGATAAACACCATCGAGATCGAAATACCACCACTGCGCGAGCGGTTCGAAGACATACCCCTGCTGGCCAACCACTTTCTGAGGCAATATGCATCGAAGTACGACAAGGCTGTTTCAAAGATCAGCGACGCCGCCATAACAAGAATGCACAAGCATCCCTGGCCTGGAAATATCCGCGAACTTCAGCATTCCATTGAACGCGCCGTCATTCTCAGCAACGCAAGCGTGCTCCAACCGGAAGACTTCAATTTTACAGTCTCGTCCGGTAAAGAAGACGGGCAGCTAAACCTGGATCAGTACAATCTGGAGGAAGTTGAAAAACTCCTCATCCGCAAGGTGCTGAAGAAGTTCAACGGAAACATTACGCAGGCGGCATCGGAACTCGGGCTCACCCGTTCATCGCTATATCGAAGGCTGGAAAAGTACGGACTGTAGGCGTTTCCTAATCTGCGCTTTTAATGACAACTTTGTAGCCGCGCGTCCATCGTGGATGCAAAACACCATTTGATTTTGCCAAGCCTGATTACCCTTGAAGATCGGATTTAACGATTTCCGCGCACGTGTCGTCATTCGGGTGATTTTTCTCGGCCTGACCATGGCCCTTTTCACCTACATGGTGGGTAGACCCAACATGCTGTTTGCGGCCGCGCTCACGCTGGTCATCATTATCGCTCAGCTTGTGGAGATATTCCGGTTTGTTAGCCAGACCAACCGAAAACTTACGCGTTTCCTGGAATCGGTACGCTACTCGGACTTTATCTCGGGCTTCACATCCGACAATAAACTCGGCAAGAGCTTCAAGGACCTTAACCTGGCCTTTAATGAAGTACTCGAAGCGTTCCGGAAAGCGCGTTCAGAAAAGGAAGAACACTGGCAGTACCTGAATTCGGTTGTGCAGCAGGTGAGAACGGGTATCCTTTCATTCGATACCGATGGAAATGTGCAACTGATCAACACCAATGCGAGGCGCTTCATGGGCATCACCTCGATCAAGAACATCAAGGAACTGGTACAGATCAATCCCCGGCTATATCACGCCATCAACAGCGTTGCCGCTGGCAAAAGCGAACTCTACAAAGCGGGCAACGACCTGTATCTTACGATTCAGTCCACCGAGTTGCGCATTCGCGGGGTTGACGTAAGGTTGGTCACACTACAGAATATTCAGCCGGAATTGCAGAAGCAGGAACTCGAGGCCTGGCAGAATCTGACCCGGGTGTTGCGACACGAGATCATGAATTCGATTACGCCGATTTCGTCGCTCACCTCCACGCTGCGCGAAATCCTCGATCACGACCTGCAACGGGTGAACAACCATTTCGAACTCAAGGAAGAAGGCGCCGAGGACCTCAGGGAAGGGTTAACGACGATCGAGAACCGGAGCAAAGGTCTCATCAAATTCATCGATGCGTATCGCGAGTATACATCCCTGCCCAAGCCGAAGATGTCAACGGTTCGGCTAAAAGACCTGCTCGAAAAAGTAGCCCAGTTGATGAAGCCGGAGCTTAAAAAGACCCGAGTCGATTTCCACTTCGCGTGCGCCTCCGAGTACCTCACCATTCAAGCGGATGTCGAAATGATCGAACAGGTGTTGATCAACCTGCTCAAGAACGCCATTGAAGCGCTCGCCGATACGCCCGACGCAAAACTGACATTGACCGGACGATACGAAGAGAACGCAGTGCTCATCGAAGTTTCCGACAATGGTCCAGGGATCATCAGGGAGGCGCTCGAACACATCTTCGTACCCTTCTATACCACCAAGCGCACGGGTTCCGGCATTGGCCTCAGTCTGTCCCGCCAGATCATGCAGATGCACAACGGCACGTTGGCCGTCGTGTCCGAACCGGAAGTCCGTACCGTCTTTACGCTGCGCTTCTGAGCGTTTGGGTTAGCCGCAAAACGCACGGCAAACAAAAAAGAAAAGAGAGGCCCCGCGGGGCCAAACTTTTACTAACCTAAACCCAAAAATTATTGTATGACCGGCTCGCCGGCAACGGATATCATTGCTTGCGAGTGCTGAAAACTCTTCTGTACAAGTTCCGCAGAATTTTTTGCCTGGCATTTCCTCAGGAGATTCTTGCGGTGCGATTCCACGGTGTGGAAACTAATGCTCATGCGTTCCGCGATTTCCTTGGTAGTGAGTCCTGACGATACCAGCAACAGCACTTCTTTTTCTTTTTCAGTTAGGTGATTCATGGCAAAAATGGGTTTACATGTTCATTTTCGCTTTTCATGTAGCCAGCGGGGTAAAGTAACCCAGTGAACCGGCGAAATCTTTTTCTGCGGTTTGCCGCAACAGCCACCCCCCACCCGCATCCCCTTTTTCAGGTAAATTGGTTACCTTGAACTCAGTTTGATACAGCGCAAATTTTAATCTGGGTTTTAAGGGTTACTTCGTCACGCCACAGGCATAAAGGCCGACATGTATGTCAGATAATGAAATTATTGAAGAAATCAGATCGGGAGGACAAGCGGAACTGGGCATGGTATACCAAAAATATCGCCGGGAGTTTTTGCAATGGATCAGGAAGGAATACCAGTGTTCTGACGACGATGGAAAAGATATTTACCAACTCACCATTCTGATCTTTCATGATAATATCAAGTCCGGAAAGTTGCAACACCTGGTAAGCTCCGTGAAAACGTACCTTTTTGGCATAGGAAAAAACATCGCCCTTGAAACCATGAGGAAAGCCAGCCGCACAGCCCGTATCGATCAGGAGCATAGGCTTCAGGATCACCTGACGGACTCGCCTGATCAACCGATCGAAGAGGATTTGCTGGTACGCGCCAAAGACGCGCTCAACAAACTCGGTGAACCGTGTCGTCAATTGATCGAGTTGTTCTATTACCAACGGAAGTCCATGGTGGAGATCAGCGTTGCCATGCAATACAAGAACCCTGAAACGGCAAAAAACCAAAAGTGCAAATGCATGGCGCGGCTGCGCAAGCTCTTTGAATCCGAATTGAAAAACAACGTCATCCCATCGCTGTCATGAGCATACATCCCAACGATACCGACCTCATTGAAAGATACTTCGAAAATGACCTTTCGGGTCAGGAAGCTGACGATCTCAGACGCCGCACCGCTTCGGACCACGAACTGAAGTCAAAGTTCGACCAGGAAAGGGTGTTGGTAAATACCATTAGGCTTGAAGCGGCAAAATCGAACCTGCGCCACCTGAGGGACCTTGAAGGCACACTCAGCGGCAACGTATCCATCGGGCGTTGGTATTATTATGCCGCGGCGGCTTCCGTTGCCCTCCTCGTCGTCGCCTGGTTTTATATGAACCCCATGCGCGAGACACGCGGGGAACTTTTCACCGCCTATTTCGAGGCGTATCCAAACGTGATCGAACCCGTTGTCCGCGGCACCACGGCTCCATCCGAACGAGCCATTGCATTCCAGGCCTATGAGGCTCACGAATACGAAAAAGCGATCACCGGCTTCAACACCCTGTTGCAGGAAAACCGCGAGGCGGGGATCATTTTGCTCCAGGGCAGCGCCCAACTCGCACTCGGAAGAACTGAAGACGCCACCGCTGCTTTCAACGAAGTGTTGGTCACTTCCGACGTCTACGACCACGAAGCAACCTGGTACCTGAGCCTTTGCCACCTCAAGGCCGGCAATGAAGATCAAGCCCGGGCTTTGTGGCATCAACTGGCATCGGGCAGCGCTGCCTACGGCGACGAAGCCCGGGCGCTGCTTGAGAAAACGCAGTAAGTCTAATCTTCGACTTTCCGGAAAACCACGGTGGCATTGTGTCCCCCGAACCCGAACGTGTTGCTCATGGCCACACGCACCGCCTTGTTCAGCTTTTTGCCCAGGACGATATTCAGACCGGTTGGCATATCCGGATCGATCCTGGTCGTGTTAATGGTGGGAGGAATTACGCCCTCGTCGATCGCTTTGATGCAAATGATGGCTTCGGCGGCGCCAGCACCACCGAGGAGGTGCCCGGTTGCGGATTTGGTGGCACTGATGTGAAGGTGGCCCGGCCGTTCGCCAAAAACATTCAGCACGGCCTTCATTTCGCTGACATCGCCCAGCGGCGTGGACGTCGCGTGGGGATTGAGATAGTCTACATCGGTGAACCCCAGCCCGGCATCTTCAAGCGCCCACTTCATACCCAGTCCAGCACCCGTGCCGTGCGGATGAGTCGCCGTCAGGTGATATGCATCTGCAGACATGCCGCCTCCTGCGACCTCCGCGTAGATGCGGGCACCGCGGCGTTTCGCGTGTTCATATTCTTCGAGGATCAGCGCGCCGCCGCCTTCCCCCATCACGAAACCATCACGGTCGACATCAAACGGCCGCGACGCGGATGCGGGGTCGTCGTTGCGGGTCGACAGCGCTTTCATCGCCGCAAAGCCGCCGATCCCCGCTTCGTTCACGGCCGCCTCCGATCCTCCCGTAACAAAAATATCCGCCTTGTTCCAGCGTATATAGTTCATGGCATCGATGATCGCCGTCGTCGACGTGGCACATGCCGACACCGTTGTAAAGTTCGGCCCCATAAAACCATACTTGATCGAGATCCAGCCGGAGGCAATGTCGACAATGACCTTGGGAATAAAATAGGGATTGATGCGCGGCGTACCATCTCCCCGCGCAAATTCCATGATTTCCTGCTGGAAAGTTTGAAAGCCACCGTTCCCCGAGCCCCAGATCACGCCCACGCGGGTCTTGTCTACCTGCTCCAGGATCAGGCCCGAATCACGGAGGGCCTCGGCGGTCGAGGCCAGCGCATACTGCGCGAATGGGTCCAGTTTCCGGACCTCCCCTTTCTCGAAATGATCGAGCGGGTTGAAATTCTTCACTTCACAGGCGAACTTTGTCCTGAACCTGGCGGCGTCGAACTTTGTAATGGACGCGGCGCCACTTTTTCCCTCAACAAGGTTGTTCCAGAATTCGCCCACGGAGTTCCCAAGGGGCGTAATGGCGCCAAGGCCCGTAACCACTACCCGTCTCATTTGCATAACGATCTATTTACTTATTTGGTCAAGAATTTCTTTGCAGTGCTTCACCACGATATCCATTGCCGCCTGGGAACGCTCCACCCTGGAAAACATTATCGCGCCCTCGACACAACAAAAAAAAGTATAGGCAAGGTTTTTAGCGTCGACGTCGCGCCGGAATTCGCCGGCGGCGACTCCCTGCGTGATGAGGTCGGCAATGAAGTCGACGGTCGCGACCAGTTCTCTTCCCACCATGCGGCGCATCGATAAACGGTGGTCATCCGCTTCAATGGCGGTATTCAGCAATGGGCATCCACCGCGAATGGGCGGCTTGTTCACATACCGCGCGTAGAATTCGAGAAGCGCTGTCAACCGCCCTTTGAACGTGCCGCTTCGGCCAACTTCCTCCCGCACCATCGCCTTTACTTTTCGGATCGCATAACGGAAGGCCTCCCGGCCGATCTCTTCCTTGTCGGCGAAATTTCCATACAATGCGCCCTTCGTCAGGCCCGTCACCTCCGTGAGATCGTTTAAAGACGTGCCATCAAATCCCTTGCTGTTGAACAAGGGAGCAGTCTTTTCAACAATGTACTGCCGCGTCCGTTCCGCTTTTGTCACCGCCCAAAGGTAAATAAAATCTGATAAAAATATACCGATCGGTATAATTAAATAGTAACATGGGAAGTCAAAAACTCCCAACCCCTTATGGCACAGGCCTTGACAAACTCGGCAAATGGTTCAGTCTAATACCCCGTGCCTAATGCCCAACACCCGGTACCCAATGTCCCTAAATTGAAAAGATCTTTTCCATCACCACCCATTTTTCTCCAGGCTTCGCCACCGGGAGAGATTGCTGATACTTCCACATCAGGGATTCCCATGCCAGTACCTTCGGGTTGTTGTGGTCGAGGAGGGACTTTCGCTCAAAGGAAAAATCGTCCACGGTGTCCATGACCATGAACAACCGGTTGCCGACACGGTAGATTTCCATTTGCACAATTCCCGACGCTTTGATGCTGTCCAGGACCTCTGGCCACACGCGGCGGTGGTGGGCTTCGTATTCGGCGATCAGTTTCTGATCATCTTTGAGATCCAGCGCCAGGCAGTATCGTTTCACGCTTCACGTACTTTATAACCTGAAAAGCCAAAGAACCAGATGACGACGAATGAAAACAGCGGTACAAAGAGCGCGTTCTCCACACCTGTCAGTGACAACCATCCACTCAACGGTGGCAGTACGGCGCCGCCCACAATGGCCATGATCACCAGGCCCGAACCGATCTTCACCTGGTCACCAAGATTCTTGATAGAAAGCGCGAAGATCGTGGGAAACATAATCGACATGAAGAAATACACCAGGCTGATGGCGACGACCGCGGCCAACCCGGACGAAAGCAGCGCTGTCACCGTAAGCAACGCGGAGGCAAGTGCATAAACGCTGAGTAACTTGTTGGCGGCGAACTTTGTGAGCAGCGACGTACCCACAAACCGGCCCACCATGAACAACGCCAGCGCAAAGGAGGCATGGAAGCCCGCGATCTGCGTGGGGGTCATCGCGTCATGAGCGCGATAGAGCCAGTTAACGATTGCAAGATGATCCGTTCGCGCGAAGTGAACCTTCAAATCAATGAAGTAAGCCCAAATCGATACCTGGGCACCTACGTAAAAGAATTGTGCAACTACACCGAACCACAGGTGGCGATGCCTTCCGATGCCGGTAAAAGAGGCGTTCCTTTCCCCGGATGAACCAATCTCCGGCATCCTGGTAAATGCGAAGCAGATGGCCACCAGCAACACGGCGGCGGCGAGTACGAGATAGGGTCCCTGTACCGATTCGGCTTCCGCAATGCGGATCGCTTCCGCCTGCGCCGGCACCATCGCATCCAGCATTTCGTTGGTGTACTCCGTGTCGGAAAAAATGAAGAGGCTGCCAATGACAGGCCCTAAAATGATGCTGACCCCATTGAAGGACTGTGCAAAGTTGATCCTTTTTTCCGCAGACGCGGGATCGCCAAGGACGGTAACATAAGGATTCGCGGCCGTCTCCAGGAACGCCAGGCCGCATGCAATGACAAAAAGCGCAAAAAGGAAAAATCCATAAACCCGCACTTCGGCGGCCGGAAAGAAAAGGAGTGCGCCGGCCGCGTAAAGGAGCAGCCCGATCAGGATTCCTTTCTTATAACCTATGCGGTTCATCATAAACGCCGCGGGAAGCGCCATGACGAAATAGCCAATGTAGAAGGCTGAATCAACAATTCCCGCCTGCGCGCGATTCAGGCTCAGCGCCGTTTGAAAATGTTTCACGAGCGTACCGTTCAGGCTATTCGCAAGTCCCCAGAGAAAGAACAGGCTCGTCACAAGTATGAACGGACCGAGGTACGAACGTTGCGTAGACGATCTCGGCAGGGTATCGGTATCGGTGTTTGGCATAAAGGATGATTTCAGTTTTACGAAAGCGCGCGGTCGAGGTGTACGTACCCTCCATCCACATGGACCCACTGCCCCGTGAGGTGACTTGCGCGTGGGGACAAGAGAAACACAATCACGTCGGCCACTTCCCCGGGCGTTGTCATTCGGTGTTCCAGGGGTATTCGCGCGGAAATCCGCCGCCGCGCCTCCTCGGGGTTCTCCTGTGATTTCAGCCACGACTCGTACATCGGCGTCGAGACCTCGGCGGGGACGATGGCATTGACGCGAATGCCGTCGCGGGAGAGTTCCGCCGCCCACTCGCGGGTTAGCCCGAGTATGGCCGCCTTCGCGGCGACATATCCTGACGTATTGCCCTGGCCCGTGAGCGCGGTTTTGGAACTCACGTTCACGATCGCTCCTTTCGATGCTTTGAGTTGCGGCAGGGCGAAATGTACCATGTGATAGTAGTGTCCCGCATTGCTGTTCAACGACCGCAGGAATTTTTCCGGATCTCCGGTGCGAATGCCGACGCCATCATTGACCCCCGCATTGTTCACGATCCCATCCACGGTTCCGAACTTCTCTCCGGTGAACGACAACACCCGGCGGCACGCCTCGGGCGAAACGAGGTCCGTTTCCACGAATTCGCTTTTGCCGCCAAGGGTCGATTTCAACGCCGTGCCGGCCACCGCATCCTTGTCGACGATCACGGGGATCGCGCCTTCTTCCACCAACGTGCGGCAAACCGCTTCGCCAATTCCTTTGGCGCCTCCGGTCACGATCACGACTTTGTCCTTCAGGTAAAGATCCATTAATTAAAGATGATAAAAATCCATCGCATTCTGGCCCATCACCATCGCTCTTTCTGATTCGGTGAGGGTTGAAACATATCGTTCGATGATGCGAAGTTGCGTTTCATAGGCTGCGGCGAGCAGGCAAACCGGCCAATCGGAACCATACATTACGCGGCGCGGCCCAAACACTTCGAAGACGAGATCCAGATAGGGTACAAAATCCTCATATCTCCACTTCCGCCAATCGGCCTCCGTGACCATACCCGAGAGTTTGCAATGCACATGGTCCAAGGCTGCCGCGGCTTTAATTTGTTTCGCCCAGTCGTTGATGTCACCGTTTCGGATTGCCGGTTTGGCCATGTGGTCGAGTACGATCCGGGTATCCGGGACCTGCCTGAGAAAGGCAAGCGCCTCGGCAAGCTGGTGGTGGTAGATGAGCAGGTCGTACGCATAGCCCTGATCACCGATCCTCCGCACGCCGGACACGAAGCGCGGGTCGCGCATAAATCCTGAAGGTTCCGCCTGAACAATGTGCCTGAAGGCCTTGATCATCGGCTTTTGCCGGTAGTGTATGAGTTGCGTTTCGAGATCCCCGGCCTTGAGGTCTACCCACCCGACCACGCCCTTGATGCAAGGGTGCTCCGCAGCCAGCGTAAGCATCCAGTCGTTCTCGCGGAGGTGTTGGGAGACCTGGACAGTCACGCAGCCGTCAATGCCATGAGTTTTAAACAATTTCTCAATATCCGGCGGAAGGAAACTTCGCCGAAGCGCGCTCATTTCATCGTTGATCCACGCGTGCTCAGTGGGATTAAAGTTCCAAAAATGCTGATGGCTGTCGATGGTCATGGCCGCAACGCATCATTGGTGCTTTTACTTCGCTGTGTAATTTTCCAGGCGCTGCTTTTGAACACCGAGCCTGTCGATACCGAGTTCAACCACATCGCCCGCTTTCAGGTAGACGGGTGGAACGAAACCGAGGCCTACACCCGATGGCGTTCCTGTAGAGATAATGTCCCCCGGCAACAAGGTCATGAACTGACTGAGGTAGCTGATGAGAAACGGTACCTTGAAGACCAGGTTTTTTGTGTTGCTATCCTGAACGACTTTGTCGTTTACCGAAAGCCAAAGTCTTAGGTTGTCCGCATCTCCGACTTCATCCGGCGTGACCAGGTATGGGCCCAGTGGCGCGAAGGTATCACAGCTCTTTCCTTTTACCCACTGCCCGCCGCGCTCGATCTGGAACGCGCGTTCGCTATAGTCATTGTGCAAACAAAAGCCGGCAATGTGGCCCGCGGCATTTTCTTCGCTTACGTACGTGGCTTTCCTTCCGACCACGACGGCAAGTTCCACTTCCCAGTCGGTTTTCTCACTCCCATGCGGGATCACCACGGGGTCATTCGGCCCGTTCAGCGCCGATGTCGCTTTGAAGAAGACGATCGGCTCTTTAGGTAATGGCGCGTTGGTCTCTTTCGCGTGGTCGGTATAATTGAGCCCTATACAAATAATTTTTGACGGGCGGGCGACCGGCGAGCCAAGGCGAACGTCGCCGGATACAACAGGAAAGCGATCACTGCCGGCGGAAAAAAATTCGCGAAGGCGTTCAACGCCGGCATTGTCAAAGAACGCCTCATTGAAGTCCGGCGTGAAAGCCGAAACGTCGTATATCCTTTCTTCAAAAAAAATTCCCGGAGTCTCACCTCCGGATGGGCCGAAGCACACAAGTTTCATGGATTGCTTATGATTGATTTTGTGATCATGTATTGAGCGTGAGGAAACCGCCGTCGATGGGGTAGTCGGCTCCGGTGACAAAAGCGGCTTCGTCGGAGCAAAGGTACAACGCGAGGCCGGCGACCTCATCCGGGGTACCCATTCTACCGATGGGTTGGGTTTTTGAAAGCCGCTCGAACATTTCTTTTTCACGGCCGGGGTAGTTGGCTTTCAAAAAGCCATCTACAAAGGGGGTGTGTACCCGGCCGGGTGAAATACAATTACAACGGATCCCGTCAGCGACATAATCCTTTGCTGTCGACAACGTCATCGACCTGACCGCACCCTTCGTCATCGAATAGGCAAATCTGTCGGGGAGGCCCACCGACGCGGCTACCGAGCAGAGGTTCAAAATAACGCCTCCGCCCTGTGTCTTCATCTTATCAACGACGGCATACATGGTGTTATAAACGCCTTTTACGTTCACGTTGAACAACCGATCAAAATCCCTTTCACCGGTAGCCTCTAGTTTACCGATGTGTGCGACACCCGCGCTGTTAACGAGGATGTCCAGGCGTCCATACTGGGTGGTAATTTTGTTTACGGCGTTCACAACGGCTTGCTGATCCGCGACGTTGCAAACGAACGATGACGCTTTGAATCCGGAGGCAACCTTCTCACGGCAAACGGCTTCAGCCCCGGCGGCGTCAAGGTCCAGCATGCATACTTGCGCGCCCTGAGACGCGAAAAGCATGGCGATGCTCCTGCCGATTCCACTGGCTCCTCCGGTAACCACCGCAACCTTGTGGCTAAGCTTAAACATCAGAGAACCTGATGTCCGTTGAGATAGGCGTCCCACTCACCAGCTTGTCCATTGAGATGATCGCGCAGAAAAATGGAATAGGACGGCTTATGCGGCTTCTTCCGAAGGAGCATATTGGCTTCCTCCGGCATGAAGTCTCCTTTCCGCGCGTTGCACTTTTTGCACGCGGTAACGAGGTTCGTCCACGTGTCCTTTCCTCCCCTTGCCCTGGGTATGACATGGTCGATGGTCAACTCTTTCCGCGTGCCGCAATACTGGCATTCGTTGTTATCGCGCTTGAAAATATTTTGCCGTGTAAGATTAACGCCCTTGTAAGGGGCGTTAACATATCGGTTGAGGCGAATGACAGACGGCATCGGAAAGCTATCCGTGACGGTCCGCAATTTATGGCCATTGGCCGGCCTGACGAGTTCACTTTTTTTGAGGTAGACGAGAATGAACGCGCGTTCCACGGAGCACACCATGAGCGGGCTGAAATCCTGATTGAGTACCAATACCCGTGCGTTCATGATTGTAAGATAAAACCAATCTTTGAACTAACAAAGCGGGAATAAGGCGAACGGTAAAAAGTGCAATTGGAAATTGGAACTACGTCTCCGCGAGCACGCGCCTCAGGTGTGCCAGTTGATGGGTGTAGGCCACACCATCGGAAGGTCGTATTCCCTTTTCATCAATCGGGTCGATGCGCACTTTGCCCGACGCGTGGATGATACGGTCAGGAGCGACAAGAATACCCGTGTGCGTGATTTTCCCTGAGCCCTCATCGAAGAATGCGAGGTCACCGGGACGGGCGGCCGCGAAGCTTGCCACGGGCCGGCCTTGTGTAGCCTGCTGCCATGCATCGCGATGGAGGGGATATCCACATATCTTAAAGGCCATCTGAACCAGTCCGGAGCAGTCGATACCAAACGGGCTCTTGCCCCCCCACTGGTAGGGCGCGTTCAGGTATTTGGAAACCACCGTTCTCAAAAATTCGAACTCGCGTTTTTGTCCCAGGTTTTTTGCTTCGCCATTGAAGGCAAACTGTTCCTCCATCTTGAAAAGCTCGGCGGAGGAGATCGGTATGATGCTGCCGATCAGTATCGTGTGCGGGGCTTTGTTATACAGCATGGTCGACACCACATCCGTCGTAATCTTGAATTCCGTATCGTTGATGTGTCCAAAATACGCTTCCGAGATCGCCTGATGCTGACGTGAATCGATCCATCCCGTATAGCCGTCCGCGTGTCCTTTGATCGCAAGCCACTTCCCATCTTTCGCGTTCCCCGTCAATTCGTAATGATCGCCGAAGAGCAGTTGCGTGACCTGTTCGGAACCATGCGCCGGCTCCTTCCGCACAGGCACGACGCTCAGCCGACAAATTCCAAAGCCAGGTACATCCATAGTCAAATTTTCATTCGGTCCAGTTCCCGTTTTGCGTCGCGCTCGCGGATGCTGTCGCGCTTGTCGTGCATCTTTTTCCCGCGGGCGAGGGCAATTTCCAATTTCGCATAGCCGCGATCGTTAATAAACAGCCGGACAGGTATAAGGGTCAGGCCTTTTTCCATCTTGTTTTCGATCTTGCCGATCTCCGCGCGCTTGAGCAGCAACTTCCGGTCGCGCGCAGGCTCGTGGTTATAGTGGGTTCCCTGCGCGTAGGCCGTTATGTTGATTCCCTTTGCGAATATTTCGCCATCATGGATAAAGCAATACCCATCCTGAAGGTTGGCTTTGCCTTCCCTGATGGATTTTATCTCCGTACCCGTCAACACAATGCCGGCAACGTACTTGTCGAGCAACTCGTAGTTGAATCCCGCCTGTCGGTTTCTGATGTTCACGTTGTCGGAAAACCGCTGCTTACCCATTGCCGAATAATTTGTTGATCTTTTCTTTTTTAAGTATTCGCTGACCCGTTTTGCCGCTGGCCACCAGCCGGTCGCCCACCCGCGCTTCGTACGAACATACGAGTTCGTTGCCATTGATCTCCTCCACCTTTCCGGTAAAGACAATCTTATCTCCGACAAATGCCGGGCTCTTGTGGTCTATCGTTAGAAACGTGCCGACACCTTCCTCGTCGTCATCCTTCATTTCGAGCACAAACTGCCGGGTTGTCCATTCAATTTCCCTCGCCAGGACAAAAGTAGCACACACCTCATGTACGGTTGTCCCGTGAAACGCCGCGACATCCGCTGCCGTGACGACCGTGGAATACTGCGTTATGTCTCCCCTGTGAAAAACGTCCTTCATGTCTTTGTCCTTCAAAACGGCATTCGGGCTGCCGGCGTTACGCCGAGGTCCGTAAATTCCCCGCGCAAAAACTTGTAATGCGCGGCAATGGCGATCATTCCGGCATTGTCGGTACAGTATTGAAGTTCGGGGATAAAGATATTCCATCCCTTCTTATCGCCGAGCATTTTCAAGGCGTTTCTCAGGCCCCGGTTGGCGGAAACGCCGCCGGCGATGGCAATGTTCCCGACCGACGTCTGTTTGCTGGCCTGCTCCAGCCGGGAGAGCAACATCCCGATGAGGTGATGCTGCAGGCTCGCGCAAATATCCGGAAGGTTTTTTTCGATAAACGCCGGGTCTTTTTTCACTTCATCTCTGAGAAAATAAAGGAATGCGGTCTTGATGCCGCTAAAGGAAAAATCGAGACCGGGCATCACGGTTTGCGGGAACGACCAGGCTGACGGATTCCCCGACTGGGCATATTTGTCGATGAGCGGACCGCCAGGATACGGCAGGCCCATTATCTTCGCGGCTTTGTCGAAGGCTTCCCCCACGGCGTCGTCCTGGGTTTGGCCGATCACCTCCATGGCGTACGGGTCTTTCACCAGGACAATCTGGGTGTGGCCACCGCTCACGGTAAGGCAAAGAAAGGGGAACTCGGGCTTTGGATCATCGATGAAGTGTGCCAGGACATGCGCCTGCATGTGGTTGACCTCGATAAGCGGAATACCCAGGGCAAGGGCCATGCCCTTTGCAAAAGACACGCCCACGAGAAGGGATCCGATGAGTCCCGGCCCCCGGGTGAACGCAACGGCGTCGAGATTGGTTAATTCGACATTCGCCGTTTGGACCGCTTCTTGCACTACGGCAACGATATTTTGTTGATGTGCACGGGAAGCCAACTCCGGGACCACACCGCCGTATTTTCGGTGCACTGCCTGTGAGGCGATTATATTATTAAGTACCTTGCCGTTGCTGATTACGGCTGCAGACGTCTCGTCGCATGACGACTCAATGGCAAGGATGATGGGATGCATGGGTTGATTAATGAACCGGCAAGTTATTAAAAATCGGATTCGCAAGATATTGGCCTATACCGCGACCGGTGTAAGCTTCTTTGTCATTTCAGCCTTCCTGACGCTACAAATCCCCGCTGTTCAGGAGGCGCTTGTCGCAAGATACCTCCGGGGATTTTCGGAGGTGACGGGCTTTCGGGCCAGTGTCGCCCATTTTCGGCTTCTTTGGTTCGACCGCCTGGAATTGGAAGGCCTCCGGGTGCTTGATCCGGAGGAGAACACCATGATCGCCGCAAGCCGTATCCTTGTCAACTTTAAGATAAGCGAGCTGTTCCATGGCCGGGACATCAACATCGATGGCATCTCCATCGACAGTGCCAATGTGTTTGTTACCAAGATTCAGGAGTCAGACACATCCCGTGGCCTTAACATCAACGTATTCGTGGCCCGGGTCCGGGAGCAATATGCCTCGTCCGCGGAAGCGGGTGGGCGGACGCCTCGCGTCAATATCGGCGAGGCCGTCATTGGCGGGAGTGTGTTCCGGTATGCCGATCAATATCGCGATTCGATCAAGACCGGCTTTAACTACAACCAGTTCACCCTCGACATTGACGAAGCACAATTGCGACAGTTCATGGTCCTGGGTGACACGACCGAGTTCCGGGTCAACACCCTTCTTGCCACGGACCGCGCAAGCAAGCTGTCGGTGAGACAACTTTCGTCTTTTTTCCGGCTCTCGCAGCAACGCATGGAATTCACGGACCTTCACCTGCTCGCCAACGAGAGTGTCATACGGGATTCCATCATCTTCAATTTCAGCCATCAGCGCGACCTGAGTGATTTCATCGAAAAGGTTCGAATCGAAGCACATCTGGAAAACACCATCGTTCACCCGCGGGACCTCGCATTATTTGCTCCCGCCGCCGCGCGCATGACACAACCTGTAAAGCTCGCCGGCTCCTTCCGCGGGTACGTCCATGATTTTCGAGTCACCGACATGGTGGTGGAAACGGGCCAATCCACGCTGCGCGGGTCGCTGGACATGGAGGGCCTCCCCGACTTGCACGAAACGTTCATCGTATTAAACCTCGATGACGCACATCTCGATTTTTCCGACCTGGCATTTGTCGTCAGTCAAAAAATGATGAACGGACTCACCCCACTCGGTCGGGTGAACCTGGACGGGCAGTTCCTGGGTTACCCAACGGACTTTGTCGCGAATGGTACTTTTTCCGGGCCGCTCGGGCGTATTCGTTCCGATATCAACTTTAAGGTCAACGAAGAGAATTTCGATCGCTCTGCCTACAGCGGAAAACTCGCGCTCGAAAACTTCGACGTTGGACGTTACCTGAGGGATACGGTCAATTTCCAACGGGTTACCCTTGACGGACAGATCAGGGGTTCCGGTCTTTCTGTGAACAGTGCTGACTTTGTCCTCAATGGGAGGGTTCGGTCGATAGGCATCCGTGGGTACGATTACACAAATATTGAAACCAATGCGCGCTTTGCATCAGCGCTCTTTGAGGGTTTCCTGCACATCAACGACCCCAATCTGGAATTCACTGCACGCGGATCGGTGGACCTCCGGAAAAATGTCGATGTGATTCAGATTGCAGCCCAACTCGATACCGCCCGCCTCCACGATCTGAAACTTACCGACAAGTATCTCTTCCTTCAATCTGAGCTCAACATCAATACACAGGGACTGCACATCGACAGCCTGAAAGGAACCGCCGATCTGAAAAACTTCACCGTCCGCTACGACGACAACCAGCTTAGTGTAGCCAACATTCATCTGGACGCTGAACGCGAAAACAACAAACGCGCTGTCCGCGCGACGTCGCCGCTGATCGATGCCAGCATCCGCGGGGATTTTCTGTTGTCGGATATTTCGAGGGACATTCAAAAGCTGGTTACGGAAATACTCCTCAACATCCGAAACGACAAGGAGGCCATCGCCGAATATTACGCCACACGCAACTATCGGCCTAAATCCTATGAAGCCGACTTCGACATCGCCCTCAAGGACATGGCCCCCATCGCCGACCTGGTGAAGGTGGATCTGGCGCTTGCAAACAACACCTTTATCGAGGGGCAATTCACAAGCGGCTACACGACCATACTGCAGGCCTATACGCGAATGGATACAATTTCGTACAATGGCGTGGCCCTGCTGGACACCGACATGGAGGTTACGGCCTCGAAAATCGCCGACAGCACCAGCGTGCTGGCGATGGCGTTCATCAACTCGGGGCGACAATTGCTCAGCAAGAAACTCAGCACCAAAGGACTCGTCGCCGAAGCGATCTGGAACAAAAGTCACATCGACTTTGAACTCGATGCCGACCAGGAAGGCCAGGACAATTACGTCCGTCTCCAGGGCGAGGTTGATTTCTTAAAAGACAGCACCACGATCCATTTGCTGCCATCCACGATCAACCTGCTCGACAAGCGATGGGAAGTTGATCCGAAGAATCTGATTTCGTGGCAACGGCGCAACATCGGTATCCGGGACTTAAGGATCAGGCAAAAAGACCAATACCTTCTGCTCAATGGAAGGATCTCCAATGATCCTGAAGATAAGCTTTTGATGGAGGTGCGCAACCTCGACCTCTCGTTCCTCAGTTCGTTGACAGGCATCGATTTCCGGGGAACCCTTGGCGCGCAGTTCGAGCTGACCGACTACTTTCACCAACCTCACCTTCAAAACAACCTCAGCATCGACAGCCTGACGGTTGACGATTTCCTGATCGGCGATATCAGCGGACGTAACCTCTGGGACACTGTGAAGCAGGCATTCGACCTCGATTTTTTCATCGACCGCAATGGGAGCCGGATTGTGAACCTCGTTGGCACCTATACCCCCTCCTATCCGTCGAGTCCCCTCGACGTCACGGCCACATTGAAGGAAGCGAACCTTAAAATCGTCGAGCCATTTTTTGACTACATGTTTTCCGACATCGGTGGAACCCTCACCGGTGACTACCGCATTTCAGGCAAACTGAACTCACCCGCTATCGCCGGCGAAGGGACGGTGAAAAACGGGCGGTTGCGCATCAACTACCTGAATACAACCTACGACTTCGCGGGAGTCATCGGGCTTTCATCCAACTCCATCTATTTCAAGGAAATTGAACTTGTCGACCACTACCTCAACCGCGCCCGGCTTGCCGGCGTTATTACGCACGATGGGTTCCGCGACACAAGAATCAACCTGACTTCCACCTTCACGAATTTTCACCTGCTGAATACGACGGCCCGCGACAACAGCCTCTTCTACGGCCAGGGATTCGGTACCGGTAACCTGAGCATCACCGGCCCCGTAGCCAACCTGCAGTTCACAGCATTCGCCAGAACCGATCGCAACACGCGCATTTACGTCCCGATCGGTGACGATAATGATATCCAACAAAAGGAGTTCATTAAGTTTGTAAGCTTTAGTGATTCAACATTCCAGCAGCGGTTCACCAACAACATTTCGAACAAACTCGACCTTAGCGGCATCACCCTTGACTTCAATATTGATGTCACCGACGAAGCTTATTGCGAGATCCTCCTCAACGACCAGGCCGGTGACAAGATCCGCGGGCGCGGCAATGGCGAACTCCAACTGCAACTCGACACAAAAGGCGAGTTCAACATGTTCGGCCCTTTTGAATTCACAGAGGGCTACTACACCTTTACCCTTTACGACCTCATCAACAAGGAATTTGAAATCAACAAGGGCAGTCGGATCACCTGGTATGGCGACGCCTATGAGGGCACACTTGACATCGATGCCACCTACAACCAACACGCATCACTGGCGCCCATCATTCTGGACGAATCGGTGCGAGAGGCACCGCAACTTAAGCGGAAATACCCCGTGCAGGTGCTCATTGAACTCGATGGTCCCATGCTTTCGCCAGACATAAACTTCGACATCGTGGCCGAGGACCTCCCTCAAAGTATTGTCGTCGACGGCCGGGCACCCGTGCGCCTCGATTTTGAGTTCCAGGCTTTCAAGAACCGAATGGATGAGCAGGAACTAAAACGACAAGTCTTTAGCCTGATCGTGTTGCGAAGAATATCCCCGCCCGAATCGTTTAACACCAGCGGCTCGGACGTGATCAACAGTGTAAGCGAACTCTTCTCCAACCAACTGAGCAACTTCGTCAGCCAGGTGGATGAGAACCTTGAAATCGACGTCGATTTCAGCCGCATGGATGAAGAGGAATTCAACACCTTCCAGTTGCGGTTGTCTTACACCTTTCTCAATGGCCGGCTGCGAATCACCCGCGACGGAACTTTTTACAGCGGTCAGGACAATTCATTGAACAGCGATCCAAACCTTTCTACCCTGGCTGGCGACTGGATGGTCGACTATATTCTCACACCCGACGGAAAACTGAAGGTGAAGATGTATAACCGGACGAACATTAATCCTATCTTTAATACGCTTAGCTCTCAGAATACGTCCATCACCACGGGTTTCAGCATCAACCACACACAAAGCTTTAACGAACTGAAGGAGTTGTGGAACTCCAGAAAAAAAGAAGACGACGATGAGGAAAGCCCTGACGCCAACGACGAAGCCCGCCGGGAAGAAGATGAGGGCCGTTAAACGCAGCGCCACTTTCTGTTTTTTGTTCGTGCTCATTCCCGCGCTGGATGCTGTGCTGTGCGCCCAGGTAAGCGACTCCTCGGGCGTGAATCAAAAGCGATTCCAACCGGTTGTCATTTCGGCCGGCGCGGCGTACGCCGGGAGCCTGGTGGCCCTTAGCAACCTTTGGTACAGCGATTTTGAGCGAAGCGAATTTCATTTCTTCAATGACCTGGCGGAGTGGAAACAACTTGACAAGGCCGGCCATTTTTTTTCTGCCTATTTTCTAAGTCACGGAACGTCGCGCACCCTCGGCTGGTGCAATGTGCCGGCGCGAAAGGCCGATCTTGCCGGGGCCGTCACGGGCTTTCTTCTTTTGGCGCCGATAGAACTTCTGGACGGTTATTCCGCAGCTTATGGCGCTTCATCCGGTGACTTGCTGGCCAATGCTGGCGGCGCTGCCTTCTTTCTCGGCCAGGAACGCCTGTGGAATGAACAGCGCCTTCTACCAAAGTTTTCCTTCTCCACGACACGCTACGCTGCGCTACGTCCCGAAGTACTGGGGAAAGGTACGCTCGGAGAGATCGTCAAAGACTACAATGGCCAGACGTTCTGGATATCCGCCGACATGGATAAATTCATGCCCTTCCCTGAATGGCTTAATCTGGCCGTGGGTTACGGCGCCGAAGGCATGGTGCACGCCCGCGACGCCGACAACCGAGCTGCCGGCTACCATGCGCGCCGACAGTTCTATATTTCGCTGGATCCTGACCTCAGTGCAATCAAAAGCCATTCGAAGGTGGTAAAAACCCTGCTTTTCCTGGCGGGTATGATCAAGATTCCCTCACCTACGCTCTCGCTCTCCGGGGGCCGCGTGGCGGCGCACCCCTTCTTCTTTTAATTAAAATCCCCTGGCTGCCGTCCGTCGGCGTTTTTTTCGTAGATTCAATGGCCTAAATAAAAGCCTATGAATCTCTTCAATACAGTAAAGGATTATGCGGACCGGATCGGCGGGCAATTCACCGATTACGATCACACGAAATCCGTCATCGTGGTCCCGCTGGACAAGAGTCGTTTTCAGACGGTGCTCGCGACGACACAAAAAAGCCCTGTGTCGGGACGGGATCAGGCCGTATTTACCTCAAAGATCTGCGCGTTTCATCCGGCGATCGACCTAAAAACGCTGATGGAGCAAAACGCGACTTTCGATTACAGCCGGTTTGTCCTTGCAGACGGCTATCTCAAAGTCGAGGCCTCCTGCCCGTCGTCTTCGGCGTCAGAAACTCAGGTGCAGGAAATGATCCAGGAGGTGGCACAACTCGCCGATCTTTACGAGTACAAACTCACCGGCGACGACGTGCACTAAGGAACTTTTCCGGGCGGATAAAGTTTAATACCGGACAGGTCACCTTATCGCCTCCCGGACACCCCGGGGGGAGGAAAGTCCGGGCAACAAAGAGCATCGTACTTCCTAACGGGAAGGTCTGCCCGAATCGTCGGGTAGAACAGAAAGTGCCACAGAAAACAAACTACCCGCGCTGACGTGTCAGCCGGGAAAAGGTGAAAAGGCGAGGTAAGAGCTCACCGCTTCGGTAGTGATGCCGAAGGCATGGCAAACCTTACGAGTTGAAAGATCAAGCATGTCCCGCATAAGCTGCTCGCTTACGGCATTCATGCCAACGGGACGGGTAGATTGATTGATCCTGATCGCGAGGTCGGGACCAGATAAATGATAGGGCCTTCCGTATCTGATTTGCATCAGGACGGGATGTGGACAGAACCCGGCTTATCGACCTGTTCCTTTGTATTTTGGACCTTTCGGTTTTCACGCCGAAAGGTTTTTTTATTTGAAGAGTGTCCTATTTTTACAACCGTTTTCATTCTGTTCCCTAACTACTCCCATGGCCAAAATCCTTCTGATCGAAGACGACACCAAGATCCGGGCTATTCTTCGCGAAATTCTTCAGGAAAAGGAACACGAAGTTGAAGAAGCCGGCGACGGTGTTGAAGGGTTGAAAAAACTCGAGCAGGGTCTTTTCGACCTCTGCATTTGTGACATCAAGATGCCCAAAATGGACGGGCTGGAAGTGCTCGACAAGACGAAAGAAGCCGGCATCCCCACCAATTTCGTTGTGATATCCGCCCATGGCAACATCGACATTGCCGTTGAGGCTGTCAAGAAGGGCGCGTTCGACTTCCTGCAAAAACCGTTCGACCTGGGAAGGTTGGAGATCACGTTGCGAAATGCCCTGGACAAAACTTCACTGATCAAAGAGACGCGGAACCTCCGCAAAAAGATCAACAAGAAGTTTGAAATGGTGGGCGAGTCGGAGCCGGTCAGGGAAATGCGTGAGATGATCAGCAAGGTGGCGCCAACCGACGCGCGTGTACTCATCACTGGACCCAACGGATCGGGAAAGGAATTGGTCGCGAAAGCAATTCACGAAAACAGCAAGCGCGCAAATGGTCCGATGATCGAAGTCAATTGCGCGGCAATTCCGTCTGAACTGATCGAAAGCGAGCTGTTCGGCCACGAAAAAGGTTCATTCACGTCGGCGATCAAGCAGCGGATCGGCAAATTCGAACTCGCCGAAGGTGGAACGCTTTTTCTTGACGAGATCGGCGACATGAGCCTTTCGGCGCAAGCCAAAGTACTGCGCGCCCTCCAGGAGAACAAGATCACCCGCGTCGGCGGTGATCGGGAAATCACGGTAAACGTTCGGGTCGTCGCCGCAACGAACAAGGACCTCAGGACAGAAATCAGCGAAAACCGTTTTCGGGAAGACCTCTATCACCGGTTGAGTGTGATCGTCATCAAAGTGCCTTCCCTCAATGAACGTCCCGACGACATCCCGCTGCTCGCTGACAAATTCCTTGAAGACATCGCCGAGGAACATGGAGCTTGCAAAAAGAATGTTCAGCCCGACGCCATCGAGGCGCTAAAAAGCCATGATTGGACCGGAAACATCCGGGAACTGAGGAATGTCACCGAGCGCCTCGTCATCATGAGCGGGGAGGAAATTACCGGGCAGGATGTGAAGAAATACCTTTAAGGGTGTTGTGATTGGGGATTGGGCATGAGGAATAGGCATTGGGGCATCAGGCATTGGGTATTAGCGAGGAACCAAATACGTGACACTTCCGACGCGATGCCGGCGACAAAAATGCAATTCTGACAATGAAACTAAAACCAGGTAGGTCGGGCAGGAGGGAAAACGAAGCCTTTTTCCTGAAAAAAATCCGGTTTTCCGGTTAGATCCTTTCCTCAGCGGCGGGCTTCGGAGCGTCTTTTTTGCTGTATGTGGGGCAGGTGTACTGACTGCACGCGGCAAAAAAGGCCGCAAGAACGAGAAATAGTAAAATCCTTTTCATTGGAGGCTTATTTGGGTTTGAGGTTAATGTTGGTGTTAACAAAAATATCATTCTTTACCAAGAAAACAAATTCATCGCCCTTTTCAGGGCCTTCATCCGCTCTATTAGCCGTTCACCAAGAGGTTGCAACCCCTCACGTCGCTGTTATCCAATCGTCCCAAAACCTCAAAGGAACCGTCATCGAAGGCTCTCCCCAGGTCCTCCGTCTCTATAAAGCCAATAGAATGCCAGTTTGCCAGGTCGATGACATTTATCCCGCCCGTCTCACCGAGGAAACCTTTTTCACCGGGGTCCGTGATGTCGCGGGTCAGCACCCGTGCCCAGGGCGGGCAGAAGAAATGACTCCCGCCAAGGGAATAACACTGAGACGACAACTCCGTCATGCCATACTCGGAATGTATTTTACTGATATTCAATTTATTACACAATATTCGATGCAGTTCCTCGCGTGTGATTTCGGCACGCCTGCCCTTCATCCCACCTGTTTCAAAGACCATGCAATGGCCAAGATCAGGGCCGTATTGCTCAGCCAGATCGAGAAGGGCAAAGGAAACACCCCACACGACGGTTGTACGGGTATCATTTTTCAGCCCGGCGACGTCCTGCAGCAAGCGATCCGGGTTGTGCAGATAAAACCCCGACGACGGCGAGGCGCTTCTCCTGATGAAGTGTGTCATCATCGCTACCAGGGATGAATCACCCCGTTCGAGGTACGAGGGCAGGAGTGCGAGGAAGTTATAGTTCGTGACCGGGCCAAAAAAATACTCGAAGCAGCGCACACTGTGGTCCAGATAGAACTGAACATCAGGCATCAGGTGTCGACTCATCCTGGCCCCGGTGGTGCCGCTACTGCGAAAGATCGTTTCAGGCGTCCACGAACCCGTTTTCAACTCATGGGTCTTGAAAAAAGAAATCGGCATGAAGGGAATCGACGCTAAGGAACGGATTTTATCCACCCTGGTGCCGATGGCTTTGACGAAAGACCGGTAAACGTGATTGTGCTCCACCTGATAATTGAACAGGCGCAAAGCAATATCGTCAAACGAGTTGTCGTTTACCGGGTATAATTGTGGATCAAAACTTTTAAAAGTATCCAGGCGTTATGTAATTTGTTTGTTCCTTTCGAACTGTAAACATGAAAATTTCCAGGGGTTTTTCCATTTTTCTCCTCACCCTTCTGGGTATGGGGTCGTGCTTCGACCCTCCGGAGTTCCCGAATCGTCCCGAACTCACTTTCGACAAGGTTGAGTTCATAGATACCCCGGACACGGATTCGCTCGTCATCAGCCTGAGCTTTCGCGACGGCGACGGTGACCTCGGACTAGATCCCAGCAATCTTGCCTACATCTCTTATCCTTTTCACAGCCAGTACTTCTTCCAGGCCAACGGGAGTGGTGAAATGGATTCTTTGCCGACATTCGCCGCCGTGACGCAGAACGGAGTAGAGTATCATATCATCGACATTCCGAATCCTGACAAGGGGAAACTGGTATTTGAAAGGACCCGCCACGAACCGGGATACGGCCATTTGCCCGAACTGAATTGCCAGAATTACGAGGCACTCAGCCCGGCCAGCAATGTGCTGATCGACGCCGCAGATCTTGCCGCGTTGGACGACATCGCCATTGAGAATATTATTGACACGCTACACGGCGAAACCGCCGAATTTTACCAACTGCGCGACACGCTCTACCGACGGACGAACCTCAATCACTTCAACCTGGAAGTAAGGTTTTACCTGCTGAAGAACGGTACGGATGGAACCAATGAGGAAGATTGGGAGGAGTTTGATTGGGCCGCGCCGCCGTTTTGTCAACCTTTTCACATGCGGTTTCCAGTTCTTTCAGACAGCCCTGATCGTCCTCTCGAAGGCAACATTCGTTACGCGATGCCGTCGCTCGGCTTTCAGAACCTTTTCAGCATCAGGACCCTTAGATTAAAAATGCGGATCCGGGACCGCGCATTGAACCTCAGCAACGTCGTTGATACCGGTGGCTTCACGCTCCGGGACATCACCGTCAACTAGCACCATCAGTTCCGGTTTTCTTTCGGCGTCGCGTCCCTCAGTAGATAGCGGGGTATTTTTCAGGATTCGATTCACGCATCATGTCGTACACCTTTTCAACAATGTCTTCGACATTCGGCTTGCTGAAATAATCACCGTCGGATGCGTAGGCGGGACGGTGTTCTTTGGCGGTGATGGTTACCGGCGCCGCATCGAGGTACTGATAGGCGTTCTGTGTTTCGAGGACCTCACGCATCATGAATGCGCTCGCGCCACCCGGCACGTCTTCATCGGCAAAAACCACGCGGCTGGTCTTCTTCACCGACTCCACGATGCGATGGTGGATATCGAATGGAAGAAGGGTCTGCACATCGATTACCTCTACGGATATCGCCATGCGCTCGAGTTGCTGCGCGGCTTCCATCACGATCCGGCACATGGCGCCGTACGTCACAAGGGTGATGTCACTTCCTTCCCTCAACACCTCGGGCACGCCCAATGAAACCGTGAATTCATCGATGTTATCGGGCAGCCGTTCCTTAAGGCGATAGCCATTGAGGCACTCGATCATGATGGCGGCGTCATCGGATTGAAGCATGGTGTTGTAAAAACCGGCTGCCTGGGTCATGTTTCGGGGAACAAGCAAATAGATCCCGCGAAGACTGTTAAGGATCATCCCGATGGGCGAACCTGCGTGCCATACCCCCTCTAGCCTGTGGCCGCGGGTGCGCACGATCAACGGCGCCTTTTGTCCACCACGGGTCCGGTACTGGAGACAAGCGAGGTCATCGGACAAGGTCGCGAGGGCATAGATAAAGTAATCGAGATACTGGATTTCGGCGACCGGTCTCAATCCGCGCAACGCCAGGCCTATCCCCTGCCCTACGATCGTGCATTCACGAATCCCGGTATCCGTCACGCGAAGTTCGCCGTATTTTTCCTGCAATCCCGCGAAGCCCTGGTTTACATCTCCGATCCTGCCGACATCCTCGCCGAACGCAAGAAAGCGCGGATCCCGCGAAAGCGCGGCATCGAAACAGTGCTGAAGGATCTCACGGCCGTCAAGAACCGGTGATTGTTCCGAATAAACAGGATCCACCCGCGGTACCTTTAATGCCGAATCATCGGACTCACTGTAAAGGTTTGAACTGTATCGGTTGTGGTTGGACGTCTGTGCAGATCTGATCCATGACAGGAGTGCGGCCTTTGAAGGCAGTTGTGGCTCCTCCCGCAAAGCGCGCACGGCGCGCCTTGCCGCTCGCATCGCATCGAGTCGGGTGGGATTGATGGTTTTAGACAGTTCGGTCGCAATCTCCTCAATATCCTGGGCAGCGGCGCTTTCCCTTTGGACCTGTGTGAGAATATCCTCAAGGACCTTTTGATCCTTTCGAATATCCTCCATAAACGCACCCCAGGCAAGATCGCGGGCCTTTCGTGCGGAAGCCTTGGCCTCTTTTTCGATCGCATCCACCTCCTCGGGCAGAATCATTACTTCCTCGATGATCCATTCCCGCATTTTTCGGATACAATCGAATTCCCCTTCCCAGGAGAGGCGCTCCTTCGATTTATACCGCTCATGCGAACCCGAAGTCGAATGGCCCTGAGGCTGCGTCATTTCCACAACGTGAAGCAGTACCGGGACATGCTCTTCGCGGCAAATCCGCTCCGCCTTCTGGTAGGCGGCAATCAAGCCCGGATAATCCCAGCCCTTCGCGACAATGATGTCAAAGCCCTTTTCCCCGGCGTGGCGTTGAAGGCCCGCGAGCGCTTTCGAGATACTTAGTTTCGTAGTGTGAAATTCCTGCGGAACGGAGATGCCATAAGCGTCGTCCCATACGGAAGTAAGCATCGGCACCTGCAGAACGCCCGCGGCGTTGATCGTCTCAAAGAACATCCCCTCAGAGGTCGAAGCGTTGCCAATTGTGCCAAACGCGATCTCATTGCCATTGTTGGACAGGTTCTCGAACTGTTTCAATTCCGGATTATTGCGGAAAAGCTTCGAAGCATAGGCGAGTCCCAGTAAACGGGGCATTTGACCCGCGGTGGGGGAAATGTCTGCGCTGCTATTCTTCAGGTCGGCGAGGTTCCTTAAGCGGCCATGCTCATCCAGCATGCGCGTGGCGTAATGGCCATTCATGAGCCGGCCCGCCGACGCGGGTTCGGCGCCCACATCGGTGTGCGCGTAAAGTTGGGCAAAGTATTGCTGGACAGACAGCTCGCCGATCGCGAACATGAACGTCTGGTCGCGGTAGTAGCCGGCGCGAAAGTCACCCTTGCGAAAAACCTTCGCCATCGCCACCTGCGCCACTTCCTTTCCATCACCGAAAATGCCAAACTTCGCTTTCCCCATGAACACTTCCTTGCGGCCGATCAGGCTCGCCTCGCGACTCTCCACCACAAGGCGGTAGTCGGCCAGGATTTCCTTGATCCTGGCTTGCGGATATTTGACCTTCGCTTCCTTCGTAATGTTCAATGTCTGCCTGTTTATGAACAACTGTTAGGTTCAAAAATAGCCATATCACCTAACCTTTCAAAAGAGCATAACCCCGCCCGGGCCCAATTGGTCCCCGACAAACATTAATGCCCTTATGAAGAGATTTAAGCAATAACCGGGGTACGCCGAATATTCATTCCTGGCATTTTAAGTTCACCATAATTAATGGCAGTTACAATCTACCAGGGTAAAAGTTTCTTCGGTTTTCGACGTTCCAAAAAAACTGTTGAATTGTGGCGATACTGCTATATTAGCGCCGCTAAAACGTTTGAATTATGAAAGTTGGTGTTCCTAAGGAGATCAAAAACAATGAGAACCGGGTTGCCCTGACACCCGCCGGTACGCAGGAATTGGTGAAGCGCGGGCATACGGTATATGTCGAGCAAACTGCCGGTGAAGGCAGCGGCTTCAGCGACCAGGAGTACGGCCAGGCCGGTGCCAGGATGATCAGTAGCGCGGCCGAAGTCTTTTCGCTCGCTGATATGATCATGAAAGTGAAGGAACCCATTCAGCAGGAATACAAACTCATCCGGAAGGATCAGCTCGTCTTCACCTATTTCCATTTTGCCTCGCATGAGCCGCTGACCCGCGCCATGATGGAGAGCGGCGCTGTTTGTCTCGCCTACGAAACGGTTACACGCGCAGACGGCAGCCTTCCCCTGCTCGTTCCCATGTCGGAAGTAGCGGGAAGAATGTCGGTGCAGGAAGGTGCAAAGTACCTTGAAAAACCGCTTAAGGGCCGTGGCATCCTGCTTGGCGGCGTGCCCGGCGTGCGGCCGGCAAAGGTGCTGATCCTCGGCGGAGGCGTGGTTGGAACAAACGCGGCAAAAATCGCCGCCGGTATGGGCGCGGATGTCATCATCATGGATGTCAACCTCCCCCGGTTGCGCTATCTGGACGATGTCAAGCCGCGCAACGTGCGCACGATGGTTTCCAACGATTATTCCATTCGTGAACTGGTGAAAGATCATGATCTGATCATCGGCGGCGTGCTCATCCCTGGGGCCAAGGCACCGAAGCTGATCACCCGCGACATGCTCAAAACCATGCGTCCGGGAACGGTGCTCGTCGACGTGGCCGTCGACCAGGGTGGATGCATTGAGACCTGCACGCCGACCACGCACGAAAGCCCGACGTTCATCATCGACGACGTGGTGCACTATTGCGTTGCCAACATGCCTGGCGCCGTTCCCTACACCTCCACCCAGGCGCTCACCAATGCAACATTGCCATATGCCATCAAGCTTGCCACCGAAGGCTGGAAGGCCGCGTGTGCCGAAAGTTCCGAGCTGCGAAACGGGCTTAATGTCATAAGCGGAGATGTGGTCTACAAAGCCGTGGCTGACGCCTTTGACCTTCCCTACACGGATGTCAAGAAGTACCTTTAGACGCGAACTTCCCGTTACATGTTGAACGCAGGTAATTCCTGCAGGACCGTTGTTTTGCCATGTACCCAATCGATATGGGCACAATAATGGACCATGCCGTTCGATATGGTGATGTATTTGGCGCGCAGCGTGGCATTGTACGCGGCGACCTGATGCAAGGTAGCGTCTGAAAGGGTTGTCGTTGAGGCTTTGCATTCAATGAGCATCCATGGATTTCCCTCCCGATCAAAGACCACAACGTCGCTGCGACGCGGCAAATCGTTGTAGGCAAGGCCACCTTCAATTTTGACGAGACTGCGGGGGTACTTCAACTCCATGACGAGAAAATTGACAAAATGCTGTCGCACCCATTCTTCAGGGGTCAGCACGACAAACTTTTTCCGGATGCCGTCAAAAATCCATACTTTGTCACGGGCTTTCTTAAGCCTGTAATCGAACGACGGAAGATTTAACGCATGCATGCTTACAACGCTAAGCTATGAACTTCCACCAATAGATTAAATTTACCGGCGGTTCCGTCGGAATTTGCTGCATTTTTTTGAAAAGGTAGCCATGAAAACCAAGAAAGACATTGTAGAGAACTGGTTGCCGCGTTACACGGGGCAGGCGCTGGACCAATTCGGCGAATACATCCTGATCACCAACTTCGACCACTATGTGAAACTTTTTGCGGAGTGGAATGGCGTTCCGGTCAATGGCCTCGACCGGCCAATGCGCAGCGCGACCGCCGGCGGGATCACGATCATTAATTTTGGAATGGGGAGTCCCAACGCCGCTACGGTGATCGATTGTCTGAGCGCCATCAGTCCGAAGGGAGCGCTCTTCCTGGGAAAATGCGGCGGACTCAAAGAGAAAAACAGTCTGGGGGATCTCATCCTTCCGATTGCAGCGATCCGCGGCGAAGGCACCTCTAACGACTATTTTCCACCGGAAGTACCGGCGCTACCGGCGTTCGCCTTGCAAAAAGCAATCTCCACAACCATACGCGACTACGGACAGGACTATTGGACCGGCACCGTGTACACGACAAACCGACGCGTGTGGGAATGGGACGAAGGCTTCAAAGAATATTTGAGGAAGATACGCGCGCAGGCCATCGACATGGAAACAGCGACAATTTTCACCACCGCCTTCCATAACAAGATCCCGGCCGGGGCGCTACTGCTTGTGTCGGATCAGCCGATGGTGCCGGAGGGCGTCAAAACCGAAAAAAGCGATGTCACTGTGACCGAAAAATTCGTTCAACGGCATCTGCATATTGGCGTCGATTCGTTGAAGCAACTCATCAACAATGGGATGACCGTCAAACATCTGAGGTACTGAGCACCTCCTCTTCAATCCGCTTTCGCCGCATGATCTGAGGTGATCTCACCGCGATCAACAACGCCAGCCCGATCACAAAGTACAACGCCAGGACCAGGGCGCTGTTCCGCATGGTTCCGGTTATCTGGTTGATGAGCCCGTAGGAAAATGTTCCGACCACTATCGAAAGATTATACGTGACGTCATAAAAACTGAAATAGGACGCGTGGTCCGCGGTGTCGGGCGGGATGAGTTTCGAATAGGTCGCGCGCGACAAGGATTGAATACCGCCCATGATCAGCCCGACGACCGCTGCAACGGCGAAGAACTGTTCAACCGTGGTGATAAAATATGCAGCCACACAGACACCGATCCAAATACAAATCATGACGATCAGGGAAAAGCGGTTGCCCTTCAGGCGCGACACGCGGGAGAACAGCCATGCACCCAGGGCGCCGACGAGTTGGATGATGATCAGGATCTGGATGAGCGCGTCCGTTTCAAGCCGAAGTTCGGTCTCTCCAAAAAGCGTTGCGAGATACATCACCGTCTGGACACCCATGTTGTAGAAGAAGAACGCAAGGAGGTATCGTTTAAGGTCCGATTGATGTTTTAGACTCTGCCAGACAACCTTAATCTCCCGATAGCCTTTCGACCAAATTTGTCCGGTGGGTTTTTGGTTGTAAGGGTTATCCGGCAAGTATCGGAAGGGGATAATTGAAAATCCAAGCCACCACACCCCGACCAGGATGAACGTTACGCGCGTTGCAAGTCCGACCGCGTCGTCGCCTGAAAACCCAACCCAGCCGGGATTCATAACGATGACCAGACAAATGACCATCATCAGCACGCTACCGTAGTAGCCCATTGAAAATCCCTTTGCGCTGGTCTGGTCGTACCGGTCTTCAGTCACGATCTCCGGAAGATAAGCGTCATAAAATACAAGACTCCCTGAATACCCCACGCTGGCCAGGACCAGACATAAGATTCCCAGCCACAACAGCTCAAAGCTGTTAAAGAAGTACAATGTCATACACGAAATACTCCCGACCACGACAAAGATGCGCATGAAGAATTTCTTGTCGCCGGTGTAGTCGGCAATACCCGAAAGCAGGGGCAAGATTACCGCCACCAGAAGGAACGAGAACGACAGGGCGTAACTGTAGAGGACGGTATTCTGAACGGTGAACCCCAGAAATGGAATCATGTCGCTGCCGTTGTAGACGGCGACTGAATTGAAGTAGATGGGAAAAATGACCGTTACAATAACCAGTGAGTACACTGAATTGGCCCAGTCGAACATGTACCACGCCCTTACCGTTTTGGGGTCGTTCAAACGCGGCCCGGCAGCTTCGCTCATAAGTGTGCTCGTTTATTCGGTAAAGAACGGCGTTTCCCGACGATTAAAAAAATGCGCTAACCACCTCTTCCTTACCCGGAAGACCCTGGACAGGTGCTGGTGCCAACGAAGGCACCACCCCGAGCAACGCAGCCTGAAACGAGGCGCCGGCTAGCGTTTGAGCACAACAAAACCGTTGATCCGGTCCCCTCCTTTCCCGAGATCGATGCTGTAGTAGTAAGTCCCCGCGGGCAGTTCATTCGCGCTTCCCGAAACCCTGCCCTCAAACCGCACGATGGCATTATCATAACCGGACGCCTCAAATACGCGGACACCCCAACGGTTCACAATGTAGACACTGTTGTCAGGATACGCCTCGATATTCTCGAGTTCGAGGAAGTCGTGGCGTCCGTCACCATTTGGCGACAAGGCATTGTAAACATAAACAGGCGGATCGGCCGGAAGGTCTACCTCAATAAGGATGACATTGTCGGAACAACTACCTGAGAAATCACAGGCCTCAATGGTTAACTGATCCATACCGGAAAAAAATACGCCGTTGTAGTCAACGATCAGGTGATACGACGGATCGATGGAGGCAATGGCACCGCTGATGGGCTGCGCAGCGACGTTGAGGGACGAGGGATCAAGGTTGTCATTGACATCCGAAATGATCGCCAGCAAGTCGAGGTCGACGCTCTCGCCGGCTGCTACGGTCACCGGTGGAGGGGTAATCACGGGGGGATTGTTGATGATCTCCACCTCAAAGGTGTTCGTTGCGCATCGCCCGCACTGGTTGCAGACTTGGTAGGTCATGACATCCATGCCGGTAGCCCCGGCATCGGGTATATAAGAGATCGTTCCGTTTGATTCCACCTCGGCACTGCCGTTCACGGGCGGCGTAACAATCGTGGTGACCAACACGTCGCCGGGATTGGTTGTGGCCGCGTCCTGAACGTCGCCGTTCACGCTTTCACCAATTGCAACCGAGGTGGTCACCAACCCTGCAGCTATTGGCTGATTACTGACAATGGTGAGTTGGTCGGTGGTACTGCATCCGCCGGCATCGTGGGTTATCGTCCATTCCAGTACCGTATTGTAAGAACTGATCGCTGTCAACGCAGTGGCTGGATCGCCGGGGTCAGCGATCACCGCACTGCCTGAAACAAGGCTCCACATGCCCGACTCACCCGATGAAGGTCCGTTCCCCGCGAGCGTCGTTTCGCTTTCGCAGATATCCTGATCCGCGCCGGCATTTGCCGATGGAATCGTCACCACGGTCACTACGTCCGTGTAGGTATCCAGGCATCCGCCGCGGTCGACGGTCAACGATGCCGTATAGCTGCCCGCGGAAGGGAATACAAAAGAGGCATCGCCGGGAGTTGTGTCGTCAGCGGTGCCGTCGCCGTCGAAATCCCAACTGTAGGAGGCCCCTGTGCTGTTGGTCGAATTGTCTGTGAACGAGGTTGTGGATCCTTCGCAGACCAAATCGGCCGTGAAGTTAGCTTCCGGTGCTGGCCCGGCAATGACCGTTACCTGGTCGGATGCCGAACATCCACCGATTGCGTTCGTGACGGTCCACTCCAGGGTGAGGGTACCCGAAATTCCCGTGACTGCGCTGACGGGGTCCGCGGGATCAACGATCGTTCCCGCACCGGTGACGATGGTCCATACACCGGACTCTCCGGCAGCCGGTGCGGAACCGGCAAGGGTGGTCGCGCTGGAACACAAGCCCTGGTCGGGCCCGGCATTGGCGACCGGAACCTCCGTTACGGTCACGGTTGTGTTGAATGCTTCGGAGCAGCCAAAGCGTTCCACGGTAAGGGTGGCGTTGAACGTACCCGCCGCGGAAAAGGTGTGTGTTGTGCTGCCCGCAGTCATGTCGTCGATGGTGCCGTCGCCATCGAAATCCCAACTGTAGGTGCCGCCGGACGCATTGGTGGAGTTATCCGTAAATGTGGTCACGGCTCCAACACACACGACGTCGGCAACAAAGCTGGGTACCGGTGGCGTACAAACGGCAAACGGCGCGGTGTAGGTGGTGCTCCAGAGATCATCCTCGCGTTTCACCCTGACACCGAGCGTGTGCGCACCCTCCGGAAGAGAAGATGCCGGCAGCGTCGTCGTGTGGTCAAGGGTTGAAGATTGGGTAATGGTAACGGGCGTGGCACTCCCGACGCCCGGATCGGTGTCAATAAAATATTCCACGCTTTCAATATCTTTCGAAGCATGCACCATGAACATGCTGTTGGCGGCAGTGCTCCAATGGCCATCATCGTCTCTGGTCCTCACAGAGATTCTGTGAAAGCCGGGTGTCAGCGCAGCCGTAGGGATGGCAATATCCAGATTGACAACGGGGCCGCTGGTGACGGGAATTGCCGTTCCGTTCCCTACACCTGGATCATTATCGATGAAATATTCCATGGCGGTAATCGACGAGGCAGGGTCAAGGACAGCCATATCCTGAACAAACAACGACCGTTGCGTCTGGGTACTCCAAATGCCGTTGTCGTCCTGTACGCGGACCACCAGATGATGAAATCCGGGCGTGAGGCTGGCCGCCGGTATGACAAAGTTCGCCACAACGACGGATCCTTGCGTGAAAACAATATCGGTTCCGTTGCCAACACCGGGGTCGGTATCCAGATAATATTCCATGGCGACGATGCTTGCATCTTGTGCGTTACCGGCGCTGATGCAGGCTAAAAAAAAGAGTGCAGATATGAATATTACCCTCATGAAATCAGTTCCCTTTGGCCTTGATGGTAATCTGAAGATCCTGACCTGCTGATATCACGCCGGGCACGATCAACTCCTGCACCAATGGAAGGAAGGTACCTTCATAGTCAAAGGGATATGGGCCACCACCAGGTCCAAGATCGGTTCCATCCGTTCCCGCGCCGATGGCTGGAGAACCCGGTTGTAAGCTGATGTCCCACTCAAAATTCCACCCCAATGCCGTGTTTCCGGAAAAATTCACGAACAAAGGATCGCCGAAGATATTATCGTAGAAGGTGTTGTGGTATTCGTCTTCAGTTTCGGTCGGGAAGGCGGGCTCGGTGACGTCGAACAAAAGGTTGTTCCTGAAAACGGTGTAAGTCGTGCCGTCGGTGATGCTTAATCCGGTTCCATAAAGAATGTTATTCCGCATCGTGTTGTTGTGGAAGGTACTGAACGTCCATCCGTTTCCGGTGTGATAAAGAAAATTGTTTTGAAAGATCAGGCCCGATCCGCTGATGGCCGAGTATCCACAGCAGGTGGTTCTCATAATGTTGTTTGTGATGAGAATGTTCTCCACGTTCGGCGAAAAATAAAAGGCACCCGTCTGCCCGCCACTGTTGATAATACAGTTTCTTACCAGGATATCGGAAAGTTTGTTGCTCCCGGAGGGGCCTTCGACGTAGATCAAGATTGAGTTGTCGATCGTGATATCGGACAGCTCGTGCACCGGATTCGTGTCGTCCGCCAGGTGGAGGGCGGTCATGTCGATCCCGGAAAGCCTTGTGCCCGACGACAATGCGCCGTTGATGTAAACAGATCCCATTTCCGAGCGCATGCTGTTGTCCATCTCGGGTTGCAGGCCAACGCCGTAAATCGTCAGCTGTTTGTCAGTGATGGTGATGGTGCCGTAGTCGTTAAGGCTGGGGCTTACATAGATAATGTCACCGCTGACGGCTGCAGCCACGGCATCCTGGAGCGCGCTTGACCCGGTATAGACATTTACGCCGGGTGTTGCATCCGGATTGTTGTTCGCAATGCGAATGGTCTGGGCCATCGCCTCGTTGATTCCAATAATCAGACCGATGAGGATCAGGCCGGCCAGGAATAAAAGTTGAAAATAAATCTTCTTCATAAACTACCTTTTAAAAATATCTCAGATAAGCCTCCTGGTCGCTGAACAACGAAAGGTCGATCCCAATGACAATCTCGTGGCTCAGAAATCTTGTCTCAATATTCTTCGACGTCGGAACCTCCAACGCGTAGCCCAAGCGCACCGTCTCGTTGACGAGCAACTGGAACATCGCACCCTGTGTGGTGAAGTTCCGCGTGTAGGCGCCAAACCAGAACTTGTGGTTCCATAGCACGTTCGCGCCAATGTCGTACGACAACGGAGCACCCTCAACATAGCGCACCAGCGCCACCGGCTTGAGTTTCATAAATGCCGTAACGTCAAGGATGAACGCAAGCGACCCGTAAAAGTGCCTGTTGTAAACCGTGCTGTTCGTCAAACCGTCGTCGAAGCTCACGTTCATCAGGCGTGGCGCCGACAGGCCGATGTAATACTTGTCGCTCATCAGCGCGATACCCGCACCGAAATTCGGACGCATCGACGTCCGCACCGTCTCCGGCAGGAAAAACGGATCATCGCTGTAGCGAAGGTTAAGGTCATTCTGCTTGTGTTTGATATTGACCATCCCGCCCTGCAATCCGAACGCAAAAGTGCTCGACCCCGTCTGTATCCGATATGCGCCCATCAGCGCAAACTCCGTGTTGCTGGTAATGCCCAGGTTATCCTGGCTGAACATCACACCACCGCCGACTTTCTTTTCAATGATCGACGTCGTTACCGTTAAAAAGTTCGAAAAAGGGCTGCCCTCCATACCCATCCACTGCAACCTGCTGTTCACGTTAACCATGAAACTGTTGTAGAGGCCCGAGTACGCCGGATTCATCATCGCAGGATTCAGGTGATATTGCGAGGCGAGTGGATCCTGCTGGGAGCGTGCAGGAAAAGTGAAAGCCACCAGCACCGCCAGGAAAACAAGGCGTACACACTGCATAGGCAAGGTATTTTATGGTAGACTGCCAGGTCATGGAATTTTCCCGACCTGTTGGAATGATTTACAAGTTTTCCGATCACAACGGCATACTGCGGCGACGAAACGTGGATACCGCCAATCCCACACCTCATTTCAGCACCAGGAACCCGGTCACCCTGTCGCCACCCTTTCCAAGGTCGACGCTGTAGTAGTACGTGCCCGCCGGAAGATCTTTCGCGCCACCCGAGTTGCCCGTTCCCTCAAACCGCACGCTCGAATTGTTGTAGCCCGAGGCCTCGTATACCCGAACACCCCAACGGTTCACGATGTAGACATGGTTGTCCGGATACGCTTCAATGTTCTCCAATTCCAGGAAGTCGTGGCGTCCATCGCCATTCGGCGACAGCGCGTTGTAAACAAATACCGGCGGATCCGCCGGAAGGTCGACCTCGATAAGGATAACGTTGTCGGCACACGCCCCTGAAAGGTCACACGCACGGATCGTAAGTTGATCGACGCCTGAAAAAAACACACCCGTGTAGTCGATAATCAGACGGTAGGACCCGTCAATGCTCGCAGTTGCACCACTGATCGGTTGTTGCACCACCGTCAGCGACGACAGGTCGAGGTTGTTGTTGGCATCTGAAATAATCCCCAGCAGTTCCAGAGAAACCGCTTCTCCCGGCTGAACCACCACGGCCGGCGGCTGCGTGATTACCGGAGGATTGTTAATAATCTCTACTTCAAAGTTATTGGCTGCGCAATGGCCGCACTGGTTGCACACCTCGTACACCACCACATCGGCGCCCACCGTTCCTTCCGCTGCCGTGTACGTGATCGAGCCGTTGGACCCGATCTCCGCAGTACCTTTCGTCGGCCCGGTCACAATAGTGGTCGTCAATACGTCACCGGGGTTGGCTACAGCCGTGTTTTGAACGTCGCGGTTCACGCTCTCCCCGATCGCCAGCGAAGCAGAAACCAACCCGGTGGTTATTGGCTGGTTGCTGACGATGGCCATCTGGTCCGAGCCGGAACAGCCGCCCACGGTATTGGTCACCGTCCATTCGAGTACCGTGTTATAGGAGATGATGCTGGTAACCGTCGTGCCCGGGTCTGTCGGGTCGGTGATGGTTGCCGTTCCCGAAACCAGCGTCCACAGTCCTTCTTCGCCCGTTCCCGGAACGCTCCCGGCAAGCAAAGCATCATTCACGCAAAGATCCTGGTCGGCGCCAGCGTCGGCCACCGGGCCGGGTTCCACGGTGACGGCAATGACCTGTGAATCCGTGCATCCGTTGGATTCGATGGTCAGCGTAGCGTTGTAGGTCCCCGCAGCGGGATAGCTGTGCGACGTCGCCCCGTTTCCCGTATCGTCAATCGTGCCGTCGCTGTCGTAGTCCCACTGGTAGTTTGCCTCCGTCGCGTTCTGCGAGTTGTCTGTAAAAGTGGTCTCGCTTCCTTCGCAAACAATGTCCGAGGAGAAGGCGACAATGGGGCCTGCACTGGAAATCACAACGGTTTGGCTGGTCGTTGAGCACCCGGTTGTGGTGTTAGTCACCGTCCACCCCAGGGTCAGATTTCCAGGATCAATGGCGGTGACGGTCGTGCCGGGATTCGTCGCGTCGGTGATTGTCGCCGTCCCTGACACGATGCTCCACATTCCCGTCTCCCCTGCCGCGGGTGCGTTGGCCGCCATCGTGGTAAAGTCCACACACAGGTCCTGGTCCGGTCCCGAGTCGGAGACAGGAACATCACCCACAGTGACGGTAGCAGAAAAAACATCCGAACAGCCGAACCGGTCGATCGTGAGGGTGGCCATGTACGTTCCGGCAGCGGCATAGGCGAAGCTCGTGTTCCCAACCGTGGCATCATCCTCGGTGCCGTCAGAATCAAAATCCCAACGGTATGTTCCACCTGTGGCATTGGTTGAATTGTCGGTGAATGTGGTCACACCACCAACACAGGCGACATCCGTGTTAAAATCCGGCACGGGATCCGTGCATAGGGAGAAGTCCACCGTAAACACATCGCTCCACAGGTCTACCCGGCCAACGCGCACGCCCAGGGTGTGGTCTCCTTCCGGCAAGGACGTCGTAGGAACCGCCACATTGATATCAATCTCGGGGGCTGTGGTTACCGGCACCGGGGTTGCGCTGCCCTCTCCCGGGTCGGTATCGACGAAGTATTCCACGCGCGTGACCTGACCGAGGCCATCAACGAAAACTGCACGTGACTCGCTCAATCCCCACACGCCGTCCTCATCCTGGGCGCGAATGTGAATGACATGAAATCCCTCTGAAATCGACGTCGTTGAAATGATGGCGTCCAGGTCTAAGCTGACTCCGGGCGTTATGGCGATGCCCGTTCCATTTCCATATCCGGGGTCGTTGTCAAAGAAATATTCCATTGCGGTAATATTCGCCGGCGACAGAACTCCAGCATCCGTCACAAAGAACGGCCGCGACTCGGGGATACTCCAGGACCCGTCGGCATCTTGTGACCGGACATGAAGAACGTGGAAACCAAATGTGAGCGCGCCGGTCGGAACGTTCTCGACAATATCCACCGCTGTCCCTGCCGTAAAGGGAATGTCGACGCCGCTTCCCGGCCCGGGATCCGTGTCTAGAAAGTACTCCATCTTCACGAGGCTCGCATCCGATACGAAATCCGGAGCGCTAACGTAGAACGGGCGTGATTCGGTAATGCTCCTGTTTCCGTCGCTGTCCTGTGCACGGATATTCAGGATGTGAAATCCTTCTGTGAGCGACCCGGTCGAAATATTTTCAAGTAGGTCAATGGTTGCTGCGGGGGAAATGCTCATGGCAGTACCGTTACCGGGCCCCGGATCGGTGTCAAGAAAATACTCCATCGACGTAATCGAGGCATCGCTGGCAATGGACGTCGCTGTCACGTAAAACGGCCGCGACTCCATAATACTCCAAACATCGTTCAGGTCCCTTGCGCGAACGACAAGAACGTGCGTGCCTGTGGCGAACGTTCCGGTGGGAATGGTGATGTCGACAATCTGCGCAGAAGACGGCGACAGAATAACGGATGTACCAAGACCAACGCCCGGATCGGTGTCGATGTAATACTCGATCTCCACAATGTCTGCATCCTGCGCGGAAAGCAGCAGAGGCGCCGCCGCCAGAACTAAGGCCATGACAGTAATTCTATTCATAGCGGAATAGTGGCTGTGACACCGCTATTTAGTTGGGATTTCAGTTGCCTTTTGCCTTGATGTTGACCTCCAGATCGGTGCCCTTCGTTACGATCGACGGCATATTGATCTCCTGGACGAGCGGAAGGAATGTACCCTCGGGATCAAATGGCGTGGCGCCGCCGCTAGGTCCTATATCGGTTCCATCGGAGCCGGTGAGGAGTGCAGGCGATCCCGTCTGCAGCGTAATGTCGTAGCTGTAGTTCCAGTCGCCAGAGCCCGTGGGCAGATTCGCCAACAGGGGGTCACCTGAAATATTTCCGCCACCGTCTGTATTGCCGTCTGTGCCATCGGTGAAATTGGTATCCCCCGTGCTGAAAACAAGGTTATGACTAGTTACATTGCCATTATTGGCGAACCCGTCCAACGATGGACTGGTTCCATAAAAGATGTTGTTCCGGATTGTTGAATTATGGACGCCCTGAAATACAAACCCCGTGTTGTTGTAGTAAAAAAGATTGTTCTCAACTACCAATCCATCTCCCGCTATCGCTCCGTTCACACAGCATCCACCCTGAATAATGTTGTTCGTTATGATCACACCTGAAGTTGTCAACAGTTCGAACGCCTGAGGGTCACTGGTCACATTTGAAGAATTAAAAATGCAGTTCCGCACGATCAGATTGGCGACAGTATTGGAAAAACTCGGTCCGATCACCGTCCGAACCTGGCAGTTTTCCAGCAAGACGTTCGACACGGTATAGGTCGGCGAAGCGCTGCTGTTCGCAAGAAGAAGGCGGGTCATATGCAAACCCGATATCCGGGTTCCCGAAGATCCGGTCTCGTTCAAACTGATATCTCCTACCATCGACCGTTGCCCTATGTGCTTTTGAGAATTCAGTCCGATCCCGAGTATCGTCAGGCTTTTGTTAGTAACGATGCCATCTCCATAATCTACCGAACTCGGCACAACGTGGATGATATCTCCGCTTACCGAGGCATCGATCGCATCCTGAAACGCGGTCTCCCCCGTGTGGACGTTTGTTCCCGGGGTCGCTCCCGGATTATTGTTGGCAATCCGGATCGTCTGCGCAATCGCCTGGTTACCTGTGATCCCACTCAAAAACAGGAGCAGGGTGGTCCATACCTTAACATTTATTCGCTTCATATCATCCTTTGGTTAAAAATATCTCAGATAAGCCTCCTGGTCGCTGAACAACGAAAGGTCGATCCCAATGACAATCTCGTGGCTCAGAAATCTTGTCTCAATATTCTTCGACGTCGGAACCTCCAACGCGTAGCCCAAGCGCACCGTCTCGTTGACGAGCAACTGGAACATCGCACCCTGTGTGGTGAAGTTCCGCGTGTAGGCGCCAAACCAGAACTTGTGGTTCCATAGCACGTTCGCGCCAATGTCGTACGACAACGGAGCACCCTCAACATAGCGCACCAGCGCCACCGGCTTGAGTTTCATAAATGCCGTAACGTCAAGGATGAACGCAAGCGACCCGTAAAAGTGCCTGTTGTAAACCGTGCTGTTCGTCAAACCGTCGTCGAAGCTCACGTTCATCAGGCGTGGCGCCGACAGGCCGATGTAATACTTGTCGCTCATCAGCGCGATACCCGCACCGAAATTCGGACGCATCGACGTCCGCACCGTCTCCGGCAGGAAAAACGGATCATCGCTGTAGCGAAGGTTAAGGTCATTCTGCTTGTGTTTGATATTGACCATCCCGCCCTGCAATCCGAACGCAAAAGTGCTCGACCCCGTCTGTATCCGATATGCGCCCATCAGCGCAAACTCCGTGTTGCTGGTAATGCCCAGGTTATCCTGGCTGAACATCACACCACCGCCGACTTTCTTTTCAATGATCGACGTCGTTACCGTTAAAAAGTTCGAAAAAGGGCTGCCCTCCATACCCATCCACTGCAACCTGCTGTTCACGTTAACCATGAAACTGTTGTAGAGGCCCGAGTACGCCGGATTCATCATCGCAGGATTCAGGTGATATTGCGAGGCGAGTGGATCCTGCTGGGAGCGTGCAGGAAAAGTGAAAGCCACCAGCACCGCCAGGAAAACAAGGCGTACACACTGCATAGGCAAGGTATTTTATGGTAGACTGCCAGGTCATGGAATTTTCCCGACCTGTTGGAATGATTTACAAGTTTTCCGATCACAACGGCATACTGCGGCGACGAAACGTGGATACCGCCAATCCCACACCTCATTTCAGCACCAGGAACCCGGTCACCCTGTCGCCACCCTTTCCAAGGTCGACGCTGTAGTAGTACGTGCCCGCCGGAAGATCTTTCGCGCCACCCGAGTTGCCCGTTCCCTCAAACCGCACGCTCGAATTGTTGTAGCCCGAGGCCTCGTATACCCGAACACCCCAACGGTTCACGATGTAGACATGGTTGTCCGGATACGCTTCAATGTTCTCCAATTCCAGGAAGTCGTGGCGTCCATCGCCATTCGGCGACAGCGCGTTGTAAACAAATACCGGCGGATCCGCCGGAAGGTCGACCTCGATAAGGATAACGTTGTCGGCACACGCCCCTGAAAGGTCACACGCACGGATCGTAAGTTGATCGACGCCTGAAAAAAACACACCCGTGTAGTCGATAATCAGACGGTAGGACCCGTCAATGCTCGCAGTTGCACCACTGATCGGTTGTTGCACCACCGTCAGCGACGACAGGTCGAGGTTGTTGTTGGCATCTGAAATAATCCCCAGCAGTTCCAGAGAAACCGCTTCTCCCGGCTGAACCACCACGGCCGGCGGCTGCGTGATTACCGGAGGATTGTTAATAATCTCTACTTCAAAGTTATTGGCTGCGCAATGGCCGCACTGGTTGCACACCTCGTACACCACCACATCGGCGCCCACCGTTCCTTCCGCTGCCGTGTACGTGATCGAGCCGTTGGACCCGATCTCCGCAGTACCTTTCGTCGGCCCGGTCACAATAGTGGTCGTCAATACGTCACCGGGGTTGGCTACAGCCGTGTTTTGAACGTCGCGGTTCACGCTCTCCCCGATCGCCAGCGAAGCAGAAACCAACCCGGTGGTTATTGGCTGGTTGCTGACGATGGCCATCTGGTCCGAGCCGGAACAGCCGCCCACGGTATTGGTCACCGTCCATTCGAGTACCGTGTTATAGGAGATGATGCTGGTAACCGTCGTGCCCGGGTCTGTCGGGTCGGTGATGGTTGCCGTTCCCGAAACCAGCGTCCACAGTCCTTCTTCGCCCGTTCCCGGAACGCTCCCGGCAAGCAAAGCATCATTCACGCAAAGATCCTGGTCGGCGCCGGCGTTAGGTGCAGGGGCAGACACTACGGTGACTGTCGACGAAAAGCTGGCCGAACATCCGGACCGGTCGATAGTCAATGCCACTGTATAGGTACCGGGCCCGCTATACGCGTAGGACGTGCCTCCGGCGGTATTGTCGTCGGTAACGCCATCTTCATCAAAGTCCCATGCGTAAGTATCACCCGGCAATGTGCCTGTAGACTCGTCGGTGAAAGTTACGGGTTGTCCGGCGCACACAGTCCCGGTGCTGAAGGATGGTGTTGCATAGGAGCACACAGAAAACGCAGCCGTCGACGTTTCACTCCACGTTTCATCGACGCGGCCGGCCCTCATGCCGAGCGTATGGGCGCCAACCTGTAACGCCAGGGTGCTGACGATCACATCCATATCGATTGCGGACATGGGCGGGTCAATGTCGACGACCGTGCCATTGCCGAGACCAGGATCACTGTCAAAATAGTATTCAACCCTGCTGATCGAGCGATCCTGTTGTACGTACAATGTCGTTGTCGACGTGGCACTCCACAAGCCGCGGCTGTTTTGCGTGCGGATGCCAAGGACATGCATGCCAGTAGTCAGAGATGATGTGTTGGCCAGAAAGGAAACATCGACATCGTGGTCACTCGTGAATGCGGGCACCGGTGTGGCACCCCCGGCACCTGGATCAAGGTCGAAGAAATATTCCGCCGCCGTAATCTCCTCATCGATCATCGGATCATTTCCAAAAACGTACACAAGTTTATATAGCGGAACACTCCATTCGCCAACGGCATTTTCCGTCCGCACGCCCATCACGTGCATCCCCGCAGGCAGGGACGAGGTACTTGCCGAAAAGGTGTGGTCAATGGATGTTCCGGGTACAATTCCGCCGATCGGGGTCCCGCTTCCTGCTCCAGGGTCATTGTCAAAGAAGAACTCGCCACCGGTTATCTGCTCATTGGTGGTCGGATCATTGCCCGACACGTACACCATGTGCGTGGCCGGAACGCTCCATCCGCCTCTTGCATTCTGCGTGCGGATACCCATCATGTGCATGCCTTCCGCCAGCGCAGAGGTGGCGGCGTCAAACGTGTGGTCGATGTCCCCCGCCGCAGTCATTCCAGGCACGGCGGTCGCACCCCCTTCACCGGGATCGACATCGAAGAAATATTCCGCTGCCGTAATATTTTCGTCAACGGTAGGGTCATTGGCGGACACATAAACCATGTGCATGGCCGGGAGGGTCCATTCGCCTGCGCTGTTTCGCGTGCGGATGCCCATCATGTGCATGCCGTAGGCAAGCGTTGCCGTGCTTGCGGCGAATGTGTGATCGATATCGGGAGCGGAAACAATTCCGGGAACGGGACTTGCAAGACCCGGCCCCGGATCGGTGTCGAAAAAGTACTCTGCCGCATTCACGGCCTCGTCAGTCAAGGGATCGTTTCCTGAGACATACACGATCGAAAATGCAGGGATACTCCACGTGTTGGTGACATCCTTCACGCGAATTCCCAGCACATGCATGCCCTGGGACAAGCCGGAAACATCGACATCAAAGGTGAGATCGACTGACGAACCAGCGACAAAAGCAGGCACGGCAGTTGCGTTTCCTTCGCCGGGATCGACATCAAAAAAATACTCAGCCGAGTTGATGTTCGTCTGCGCGACCACGTTTGACGACAGCCAGGCAACGGCAAGGCTAAACAAAAGTTTCCTGACCATGGGTGCAGCCATGAAGTCAGTTGCCTGTGGCTCTGATGCGAACCGTGAGGTCGGAACCTTCGCCGACGACGTTCGGCGCGGACACGGATTGTATGGCGGGAAGCGCCGAGCCGTGTATATCAAATGGAACAACGCCGCCAAATACGCCCATGTCGCCGCCATCCACGCCGGTACCTTTTGCCGGCGACGTCGCCTGGAGGTTCAGATCATAACTTCTCAGGAAGGTAGCGGAATGCGCCATGCTCACAAACAGCGGGTCCTGTCCTGCGATATTATCGGAAAGGGTGTGTCCCGTCGTTGGAAAAGCGTCATCCGCTGAGTTGAACGAAATGTTGTGTGTGAACACATTATTGGTGAAGTCACTGCCACTTCCAATGGGCCTGACGCCGAAGAAGATGTTGTTGCGGATACTGCTCAGCGATACGTCATCAAACGCCGTGAACGTGCCACCAGATACGGGAGCGACGAAAACATTATTCTCGATGGTTGCTCCCGACACCTCGGAAATGCTGCATCCAGAACAGTTAAAATAGACAATGTTGTTGGCAATTTGCGCGTTTGTGACGTTGATGTTCAGGAGAATCGGGTTTGAGCCATACCCTTCACCGACAATGCAGTTCTGCAGGACCAGACTGCCGATCGCATTGACGGAGCTGCCGATCGCTACGGACGTAACCCTGCATCGGTCGATCATGATGTTGCCAATGCTGGCAGCTGAGGATGTCAGATTACCGGCGATATGCACACCTGAAATTCGACTGTTGCTGGCGGCGAGGGCAACGCCGTTGATCTTCGCAACCGGCTTGCCCGGATCCTGTGGAAAAAAGCCGCCGCCGAAGATCGATACTGATTTTGACACGGTGACCGTATTGTAAAGCGTGCTGCTTGGCACCACATAGATCACATCGCCGTTAGAAGCCGCCGCGATGGCGTCGTTGATCGCCGTGACGCCCAGGAACACGTTCGTTCCCGTCGGCGCTCCCGGATTCGCATTTGCGATCCACGTAGTCTGTGCCGACGCGCCCGTAAGGGCAAGAGAAAGCAAGCACAGCGAAGCTGCAACTTGCCGGGTAAAATGGGTTTTCATAAGGTATAGGGAAAGGTTACTAGCTAAAGAGTGTCAATCCGGCCAATTTTCCCGACGTTTCGAAAAAAATTAATATTTTGACTACGGATCGGGAATAAACCCGCCATTAACACTCCTTAAAGCAGGGACAATGTTCGTTTCTTATCAGAAAAAGTCCGATAAGAGTGCCCTTTGGGAACGCTATGTAAACGGCGATAGAGAGGCTTTTGGCCAGCTTTACGCGTGTTACCATAAGACCCTCACGGCGTATTGCCTGGGTTGGCTCCGGAATATTGAACTCGCCGAAAATGCGGCATCAGAAACGCTGGTGAAGCTATTGCAGTACCCGCGTCCCGGGGAGATCAACAACTTCGAAGGCTGGCTTTTTACCGTCGCCAGGAACGAATGTGCTACGTATTGGTCGACCTCCGAGCGCCGGCGACGGCTGCTGGAAGAGAACTATGAAAAACCGGTAAAACTGAATCCAGAAATTGAAGAAACATTCTCAGTGGAAAACATCGATAAGCTCATACGGGAGAACCTGGACGAAACCGATTACCGGATTTGGGAACTCCATCAACAGGGTTACGACAACCATGAGGTGGCGCAGATCGTGGGAATGAACGAAAAGACGGTGGCGAACAGAAAGTCGGCCGCCCGCACCAAATTGAAGACACTTTTTAAACAATATAGTTCAGATGCCAAGTCACTATGATTACGACCTCATTCGCGACTACCTCCATGGTTTGGTAGATCAGCGCACGGCCCGTGACCTCGGCGAACTGATTGAGAAGGATGAAACGGCCCGCAGCATCGCCCAGGGGATTATCTTCCTGGAAAAGAACTTTCGCAATGAGCAGGAAGTCGATGAATATCTCCTGAATTTCAGGGTCCGCCAGGAAGCCTTGATAGCCAAGCTCAATGCGCGGCCCCCCGGCCTACCGCTCTGGTTGAAAATCGCGGCCTCGGTGCTCATCGTTACCGCCGCAGCCCTTCTCGTACGTCTGAATGCCACCTCGCCCGATGTGCTGGCCCTTGTCGCCGATGAGCTGGCCGACCCCTATCCGGTCTCGGGTATCGTGAGGGGTGACGTCGTCAAAGGCTCTTTTGAAATGGGTCTCGACCAATATGCCGCCGGCAACTACGCGCTGGCGCTTCAACATTTTAACCAATCCGCCGTAGCCAGCGATCCGGCAACACTATACTTCTACAAGGGACTGTCTTGCCTGTACACGGGAAAGCCTGCGGAGGCTGCTAAACTTTTTGATTCCGGGGTGATCGCCGAAAGCCGATATGTTCAGCAAGCCCGGTGGAACAGGGCGCTGGCTTTAATCCAATCGGGTGAATTTGATGATGCCCGGACGGTTTTGTCCGAAATCATTGCGATCGATGGTCACTACAAACATCAGGAGGCCGAAGCGATGCTGGACGCTTTTTGAGTTTCCGCCTTGCGGCGGCGCCGCACCGCAACCACCGCAGCGGATACCAGCACCAATGACAACACACCACCCACCAGAATAAGGTACGACGACCGCGACGGCAGCGGCGTGGTGTCGCCCATCACGACAAAGCCCGCCCAAAAGTACGGGTGATGGTTGATCGGATCGGTTGTTTCGTTGAGAAACTTGAGTTGCGCATTGCGCAACGCCTCGTCCTTGTTGTAGCCGCCGCTCAATTCGCCGTAAAATCCAGCCATGATTTCCGCCGTGACGTTGTCGGGAATTTTCCAAAGGCTCATCACCACGCTCGGGCAGCCGGCATAGCTGAACGCCCGTGAAAGGGTGATCGGGCCTTCTCCAAGTTTCACCTTTCCCGCCCCGCTGCTGCACGCGCTAAGCACCACCATCCTTGCCCGGAGGTTCAGGTTGTAGATCTCCGCCACATTCAGGTAACCGTCATTCAAATCATCATACTCGGGATTGAAAAGAAGTTCCGAAAAGTTCGGGTTCTCGTTGTTCAGCAAACTGTGCATGGCCAGGTGGATCACTGCATATGCCGACGCATGCTGTTTGAAGTTCGTTTCGGTAGCTTCCTGAGCCAGCCAGGTATCGCCGCCCATAAACGAATTGATCATTTCCACTTCTTTTTGCGCGCCCGGCAACGGAAGCATTCCATCGCGCACAACGACATCAACCAGGGGGTGGATCAGGGGATCCGTTTCGCTAAAAGCGTTGTCCGGGTACGATGGCGCAAAGCCGGCAAACCGATGCTGCTGCGCGTATTCACCACCGTCCGCTTCAACGCCGACAAATTCGGTAGCGTACGCGTAGCTGATCTGATAGTCCCGTAGCAGGTAGGGTAAACTCCGGTAGTCGGGACGGCCTCCGGCAACCTTTTCCGAAAGGAGAACACCAAAATTCGTTTGCGCCAGGATGTCATCGGGAACAATGACAAGGCGTTCAGCCGTCAGATTCTGTACCAACGGTCCGACCAGTTCATCATAGAGGGCAGCGGCCGAATGGGTGTAGAGATAGTCGGCACTGTCGCGATGGTTGATAATGAATCGCGCATCGGACAACGATCGTTGGTAGTTGCGGATCAATGACAGCAACAGGCCCGTCTTCGGGATACGGTGGAATTTCGTGTTTGTGTCGGTGATCCCAAAGGCATAGATGACGCTATCTCCCACATAGTATTCGACAACCTCCGTATCCCCTTCGATCAAGTCCCGAACGCGATCCAGACTGGGTTCGGGGCGTGTGTACCGGTAGTGATAATACGCCGGAAATCCCGCCTCCAGCCGGCGCTTGAGTTGCTCAAGTTGCCGGTCGGTGTAAAACGCTTGTTGTTGATGCCGTTCCACCTCTTCCCGTTTGGAAGCCTTCTCGGCGCGATAAACCTGGTTACGGTGCCAGGCCAGCAATATCTTAAGGTCCCGTTCTTCTTCGATCAAACTGTCGGGCACACCTGCAAGCTTCTTCGCGTTGGCATCGCGCATGCTCTCCAGCAATATCGCCGCCCGACTCTTCTCGGAAGCAATAAACGCCGCGCGAACATATTCTTCATCACCGCTTCGGTCATACAGCACGTATGCCGCATCAATCATCCGGTTAAATACCCGCCTGCTCAGCGCTTCAAGTTCCGTCCGCTCATTTTCAGTGTTGTAGCCAAAGTCGATCTCGCTGATAAGGTCCATGCAAAAGTCGGCGGCTTCAAGAACATGGCGATGTGTTTCATCGCTGCTATCCTGCCTGGCTAACACGGCAAGCCCTTCCACTTTGCTTACGCCTATGTTCAATGCCCTGAACCTATTCCCCAGATGTTCGGGCGCCGGGTTTGCATAGATATCCTTCAAGGTTTCCGGTTGGGAAGAGAGGCAGCGCAATGCCATGCGGTATTGCTCAAGGGCCTGTTTCGGTAGCCCCTGCTTGCTGATGGCGACGCCGAGTTCATGGTAGGCATTGGCCAGCCGCGGGTCTTCAGGGCCATGTTTTTTTTGCAACATGACAAGCGCTTTCCGGTAAAGTTCCATCGCCTTTTCGCCTTGTCCGTTTTTCAGGTAGCAGCCTGCGAGCTTACCCACCATGCCGGATTCGCGTTCCGTTCCCTTACCATAGACGTCTTGAAATATACGGATCGCTTTTTCGCTGTACGTGGTCGCGTGGGTGAGAACGCCATTTTCGGAATAATATTCAGCGATCATGCTGTATACGAGCCCGAGGTACGGGTGGTCGCTCTTCAAATTCTTCTCAGCTTGTTTTTCCGCTTCCTCAAAAAACACCTCGGCCGTCTCGTACTCGCCGATGCGGGAATAAAGTCGTCCGGTGTAGGCATAGTACGTAGGCAGGATGTCACTCGACTCGCCATAAACTTTCTCGGTAATGCGGTTACCCTGCTGCGTGTACCGAATGGCCTGGTCGTAGTTGAAAATGTTGCTGTACACCGTTCCGATGGTATAATAGCTAGCTGCTACATTCATGTGTTCCAACCCCAAAGAACGTTTCCGAATCTCGAGCCCTTTGTGAAAATATTCCAGCGCGCGCTCATGATTACCCAGGCGCTGGTAGATCGCGCCAATAACGGTGATCGTATTTGAAAGCGAAGCGTGGTCAGGCCCGAGCTTCACCTCACGAATCGCGAGGGACTGCAACTCCAACTCAAGTGCCCGCGCCAGGTCCCCCTTCATCATGTAGGCGTTGCCGAGATGGAACAGTACGTTGGAAGTTTCCACTTCGTCTTCCGGCGATTGATCCTTGCCGATCTGAAGGGCGATGTCCAGGTAGTGGATAGCGCTGTCGTATCGTCCGAGATTGTGCTGCATGTACCCCATGAACGTATGGTTGAGCGCAACCTCGGGCATATCCTCACCATAGACCTTGCGTTTCAACGCCGTCGACTTGTTCATAAGCCCGACGGCCTCTTCCCACTTTCGCGCGCAGCCCCCCGTGGCCCGGGCGAGGTAGTAGTAGCCGTCGGCCACCTCGCGTGTATCCTCCGCAAAGTTGGCCTTCGCCAGTTCCAGGGTTTTGGAAAGGATGTCCAGCGCCTCCTCGCAACGCGAAAGGTTGGCAAGGCATTCACCATGGAGTTGTTGGGCTTTTATCTGGCCGGAGATGTCGGCCTTCCCGACGAAAAGTGCTGCCGCAACACGCAGGGTGTCCGCCGCGTCGTTGTACTTTCCATTATCGTAAAGTTGTTGCCCGAGCGCATAGAGTACTTCAGGATCCGTGGTTGGGCGGTCCTGGCTGTTGACGTTGACGATAATCGCACATAGAATCAGTGAAAGGATTCCCCGCATGGCGTAGCAGTGGCTTAAGCTTGAAAATACGAAAGAATCGGGTGGAATTCAAAAACGAGGAAATGGGACATCGGCAGGAAAATGCCATCGTCCGTCTGCACGGCGACAATGACGGACGCTTACATTTTTGTTCTGCCCTTTTGCCCCCGCAAGCGCGGCACCGCGCCGAACACGAAAAAAGCGGACCGCGTCCGCCGAAGCCGCAATGAGATTTGCGGAAAAGGAGTGTTCGTTGGGGCGAAGCCCGCCTTCGCTATCTCCTTCGCCAAGGCTACGGCGATCAAAGAACGTTTCGGCGGGCACAGCGGAGAGAGAGGGATTCGAACCCTCGATACGGTTTCCCGCATACACACTTTCCAGGCGTGCTCCTTCAACCACTCGGACACCTCTCCAGGTTGATTCTCGTTTGAGGGCACAAATAAATCAATAAAAATGGCCGTTTGCAAGCGTCGTCCGGCATTCAGGGACGGACGCCCTGATCCGTAAGTTCTCCGGCCAAATTTCGTCCCACCAGCTTGTGCGTATGCTCCGGCCCAAATTCTCCGAGCAGCAACATCAACTTGGTTACCGCCGCTTCGGTTGTCATATCGGCTCCGCCAATTACGCCAATGTCTTCGAGGTCGCGGCTGGTTTCGTAGCGTCCCTGCATTACCATCCCACCCATACACTGCGAAATGTTGAGTACGAGCACGCCCCGCCCGATGGCGGCTTCAAGTTCCGCTATGAGTTCAGCGGAGTTTGGGGCGTTACCCGAGCCGTACGTTTCCAGGATGACAGCCTTGAGGTTGCCCGTGTTGAGCACGGCCCGGATCGTTTCGGTGGTAATACCCGGAAAAAGTTTCAGTATGGCGATGTTCGGGTCGATTTTCGTGTGCAACACGAGCGGTTGCTCCCTGTAAGGACGAATAAAAGCATCGTTGTATTCGATCTTCACGCCGGCTTTCGCCAGTTGCGGATAGTTGTTGGAATCAAATGCGTCGAACTGCATGCTCTCGACTTTCTTGGAACGATTGCCCCGCAACAGTTCATAATCAAAATAGATGCATACCTCGGGCACGCGCGGCTTTCCACCTTGTCGCGCCGAGGCGAGTTCCAATGCGGTGATCAGGTTTTCGCGCGCATCGGACCGGGGCTCGGTAATGGGAAGTTGCGCACCAGTGAAAATGACGGGTTTGCTGAGACCCTCAAGCATGAAACTCAGCGCCGAGGCGGTGTGCGCCATGGTGTCAGTGCCATGGAGAATAACGAAGCCGTCGTGTTCGGCGTAGTTGTCATAGATGACGCGGGCAAGCAATTGCCAGTGTGCCGGATGCATGTTGGACGAGTCGATGGGAACTTCGAAGGAAACCACCGTCAGTTCAAGAGCAAGATTTCTCAGGGTGGGCAGGTGTTCGAGGATCAGACCAAAGTCGAAGGGAATCAGTACGCCCTCATCGTCGTAGGTCATTCCAAACGTTCCTCCTGTGTAGACGATGAGGATGCGCCCCTTTGGTTTCTGTGGAAGGGCGGTATTGATACTGATCCTTTTGAGGTTCATGCCGGCATGACGGTTGCGCGGGCAAGTTAACCGATCTGCGGAAATAAACGCAACGCGTTCTCACTGGTTGCCGTGCGTACATCCTGGATCGGGATGTTCCTGATCTCTGCGACACGAGCGGCGACAAGGGCAATGTACGCCGGTTCGTTGCGCTTTCCCCGGTGAGGAACAGGCGCGAGGTAGGGACTGTCTGTCTCCAGGACAATCTTTTCCATGGGAATTTCCGGTAGCACTGCATCTAGCCCGCCTTTCCTGAACGTAGCGACACCCCCCACGCCCACATAAAATCCAACCTTCACGATCTTCTCGGCCTGCGCGGCGGACCCGGTGAAACAATGGAATACGCCTTTGAGGTTTCCGTCCTGCAGGTCTTCGACCATGGCGATCGTCTCATCGATCGTTTCGCGGCAATGAATGATCAGCGGCAGGTCGTACTGTTTCGCCCACGCAGCCTGAATGCGAAAAGCTTCCTGCTGTTCCGGCCAAAAGGTCTTGTCCCAATAGAGATCCGTGCCTATTTCGCCAAGGGCGGAAAATTTGCGTTTTGCAAGCCACCCTTCGACGAGGTAAAGCTCGCGTTGAAAATCTTTTTTCACCGACGTGGGATGCAGCCCCATCGTCGCGTAACACAACCCCGGGTAACGGTGTTCAACCTCGAGCATCGCATCGATCGACGAATGGTCGATGTTGGGCATCACGATCTTGCGGATACCGGCTTCGCCCGCCCGTTCCAAAATATCGCTCAAATCTTCCCTAAACGCGTCGGCGAAAACATGCGCGTGGCTGTCCGTAAGAAAATCCCGGCTTTCCATCATCCAACGGCGAAGGTATGGGTTTCAATTTGCCTGCAAAAAATTCTTCGGGAAAACAGTATCGTGGATACCGTTTAGGCAATCTCGCCGCCAATCATTCATTCGGCCGGAAGCGGGTAATAACCGGCGCAGAAGAACCTCCGCATCCAACGCGTCTCGCGTAAACCTCCGTCTTCCTTGCATTTTTCTCACGCCAGCAACCGATCCATCGCCTGACTCAGGAGGCCGTTGTTGAAAACCGCGTCTCCTTCGAACCCCGGGAATTTTTCCGCTTCGGCAAGCGACCTTTTCAAGTCAAAATTATCCTGCGACACTGTATATACCACTCCCCTTTCCCTAAGTCGTCTGGCGAGGTGCTCCTGCTCCGTCTGCCCCGGCGTAGGTACAAGGATGGCATTCTTCCGCATCGCCATCAAGTCCATAATGGTGCTGTAACCGCTTCGGGCGATGACTATGGATGCCGACGCCATAAGCGTCTGAAGGTCGCCGCTTGTGGCAAAGTCGAACACCGGTCCATCATTTTTTGCTCCGTGCCCAGGAAGGCCGCGCGCGACGGCATACATGAGGGTGGATTTTTCGAGTTGTGAAACGACCCTATTCTCAAATATTGTCCGCTGAGGCTCCGGGCCGGAAAAGACCGCCAGCACATCACGGCTGGTTGGTATCCCCGGCACGTAGGTGAATCGCGAAAGCGGCCCCACATATTCCGCATTAACATTGGCGGGAACCTTTCCAAACGAGACCAGCGCCGCGGCGAGCCCATCCGGGTAGTCCGGGATCCAGCATGTAAAAAATTTGCTCATGAGCTCATGGCTCACCCGGCGCACAGACGATTGCATCCACCCGAACCTTTGCGGCATGAGCACGTTGCTCTGGTGCGTGATGAACACCGATTTCACCTTTTCTGACCGGGCACCGTAGCGATTGTCCGAAATCAAAATATCGATGGCGCGTTTCCGAACCACGGATTCAATAACGCTTCTTTCTTTCCGAATGGTGCTCAGGAACTTCGGAAGCTGGCGCGCCATCTTCCAAACCATGCTTCGCCCCATCGGGTAGACGGGACGGTACCCCGGAAGGACCAGATATTCCAGTTCCGGAAACTCCGCCCTCAATAGTTCCAGCGACGCACCACTCCCGGCAAGGGTGACCTCGCATTTCCGTTTGAGCAGTTCGCGTACAATGGGGATACATCGGGTCGCATGGCCCAACCCCCAGTCGAGTGGCGCAATGAGCACGCGCCTCATCGCGTCAGCGGCTTGAATGCAAAGCCCATCTCCGAAAAATGGGAGACCAGTCTGGGCAACACATATCTCAAATTTTTCTCCGCCTTGAAGCTGTCGTGGAAAACGATAATAGAGCCTCTCCTGACGGCGCGAAGCGTGTTGTACAGACAGGTTTCAGGCGACAGGCTCCTGTCATAATCACGGGTCAGCACGTCCCACATCACGATGGTCCGATCGCGTCGCAGGCGGCGCACCTGCGCCGGTGTAATTCGTCCGTAGGGCGGCCGGAACAACGAAGTTGGCGCTTCCCCGGATTCGAAAAGGAGTTCGTCGAACAATGAAATATTCTTCGCGTATGCTTCCGTCGACGTTTTCCAACCGTTGAGGTGATTGAAACTGTGGTTTCCAACGCTGTGCCCCCCCACCAACAGTTTGTGAAACACTGCAGGGTGTTTTCTCACATTGTCGCCAATGCAAAAAAAAGTTGCCCGGGCGTTTGCCACAGACAGCGTTTCAAGGACGAATTCAGTCGGTCCTTCGACCGGACCATCGTCAAACGTGAGGTAGATCTCCGGCTGTGAGGTCCTGACCCGCCAAAGAAATTGGGGAAGCAGGTTCTGAACAACAGACGGCGTACGGTATGGTGTTAACCAACCCGACATGAAAGCATGGTGATGTCGTCGTGGTATCCATTCCTCCCTTTGAACTTGTCGAGGGCCACAATGAGGTCCTGATGGATAAGGCTCAAGTCCTTGTTGTAGGTATGATCGCTGTTGAAGTAGGCGAGCACTTTTTCGATGCCGAATTCGTCTCCTTTCTCGTCGATGGTTTCAATCAGCCCGTCGGTGTAACAGAAAAGGAGGAAGTCGTCGAGGTCGGTGAGAAACCCCTCGTTCAGGAATGGCAGCGGATGCATTGCCCCCAACACCGTTGTGCCTTCTTCAAGCAGTCGAAGGCCGTGTTTCCGGTCCCATAAAATGGGGGGATTGTGCCCGCAGTTCACATACACCATCGTTTTTAGTTTCACGTCGTAGATCGCCGCAAAAAAGGTAATGAACTTTTCACCTTTTGTGTTTTCGAGGACCTGAAAGTTGAGCGCTTCGACGATGTCGGTCAGGTTGGGTGTCTGGCGAAGGAGCGTGCGCAGCACCGCCTGAAAGTTTGACATCATCAGCGCGGCAGGAATTCCCTTACCGCTCACATCCGCCACGCAAATGAGAAACTGGTTTTGATTGATGGGGATATAATCATAGTAGTCTCCCCCTACGCGGTCGTGCGGGAGATAGCTGGCCTCGACCTTAAGCACGTCCGTATCGGGCAGCGTTTCGGGAAAAAGGAATTGCTGTACATCGCTGGCGATCTCGAGTTCCTTGCGGAACGCCTCCTGCTGAAGTTGCTTTCGCGCAAGCTTCTTGTTCTCGATCGCGACGATTATGATGTTGCTCAGCGCCTGGATAAACCGGATGTAGCTTTCATTCCCCTTCTGGAGATCGGTTTTCTCAAATCCGCCGACAAACACGAGCGCAAGGGTATCGGACTTATGCGTAACGGGGATAACGATGTCGAACTCCGTAAACTCGCACTCATCAAATTCCCTCAGATGCGTGATGTCCTGGATGGTCTTGAACTGCGGCAGCAACCTTACCGACGTAAATGGATGAGCCGTCCCAAAGCTTGCCTTACAGTTCCATTCGTCGTCAAGCACGAACAGCGCCATCTTTTTGATGTTGAGGTTCGACCGCAGCGTGAAGTTGTAGATCTTGTAAAGCGAATCCTCGGGCAGGTTGCTATTGATCGCCTGGGTGATTTCCAACAGTGCGTTGACCTGGAGTTCCTTGATCTCGAATTGTTTCCGAAGGTTTAGCGTTGGCATAATGGGTCTGTAACCCGCAAAGGTAGGAATTTAACACACACCTTATACGCCATCGACAGCGAAAACCGGCCTTTTCAGCGGCCGTACGCGGCCTTTTGGCGGAGTGGCCGCCCTTTCCAGCGCAGCCGAAGAAACGGCGACAGCACGGCCACGCCAACCACATAGAAGGGATAGACGGCCTGGATCACGAGAAAAGGCAACAGCGACCAGCGCACGCCGAGGAACAGGCATACCCGACGGGTGAAAATTGCTTCGAGAAGCACCTTGGCGCCCACGGCCCCCACCAACAGCGCCGACGGCGCAACCCCGAGACCAACAATTGCGATGATCCACACGCACTGGACGAGAAAAATGCACACGGCAAGGGTCCGCGCGACCCATGAGGTGTTTGCACCCCATTTCGACGCCCACCGGAGACGCTGCAACAAGAAGGACCGAAGATCCGCTTGTGCCAGGGTGGTCACAACAGCCTCGGGAGCGCCGTTGTAATGAACGCCGTCACGTGAAATTGCCATGACCTTGCGCATGAGGAACTCATCGTCTCCCGAGGCGATGTGTTCATTGCCCCCATAGCCATTCACGGCCTCAAAGACGCGTTTTCGGTAGGCGAGGTTCGCGCCATTGCACATTACCGGCCGGCCGAGCGTGGCCATGGCGGCGCCCGCCCCGATGAGTGACGAGAATTCCACGCCTTGCAGCCTGGAAAAGAATCTGCCGTCGTCCGCCACCCGCACCGGACCAAATGTCAACAGTGTTTCCGCCGCTGCAAAAGGTCTTATCATCGATTCGACCCAATGCCTGCCCACGACGCAGTCACCATCTGTGGTGACCATAATGTCGCCCCTCGCGCTGCCGACCGCAAAAGCGATTGCCTGCTTTTTCCCAACGCCCGGGCTCCGCAGCAGAGTAAGCCCCGGCACTTTGCTGGCCGCGAGCGTCTGGCTCAGATTATCATCGGAATGGTCATCCACCACAAGGATTTCATGGGGCCGCACAGTTTGTTGTTTCAGGCTCCGGAGAAGCATGCCGATATGATGCGCCTCGTTGCGGACGGGAATAACAACACTCACTTTCAGATCAGGAAGTTTATCAGAACGCCGGCGTGCAGACCGCTCCCATGCGGCGGCAAAAAGCACGAGCGTGAGACACCACATCACAAGTACGGCAATCACCATGATCGCAATTTCAATAATTTCCAAACGCTGGCTATATTGTCACCGTGGGAAAAATCGCCAGGGAAAAGATTATTCTCGGTCTCGATCCGGGAACGAATGTGATGGGCTACGGCCTTATCTGCATCAAAGCCTCAAAAATCAACGTTCTCCAGTTTGGCGTCATCCACCTCAGCAAGTACGAAGGGCATGCGCTTAGGCTGAAAAAGATCTTCGAACGCGTTTTGAATCTTATCGACGAATATCACCCCGACGAAGTTGCCCTCGAGGCGCCCTTCTATGGAAAGAATGTGCAGTCGATGCTCAAGCTTGGGCGCGCCCAGGGCGTGGCCATGTCGGCGGCACTGTACCGGGAGATTCCGATTGTCGAATATGCGCCGAAGAAAGTAAAGCAATCCGTGACCGGCAATGGGAACGCCTCAAAGGAGCAGGTAGCGAAAATGCTGATGATGGTACTGGGGATCAGGGAAGCTCCCAAATTGCTCGACGCCACCGATGCGCTCGCCGTCGCAATGTGTCATCATTTTCAGAAGGGTGCGCAGAAGGCATCTGCAAATTCTTGGAAAACGTTCATGAAGGATAATCCGTCACGGGTTCGTTAGATCAGCGTCAGAAGTTTGGCAACGATCAGGACACTGGGATGCCAAACCGGCGAGTGTTGCCGCTACAAATCAGCCAGACGTAAGGGTCCGGTAAAGACCAAGAAGGTCCGCCGCGGTTTTGTCCCAATTCCACCGCGCGGATACCGCGCGCCTGCCATGCTCTCCGAGAGCCCGCGCACGCGCGCTATCACCATATACGCTCAATATCTTCTTAGCAAGGTCGTTCGGGTTCAAGGCTTCAAACACAAGACCGCAGTCCTCCTTCACGACCAGGTCCGCCTGGGCAGTGCAATCGCTGACCACGAGTGGAACCCCACAAGCCATGTACTGGAAGATCTTGTTGGCGTACGTGGTGTCGTGATGAAGATTCCGTTTGAGGGGAGACAACGCAACCTGCGCTGATTGAAGGTAGCTCAGTAAACGGTTTGGGTGTTGCCAGCCCTCGAACGCAACAATGTCGTCGACGCCGAGCGTTTTGCTAAGATTCGTGAGTTCCTTGTCGGCCGAACTTTTCCCCACAATCCAGAATCGCACGTTTGGGATGCTTTCCCGAACAAGGCATGCGGCTTCGACCATGGTATCGGTGCCTCTTCGGATGGAGGTGTCGCCCACGTAGATCACGTTGAATGATCCCGACATTTTCGATGTCACGTCACTGTCGATGGGAGTTGTAAGAAACTCGGATATCTTTACCGTGTTTGGCACCACGATAACCTTGTCAACGGGTACGCCACCCGTTTCGACGATATCAGCCTTTGCTGCCTCGGTCACCACAACAACCCGGTCGGCACGTTGCGCCAGTTCATAATACTTTTTCCTCCATTTTTGCAGATCAATAAGCGCCCGTCCGGTCCATCGGGTCGCATGCCGGTATTCCTTCATAATTTCCGGGCGATGTTCATGCAGATCCAAAACCAGCGGGACACTATGGCGGCGGTTGGCGATGAAGGCGGCTTCAGCAACCACCATGTCGTGAACGTGCAGGACATCCAATGGAAAGCGGGTCATAAAATTCTCGATCCGCAGGGCTACCCTTCCATGATAAAATGGAACGGTGTAAGCGAGCGCCGAAAGTTTGTATAGCCAATTTCCCGCCGGATAACGGACCAGCCGAATGCCCTTGTGAAACGACTCACCCGATCGCCCGGAAAAATCTAGCGAGAATAATAGAACCTCATGCCCTTCCTCAATCAGGCTCAACGCTTCATTCTCCACCCGTACGTCAGGCGGAAATGCGGCGTCCAGGATCATTCCAATGCGCATGGGGGTAAATATAGTTTTTATTTACAAGCCCCTTGGTTGCCGCTCGCGTCCGGTTGTTAGAAAAAATATCCTTTATTTGCACATCGATCACCCATCCACGCAGTCTCCGAATGAGAAACATCGAATCCTGGCATCCCACCAAGTACGTCTTTAAGAAAGGAAGACTTAGGGCCACAAAGGATCGGAAGTTCTTGTCAGTCTCTTCGCGACTGATGACCGACATCACCGCTTCATTTTATGAGCGTTTCGTGCCCCTTTACGTGAAAGGCAGGTTGGTAGATTTGGGGTGCGGGTATGTGCCTTTTTTTGAACTATACCGGAGGTACATTACCGATAATACCTGTGTGGACTGGCCGAATACCCTCCACAGAAATCGATATCTCGATAAGGAATGTGACCTGAATGAGCCGCTGCCTTTTCCTAACTCGACGTTCGACACCATCATTATTTCGGAGGTACTTGAGCATGTAGCCAATCCCGAAGGGGTCTTCTCAGAAATGGCCCGCATACTGAGACCCGGTGGCCGAATTCTTTTAAGCGTCCCGTTCTATTACAAAATACACGAAGCGCCCTTTGACTACTATCGGTATACGGAATTCGCGCTGCGCTATCTCGCCGAAAAAAACGGGCTAAATATCGCGGTCTTACTTCCCTTTGGTGGATTGCCTGAAGTCCTTACGGATATTCTGGCGAAAAACCTGGTCAAGATTCCCCTGGCTGGAAATGCGATGGGCGCATTCGTTCAGGCTATGTGCCGTGCATTGGTCACAAACGGAATCGCCCGCGGTTTTTCAACAAGGACCGCTAAAGCGTATCCATTAGGTTACTTTCTGGTTGTTGAGAAAAAGACCCCTTCCGATTAACCCGAATCCGCAAAGATGTTCAGACTTTTCGCTCAATGTATCGGTGTATTTGGAATCCGGGGACTGGCGGTCTATTTGCAACTTAAACTGGGTCTAACCGATAACATCCGCATACCGGGCATACGCTCGACGCTTCATATGCGCGCCAGCATGGCCGATAAATCAAGCTTTCGGGAAATCTTCATGAAGCGCGAATATGATGTCGAGTTGGAATTTCCGGTCAGAAACATCATCGACGCAGGAGCCAATATCGGATTCACGACCCTGTTTTTTGCCAACAAGTATCCCGATGCGAAAATTATTAGCATCGAACCCGATGCAGCCAACTTCAACATGCTCAAGAAAAATACCGGGACATACCCCAGGATATCCGTACTCCAGGCAGCCTTATGGATGCAATCGGAGCGTGTGGCGATCGTCGACAGGAGTTTAGGCGAACGCGGACTGATGATCGGGCGGCAATCCGCAGGCGAACAGATCGAAGGGATATCAATCGGCAATCTGATACAACGGTACGGCTTGGAGAAAATCGACATTCTCAAGGTCGATATCGAGGGAAGCGAGAAAGAGGTCTTTAGCGGAGACACTGAATGGCTCAATCGCACGCGGTGCCTGATTATCGAATTACATGATCGCATGAAGCCCGGATGCTCGCAGGCGGTTTTCCACGCGTTGCTGAAGCATGACTTTTTGATGTCGGTAAGAGGTGAAAACCTCGTTTTTGTCAATAACCGAAAAAATTAATCGGACCGCGGCGCATGGTGGATGTACTTGCCACCAACGCATTGCCTCAGCCAAATTTTCCGTCATCCTATTTGAATATGTTCATGGCGCCTAGATGGCGGATTTCATTGCGATACGCAAGGGTGAGTAGCGCCCCGCATAATACGGCGTACATCAGATGCCAAAGGGTAGACCAATAGGTCGGAAGGAATTGTTCTCCCGCAACAATCGTGATCAGCAACAACAACGGAACGCCCACCAGTTTCATGAAATTAAAGCGAATATCGTAGTATCTTGATAACGAATGCCACAGTAAGATCATCTCTGTCGCCAAAGCAAAATATGCCGAAAAGATCACGCCCTGCAATCCCCAATAGTGTATTAAAGCGATGATCAAAGCCACCCTTAATACCGTAGTGCCGAAATTAAGAATTGTCAGTCGCCGCATCTTTTTCAACACCGTTAGCGGCACAACAAAATAAACGCGGATCGACCTAAAGATGTAAATAACCGCGACAAACGGGATCAACACGGTCGCAGACGCATACTCACTTTTTGCAACAATCAGATCGAGCACGAACGGTATTCCAAAAATTACCAAACAAACCATGATGAGAATTATGGCGGTGATGCCATAGAAGTATCGATTGAGTTCCGGTGTCGATTTTTTCACGGGCTGATCCGTGATGATGCTGACAACCCTCGGGTTAACAGAGGCCTGAAGGCCGATCAAAACCAGTTCAATGGGCGCGACGCATTTCACTGCAAAGTCATAAACCCCGACCGTGGATAAGGGCAGAAAAAAGAGAATGATGAAACGATCCAGATAGTTTACCGCCCACTGCTGAAGTTGATAGCCAAAAGTATAGGCGTTGAACTGTGGCGAGGTAAACTTCCATGGACTGGTAACATGTACGCCAAATTTACGGAAGGTGTGATGGAGCGTCCATCCCGCAGCGAGAAATGCCGCAAGCAGCCTCCCGCCGAGGGGACCAAGCAGGCTGCCGGGGTATAATAGCAGACCGCTTACCGTTGCCACAGCTATAATGAGAAACGAAATTATATGAACACGCAGGTAGAGATTCGGCTGTCCGCTGGTCTGCAGCAAGTTCGCCTTCACCCTGAATATCGCCTGAAAAACACCGATACCAACGGAGGCCATCCCATACGGAAAAAAGGAAATAGCATCGTCACGAAATACCAGGGAAAAGACCGGACCACCAGCAACCAAAAAGACCAGAGCAACGCTTGCGCCGCAGGCAAGCATGAAAAGAAACACAGAACTGATCAACGCCGACAATTTTTCACGATCATGTTTGAGTTCGTGATAATGGATGTACAGGGAAGTATCGAAGCCGTACGTAACCACAATTTGCACGAAGATGGAGAATGCAAGACAAAGCGAAAGCGAACCATAAACCGCCGTGGGAAGGTAGGCGATGTAAAAGGGAAGGAGAATAAGCGCACTCGCCATGGGCAGCGCGCCCGACAGCGTGTAAATCAATGAGCTGCGAATAAAATTCCTGCTGATCAACGGAACCCCGATTTCCCTTTGTCAAGAAGCTTTGTATAATAGTCCTCCAGGTGCATGGTCTGGGTGCGCGCGTCGAACTCTTTCTCTATGCGGTGGCGACTCGCCCGACTGAAATGGTGAATCCTGCCGGGTTCCGAAAAAACCCGTTTAAGACACCGGGCAAAGTCCTCCACGTCATTCTCTTTTGCAAGATATCCGGTTTCCTCATGCAAAACGATTTCCGGAATATCCGAATGCAGCGTCGAGACCACCGGCATCCCGGACGCCATCGCGTCGACAATTGCCATGGGCGTGCCTTCCTTGTTGTTGCCTTCGGTTGTTCGGCTTGCCTGAACGAACACATCACAAGAATAGCACAGTTCAATAACCTCGTCATAAGGCTTGTAACCATGCAGGGTTACCCGGTCGCGAATCCCCAGGGTTTCCATCAGTTTAATCAGCTCGCCCTTCAATGGTCCATCGCCAACAAGGTCGACTGTAAATTCATGTTTTTCGCGGATCAAAGCAAAAGCGCGGAGCGCGATGTCGATCCCCTTCTTCCTGACAAAACTTGACGCCATAAGAAACCTGACGGGCTTTCCAGCATCAATTATCCGGGGTACAAAACGAATACGCCCAACATCGATCCCAAGGTGGTGAACGGTAATCTTTTCAGGCGGGCATCCCAGTTGCGTCAACCTCGCCTTCATCGCCTCTCCCAGCACAAGGACAAGGTTTACATGGCGAAATAGTAGTGAATATCGGTCGGCAAACCTGTCGGCATAAGCATCATCGCCATAAAAGCTGCATACCATCGGGATACCAAGTGCTCGCTTGAGCCCGGTCATTTTTGCACCGTGATATCCGAAATGAACATGCAAAATGCTCGCATTCCGTCGCTGGCATACCGCCCTGAAAAACCGGAAATACCCCGTTAACCTGAACCAAAGGATCTCAAGATATTTTCTAATGACGCCCAGGTCATCCAGACAATAAACGAAGTCGGCCGGGAACAGGTCTCTATTCGCTTTCTTGCGGGCAATAAAGACAGGCGTGTATGAACTATGGTTGATGAGTACCCTGTAGATCCAATTCTCGGTCAATGGAAGGTAGGTCGACGCGTAGTGCACACAAACCGGCCGCTCAGCGGGAACGCTCATAAAAGTCAATGGTTTTGTTGATGCCCTCTTCGGGCGTCACGACAGGGGCCCAGCCGACCGTACTTTTAAGGCGCCGGATATCCGAAATGTAATCGCCCGTCTCGATCTGGCGTTCAATCGCCGGCCAGTCTTCGCGGATGACGCGTGTGCCAGGAATCCGTTTCCGAACGATCGCAACGGCATCAGCAAGAGATATGCCCTCACCATACCCAACGTTGAAGATCTTGCCCCACATACCGGGTGCGTCCATCGCCTCCGCCATAAGCCGCGTGAGATCTTCGATAAAAAAAAAGTCTCGCCTTTGCGAGCCGTCGCCATACAAGCGAATGGGCTCTCCTTGTATTGCCTTGTGGATGAACCAGTTCAAAACGCCGTAGTTGTTAGTCTCGAACCGTTGGTAAGGTCCGTATGGGTTCGATATTCGGAAGATGACGCAGCGAAGGCCATACAACCGATGATAGAGGAGGTAGTAATGTTCCGTGGTAAGTTTATGGATTGCATAGATCGACTCGGGCTGCAGGGGGTGATCTTCAGAAACCGGAATTGCACGGGGCTTCCCATAGACAAGCCTGGTCGACGGAAGGATCAGCAAGGGTGTGGGACTTACATTCCTGCACGCCTCAAGGATATTGAGGTGTCCTCGGAGATTTGTGTCGAGGTCGTGATATGGATCTTTGATGCTTCCTGACGCCCCGGAACTTCCCGCCAACGAAAATATCGCATCGGTGCCCTTCAGCACATCGTCAAGGAGCGGCTTGTCGAGTATACTTCCCGTAACGATGCGGTCAGCGGGAATATCGTTCACGATGCCGGCTCCATAAATGCGGTTGGTCAGTATGATTACTTCATGATCGCCTCTAGCGAGCAGGCTGTAGAGATTGCGGCCAATGAAGCCGAGCCCTCCCAGGATTACAATCTTCTTTTTCTTCATTTAGCAGGACCTGTTCAGCATCGGGAATGTTTCCATTGCGATCTGAATAAAGCTGCTAATTTAGAAGAAATGAGCACAAGTGTTAAACTATGGCTTGCTTAACCCTGAGGCCAGCGCGACCGGATTTGCCGGCTCAAGCTTAAGGAAGACCAGGTAGATGGTAAGGTGAGAAAGGTAAAGAGAGGGTCTTTCCTCGGGTCCTTCCTTAATGCTTTGATGAAGGCAAGAAAGACAATAACGAAAACCTAAAAAAATCCACCTTCTATAGAAACTTACGCTAGAAACCGTACTCCTTTTTGACTAGGAATGTTCTCAATAAATTGAAAACCAATGAATTAAAAAATGAATTTATCGAGACAGCGGCGCGCCCGACAGACCCTGCGAGACGGTCGCGAAATTGCCAAAGCCCATTGTAATAAACCTAACCAATTACTAAATAGTTTTGCCATACTCGAAATGAAATTCCTTGTCAACGTCATCGCATTGGTGATCGGTTTGGGCATTTGCGACGCCCAGCCTTCAGCCTACAACCTTTCGATGGAGGAAGGCCTCCCGAGCCACGAGGTATACAATGTATTTCAAGATAGCCGGGGGTTTCTCTGGTTTGGAACGGACAACGGAGTTTGTCGATTCGATGGCCGCGACCTGGACCTATACCATGTAAAGGATGGCCTCACCGATCCGGTTGTATTCGAGATCTCGGAGGATCCTGACGGGAGGATCTGGTTCAGGACCTTCTCGGGCAAGTTGTCCTATTATGAAAAGGGCCGGATTTACACCTACAAATACAACGACAGGATCAAGGCGGTTAATCGCTCCCGCATTGTACTCTACACCGACTTTGATAGCCTGGGAGGCCTTACCTTGACCAACAGCTCACACCTCAGCCATATCGATAGCGCAGGCAAGCTCGATAGCCTTTGGATTCCCCCCAACCATATCCGGATCCGTGAAATGCCGTCCGGCAGGATTCTTGTTGCGGGCGCGATGACGACTCCCGTGATGAGGGTAAAGTGGCTGCTCTTCGACGGTGGCCGATATCCGGTACCGCCGGCCAAGGGAGAATCATTTTATCATATGTCAAGGGCCGTTTCGTGGAAAGGCAAGTTGTACTTTTCAACGGGGGACACCCTGTACGAGTTTGACGGCACCAGGGTAAAAGTAGCAATGACGGCCGACCGCGCCATCATCTATCTTTATGTGGACCGAAAGGAGGACCTCTGGATTGGCTACATCAAAGGGGGGGTTGAACGCTATGCCGACGGATTTGCCGAACCCAACCTCAAACTCGTTCGGGAAAAATCCGTGACCTCTGTGTTATTCGACCATGAAGGAGGCCTTTGGCTTACCACGCTCGAGGACGGCGCTTACTACATTCCAAACCTCGCGTCGCGACTCCAGCTTTCGCGGGGTGAAGCAAAGATCACTTCTGTTGTTGCTGGTGACGGCCAAGTCATCACCGGCGATGTCGAGGGAAATATTCGAATTTACGCCGTCGAAACGGGGCGTCTCGTCCGCAGTAAAAACATTGGCGATGGAAGCATGGATGATCTCATTTTGTCGATGTTCCGGACCCGAAAGGGTGATCTGCTGATCTCCTCGGGGCAATACCTACGTGTCTTCGACAAGTCCCTGAACCTAAAGAAGAAAATTACGCTTATGCGGTCGGCTATAGCGCAACGGAAAAATGGGAATATCATAGCCGCAAACACATCGATTTATGAGATGGATGAAAATGCGGTACCCATACGGATACTGAACACCAAGCTCAGATACCGGAGTATTCTCATCGATGACTCCTTAATTTTCCTTTCCGGACGATCAGGTCTGCACGTGAATGATCTCCAATTCAACCCGGTACGTGACGAACCCGCTTTCGAGAGCGCAAAGATCGTGCATCTCCATAACCTGAACGATTCGATTGTTTTTCTGGGCACCCTCGGCAGCGGATTCTTTTTACTCAACAAGCATACCTGGCAATCCAGGCAGTTCAACGAAGAGAATGACTTCCACGCGAACAACATCTATTCCGTGATGATAAAAGACTCCACCTTATGGATAGCGACTGAGAAAGGGATCGCTGTCGCACCCCTCAGGTCGGTAATCAATCACCAGTTCGAATTCGAATTTCTGACGAAATGGAACGGCCTTTTGGAAAACAAGATCAACTTCCTGGTAGACGGTGGCACAAACGTTTGGGCGTGCTCAGACTTCGGAATCTCGATCATTCCTTACGAATCAATGCGGTTCGCCAACAAACGCCCCCTCTTTGTGCTCGAAGGCCTGGCTATCAATCATCAGAAAGTCGACGGTCTGTCGAACCGCGTTCTACATCATGAGAACAATGACATTCTTATTAAATTCAGAAGTATTTCGTTCAATAATCGAAATATCCTGACGAGGTATAGAATCACGCCAAAGGAACCCTGGAATTATACCGACTCCCGACAAATCCTCTTGACATCATTGGCCCCCGGCACGTACAAATTCGAGCTCCAATACTCCACAGACAACTACAAATGGCACCCTGCGCTCGCGACAATGCCCTTTGTCATCGGCGATGCCTGGTGGAATCAATGGTACACCCGATTACTCGCGATCGCCTTGCTTTTTTCCGCTTCATACCTCTACGTCAAGTACCAGCGTTCAGTTTTTCGTGAACGCAATCACTATTTACGCATCATCAACGAGCATCAGCAAAAATTGCTGCAATCCGAAATCGTCACACGGGAGCGCGAAAGAAACCGGATCTCCAAAGAACTGCATGACCGCGTGGGCACCAATCTCACGGCCATCAAGCTATCTGTCAGCCGGCTTTTGAAATCTCATGAAGAACCGCTGGCCGCAGACATTGAAGAGCAATTCCAGGTTGCGATTCGCGAGATCAAAGAGATTATCTACGGACTGACACCGCCTAGTCTCGAGCGCTATGGCCTCTTCACGGGATTAAAGAACTACGTCGGCAAACTTTCCAGGTCGATTCCCATTGACATTTCCGTGAAGACGTTCGGGAAGGAGTCCCTGGACCAGGAGCTGAACATTCTCATCTTCCGCGTGCTGCAGGAACTGATCACCAACACGATAAAACATTCCTACGCAAAGCATATCACTATTCACATCAGCTCGTTTGACGACATGATCAATGTTGTATATGAAGATGACGGTGTGGGATTCTCGATTGACCCGAGCAACCATGGACTTGGCCTGGATAGCGTGGAATCCAGAATCCAGTCGGTGAACGGAACCTTGAGGTTCGAATCCGGAACGTTCGGCGTGTCCTATTCCATCGATATCCCTACAGCCACAAAAAAGGAGGTCGTATGATTCGCACAATACTGGCCGATGACCACAAACTTTTTTGCGATGGCCTCGAGCGGCTTCTCAACGACACCACGCACTTTCAGGTCCTGGAGAAATTCTACAACGGCTTTGCATTGCTCGACCGCATACGATTTCACCAGCCTGACCTTGTCGTCATCGACGTGGAGATGCCGGGACTCAGCGGATTCGATGTTATCAAGCGAATACGCATTAACGACGAGGAAACCCGGATTGTGGTGCTTAGCATGCACGAGGAAAATGTGTTCTCACAGGAGGCCTTCGAACTTGGCGCGAACGGCTATCTGAACAAAGCCATGGAAAGTATGGCACTGATCGATGCGCTAACAAGAATTTGCAACGGTGAACGATTCTCCGCGCCACCATCGGCGACGTCACGGTTTGAGTCTCCGTTCTCCGACCGCGAAGCAGAAATATTAAAAATGATCGCGTCCGGAAAGACCAGCGATCAGATTGCAGAAAGATTGAGCATCTCTCCCCTCACCGTGAAAGCACATCGTCGAAACATGATGCGAAAACTCAAGGTGAACAACGCCGCGGAGATGGTCACGAAAGCCCTGGAGATGGGATTCCTCTATTGATATGGCCCTTCCTTTTCCAACAGCCGGACCAGCAGCCTGGTTAGGGACCGGCGCGAGTACGCCGTTGCATGCACGGCTTTTGCATGAACCGTCCCCCCTTCCTTCCAATGCCGGTAATGACCTTCAAGCGCGGCCCGGATGGAATCGCGATCCGCGTCATCAATCATTTCCCCTGCCTGTGTCTCCGCAAGCAACTTCGCGGCGTCGCCATGCACAGGGCCGATTCCCAATACAGGGATACCCGTGGCGAGGTACTCAAAGAGTTTGCCCGGCATATATTCCTCCGGGTGCTTGTAGCCAACGAGCACGATCAGTAGCAGTTGCGCAGCACCGTACCGTCTGATGAGTTCCTTATGCGGAATGCTGCCCGTGAAAACGACCACTTTCTTTAACAAGGCAGACGCTTCAACCTGACGTCTAAACGCCGAATGAACTTCCCCGATAAATTCAATTTGGGCGTCGGCAGCAAAATCAGGCCTTTCGCGCATCATCGACTCCACACATTGCATAAAGGCACTCGGATCGCAGCGTTCGTTCACAATGCCTACGTGGCGAATAAGAAATCTGGGCGCGTTGGCATAAGTGATCGAAGAAAAATCATCTTCATCGTATCCGTTGCTGATCAGATGTACCGGACGCCCCGCAAGGCGTTCGAACGTTCGCGCAAGTGAGGGGGTGACCGTAATCACCTCATCCGCAGCAGTGAGCACGCGGCGCTCCAGCACCTGATGCTGCCGCGTCGCTCGTTTCCCTGTATTGAGCGTCTCCAGCAAACCCCACTCGCTCCAAGGATCACGAAAATCGGCGATCCAACGGACAGAAGAATTCCTTTTCTTCAATCGAAGGCCGATCAGATGAACGCTGTGCGGAGGTCCTGTTGTGATAACCGTGGTGATGTCGTGTCGTTTCAGGAAATTTTCCAGAAACGATGTGGCGGGCCTGACCCAGAAAATTCTCGGGTCCGGAATGAAAAAATTGGCGCGTATCCACGTAACCACCCTGCCGAAAATACTTGTACGCGTCTTTTGCACGAGCTCGGTAGGCTTCGCCGACTGCCGACCACCCAGCAGCCGTGACAAGGTGAAGAATATCCTGTATGGCTCCCAGATCGGCAAATGGATGACGTTTGCTTCCGGCGGCACATCGGCGAGCAGGGATTCGTCGCGCAAGTCGAAGGCAGGGTTCGATGGCGTAAGGACAAAAGGCTTCCACCCCAAGCCGGGCAAGTACTTCACAAACTTGAGCCACCGCTGAACGCCGCTTCCCCCACTGGGCGGCCAATAGTAGGTGATGATCAATACTTTCTTGTTGTCCGGTGTCAAGTGTCGGTGGATTAAACGCCAACCTAATAAAATTCAGTCAGACTGTTCCACAAAACCGATCATCTCGTTTAACTGTCCCGGGTGAAACCATCGCATTTCCTGATCGCGTTTGAACCACGTAAGCTGGCGTTTTGCATATCGTCGCGAATTCCTCTTCAAAAGGCGCACGGCCTCGTCCCGGTCATACCGATGGTCCAGGTACCCGTATATTTCCGTATACCCAACCGTCTGCAATGCATTGAGATGCCGCAAGGGATACAACTCCACAGCTTCCTCGAACAAGCCCCTGGCGATCATTTCATCCATGCGCTGATCAACGCGCTGGTAAAGCTCCTCGCGGGGCAGTTCCAACCCGATCTTCACGATCCTGAAATCATGTTCGCGTTTCCTCGTTCCCCGGAAGTGCGATATGGACAGCCCCGTGGATAGGCGTACTTCCAGCGCCCGGATCAAACGATGCGGATTAAGCGGGTCAACAGACTTAAAATGGCCCGGGTCCAACTCCAGCATTTTTTGTTGCAGCCAACCGATGCCATGCACCCTCCATTCCTGCACCAGGGATTGACGAACGGACTCCGGTACTGCCGGAATCTCATCAAAGCCCTCACATACGGCCTTGATATAAAGGCCCGATCCGCCGCAGAGAATGGCATAGTCATGGCGCAAGAAAATTTCATGAATGGTTTTCAGGGCATCTTCGCCATACCGGGCGGCGTCGTAAGACTCATGGACTGAATGGCTGTTCACAAAGTGATGAACGACAGCCTTTAATTGCCGTTCATCCGGTTTTGCCGTACCGATGTCGGGTTCGCGATACAGTTGACGGGAATCCGCGGAAACAACCTGTGAATCAAGGGCTCTCGCCAGGGCGATGGCAACGGCTGTCTTCCCAACCGCTGTGGGGCCGGCCACAACGACCAGCTTTTTCTCCAACTTATCAACACTTGGCATCAGCAGATTCCATTTCGTCCAGAATGCCATGAAAAGTCACAACAGCATTCGAAAGCCCCAAGTTATCCACAAGCATCGCCATTATTCCACAGAAAATCCACACAGTCATCCACAAAATGGCAAAATGGGTTATCTTTGTACCCCGAGGAGAGTTTTATTCACTATGATTAAGTACACGACCCAATTTTTGGCCAAACTCGAGGATATTGTTGCTGAGTCCGATTATACCCTCCGTTATGAGAAGGGAAATTTCAAGTCGGGCTATTGTGTATTGAAGGATCAGAACATGATCATCGTGAACAAGTTCTACGCAGTGGAAGGCAAGATCAACGCCCTGCTCGACATCCTGAAGAACATTCACCTCGACACCGCCCGGTTCTCCGAAAAGAACGCGAAGCTCTACCAGGAACTCTTCCCACAATCCGCAGCAGCTTGACGGTAACGTTCCTGGGCACCGGTACTTCACAAGGTGTGCCAGTGATCGGCTGCACCTGCGCCGTTTGCCTGTCCCTGGACTATCGCGATAAAAGGCTTCGAACTTCCGTTCTCATCGAGACCGGCGATCAGACGCTGATCTTCGATACCGGCCCCGACTTCCGACAGCAAATGCTGCGCGAGGATGTGCGACGCCTCGATGCGGTCATCTTCACCCACGCTCACCGTGATCATACCGCCGGCCTTGACGACGTAAGGGCATACAACTTCATGCAAAACGCCGACATGCCCGTCTATGGAACAGACGCAGTCCTGGCACAACTCCGGATCGAATACGCTTATGCTTTTGCCACGGAGTACTATCCGGGTATACCCCGGCTCTCCCTGTTTCCCATCGCTGAAGATGATTTCAGCATCAACGGACTTAACGTAACGCCCCTGCCGGTCATGCACCTCCGCCTCCCTGTCCTTGGCTTCCGTATTGATGACTTTTCCTATGTTACCGATGCCAACTTTATCCCCGATGAAACGAAAGAAAAAATGAAGGGCACTCGAACGCTGGTACTCAATGCCTTGCAGCGGGAAGCGCACATTTCGCATTTCAACCTAGAACAAGCGCTCCGCGTCGTGGAAGAACTCAACGCAGAACGTGCCTATTTCACCCATATCAGCCACAAGCTTGGATTGCACGCCGACGTTAGCAAAGAACTGCCGCCGAATGTCTTCCTCGCCTACGACGGACTAAAGGTTACCGTGGATAGTTAGCTTCCCCAAGCTGTCTCCCGTACAACGAACGCGAACGGCAAACGTTAAAAGGCACACCGCAAACCGCATGAATAAACACCCACGTGCACAACAACTACTACTTTCTCCGGCAATTGACCAAACGACTCGATCCCGTGCTTCGGGAAGGTGTCATCTCGGAATGTTTCAGCCAGGAGAAAGACGAACTGATCATCCGAACCGAATCCGCTGAGGGCTCTTTTTACCTTCGGGCCACCACCCGGCCCGACCTTGGGTGCGTATCATTCCCCCGCACTTTTGCCCGTGCGCGCAAGAACAGCGTAGACCTCTTTCCCGACATCATCGGGCGTCGCATAAAAGGCTTGCGCCAATTCAACAACGAGCGCAGCTTTGCCCTGTTGCTGAGCGACAACGTTGCCGTGCTGTTCAAACTCCACGGAAACCGGGCCAACGTCCTCGTTATCCGGGACGGCGTTGTGGCCGCAATGTTCAGAAACAAACTCGTCGCCGATGCAACCATCCAAACCCGGGATCTGGATCGTGAAATCGACTGGAGTTTTGAAGCGTTCCAGGCTCACGTCCACAATCCTTCCTCGCTTTACTTCACGTTCGGTAAACTGGTCTGGAAATACCTGAACGCCCAGGGTTTTTCCGAAGCGCCCGTTGACAAAAAATGGGATCGCATCCAACAGTTGATCCAAGGACTTGAAGCCCCCGCTTACTTTCTTAGCACCGTGGAGGAGAAACCGGTTTTGTCGTTGCTCGATTTCGGAGCGGTGGAAAAAAAGTTCACCGACCCCGTAGAGGCGATCAACGCTTTCTATGCGTGGCACAACCATGCCCATACCGTTGGCGACCTGAAGGCAAAGCTGTTGCGCCAGCTCAGGCTCCGCCTGGAAAGCAGTCACCACTACTGCGAAAAGAATAAATTGAAGTTGGGTGACCTGGAACATGGGCACAATTACAGGGAGTGGGCGGACCTGATCATGGCCAACCTGCATACCATCCCCGCTGGTGCCGGGCAGGTCGCGCTGGAAGATTTTTACCACAACAATGCATTGACGGAAGTCCGCCTGAAGAAAGACCACACGCCGCAACAGAACGCGGCGATCTATTATCGCAAGGCGAAGAACCAACGGCTCGAGGTTGAGCGGCTTCAGGCATCGATTGAGCGGCGACGGGCGGAAATGGCTGAACTACAATCCCACATCGAGGCGGTTGTACGCACCGAAGAATTCGCCGCCCTGAAAAAAATAAAGGACGATCTGGTTGCAGAAATTCCGGACCGCGGGGACACAATTTCGCTACCCTACCATGAGTTTGTGTTTCGGGACTTCAGCATCTGGGTTGGGAAAAACGCCCGGGCCAATGACGTCCTCACACTGAAACTCGCCCACAAGGATGACCTTTGGCTTCACGCTAAAGATGTCGCCGGCTCACATGTCGTCGTTAGGCGCCGGCCCGGGATGAACTTCCCAAAGGATGTTGTTGAGTTTGCCGCCGCACTGGCAGCTTACAATTCGAAACGAAAGACGGAAACGTTGTGCCCCGTCATCATCACACCGCGCAAATATGTTCGCAAACGCAAGGGCGATCCTGCCGGCGCCGTGATAGTCGACCGGGAAGAGGTGATTATGGTGGAACCAAGGATGCCGCTTCCTCCGGAAGCGCATTAGACGGGAATCACGCCTCCCTCCCCGGCTACTTCACAATGTTGATCTTCAGGGTGTTTGTTCGGGCCCTTTCCTGAATAGGCATGCTGGCCAGGAAAATAAACGTGTCGCCGGACTTCACATGCCCCTCACGCTTGAGAATTGCCTCCACGTCGGAGATGGTTTCGTCGGTCGATTCCGTCTTGTCATAATGGTAGGCACGTGAGCCCCACACCAGGTTGATCTTATTGATAAGCGATTTATTGCTGGTGAAGACAAATATGTTGGCATTGGGCCGGTGTGATGACGACTTGAACGCTGTATACCCGGAAGCGGTCATGCCGACAATCGCTTTGGCGCCAACATCCTTGGCAAGCTTACAGGCCGCGAGGACCAGGCTGTCGTTGACAAAAATTGGCGACTGGGGGTCAACTTCTCTGAAGTGGAAATAGATGTTCGGGTTTTTTTCCACGGAGGCGATGGTGCGGACCATGGAACGGACCACCTCCAGCGGGTACCGGCCGGCGGCGGTTTCTGCGGAAAGCATCAATGCGTCGGCGCCGTCCATGACCGCGTTGGCCACGTCGTTGGTCTCGGCGCGCGTGGGCCGCGGGTTATCGATCATACTCTCCATCATTTGGGTGGCGACGATGACGGGCTTGCCGGCTTTGTTACACTTTTCGACCATCATCTTCTGTACCATCGGCACTTCTTCCAGCCAGATCTCGACACCAAGGTCGCCACGGGCCACCATTACCGCGTCGGTGGCCGCGATAATCTCGTCGATGTTGCTCAGGGCCTCGGGCTTCTCAATCTTAGCGACAATACGCGATTGCGAGTTGTTCCTGGTGATAATTTCCCGTAGGGCTTGGATGTCGCTGGCCTTCCTCACGAAGGATAGGGCGATCCAGTCAAGGTTGTTCCTGATTCCAAAGTCAAGGTCTTTGATATCCTTTTCGGTAAGGGACGGCGCCGACACCTTGGTGAATGGCAGGTTAATGCCCTTGCGTGACTTGACCGGGCCGCCATAAACAACCTCCGTAAGGACGTCTATGTCGCGCACATGTTTAACTTTCAACTCAATCTTGCCGTCGTCGATGAGGATGGTGTCTCCCGCCCGCACGTCTTTGGGGAGGGAAGTGTACGACGTGCTGACGATCTCATTGTTTCCCAACAGCTGGCGGGTCGTGATCACCAACTCCTGACCGCGTTCGATTACAACGTCGGGCTGCATCTCCTGTATCCTGATTTTAGGCCCCTGGAGGTCCTGGAGAAGCGATACTGTCGTTCCCAGTTCCTGGTTGATCTCCCGCACAGCCTCGATAACCTTCTGGTGATCGTCATGCGTACCATGCGAGAAATTGAGGCGGAAAATGTCGACACCCTCCTTTACAAGCGCCCGCAGCATGTCCTTTGAATTTGACGCAGGCCCGACCGTGGCGACAATCTTTGTCTTGTTATACGAAGTTTTCTCAAACATAATGTTGCGGTAAGATCACAAAAATGAAAACAAAATGAAATTGGGCGGTAGACATCAAAAAATGAAATTCGATTTCGATCTGAGGCCTTCCAAAGAAATCGGCGCAGCCAGTTGAACCGCGGGGATCGTCTTTACGAGCGCGAGAAGCTGCGGCAGGTTATAGTCTTCCATGGCAGCCAAAATTATGAAATCAAAGTGAGGAAACTCAGGTATGAGAAAATACTTTCCCGCATCCGATTCCGCCGGTTTGTTCCTGAACAGTTTCAATCGATTTAAACGCGTTTGGTGGGCGTAGTAGTGAAAACTCTTTTCTTCGTTATTCCGGAACCCCACCACCAGGTCCTGCTGCTTGACCAGGTGCAGCCCAAGCCGATGGTTCAGTTCCCAGGCGAGCTTATAACCCTTCGCCGATGTGCTGAGACCCATCAGTTCAAAGTCGTACGCATAGTCGATTACCAGCTTATTTTTCTTCATTTTTCGATCCAAAATACGCGATTCCGGCCCTTTGGGGGGCAGTCAAAAAAGTTTGACAATATTGCCGTAAATCTCTTTCTTTGCAGAGATTTTTAAATCACTAAACTTTAAAAACATGTCTGAAATTGCACAAAAAGTAAAACAGATCATCATCGAGAAACTCGGTGTCGAGGAATCTGAAGTGACTCCGGAGGCCAGCTTCACGAACGATCTGGGGGCGGATTCACTTGATACGGTCGAGCTTATCATGGAGTTCGAAAAGGAATTTAACATCTCCATTCCCGACGATCAGGCTGAAAATATCTCCACTGTGGGCCAGGCCATCTCCTACCTGGAACAAAACGTCAAGAAATAGATTGATAACCGCCCATACCCAACCACACCCTTTAGAACATGCAATTGAAGCGAGTAGTCGTTACAGGACTTGGTGCACTCACGCCTATCGGCAATACCCTTCAGGCGTATTGGGATGGGCTCAGGAATGGCCAGAGTGGAGCCGCACCGATCACGCGCTTCGATGCATCCAGGTTTAAGACGCGATTTGCCTGCGAAGTAAAAGACTTTGACATCGGTAATTTCATGGACCGTAAGGAGGCCCGGAAAATGGACCCCTTTACGCAGTACGCCATGGTCGTCGTTGATCAGGCAATTAAGGACGCTGACCTTCCCCTGGCTACCCTCGACCCCAACCGTGCCGGGGTAATCTGGGGATCGGGTATCGGGGGCCTTCTTACCTTCCAGGAGGAAGTAAAAACGTACGCCAGAGGAGACGGAACCCCCCGGTTCAACCCTTTCTTCATTCCGAAAATGATTCCCGACCTCAGTGCAGGTCATATCTCCATAAAGTATGGCTTCAGGGGCCCAAACTACGTTACAGTGTCGGCCTGCGCATCATCGACCAATGCGCTTTACGATGCCTTCACCTATATCAGGTTGGGCAAAGCCGACATCATTGTGTCAGGGGGATCCGAAGCTGCGGTTTGTGAAGCCGGTGTGGGCGGTTTTAATGCGCTCAGGGCCCTGTCCGAGCGAAATGACTCGCCGGAGACGGCATCGCGGCCGTATGACAAGGACCGCGACGGTTTTGTACTCGGAGAGGGCGCGGGAGCGTTGATCCTCGAAGAGTATGAGCATGCCAAAAAACGGGGCGCGAAAATCTATGCTGAAGTGATCGGCGGAGGCATGTCGTCAGATGCTTATCACATCACAGCCCCGCACCCGGACGGCGCAGGTATCATACAGGTCATGTACAACGCCCTGGAAGAGGCCGAGATCCGCCCCGAAGACATCGATTATGTCAACACCCACGGCACCTCGACGCCCCTCGGCGACATCGGCGAGATCCGCGCGATTCAAAAGGTCTTCGGAGATCACGCCTACAAGATGAATATCAGTTCAACAAAGTCGATGACCGGCCACCTCCTCGGCGCAGCCGGAGCCATCGAGTCCATCGCTTGCGTGATGGCCTTGCAAGAATCGGTGATCCCGCCCACCATCAATCACTTCGAGGATGATAGCGACCTTGATCCCCGCCTGAACATGACGTTCAACGAAGCGCAGCAACGTCCTGTAAATGTCGTTCTGAGCAACACCTTTGGCTTTGGCGGACATAATTTTTCGATCATCCTGCGGAAGGTCTGATCCGCCAGATCCCGAAAGCAACTTTATCGGTTAACGAATATTGTTAAATTAGCACCGGCTAATTTCCAATCTATTTTCGCTTGGTGTGGAAAATTCTTAAGCTTCAGAAGGGCAAATCGGGCAACGACGTCAAGCTCGTCCGGGCCATTCAAAACATTGCCGGTTTTACGCCTTCCAATCTGGCGATATACCGGCTGGCCACCGTGCACAGTTCCGTGGCCCGTGAGAATTCGCACGGATTCAAGGAATCGAATGAGCGGCTGGAATATCTTGGCGACGCAATCCTCGGCGCCGCCGTGGCCGATTATCTTTTCAAAAAATTCCCGTTCAAACCCGAGGGCTTCCTTACGGAGATCCGATCAAGGATCGTAAACCGGGAAGCCTTGAACCACCTGGCCCGAAGGATCGGCGTCGGAAATATCGTTCAGTTCGATAACAAGAATACGCACCTTCAGCAAGTCATCCTTGGAAACACCCTTGAGGCGATCGTGGGCGCCATCTACCTTGACAAGGGATATCTCCGTACCCGCAAATTCGTGATCGACAAGCTCATTACGCCCAACTATGACCTCGACGAACTGGTGAACTCAAACTTCAATTTCAAAAGCAAGGTAATCGAGTGGGCGCAACGTGAAGGCAGGGAAGTGCGGTTCGAGATCCTTAGCGTGAAGAAAACACGCAACCACAAGGAGTTTACGGCACAGGTGCTGGTCAACAGTGAAGCCATGGGCACCGGGTACGGCAACAGTAAAAAGAAGGCCGAACAGGACGCTGCGCTGAAGACCTGCGAACTCTTGAACCTTTTTAACGAATCCGAATAAATACCGGGTCGGCGGGAGCATAAACACTTCTTTTGATCATTATTTGTTGTTAATTCAAACGCGCGATGAGAATAGGCGGCGCTACCCTTAACCAAACCCCGTTCGACTGGACCAACAATGTCGCGAACATCCGCGAAGCGATCCGCATTGCCCGGGAACAGAAAATCAAGATCCTTTGTCTGCCGGAACTCTCGCTCACCGGCTACGGATGTGAAGACGTGTTCCTCAGCAACTGGCTTGCCGAACGCGCGTGGCAGCACCTGGAAGCGTTGGTTAACGAATGTGACGAAATTACCGTGGCCATTGGCCTCCCCATCCGGATCCATGGCATCACCTACAATGGCGCATGCGTCGTCAGCAACAAGCGCATCATCGGCATTACGTTGAAGCAAAACCTCGCGCGCGACGGCGTGCACTACGAGCCCCGGTGGTTTGACGCCTGGCCCGCGAACAAGACCATACCGTTGCCCCCGCCCTATCCGCCGTTACCGGCAGGGGACCTGGTCTATGACGTCGAAGGCATACGGTTGGGATTTGAAATCTGTGAGGACGCCTGGCGGCGGGAAAACCGGCCCGGATACCGCCTCCATGAACGCGGCGTCGACCTCATCCTCAATCCTAGCGCCAGTCATTTCGCCATGGGTAAGAGCTTGCTGCGTGAACAGGAAGTCATCGTGGAGGGATCTGGCAAGTTTGATTGCGTTTACGTGTTTGTAAACCACCTCGGCAACGAAGCGGGGCGCATGATCTATGACGGCGACATCGTAATCGGCCAACAGGGAAACCTCGTGGCCGTAAACCGCCGCCTCTCTTTCCGGAAAGTGAACGTGTTGTCTTGTGATATCAACTTTCAAAATCCCGCCGGCACCAAATGCCAGGCGTCGTCCGACAACAAGCAACGTAACGAGGAAGTGGCGCAGGCCCTCGCGCTTGGCCTATACGACTACCTTCGCAAGAGCCGCGCACGTGGCTTCGTGTTGTCGCTCAGCGGCGGCGCAGACTCCGGCCTCTGTGCCATTGCGGTCGCCGAAATGGTCCGGCGGGTCCCCACCGAAATCGGTTGGAAAGCGTTCTGTGAGTCCATCGGCCTTGATGATAAGGAGATCGGCGGAGACTGGCGCAGAGCCGTCGGCAAAATTCTGACCTGTGCCTACCAGGGAACGAAAAATTCGTCCGCCACTACCCTTGATGCCGCACAACGACTCGCCGAATCGATAGGGGCGGAATTCCATCATTGGAGCGTCGACGAAGAAGTCGCCAGCTACACCGGGAAGATCGAAGGTGCCATTGGAAGGCCGCTCAACTGGGATGCCGACGACATTGCACTGCAAAATATCCAGGCGCGCGCACGGTCTCCCATCATCTGGATGCTGGCCAACCTCAGAGGCGCTATTTTGCTGACCACCTCCAACCGCAGTGAGGGCGATGTGGGCTACGCAACCATGGACGGCGATACCAGCGGCAGCCTGGCACCCATCGCCGGGCTGAGCAAGCCGTTCATCATCCAATGGCTGAAGTGGGCGGAAAGCGCGCTCGGCCACACCGGATTGAGCGCCATCAACAGCCTTCAGCCTACCGCGGAACTCCGGCCTGCAAGCGAACAACAGACCGACGAGAAGGACCTCATGCCCTATCCCGTACTTGAACAAATTGAGAAGCAGGCCATATTTCACCGAAAATCACCGGAAGAAGTGTTCGACGCCCTGAAAAACGATGTCGAACACGATCTCCTTAAAAACTATATTAAGAAGTTCTTCCACCTTTGGGCTGCGAACCAATGGAAACGGGAGCGGCTTGCCCCTTCCTTCCACCTTGACGATCTCAACATAGATCCGCGCAGTTGGTGCAGGTTCCCCATACTCTCCGCGGGATTCAGGGGGGAGTTGGAGGAGATGGGTTTCTGATTGCGGGGGCGGCTCCGTGAGTTCCCGGTTCTTGTGTGTTGTCGGGGGCCCGGAGCCATTGGTCCGAATGACAATTCCTTGCCCGGTCTTCGCATTCGTCCTTCGTCATTCGCAATTCGTCATTATATTTGTTGCTATGGCAATTCATAACTTCATCATTTGGAACGGTAATCCCGAAATATTTGAAATCGGAACATTCGCCCTGCGTTGGTATGGGCTGTTCTTTGCGCTGGGCTTTCTGATCAGTCAGCAACTGCTGTACAACATCTACGAGAAAGAAGGAAAGCCCGCCAAGGATGTCGAGACCCTGACCATTTACATGGTCATCGCTACGATCGTCGGCGCGCGCCTTGGGCACGTGATCTTCTATGAGCCGGAGATTATCTGGAATGAGCCCCTCAGCATATTCCTTCCGTTTGAATTTGATCCCTTCAGGTTCACAGGGCTTCAGGGATTGGCCAGTCACGGCGGCGCATTCGCGATCCTTTTTGCTTTGTGGTTGTATGCGCGAAAGAAGAAACCGGGGCAGAATTTTCTCCAGGTAGTGGATCGCATCGTCATCCTGGTGGCGCTCACCGGTGCTCTCATCCGGCTTGGAAACTTCTTTAACTCCGAGATCATTGGCGTTCCTACCGACAAATCCTACGGCGTCGTATTCGTGGGCAAACTAACCGACGCGGTCGACGATTACCAGGACGACAATGAGATCACCGAAGACATTGTATTCCACCGCAACGATTCGCTCCCGCTGGCTGACCATGGAAGGGTACCCCTGTCGGCCTATTTCTTTTTCAAGGAAGGGGTAACGGAAGCGCAAGCCGCGGACCTCCTCGCCACGGCGCGGGGTTTCACGTATCGTTACCTCGGCGAATTCTTCGACACGAGCAGGGATATTGAATATGAGATCGCGCCCCAGGAAGATGGAACGCTTGCCGCTCGCCTGCACCTCACAGGCATTTCCAGGCATCCCGCGCAATTGTATGAATCCGTCTCTTGCGTTTTCCTTTTTATTTTGCTTTTTGCCATTTGGAAACGTTACAGGGAAAACTTACCGCCCGGCAGGCTGCTGGGTATTTTCCTGATCGTTTGCTTTGGCTTGCGATTCCTCTATGAATTCCTCAAAGAGCCACAGGAAGCTTTTGAGAACGATCTACCGCTTTTTATGGGACAGATCCTCAGCATTCCGCTAGTGATTGCAGGAATTTTCATTCTTCTTTATTCGTATCGAAGGAAGGGCTAGGAAGTTGAACCGTGATTGAAGATCGTCTCTCAGTGACTACTCATGCTTGCGCTTGTTATCGGTTTTTTTGGGCTACTTTCCTTCCAGGAACAACCACAGGGTTCCGACGCGAAAGTGCGGGCCGATTCAATCCGCCGCGATGTGGGAACGAGTACTGACACGGTCGGGCATTTCGTTCAAATCAATCGGATCTTTATTATCGGCAACCGCATCACGCGCGACCAGATTGTGCTCCGCGAGTTGTCATTGAAGCAAGGTGATGTCGTGTGGAGCACCGACCTTGCTTCAACGATCGAAATGGATCGGAAGAAACTGATCAACACCCGGCTCTTTAATAAGGTCGAACTGAAAACCCTTGAACTTGAGCCCGGCAAGGTGGACCTCCTCATTGACGTCGACGAACGCTGGTATACCTTTCCCGCGCCCCTCTTTGAACTTTCGGACCGAAACTTTAACGAGTGGTGGCAGAACTATAACCATGATTTCCACCGTGTAAACTACGGGTTGCGGCTTTATCAGTATAACATGCGCGGAAGGAACGAAACGCTCCGCTTCCTGGCCCAATTTGGTTTTCAGCGCAGGTTCGAACTCCTCTACCGGTTTCCTTTCATTGATAAAAAACAAAAGCATGGCCTCGCCGTCGAGTTCCGGTTTAATGAGCCGAAAAACATCGCCTTCCAAACCGTTGGCCATAAGTATGCGTTCCTTACGTCCGACAACGTGCTGCGGCGCGACCGGATCGGTGGGCTTACGTACACGTACAGAAAATCATTTTATAAAACGCACACCTTCAAGATCGAGTTTGTGAACTCCTTTGTAAAGGATACGGTGAGGCTGCTCAATCCAAATTATTTTAGTGGGGAAGCGAGCGAAAGCCAGCGATACGCCTGGATCGGATACGGCTTCAACGCCGACCACCGCGACATCCAGGCATATCCCTTAAAGGGTTATCAGTTGGGCGCCGGCATCGCCAAATTCGGACTTACATCGGCGGAAGACGTTGACAAGTTCGAAGTCAATTTTCTCTATTCGAAATACGCCGACCTGGGAAAGAACTTTTACCTTTCAAACCACGTCAATCTCCACTGGAGCACACCCGACGCTGTTCCGTATACCAATCTCAGTGTGCTCGGCCTGCGCCGCCAGTTTGTGAGAGGATATGAGCTTTACGTCATCGAAGGCCCCTACTACGGCCTGGCCAAAACGACCTTTAAAAAACTCATCTTTTCCCGCAATTATCACTGGTCCGACATGCCCCTCGAGCAATTCAGGCACATTCCCCTCGCGATCTACCTCAAGACCTACGCAGACTTCGCCTACGTCGCGAACTATGACTATTACGAACGTCGGGACTTCAACACACGCCTCTCGGACAAATTGCTCTCAGGCGTTGGATTAGGATTCGATGTCGTAAGTGCCTATGACATCGTGCTGCGTTTTGAATACAGCTTCAATGGAGAAGGCGAGAAAGGATTCTTCTTCCATGTCAAGCGCGAGTTCTAGCGAGGAGGCTTCCCATTCGTAATTCCCGCCATTCGTAATTCGCAACTCGCTCCCGACGATTATCAGGAAAACCGTTTTGCAGGGTAAACCACAGCGCGTTACCTTCATCGTGGCAATACCCTCTCTCCATGAAAAGAAGATGCGTTCTCGTTTCTTTCCTGATATCGTTTTGCTTTCCCCTTTGGGGCCAGCAGACGTCCCTGAACGTTGGTGCGCGCGCGATGGCGTTGGGTTATGCCGGTGCATGCCTCGGGGAACCCTGGTCACTCTTCAACAACGTGGCGGGCCTTTCAAAAGTCGGGCATCCGGCGACAGCATTCACCTATGAAGCCTACCCCTTTTTCCCGGCGTTTAACCGAATGGCCGTCGCGTGCGTCGTTCCCACGACCATCGGCACAGCAGCCTTGGGTGTATTTCGTTTCGGCGATGATCTCTACAGTGAACAACTGGCTTCCATCGCTTTCGCAAATAAGATGGGAATTGCCGCGCTGGGCGCGCGTATCAGTTATGTGCAACACCGTGCGGAAACCTTTGGCGCGTCAACCGCGTGGACGGTGAGTGCGGGGGGCATCGCGGACCTTACCCCGCATTTCTCCGTAGGCGCGCATGTCGTCAACATCAACCAACCAAAAATCACAAGAGACGGCCGTGCGCGAACCCCCACCTGGCTGGTGCTGGGGGTGTCGTTTCATCCAACTGAAAAAATGTATCTCGTTGCGGAAATTGAAAAATCCCTGGACACACGGGCCACATGGAAATCGGGGCTGGAATATCAATTCCACCGGAAGTTCAAAGCCAGGACCGGCATCAACATCCATCCGCGGATTGTTTTCGGAGGCCTGGGATTCGTCACCCGAAAGTTTCACCTCGACTACGCGATGGCGTACGGTGTCTTGTCCGGGTTGAGTCATCAAGCTACCGTGATGTATCAATTCATCAGGTAATGAGGCCTTGCATGGTAACATTTCTTCTCCTATCCGTTGTCTCCGTGCTGGCACAGACACCGGAAGACAACCTCAACCGGATTTCGGAAGACCTCGTCGGCTTTTATGAAGAAGACGCGGACTATGAAACGCTGTATGAAGGTTTGATGCAGCGGATGTCTGCTCCTGTCAACGTGAATAAGGCTTCAGCCGAAGAACTTAGGTGGATGAACCTCTTTACGGAACATGAGGTTCAATCCATCCTTCGTTACCGCGACGCACAAGGCCCGCTCCTGAGCATCTACGAACTTCAGTTCATCCCCGGCATGGACCTGGTCAGGCTGCGGCAACTTGCCCCAATGCTGATGGTGAACGACCCCGGAAAGGGCGTAAATCGAAGTCTGGTGACGCGCATGCTCCACAACGACCAATATCTCATACTTCGCTATGAGCAAAAGCTTGAACGCAGCAACGGATTTGTCAACGCCGATCCGTCCCGGCAGTTCCAGGGACCCGACGGGAAATGGTATATGCGATTTCGCAACAACAGGCCCGGCGACTTCAGCGTGGGGTTCACCGCCGAGCGCGATCCCGGAGAACCCTTTCGGTGGAACCGCCAGGCGCACCATTATGGGTTTGACTTCGTGTCGGGTCATTTGCAATTGCGGGACAAAGGGCCGGTGCGAAACCTGATCATCGGCGATTTTCGGGCACAGTTCGGACAGGGACTGATCCATGGGGGTGGTTTCGGCCTTGGGAAGGGTGGCGAAACGATCAGCACCGTTCGGCGGGCGAACACGGGATTTATGCCCTATACCTCGGCCGGCGAGACCGGCTTTCGTCGTGGCATTGCGGCGAGCGTTGCCGTAACTCCGAGGCTGTCCTTATCGGGATTCGGGTCGCGGTTGAGGCAGGATGCGGCAATCGATGACCTCATTTCAATCCAGCAGACGGGTCTCCACCGCAATACCGCCGAGCTACGCGGGCGCCGGAGCGTACTTGAACGGGGCTATGGCGCGGGCATTCACTATCGACAACGGAGAATGGAGAGCGGGATTCTTTGGAATAGTTCGCAATTCAGCCACCCGTTGAACCCGCGTTCCATGCCCTATAATCAATTCGCCTTCCGGGGTTTGCGCAGCTCCGCCGCCAGCGCGTACCTGAACTACAACACCAACAACTTCGCTTTTTTCGGGGAGGTAGCGACATCGTTCGACGCGGCGTGGGGATGGCTGGCCGGCCTGCTGGGATCGTTAACCCCGAAGATCGATGTATCGATGATGCTGCGATCATATGATCCCGCCTTTCATGCCTCCTATGCGAACGCGTTCGCAGAGAACAGCCGCCCACAAAATGAGCGCGGGTTCTATTGGGGATGCAAGTATCAGTTGAACAGGCAACTTTCCGTCTCCGCCTATGCCGACCTTTTCCGCTTTCCCTGGCTCGGATTTCGCCGGTACGCACCTTCCACCGGGCATGAATGGCTCGTGAAAGTGGCATGGCAGCGTCGCCGAAAGCTCAAAGCCTTCATCCAGCTTCGCGAGGCGTCAAAAGTTCAAAATGTCTCAACAAGTTCCATCTATGAAACCGAAAGAATGACCACGCGGATGTTTTGGGCGGGGCTTTCGGTATGGGCGAATGACCGCCTGCGGCTTCAATCCCACGTGCGTTTCAGCAACTTCCAACGGGGCAGCGGCACCGGTCGCGGTATCCTCATCGCCCAGGATGTCAGCGTCTCGGTTGGTAAGTTCCGGTTAAGCGGAAGACACGCGATCATCGACATCGCCGATTTCGAAAATCGACAATACATGTACGAACAAGACGCCTGGATGGCGTTCTCTTTGCCGCCGTATTATGGTGTGGGCGTTCGGAACTACCTGCTCCTTCAATGGAAGGCCAGCAAACTGATTAGCCTGTGGCTACGCTATGCGCACCAGCGTTTTATTGACCGCGAAGAAATCGGAAGCGGCAACGACGGAATACCCGGAAACACACGGAATGATTTGAAGGTGCAGGTAATGTTTCGTTTTTGACGCTATCTTGCCGCATGCATGCTGTGGAATATATTACCCCTGAAGTGCTCGTGGTGATGTGCCTCGGTGGGATTGCGTTTATCCTGATCTTCAGAGCCATTTTCAAAAAGCGGGACTAACCGGCAGGGACATCCTGACGTAAACCGATGAACCGACGTATTTCATCGCCGAAATGCACGCTGGCCATCCGGATCGCGCGCAAATGCTCTTACCTCAACCGCCGCTTCCCGTATTCACATCCAACGTTAAACGCAATCAAATCAATTGAACCCATGAAAAGGACATTTAGTGTCGTGACGCTTTGTTGTTTTATCGTCGTCACGCTCCAGGCACAGGTAACGAAGAAAACCCTCGAACTTCCGGAATTCAAAGGAATTTACGTCAATTCGAACTACACCGTTTACCTGAAGCAAACCAACAAACAGGAAGTGAGCGTCGAAGCCATGAGCGATATTTACGCAATCAGTGACATTCGCGTCGAGAGCGGGATCCTGATGATCAACATTGAAAGAAAACCCGAGAGTCCAAACAGGAGTCTTTGGGCTAAGATTGACGATATCAAAGTTAATCCGACCATGAAGGTGTACGTCAGTATGAAGCACATTGACGAGCTTCAGGTGAATGCCGGCGGCAAAATCATCTCTGAAAATTCTCTTTCGGCGAGTGATATTCTGTTGGCTGTCAACGGGACGGGGAGCATGGATGTTGACCTGAAAAGTGAGGCCGTTCGCGCCGAAGTAGCCGGCTCCGGAGATCTCGCACTAAGGGGATATGCCACAACCTTTAATGCCCTGGTCAGCGGCTCGGGTTCTATCAGGGGATTCAACTGCCCGGTGGAGTCCGCCAAGGTAAAAGTAGCCGGTTCAGGAAGCGCTGAACTGAACGTATCCAATTCCATCGATGCGCTTGTCCTGGGCAGTGGCCAGATCAGGCACAAGGGAAATACCAGGAATGCGGTCAAAAAGATCTACGGCAATGGCACGGTAGAGCGCGCATATTAAACGGATAACGCAAGAAAGGAATGTTGGTTTAGGTCATTACGACCCGAAAAATCAAGAAAAAGGTGTCAGGGACATCTTTTATAGTATCATTTATTTTCTACCTTTATTATACTAAATCGATATCTTCTCACTGCAATTACAATCCATGGTTATTTTCAGTTTAAGGTTGTCTGTTTAGTAAAACTATTTTCCCATTTATTTCTCAAAACAATGAACATTTACGTTGCCAACATCCCTTTTAAGGCGTCCGAACAGGAATTGAAGGGATTATTCGAAGAGTATGGCGAAGTGTCTTCCGCCAAAATAATTATGGACAAAGTAACCCAGCGCAGCCGTGGATTTGGCTTTGTGGAGATGGCAGATGAATCGGCCGCGCGTCAGGCTATCACGAGCCTGAACGGATTCAATTTTCTTGGAAAAACGCTGGTCGTCAATGAAGCCCGTCCCCGAACCGACGCGCCTCGCGGCGGTGGTGGTGGATTTCGAAGCGGCGGCGGGGGATATAACCGATGACCCGATCGCGAATAAGGTCGCGACAATAAGAACCTGATAAGAAAAGCTGTTTAACGACAGCTTTTTTTGTTGCTATCCCGTCTCTGAAAGTATCCTTCCCCAACCCTGGCGGTTCTGTGAATAATTTTGTAAACTTTGTAATACACTAAACATTTACCGCTATGAGTGTTGTGACCGACATTGAGAGGTGGGGTAATAGTCATCGCCCCGGATTTCTCGACATTTTCCGAATTGCGCTCGGTGTATTCATTACCTACAAAGGTATCGCCTTCATTACTACAATGAATGATCTCGAAAATACGACAGCAGGTATCAATGTCTGGTTTGCGGGCGCCTTCCTCGCCCACTACGTCATCTTCGCACACATCCTGGGCGGGCCGCTGATCGCAGTAGGTTTGTTTACGCGTGTCGTGGCCGTTCTGCAGATTCCTATCCTGATCGGTGCCGTCTTTCTGGTCAACGCCCCCAGGGGACTGTTCTCCGTCGGAAGTCATATGGAACTGGAGATCTCCATCATCGTGCTCGTCGGACTGATCGTAATGGCCGTATTCGGCGCGGGCCGCTATTCCATCGATGCAAAGCGACGCAGGGAATTCGAAACCGCCGTTCACTGACGTTCCCGATACAACACAACGAGGCACCTTTATCGGTGCCTTTTGCTTTTTCGGCCGAAAATGTCGCACGGGAACGGCATGCTTTTTTAATTGGTCGAAATCAATATGGTGATCCACAATGAAATAAAATTGCGCGAGGTGTCGCTGGGAGAGGTGAGGATCGAACTGTCCATTCACGAGGGTGATGGCTGGAGCGTATGGCTCACCGCAAGGGATCCGGAGGGGCGACGAATCTGGAAGACGCCGCTGACCGATGAGGAAGGCCGCACTAAGGTGTACGCCACCGCACAGGAAGCCGTCATGGACGCCCAGTCGCAGATTGCGAGCATCATGTCCGCCTCATCAACGCAATAGGGCCTGCCATCGAGTCGCGATCCGGCATCGCGAAAGATTATCCTTTCTTTTATAAGGCCGATTTAATGTCGATTGCTTAAAGGCGTGATTGCCTTACGTTCTTTCCCGCACCCTGTTATCCCTGCGTTTGCCGGCAGGCGGACCTGAAGGATTCCGCGCGCAGGCATAAGGTGACCGTTGGGAATCAGAGGGCAAAGAAGACCTGGTAAACGACATTGATTCTTTTTCTATATTCATGCAAAAAGAAATGAAAAAGGATCATGACGGACTACCTTATCGGAATTGACATCGGAACCGGAAGTGTAAAGGCGCTTGCAATTGATATGACCGGCCAATTGCTGGACTCCGCCCAGGTAGCCTATCCCACGCTTCACCCTTCGCCACATTTCTCCGAACAGGCCCCGGAAGTCATTTGGCAGGCGTTTGTCAAATGCGTCCTGCGCCTCAGCAGTGGGCGAAAGGCACCCGCCTTTGTTGTGCTCGGAGCGGCGATGCACAGCGTGATCCCCTGTGATGAAGACGGCAACGCCCTTGCCAACATGATCTTGTGGTCGGACAACCGAAGCGCGGCGGTCGCAGAAGCGATCCACGACGGAGCAGATGGCCCGTTGCTCTACGAAGAAACGGGCACGCCCATTCACGCCATGTCCCCGATGTGCAAGCTCGCCTGGCTTCGCCAAAACGATGCGGCCCTTTTCAAGAAGACTGCGAAGTTCGTTTCGATCAAGGAATACATCTGGTTCCGGCTATTCAATGAATTCGTCATCGACATTTCAATCGCCTCCGCCACCGGGTTGATGGACGTCAGCGAGATGCGGTGGAACAAGCGCGCGATGGACGTTGCGGGTGTCAATGAAACGAACCTGTCGCGGCTGGTACCAACGACGTATCAGCAGCGCAACTGCCGCCATGGCAAAATGCTCGGCGTGGATGCCGACACCACATTTATCGCAGGCGCCAGCGACGGGTGCCTGGCCAACCTGGGAAGCTTCGCCATCGAAAATGGCGTAGCGGCGTTAACCATCGGAACCAGCGGAGCGATCCGGGTTGCAAGTCAACGGCCCGTGCCCCACTTTGAAAGCATGCTGTTCAACTACAGGCTTGATGAAGATACGATTATATGCGGCGGCCCCACGAATAACGGCGGCGTCGCGCTGAAGTGGTACATCGAGAAATTTCTCGGAAAGTCCGTGGCTTCCGCCAAAGACTACGCTGACATTCTCGACCCGGTCTCCCGAACGCCGCCCGGAGCGACCGGACTGATCTTTCTTCCTTACCTGGATGGCGAGCGCGCTCCCCTATGGAACAGCAACGCCTGCGGTACATTCTTTGGCATCCGCAGCCACCACACGCAAGGTGACCTCACACGCGCCGTCCTCGAAGGCATATCGATGGCCTTGTATGATATTGCCGACCATATGGTGCGTCGCGGACTGCCCATACGGAAGGTACATGTGGGCGGCGGATTTATTCGTTCCCGCGAATGGCTGCAGATCCTCGCCAATATCTTCAACGCGAAGATGACCTTGCTCAATGCCGAAGATGCATCAGCGATGGGCGCTTGCTACCTGGGCTTAAAGGTCGCGGGCACGGTTCAGGACTACAGGTTGCTGCAGCCCGCGCCCGTGAAGGAAATCGTTCCCGAGCCCGGGATCCCCGATCAATATCGCGACGTGTTCAATCGATACCGCGATTTATACGCGCATCTAAAAGACATCATGCGCTAATTCATTAAATTGTCCCTTTCAACCCAAAGACACATGGAGATTGCACTTATCGGCCTGGGCAAAATGGGGTTCAACCTTGCTCAAAACCTCTTCAACGGCGGACATGATGTACACGCTTTCGATCTGGATTCGAACCTCATGAAATCCATTGGCGAAAAAGGTGTAAAGACCGCCGCGTCTCCCGAACAACTCATGGGGGTGTTCACCGACCGTCGTGTGGTCTGGCTTATGATCCCGGCAGGCGATCCGGTGGATCAAACGATTGCGAAGCTTTCACCCCTGCTCTCCCGCGGAGACATTGTCATCGATGGCGGTAATTCACATTTTAAGGATTCCATCCGGCGTGGTCGTGACCTCGGTCTGAAAGGAATTTCCTATCTCGACTGTGGGACCAGTGGCGGTACTTCCGGCGCATTGAACGGCGTGTGCGCCATGGTCGGCGGCGAAAGGGAGGCCTTTGACTACTGCGAGCCCCTCTTCAGGAGCATCGCGGTGCCGAACGGATATCTCTATTGCGGCGCCTCCGGCTCTGGACATTTTGTAAAGATGGTCCACAATGGCATCGAATACGGTATGATGCAGTCCATCGCTGAAGGGTTTGAGGTGATGCAGAAAAGCGAGTTCGGACTGGACCTGCATGCGGTAGCCGGTCTGTTTAACAACGGTTCCGTTGTACGCAGCTGGCTGATGGAACTGACCGCAAGGGCGTTGTCGAAGGACCCGAACCTCGACGCCATCAAGGGCGTCATGCACTCATCCGGCGAAGGGAAATGGACACTGGACACCGCCCTGGAGAAGCAGATCGCCACGCCTGTGATCGCGCTTTCCCTACTCATGCGTTACCGGTCACAGGAAGACGATACGTTTGCCGGAAAAATTGTGGCTGCCCTGAGAAATGAATTCGGTGGCCATGCCGTCGAGAAGCGGTAGTTGCTGCCGGGCTTCATTCCAACGTGGTCAATTAGCGTCAAATCCCAAATAATGAAACTAAACAGATCATCTCTCATCCGGTGGAAAGTGTACTTTGACCGGTCGCGTATGTATATCGGATACATTCAATTCTTTCTCATCGGGGTGGTCTTCATCCAGTCGTTCAGGGATCAACCGTGGGGCGAATTGGTCTTTCGGTATGCGCTGATCTCCATTCCCCTCCTCTTCATACTTTTCATTTTCATTTCCCTGGTGCTCGGCTACCTCGATTCAAGGCTCGGTTTCAGGGCTGAAGAGATGAAAAACATGTCTCGGTCCAATCCTGTAATGATGGAACTTCTTGAAACGGTGAAACAGCTGCAACGCGAGGTGCGCGAATTGAAGGATCAGCTTGAACGCCGCGACGCGCGGGACTAGCGCCCGCAATAAAGCTTGTCACGAACCCGGGACCACAAACCTTGAATACCGACAATCCCTTACGCGCTCTTCAACTCCATGATGGTGAGTTCGGGTGGCATGCCGATCCGGCCGGGATAGCCCAGGTATCCAAAGCCGCGGTTTACGTAAAGATACTGAGGGCCCTCCTGATAGAGTCCCGCCCATTGTTTGTAGGCATATTGCGAAGGACTCCATTTGAAATTGCCGATCTCCACGCCAAACTGGAATCCGTGCGTGTGCCCGGCGAACTGTACATCGATGTCGCGGTAGTTCGGTCGCACCTGGGCATCCCAATGGCTCGGGTCGTGCGAGAGCAGCAATTTGACAGCGGCTTCCTCCGTACCACGGTGGGCCTGGTCGAGTTTGCCATACTTGGCAAATCTTCCGCCACCCCAGTTCTCATTACCTAGGATCGCGATTTTTTCCCCGCCGGTTTCAATCAACTCATGCTCGTTCATCAGCAGACGAAACCCCATCAGCCGGTGTGCCTCGACCAGATCCCTGAAATTCCGGCGTTTCGCATCGATGCTTTCCCACCGATGATAGTCGCCGTAGTCGTGATTTCCGGTCACAGCATACACGCCCAGGGGCGCCCGGAACTTGTCGAAAATGTCGATGTAATCCTTTACCTCGACAGCTTCGTTATTCACGAGGTCGCCGGTAAAGAAGATCACATCCGGCTTTTCGTCCATCAGCATCTCAACACCGCCCCTGACGGCGGTCTTGTTGAAAAAACTCCCTGAATGAATGTCGGAAACATGTCCAATGATCATACCATCGAAGGCTTTGGGGAGGTTGGGCAGTTTCACCGTGACGCGCCGCACGCGATAGTCGTGCGCGCCCGAAAGGATGCCGTACGCCATTGTGCCGAAAGGAATACTGGCCGCAATGAGGGCGGTCTTCGAAAGAAACTCCGACCGCGAGATCGCTTCACCCGGCAAATTCTGATGCTCGCTCTTCGAAAACAAACCGGCGATCCACCGTACACCCCGGGTAATGTCGTCGATAAACAATACCACAACCGCGAACATCTTTGAAAAATAAGTCGCAACCAATGCCGTTATGATCCAGTTTCTCACGCCGGCGCCGACCTGATATGGATCGCCAAACGTCCACCAGACCAATGCACCCACCGCGAGTAGCGTGGGGATCCAGAATGAAATCCGCAAGCCGACTCTCCAACCGCCAGGTAGGTCTTTGGTGATGCTCAATATGGCCTGATAAACGTAGAAGTCGATCAGCAGAAAAAGCAGCGTAAAAAAAAGGAAGGTCATGATTCGGGAATTCATCGGAAAAGGGAAAAGTCGCCTTAATGACTAAGACGACTTTTCACAATTTTTAGTTCAACCTAATTTACCGCGACGGCGCCCGCTGTGTCATCGGCGGGTTTTGGCCGATAGCCAAAGACCTTCTCCTTGAGTTTCACGGATAGGAGATACAGCACCGGCACTAGCACCAGGGTAAGGAATGTGCCGAACAACAACCCGAAGATCATCGTCCACGAAAGCGGTCTCCAGAAGTCCGCATTGTCACCACCAAGGTAAAGGTGCGGATTGAGTTCGCTGAACAGCGCGACAAAGTCCATATTGACGCCAACTGCGAGCGGGATCAATCCCATTGAAGCGGCAAGCGTCGTGAGCAACACGGGCGTCATACGTGTTTTTCCTGCCTCGATAATGGCGTCATAGAGACCGACACCCTGTTCGCGGAGCAGGTCTGTAAATTCGACGAGAAGGATACCGTTCCTCACCACCAAACCTGCCAGCGCCATGATGCCCACCCCGGTCATTACGATCGACATCTCCATCCTGAAGATCGCGAAGCCGATGAGGACCCCGATGATACTGAAGATGATCTCAGACAGGATGATCAATGGCTTGCTCACCGAGTTGAACTGGATTACAAGGATCATGAACATCAACGCGAAAGCGAGGCCGAAGGCGAGGCCCAGGAAGCTGGTCGTTTCGGCCTGGTCTTCCTGCTCACCCGTCATTTTCATGGTCACACCATCGGGCAACGAAAATTCATCGAGCCGCTGCTGAATATCCGCGACAACCTGATTGGTTGCAAATCCACCAAGGACATTTGACGAAAGGGTGATCACGCGTTTCTGATCAATGCGCTTGATGCCGGAATAGCTGTTGGTATATTCGGCGGTTGCCACCGCGGAAAGGGGCACCTGTCTGACCACGCCGCCCATGCCCATGTCACGGTAGGTGATGGGAAGATTCATCAAAGCATTTACGTCATTGCGTTGACTTTCCTTTACCCGAAGTTGAATCGGATAGTCGTCATTGTCGTCTTTAAATTTCGAAATCTCCTTACCATAGATCGCCGTATTGAGCGCATTCCCAATGGCGAACGTAGAGATTCCCTCACGGTTAGCCTTTTCACGGTCGACATTGATAATGATCTCCGGCTTGCTGCTCTCGAAGTCAAATTTCAGCTCTTCGACACCCGGAACCTGCTGGGCCACGAGGGAACGATGGATCTTGTCAGCAGTTTCGACGAGCAGGTCGAGATCCTCGGCGGCAATTTCAATGTTGATGGGTTTTCCCGTAGGCGGACCGCTAGCCTCTTTATCAACGGTAATTTCAGCCCCCTTGATGCCCTGCACTGCATCCCGAATGGCTGCGAGGTAGGCGCTGGTCGATTCTCCATTCCGCTCGGAAAACTTCACAAACGCCACTTCAACCTTGGCCAGGTGGGGATAGGCCTGAGCACCTCCCTCGAACGGGTTGTCGCTTGCGTTCTTGGCCACGTTGGTGATCACCGATTCTACGATGGGGTTGTCTTTTCCAAGCACCTCGAAGATCCGGTTTTCGACCACGCGGGCAACAGAGTCCGTTACACGCTGATCAGTGCCTATCGGCAACCGGATGTAGGTGTACACGAAGTTTGGATTCTGTGTGGGAAAGAACTCCACGGGCACGTTTCGCATGCCAAAGAACATCCCTGAGAAAAGAAACAGGAATACTACGCTCACTGCAATACCAATGGGACGGTACCCGCGGAGGCACCATGTAAGAAACTGTTTGTACGCGCGTTGAACCCTGGGCCATGCAGACGTCTGAAAGCCGGAGATCACCTGCTTAAGTACAAAATGGTGTAGCACGTACAACAGGTAAATGAATACCACAAAGTTTCCGAGCCCGACGTGGATCAGGTAGGATACCAGGGCGATACCGCCAAAAATTACAGACGTCACTTTGAAGCCGCGGTTCAGTTTGGGCTGGTTATGCTCGTCATGGTCGTGCGGCTTCATAAAGTCTACCGCAAAAACCGGATTGATGATGTATGCCACCAGCAGCGATGCCAACAACGCGACGATCAGCGTTACGGGAAGGTACATCATGAATTTCCCGATTACACCCGGCCAAAACGCCAGCGGAATGAACGGAGCCAACACCACCAATGTGCCGGTAAGCACTGGTAGGAATACCTCTCCCGTGGCGATCTTCGCGGCCTTCTTGATCGGCACCTTGCCATTGTCGAAGACACGGTGTGTGTTTTCGATGACCACGATGGCGTCGTCGACAACGATACCCAGCGCCAGAAGGAACGAGAACAGCGTCATCATGTTCAGGGCAAAGCCGATACCCGGAAACACCAGGAAGGCGATAAAGCTGGAGATGGGCACGGAAAGCGCAACGAAGATGGCATTCGTCACACCCATGAAAAACATCAGGATGATCGTAACCAGTACGAACCCGATGATGATTGTATTGATCAGGTCGTGCAGCGTAACGCGTGTGGTTTCCGACTGGTCGGCGGTAACCGTTACATCGAGGCCCGCGGGCAGAATATTGGTTTCATATTCATCGACGATCACGTTGATCTGGTCAGCGGCGTTGATAAGGTTTTCACCGCTACGCTTCACGATACTCAACGTCACAACATTTTTCTTATCCAAACGGGCAAAACTCTCCTGCTCTTTGTGCGAGTCGGCGACCTCGGCGATGTCCTTAAGGTACACCTTACCGCCCCTGATGGAGCCGACCACGGTGTTGGCAATCTCTTCAGCGCTCTTGTACTGGCCCGAGACGCTCAATGAACGTTTCATGTCCCCAACCGTGACCTGTCCTCCGGGCATCAACACGTTTTCCGCTGCTATAGCCTGTTGAATGTCCGAGAAATCAACCCCGGCGAGCGCCGCTTTGTACATGTCAACGTTAATCTGGATCTCGCGGTCAAGGGCGCCGATGATATCCACGCGGCGGATCTCCCCCATCGCTTCAATCCGGTCCTGCATCATCTCCGCATAACGCTTGATAGTCTGCAGGTCATAGTCGCCAGAGAGGTTGACGTACATGATCGGAATCTCAGAAATATCAATCTCCATCACCGTCGGGTCCTCCTGTATATCCGTCGGAAGTTCACTGCGGGCCTTGTCCACCGCGTCCTGTACGTCGCGTTTGGCTTCGGTTACATCGATATCGGTCTCGAATTCAACAATGATGCTCGAAAAGTTCTGAACCGAGTTGCTCGTGATCTTGGTCACCCCCACGATGGATTTGACTTCCTTTTCAATGGGTTTGGTGATCAGGTTCTCAATGTCAGCAGGCGCTCCCGTGTAGAACGTCGCCACATAAATTTGCGGGAAAACGACCTCAGGGAAATTCTCCTTCGGCAGGCGGTTGTAGATAACCACACCCATCACGCAGATGAGCACGGTAGCCACATAAATGGCCACTTTATTGTCGATCGCCCAACTGGTGGGTTTGAATTCTTTTTCCTTGTCTTGCATAATCAGGTAATGTTACAGGTTGGTCACCAACGCCGGCGACTGCATGCCGGCACCGTGGCTATTTTATCGCGACGCGGTTCAGGCGCGCGCGACACCTTTATATTTTTACGAAGTCGCCTTCGTTCAACGACTGGTAGCCCACAGTAATCAGGGTATCACCAGGGTCAATACCCGTGATGGACGCCATGCCGCCGTAGACACCGTTCACCGTGACCACCTTCCGGCGTGCCCGGATCTGGTTGCCATCTTTTTCCGCCAGGTAGATCACCTTCTCATCGTTGATGGTCTGGATCACGCTAACGGGAACAACCATGGCCTTGTCTTCCGTTTGAAAGATCACTTTCACCGTCGCTGTCATATTCGGGCGAAGGTCGGGGTTGCTGGGCAACTCCACTTCAACGTCGAACGTGCGGGAGAGCGGGTCTATGGTGCGACCGACAAATGTTACACGCGCCTCAATCTGTTTTCCAAGTTCCACAATGTCCACGATGACGCGATTGCCCTTGCCGATGCGTGTTGCATAGGCTTCGGATACCTTGGCATTGAGTTTCAGGTCCGCGTTGTTCACCACACGCACGGCGGGCATTCCGGGGACGATGTTCTCTCCGACCTTTACCGACACCGCATCAACGGTGCCACTGATGGGCGCCGTAATCCGTGTCATTTCATTTTGCTCCTGCAAGGATGCGAGTTGTTTCTCAAGGGTTTCCTTATTGGTCTTCGCCTGAAGAAACTGAACTTCCGACCCGATCTTCTGCTCCCAGAGATTCTTCTGTCGTTCAAACACCGCCGTCGCGAGCTGCAGTTGCGTCTTTGCCGTTTCGATGCCGCGGGTAATGACCGAATTATCGATCTGGGCGAGCACCTGTCCTTTTTTCACAGCGTCGCCCTCGTTCACATAAACTTTCGTCACAACACCCATCGACCTCGCGCTGACGTGGACGTTATTCTCCGATTGTACCTGTGCCTGCGTTTGCACATAATGGTTGAAAGGGCCGGGTTTAACGACCTCCACGCCCACCGACTTGGCCTTCACATCCGCCTGCGCCGAATCCGGATTGGCCGCGGCGATCTCGGCCTCGAGCTTTTCGATTTCCGCCGTAAGATCGGCATGTTGTTCCTTGAGTTTGCTCAGGCGCTCCTCCTTTTCGTCGGGCGAAGCGGCGCTGCACGCAGCCATCACACCAGCTGCGAAAAGCACAATGATTCGGTTGTAAAAAGTGGGTTTCATATTTAAAGGTTTGTTAGCGGTCATTTTTCTTATTGTTCGTTTTCAGAAATCTGGGGATCGAGTCTGCCATACGCCTTGTCGAGATCGACTTTCGAAACCAGGGCGGTGTACAACGCGTTGTAGTAGTTGATCTGCGCGGCTTTGAGCGCGCTCTCCGCATCGATCACCTCCAGGTTCGACCCGACACCTTCCTCGTATTTGATCTTGGTAACCCGAGCGACATTTTCAGCCAGTTCGCGGTTCTCTTCCTGGGCTTTCAGGGAGTTCACCGCATTCTGGTAGTTGATCGCCGCCGACCGAACCTCCATGTCAATTGCTGACTTGAGCGAGGTAAAGTTGTTCTCGATCTTTTGAAGTTCGAGTTTGGCCTGCTTCACACGATAAGTGCGTTGAAGGCCGCTGAAAATCGGGATGTTCAGACTAATCCCAAAGGAAGAGGACGGATACCATTTATCCGGTCCTATGGTTCCTGAATCGGAAACGCCACTCTCTGTCCGGAATACGCCCCCGATATCCGGTGATTGCGTGGAATATCCAAGGTTGGCAAAGGCGACCAGTGACGGCATGGACTCTGCGTAACGGTTTCGCAGGTTCAATTCCTGCAACTCGCGGCTGGACTCCAGAATGCGGTATTCCGACCGTTGTGCATAATCCCATTCGGCCTCGTAGCGATCGAGAAGATTTTCATCGATTCCCGCCGAGGCGAGATCGCCCAGTACATCGAGCGGTTGATCCATCGGGTAATTCATCGCCATCTTCAGGGCCAGAATGCCAAGCTGTTGAAGGTTCTTGAAGTTGTCCCGCTCGGTTCTGAGATTATTGAGCGTCACCTGAATCCGGTCCACATCGATGGCTTCAGCAAACCCATTTTTATTCAAGGCTCTGGTTGTAGCAAGCAGTGAATCCACGCGTTGGATATTGACATCAAAAAGATTGACCCGGTCCTTGTTTATCAATACCAGATAAAACGCCTTGGTGACATTGGAAATCATTGTCTCGGTTGCAAGCACCGTGTTCTTCTCAGACATTTCGCGATATGCGCTTGCCGCTTGCAGCCCGACAAGGTATGACCCATTGAACAAAAGTTGTGAAACGGAGAGCGATGCGTTTCCAGCGCTCTTCAATTGGAAAAAGTTTTGCAGCGCAACAACATCGCCCGGCTGAATTCCGGGGATACCGCTAAGGTCAAAGAAACCAACGTCATCCGGATTGTACTGCATGAAAAACCGCGGCAGTTTCTGGTTGTGTTGCAGGGAAACCGACCCATCAATCTGTGGGAGTCCAATTCCCCGCGTTTCCTTTACGCGGGCGTCGGCGATCCGTTCATCGATCAGGGCATTTTTCAATGCCACTCCGTTTTCACGCGCGTACGCAATGCACTGTTCCAGCGTAAGACGTTGCGTATCCTGGGCATGACCTGCAAATGCAGTCAGCGATATGGCAATAATCAGGCTTAAGCGTTTCATTTATTTTGTCGTTGTCAGTTGGTGATGATTTGCTTCCTTATACTTCTGGTATAGCTTTCTGCCCTTGTCCGTAACCAGCCCGTAGACAAACTGGTCGAAAATTTGCAATTGCACATCCGGCAGCCGGAACCGTTCACGCGGAAATATTTCTTCATTAAAAGCCAGTTGCAGCAATTCCAGCCGCATCGTGGCCGCTACCTCCGGATCGATCTCCGGACGGAAATATCCCTCTTCGATTCCCTGCTTTATGTTTCGCACCACGGATGAGCGCACGGTTTCTTCCTTGTAGCTAATCCATTCCTTCCACGCACGCGGATGAAATTTCTGCAGGTCGAACAGCAGCGACGGGTTCATATCGTGCATGGTCTGTTTCAAACACACCGATATGCTGGCCAGTTCATCGATCGCATTGCGGGCACTCGCGCGTATGGCTTCAAACTCCCAGGCGTTCTTCGCAAGATGCGCCTTACATGCAAGCACCACAATGTCCTCCTTGTCGGCGAAATGCTGGTACAAGGTCTTTTTGGAGACGGCCAGGTGGCGCGCGATGTCGTCCATTGAAATGCTGCGAATGCCGTATTTCAAAAACAACTCCTCCGCCGCCCGAAGGATTTTCTCACGTACATTTTGCTCTTCCATGGGGCGCAAATGTATGGAAACTTTGGTCCTATCAAAAGTTTCCAACGTTTCCTTTAACGCTTTTTTCGGGCGTAGGTTGGCTTTTTTAGCACTTTTTTTCTCAAACTCAATTTCAAACGTTTGAGGAATGCTCCCCGGTGCCTTCGTTCTTTCCGGACGAGCACCACTTTTCCCGAACCCGGGCTTTGAAACGTTCCCGCTCTTCCGGCGTCATGTTGGCCAGCTTCTCGTGGTAGCGGTGTTTCCAATGACCCCTGCCCGATTTGTGCCCCCCGCCGAAGCCTCCAAAAAGAATCTTGCTCAAGACCACCAGGCCCAACGCCTGCCAGAACCCGACCTCCGGCCCATTAAAAAGCTCGGGGACGAGCCAGTTCCACAGCAGCATGGTAATGCACCCAAAGAGGACAAAAAACAGGGCGCCCAATGCAATCCATTTCAGTATTCGCAAACCCTTGTTCATAATCAATTTCTTTATTTCGTTATAAGTCGTTGTAAAGCTTTTGCAAGCGCTTCCGGAGCGCCAGTACTGCATACCGCTTTCGCGATAGCAACGTGTTAATTGAGACGCCTGTCTCCTCGGCAATTTCCCTGAACCCGCGTTCCTCGATCTCGTTTTGAACGAAAATGTCGCGTTGCTCCGGGGGCAGGTCGTCCAGCGCCTCCATGATGGCTTCCCAGATCACTTCCTTGAAATACTGTTCTTCGGGCGAATTGCCAAGGTCTGGCAGGATCTCCTGGAGTGTAACCGGTGCATCATCATCGTCATGTGCAAGCGACCCTAAGTCGGCCCGGCGCGGTCGCGCACCATCCCTCCGGTAGCGATCGATGATCTTGTTGCGGGCCACGGAAAACAACCAGGAGGTAACCCGGTCGAGCGATTCGATCGTATCAAAGCCCGCAATGAACTGATAAAACACATCCTGCAGAATGTCCTCCGCCTCTTCGCTGGTCGACACCCGGTTGCGGATGAAGCTCAGCAACCGGTCTTTCTCATTGAGGAATGTCTGTTCTTTGATGTGCATGGCCAGATCCATATGCCGGCGCTGTTTTTCTGGGGAGACGGGCGCTGCGGCTGAATATTTTATGAAAAGGCAAAATTTATGTAAAGTTGGAGCGTCCTGCTCATGATCCGCGACAAGTTCATTCATTTTAACGGCAGCCGCCTGCACTACGCCCAAGCGGGTAACGGGGAAAAGGCGCTTTTGGTTTTTCACGGCTTTGGCCAGGACATTAGCGCTTTCGAGTTTCTCGCCAGGTCCCTGACGCGAGAATACACGGTCTACGTATTTGACCTTTATTTCCATGGCGCCAGCGCATGGGCACATGGTGAGCGACCGCTCGAAAAGGACGAGTGGCACGCCACCCTGCAGCTGTTTTTGGAGCAGCATGAGATCAGCACTTTTTCGCTTGCCGGGTATAGCCTCGGGGGGAAATTTGTGTTGGCTACGCTCGAAAGGTTTGCGGACCGCATCTCGGCATTGTTTCTCATTGCGCCAGACGGCATCAAAACGAGCTTTTGGTATAGTCTGGCCACATGGCCGGTCCTGTTCCGGAAACTGTTCAGAAGCATGATCGCAAAACCTCAGCGATTTGTGCGGTTGACGCGGGGGTTAAACCGCGCGGGGCTTGTCGACACCGGGCTGATCCGGTTCGCCGAATACCAGATGAGCACGCGTGAGCGGCGTGAGCGCGTGTACCTTTCATGGGTGGTATTCCGGCACCTGACCTTCAACCTGGGGCGTGTCGCCGCGCTGATCAACCGGCACCGCATTCCCCTGACCCTCATTGCCGGACGCTACGACAAAGTGGTTGCGCCCGGCAATATGCGCCGATTCCTGGGTCAGGTTAGAGAATATCGATTCGAGGTGCTCGAAAGCGGGCACACCGGGTTGATCAATGCAAGTCTGCCCTATTTTACTTCCACAGCACGAAGTCGGTAAAATTGGTTTTGTCGATCACGCGGGTCTCCGCACCCGGGTATCCACCCAGAAAAGTCTTTGGAAACGATACGCGTCTACGGTCGGACCATTTGAATTCAAAGGCCTTCAATGCGCCGTCGGCTTCTTCGATGAGATCAATTTCCTGCTGGCTGTGGTTTCGCCAGAACCAACGGTTGGAATACCGTTCGGCAAAGGCTTCAGCTTTGATGCGCTCTACGAGAAGGAAATTCTCCCACAGCGCTCCTTTGTCAGGGCGCAGGGAAAGCGGGTTGAAATTGTTGATAATCGCATTTCGAATGCCAAGGTCCCAGAAGTAGACCTTCTTCGAGCGTTTCAATTCCCCGCGCAGGTTTCGGCTAAAACTGCCGAGCCGGAAGATCACAAAAGCCTGCTCGAGGAGGTTCACGTAGCGTTCAACCGTCTCGTTATCAGAGCCCGTTATCTTTGCGAGCTCGTGCCACGAAACTTCACTCCCCAATTGAAGGGCGAGCGCCTGTAGAAGGTTGGTGAGCAAGGCGGGCTTCTTGATCTGTTGCCAGTCGAAGAGATCCCTGTAAAGATAACTTGACGAAATTAATCTGAGATGTTTGCGCGCTTCTCCAGGGTGCGTTACCATCTCGGGATAATATCCGTATATGAGCCTTTGCTCAACCAGTCTCTTTTCTTCAAGCAAACTCGTTTCATCGACCATTTCGCCAAACGAAAGCGGATACAGGTAAAACTCGTACTTACGACCCGTAAGCGGTTCATTGATTCGGTTGCTCAGATCGAACGCTGAAGAACCCGTAGCGATTACCTGCACGTTCCTGAGCGACTCGACCATGAGCTTGAGCGTAATGCCTATGTTTTCAATCCGCTGCGCCTCATCGATGACGACGACCTCGTAACTGCCGACGATATGTTGAATGGCCGAAGAGGTTGTATCGGTCAGCATCACCCGCACGTCCGCGTCATCTGCGTTCAACCAAAGGGCATCATCGCCGACCATTTCTTGTAAAAGCGTCGTTTTACCCACCTGGCGGGCGCCGAGGAGTTGGATTACTTTTCCCTTGAAGAAATGCTTCCTGATAATGGAAATAATCTTTCGCGAGATCATAACCGCAAAAATAGGTAAAATATTGCGGTTATAACCGCAGAATTTAGCTAAATATTGCGGTTATGATCGCAAAATTAAGCCAAATATTGCGGTCTTAACCGCAAAATTTGATCGAATATCGCGGATACGTCCCTTTTTGCCGGTATGACAGGATTCTTAGAAAAATGATCCTTTTCCCACAAATCCCGCTAATTTTGCGGCACCATTACTCACGTTCCACTCAATGATCTTATTCTTTCGCTCGGACGCCGGCAAAGTTTACGCTGTCGGCTCGGTACAACCATTTCAAGAAATTGACCTTCAAAAGCTTACGTGGCTTTTTAGCGGCGCCAGCCCCTTGGCGGAAAAGGAACTCCGCGGTTTCTTTATCGGTCCCCGAAAGGAGATGATCACGCCCTGGAGCACCAACGCCGTGGAGATGTCTCAAACCATGGGCGTCAGGGGGATACAGCGAATTGAGGAATTTGTGGTGGTAAACAGCCCGGACGCGCCGCATGACCGGATGCTTCAGGTAATCTACACGGATCTTGATCAGGATATATTTTCCATTCAACACACGCCGGATCCGATTCAGGAGATCGATGACATTGCAGCCTATAACGAGCAGCAAGGGCTCGCACTCAGCGCCGTGGAGGTCGGGTACCTTGAACAGGTAAGCAAGGACCTCGGCCGCAACCTTACCGACAGCGAAGTATTCGGATTCTCGCAAGTCAACTCCGAACATTGCCGCCACAAGATCTTCAACGGGACGTTTGTCATCGACGGCGAGGAAAAACCCTCCACCCTGTTTCAACTGATCAAACGCACTTCAAAAGAAAACCCCAACCTGCTGGTATCGGCTTACAAAGACAACGTTGCCTTTGTCACCGGGCCCCGGATAACCCAGTTCGCTCCCCTTCGTCAGGACCAGGCAGACTTTTTCGCGATGAAGGAAATCGACTCGGTCCTTTCGCTCAAGGCGGAAACCCATAACTTCCCGACGACCGTAGAGCCGTTCAACGGTGCGGCTACCGGTTCCGGGGGTGAAATCCGCGACCGCCTCGCCGGCGGTAAAGGCGCGCTTCCGCTCGCCGGAACCGCCGTTTACATGACTTCCTACCCCCGCCTTGAGGGCGGACGCTCCTGGGAAAAGAAATTCAAGCCGCGACCGTGGCTATACCAGACCCCGGAAGAGATCCTCATCAAAGCCTCCGACGGCGCTTCCGACTTCGGCAACAAATTCGGTCAGCCGTTGATCTGTGGCAGCCTGCTCACGTTCGAGCATGTCGAGGATGGCAAACAATTCGGTTTTGACAAAGTGATTATGCTCGCCGGGGGCGTGGGGTTCGGCAATGCCGGCGACGCTCAGAAAGGACACCTCAAACCCGGCGACAAGATCGTCCTGCTCGGCGGCGATAATTACCGCATAGGCATGGGTGGTGGAGCCGTTTCGTCCGTGGCAACGGGTGAATATGGCAACGCCATTGAACTCAATGCGATCCAGCGGTCGAACCCGGAAATGCAGAAGCGCGCGATGAACGTAATCCGCGCCATGGTTGAATCGGAAGATAATCCCATCATCACCATTCACGACCACGGCGCGGGAGGCCATCTGAACTGCCTGTCGGAGCTTTTGGAGGAAACGGGAGGAAAGATCGACATCGGAAAACTTCCCATTGGGGACCCGACCCTTTCCGACAAGGAAATCATCAGCAACGAATCGCAGGAGCGCATGGGACTCGGTGTCCATGCGGCCGACACAGACATGATTCGCAAAGTCTCGGAGCGCGAACAGTCGCCCTTCTACATCATCGGAGAAGCCACCGGCGACCACCGCCTCGAATTCAGCCGGCCGAACGCCAGACCCGTCGACCTGAAGGTCGAGCACTTGTTCGGATCATCGCCAAAGACCATCATCCGCGACAACAGCGTCGCCACACAATACCAGGAATTGCGGTACGACGCCCACAAGCTGCACGAATACCTCGATGAGGTTTTGCAACTCGAGTCCGTTGCGTGCAAGGATTGGCTGACCAACAAGGTCGACCGGTCTGTAACGGGAAGGGTGGCAACGCAACCCACCTGCGGTCCGATACAACTTCCGCTGAACAATGTCGGCGTGATGGCCCTCGATTATCTCAACCACAAAGGGATTGCGAATGCCATCGGACACGCGCCTGCAGCCGCACTGATCGACCCCGCGGCCGGAAGCAGGTTGGCGATCGCGGAAGCGTTGACCAACATCGTGTGGGCGCCGCTCACCCATCGCCTCAAGGGCGTCTCCCTTAGCGCAAACTGGATGTGGCCGTCAAAGAACGCCGGCGAAGACGCGCGGCTCTACAGCGCGGTCGAAGCGGTGAGTGATTTCGCGACACAGCTGGGAATCAACATTCCCACGGGAAAGGATTCATTGTCCATGACGCAAAAATATCCCGACGGAAATGTGGTTTATTCGCCGGGCACCGTGATCATCTCCGCTGCCGGGGAGGTGAGCGACATCCGCAAGACGGTGTCGCCGGTATTAGATCCTCGTGCCGGTACGGCGATCGTTTACGTTGACCTTTCCTCGGACGGCTTTAAGCTCGGCGGAAGCAGTTTGGCGCAGGTGCTGAACCTGTTGGGCAACGAGGTTCCTACTGTAAAAGACGGCGCCTATTTCGGAAGGGCATTCAATGCCATACAAGAGCTGATTGACGCCGGGCTTGTGCTCGCGGGCCATGACGTTTCGGCGGGAGGCATCATCACCGCGTTGCTCGAAATGTGTTTCGCGGTTCCCGACATCGGTATCAAGGCGGATGTGTCGGAATTTGGTGACGATCTTGTCCGCATCCTGTTCAGCGAAAATCCGGCCGTCATCATGCAGGTGCGGGATGAAAGCGCCATGCAGATGCTCGGCAAGACCGGCGTTCGCTATTCCGTCATGGGGGAAACCACGCGCGAGCGGACTGTGGCGTTGAAATGGGCAAAGGGAACGGAACGCTTCGACGTCGACGCCCTCCGCGACACATGGTTCAAGACGTCTTTTCTTCTCGACAGCAAGCAACGCCCCTACGAAAAAGCCGAGAGCCGCTACCACCATTACAAGGAACAGGTTCTTGCGTATAAATTTCCCGAAAGCTTCACGGGTAAGCTTGGGGCCTTTGGGATCGACCGTAACCGCCGCGAGCCCACAGGCATAAAGGCAGCAATCATCCGCGACAAAGGCGTCAACGGCGATCGCGAAATGGCCTTCAGCCTCTATCTCGCGGGCTTCGACGTAAAGGATGTTCACATGACCGATCTGGTGAGCGGACGCGAAGACCTCAGCGACCTCAACATGATCGTCTTCGTCGGCGGTTTTTCAAATTCCGACGTGTTGGGCTCGGCGAAAGGCTGGGCAGGATCTTTCCTCTACAATCCCCGGGCGAAACAGGCCCTGGAAAACTTCTACAAGCGCGATGACACACTCACACTGGGCGTCTGCAACGGTTGCCAATTGATGATGGAGCTTGGTTTGCTGTACCCGGAGTGGCAGGAGAAGATGCACGTGAACGCGACGGGAAAATTCGAGAGCCATTTCGTGAACCTCGAGATTCCCGACAACGACTCGGTGTTGCTGAAGAATCTGGCCGGATGCCGACTGGGGGCATGGGTTGCCCACGGCGAAGGTCGTTTTGTGCTGCCCGGCGATGCGTCGATGTACCGAATAGGGGCACAATATTTTTACAAAGCGTACCCCGGATCACCAGGAGGTTCTGACCTGGGCGTTGCTGCCTTGTATTCGAAAGATGGACGGCACCTGGCGATCATGCCACATATCGAGAGGTCGCTGTTTCCGTGGAACTGGGGTTATTATCCCCGAGACAGGAAGGACGACGAAATTTCGCCGTGGATCGAAGCCTTCGTGAACGCCCGTGAGTGGATTAAGCGCCGCTAGCGAGTGATTGGTAGCAGGTTGTCGGCGTAAAGTGAATGAAAAGGTTTCACTCT
>CAZKBK010000001.1:321708-340401 GCA_964551035.1 uncultured Roseivirgaceae bacterium | reverse complement strand
CAACACGACCAGCTCCTGCTGAACTCCCCCAGGACCGGAAGGTAGCAAGGGTAGGTGGTTGTAGCGGTGCGATGTTCGGTTTGCCACTTTTCTATTCCCCCAGCCTGTTCCGAAATTTTTCCGCATAAGCCCCTGAGGACAAATAGTTTGACTATTTTTGTCGGAAATCATTAATTCCTCTACGCTGTTAATAGCGGTACCGGGAACATTAACCACTACAGCATGAAATTTTTTATCGACACGGCAAACCTGAATGAGATTAAGGAAGCCTATGACCTCGGCGTTCTGGACGGTGTAACGACCAACCCGTCGCTGATGGCGCGGGAAGGCATCAAAGGCGCGGACGCCATTCGCGCGCATTACAAAGCGATCTGCAACATCGTTGACAACAACGTGAGCGCGGAAGTTATCGCTACCGACCTGGACAACATCCTCAGGGAAGGGCACGAACTTGCCAAGATCGACGACAAGATCGTCGTTAAGGTCCCGATGATCCGGGACGGCGTGAAGGCGATTAAAAAATTCACAGCAGAGGGCATCCGTACCAACTGCACGCTGGTGTTTTCGGCGGGACAGGCCATCCTGGCAGCAAAGGCAGGGGCGGCGTACGTGTCCCCGTTCGTTGGACGCCTCGATGACATCTCCCACGACGGTATGGACCTGATCGTACAGTTGCGACAGATCTACGACAACTACGCATTCGGCACCGAAATCCTCGCAGCGTCCATCCGTCACGTTACGCACCTCATTCAGTGTGCGGAAATCGGGGCGGATGTGGCAACATGTCCCCTGAACGTGATCACCGGTCTGTTGAAGCATCCACTCACCGACATCGGCCTTGAAAAGTTCCTTGCCGATCACCGCAAGGTTAATGGCTAATTCACCGTCCATGTTTTCGTCTGATCCTGTCGTTCGAGTTAACGAAGTGAGCATCTTCCAGGACCGCCACACGATCCTGAAGGATATCAGCTTTGAGATCGAAAAAGGAGAATTCGTTTTCCTTGTCGGCCGGACGGGATCGGGCAAATCCTCGTTGTTGAAAACGCTGTATGCGGATCTTGCCCTCCGCCTGGGTGATGTAACCATTGCCGGGCATACCATCCGGGGCATCCGGGGTAGCGAAGTCCCCATGCTGCGGAGAAAACTCGGTATTATTTTTCAGGACTTTCAACTTTTCAACGACCGGACGGTAGCCGAAAATCTCATGTTCGTAATGAAGGCCACGGGCTGGAAGGAATACGCAAAAATGCGGGCACGGCTGTCCGAGGTGCTGATGCAGGTGGGCCTCGGGTCGGTGGAGAAGAAAATGCCGCACCAGTTGTCCGGCGGGGAGCAACAGCGCGTAGTGATCGCCCGCGCGCTGATCAACGAACCGCAGATCCTCCTTGCCGATGAACCCACGGGAAACCTCGATCCCGACGTCTCCAATGGCATCATGAAGATCTTTCAGCAGATCAACAAGAGCGGCACGGCGATTCTAATGGCCACCCATAGCTACGGTTTGATCAAACGATTCCCTACCCGCATTTTGAAATGTGAGGATGGCAAGGTGCTGGATTCCGCGGTAGAGAAATTCGAGTTGACGAACGAGTATTGAGCCTCATGAGGCATTTAAGGGGGTCCGCTCCTTTTCAGCTTTTTCGTCGTTCATTTGTTCCAGTTCCCCCAGGTGTTTGTTTAAAAGGTCGATCCTCACCTGGAGATTGAGCACGAGCGCATCCTTGACTTTCTGGCTCGGGCTGGTCTTCATTTCCTCTTTCAGCACCTGATACATTGCCTCGAGTTGTTGAAAATCGTGCGTAAAACCATTCACGCCAACACCGGGAGCAAACTGGTTGATGAGGTGAAATTTTTGCGATATCTGCTGCGTGTAAAACTGCTCGACATCGTGAAACTCCTTTAAAGCCACCTTATCGCCGGCGTTTCTCACCTGCGGGTAAAGCAGCAATCCTATCGAAAGCACCAGGAACAGCGCTGCAGCCGCGCGCCAAAGGGCCACCGAATTCCATAGTGCGCGTCCCGGAAAAACCGCGCGCTCGATGCGACGCCAGGCCCCTTCCGGTGGTTCTTTGTCGTCAAAGGCATCACGGTTGTTTCGCACGAAATCCTCAAGCTGATCTTTCATGTTGAATGGTTAAAAGTTCTTTCAATTTGTTTTTTGCCCGGTTGAGTTGCGACTTCGAAGTCGACACCGTGATACCGAGAATCTGACCGATCTCCTCGTGGTCATACCCCTCGATCAGGTACAACGTCAGCACCATGCGATACCCATCCGGAAGGGATTCGATGGCACGTCTCACCCGGTCAATGGAAAGTTCGGCATGGTAAGGCTCGGCCTCCTCCGGGTCTGGCACGTCCCAGGTGTCCCCGTCGGGCAGGTGCTCGGTCTTCCGATTTTCCACCAGGTTGATGGACTTGTTGATCACGATCCGCTTCAACCACGCTCCAAAAGGCGCGTCCCCCCGATAACCCGGGAGATTCCGAAAAGCGCTGATAAAGCCTTCCTGCAACGCGTCGTTTGCATCATCCGGGTCCCCCGTCACGCGGTACGCCACATTGTACATCGCCTTCGCGTACAACTTGTAAAGTTTAAAATGCGCGTCCCGATCGCCGGCCCGGCATTGTTGTATCAACGCTTCGTGGATGTTCAGCACCGCAAATGATTGCTCTAAATCGTTTATCGCTAATGGAAAGACAAGTTACGGATTAAAAGGTTGCACGGCAGGGTCGTCGTCCATGGTTTGGCAAGTCACGGCCAACGGTCGACAGTCTACCGCCCACCGTTAAGCGTCCACCGTCGATCGTCCGTCCACCGGCATTTGACCGCGCGTTCTAGTTTTCCCTATTCTTTCTACCTTTGCCGGATGAACCTGGGCGACCGACTACAACACCCTGTTTTTCAAAATGTTAGGACGGCGGCGGATAAGCTGAAGGTGGAGGCATTCGCCGTAGGCGGATATGTCCGCGACCTGCTCCTTGACCGGCCATCAAAGGATATCGACTTTGTCGCTGTTGGAAGGGGCATAGAACTGGCAGAGGAAGTGGCCGCGTCGCTCGGCCCATCCGTTCGGGTGGCGGTCTTCAAGAATTTTGGTACGGCCCAGATCCGTTACGACGGCCTTGAGTTGGAATTTGTGGGCGCGCGCAGGGAATCCTATCGCAACGAGTCACGGAAGCCCGTTGTGGAAGATGGCACGCTCGAGGATGACCAAAACCGGCGAGACTTCACGATCAACGCGATGGCCATCGGCCTCAATACCGCACGTTTCGGAGAACTTATTGATCCATTCAACGGGATTGCCGATCTCCGAAAGAAAATCCTGCGCACCCCGCTTGATCCTTCGATCACGTTTTCTGACGACCCTTTGCGAATGATGCGGGCCATTCGGTTCGCGGCTCAACTCAACTTCGATATCGAACCGGATACCTTCCGGTCGTTGATGGATCAGGCACCGCGTCTGAAGATCGTGTCGATGGAACGGATCATCGATGAGTTGAACAAGATCATCCTGACGTCCGTGCCTTCATACGGGTTCAAGCTCCTTTTCCACAGCGGACTGTTAAAGCAATTCTTCCCCGAACTCGTCGCCCTACATGGCGTGGAATACGTTGGCAACAACGCTCATAAGGACAATTTCTTTCACACGCTGCAGGTCCTGGACAACGTATCGAAGGTTTCTGACGACCTCTGGTTGCGATGGGCTGCCATCCTCCACGATATCGCCAAGCCCGCGACAAAGCGTTACGACAAAGTCCATGGATGGACGTTTCATGGTCATGAAGACAAGGGTGCGCGCATGGTGCCCGGACTCTTCCGGAAGCTGAAATTACCCATGGATGAGCGCATGGAATACGTACGGAAACTTGTACGCCTGCACCTGCGTCCCATCCCGCTGGCCAGGGAAGTGACCGACTCCGCGATTCGCCGGTTGTTGTTCGACGCGGGCGATGCGGTCGACGATCTGATGAAGCTTTGCCGCGCCGACGTCACCTCCAAGAATATGGCGAAGGTCGACCGCTTTCTGAGAAACTTCGACCTGGTCGAACGCAAGATGAAGGAAGTGGAGGAAAAGGACCATATCCGGAATTTCCAGCCCCCGATCGCCGGCGACGAGATCATGCGCATGTTTAACATTCCTCCCGGACGCATTATCGGAGAACTGAAAGACCGCATCAAGGAAGCAATCCTCGAAGGCGAAATCGGCAACGACCGAGGAGAGGCGATCAACTTGCTGAAAAAAATTGCAGCGGAGAAAGGACTGGCATATGCAATGAAGGGTGAATGAGAAGGCGAGATTGAATCGGGAAGGGCACCTTTTAGGAGGAGCGGACCATTTTTAGGTACGAGGTACGAGAGACAAGGTACGAGGAATAAGGTGCGAGGAACGAACTACGAGGGGCAAAGTACAAGGTACGAGGGAACGCGTGGGGTTGCATTGCAGATTGAACGTTATGGTTCTTGTGTGCAGGCGACGCCTCGTAGCCGGTTACGTAAGCCAGCCGCGCATTACCTGTCCCCACAATAGCCAGGCTTGAATTTACCGGTGCAAAAACCGGCAACCCGGCAACCGGCTAGCCGACAACCTGCGTCTAATCCTTCAGGAACGTTGGGCACGGAATATACCGCTGCCTTTTCACCCGATGGCCACTGGTGAGCAGGTCGATCCTGTATTTAAGCGCTACCTCATGGGCGCCACCCGAAATCGGTCCAAGCTCCGAAACGGTGACGTCATAGCTGTAAGTAAGTTCGATGGATTGCAACTGGAACCCCAGGATCACGACGACTGCGTCGTGGCTCACATTATCCATTACGTTCTGGCGGATGGGAATGCCGCGATACCAGACGCCAAGCATGACGGGTTCGTACAGGAAATACGTGCCGAGATCGAGTTGGTCGAACGGCCCCTGGTGCTTGTACACAAACGAAGGCATAAACGCGGCCACGCGGTCTCTTTTGAACAACGCGTGCTCAAGGGACAGTCGCACGCCGCCATGAATCGAGGTTTTCATCGGGATGAGCGCCTGTTCTCCGATCATCGACCGGTTCGGCGTGTTGAGGTGGGCTACGGAAGCACCCAGCCAAAACTTTTTGTTGTAGGCAAGCACGCCAGCGCCAAAGTCAAAGTAGGAGGTACTGTTGATGTTTGAGAAAACGGGGTCGTCCGAAGGCGCGCCTCCATCGGAATCGAATTCCAACTGATCGCCAAAAACGAGTTTACTAAAGTCGATGCTCCTGTAACCGAGCCCGAAATTCAACCCGGTCGACAGCACCCATTTGTCATTAAAGATGGTCTTGTAAGCATACTGAAGGTTTATCGCCGTCGATTTGAGACTAGCCGTTCCCGCCTTGTCCGTCATGATCATCACACCGACGCCGCTGCGGGCCTGCTCGATGTTATAGTCGTACGATAGCGCGTAGGTTACAAAACCATTCGTCACGTTGGGCCACTGATTGCGGTGGTTCACAATAAACCGGTGGTCAGCTGCCGTACCCGTGAACGCGGGGTTCAGCACCAGCGGCGCGGCATAGTATTGCGAAAACTCAGGATCCTGTGCCCAACAGGTCATGACTGAGACCATCAGAAAAACCGATAGCAAAATCTTTTTCATCGCATTAAATGAATGTCCCCTACTTTCACAACCTCTTGTCCATTGGCGTAAGTCGCCACGATCTTATATACATAAACATCCTGCTGGCAGAGTTTCCCCTGATAGTATCCGTCCCAGCCCTGCATTGGATCCGTGGTTTCAAAAAGCAACTGGCCCCAGCGGTTGAATACCAGCATCTGGAACTCCGTTACTCCCTGAAGCACCGGCCGAAAAACGTCATTCTGACCGCCGCTGGCGCCAGGTCCAAACAAATTCGGCGAGAAAGCGTTCGGCACGAGCATCTGTCCGGTGCGGATGGTCCTGACACCCGCCTCAAACGTGCGCGTATCCGCGCAGCCTTCGGCGTTCGTCACCGTCAGGCTGACCGTAAATACACCTTCTGTTTCGTAGATGTGTTCCGGCTCGAACAGCGTCGACGTAGTACCGTCGCCGAAGTCCCAAAGGAAACTGGTGGCGCCAAAGCTTTGATTGTCGGTATACAGCACGCCACCGGGGAAAGCGACTTGCAAGGGTTTGACATTAAACTGCGCGAGTGGCGTTTGAAACACCTCGATGATGTCCTGTTTAACCACTTGGGCCTCCTCACCCGCGGCGTTGGAAACCGCTAATGTGACCGTATAAACACCAGGGTCGTGATAAACATGGGTAGGATTGACCGCGTTGGAGACCGAACCATCGCCGAAATCCCACGCATATGCAGCCGGATCGGCATAGACGGAAAGATTGGTGAAATTTACCGTCAGCGGTGCGCAGCCCGAGGGCGGATCATAGCTGAAATCGGGTACGGGCGCCGGCGGAAGAATTTCAATGGTGACAGCGCGCTCCTCCTCGCAATTCGAGCCCGTCACCGTTAGCGTAATCGTATAGGTACCCCACGAACCGTACGTATAAGAAGCAACGTCGGCGCTACTGCTGGTGGTGCCGTCACCAAAATCCCAGTGGTATGTCCATGCGCCCGCGTTCGTCATATTTTCCAGGATGACCGTGGAGGCAGGAAACTGTTGCAACGAAGGGCTGGCCGTGAATGACGCATTGATGTTCTCCGCAGGGCCGACACGCGCCGTCTTCGTTGTGGGTCCACCGCTACAGTTCGCAAAGTTTTCGGTTTCAAGCGTTGCCTCAATGGTTTGTTCCGCGGTGGAGGCGCGGATGACCTCAAAGTCAAACGCGTCGCCAAGGCTTGATGAGCTTACCAGCGTTGTGCCGTTCGAACGGACGGTCCAGTCATATTCATTCAACGCCTTTTGCAGGGCGCTGAAGCGAAGCACGATCCGGTCACAACTGACGGAGACGGTATCGATGTCAAAGTCCGACGACGGCACCGGGTTGACCCGGATGATCCTGGTGGAATCCCCCGAACATCCCGAGGGCAGCGTCGCCCGCAGCGTCACAAAATAATCCTGAATCGACTGGGAGGAATTGACGAACATGTGATCATAGGCGGGAGTCGTTCCCGTGTTCTCCTGAGCGATCACGCCGTTGGCGTCACTGATCGTCCATATAAATTCCGTGGGATTCATCGCGATGGTTTCCGCGTCCACCTCGAACGACACAGCCACCGGACTGCAGTTTTCATTGAAGGGGGAATAGTCAAGAGATACAAACCCGGACCGCGGCGCCGGGTAAACCGTTATCGTTTCGGGCGGCGACACACGCTCACAACCGTGTACCGTTACAACGCGAAGCCTGACCTGATAGTCGAGGCTGGTACTGCCATGATTCACAAATATCCTGGAAAACACGCTCCCAAAACCCGGGTCCGATGGGCGTTGTACCGAGTCGGTCTCGAATCCCATGCCGGCATCCACTTCCCACCGGTACTCCAAAATTTCGTCGGGTTGTCCGTTGATCGCCTCATTGCTGAAGTTCACCACCAGCGCGCTGCAACCGGAAGTCCGGTCTGGCGAGAACGCGGCCAGAGGCAGCGGATTTACCGTCACCTCCTTTTCCGAAATCGCCTCACAGGAACCCAGATCCGTCACGATCCGCAAGGCGACGCGATACGTTCCGGCCGCAGGAAAAACGTAGTCGAAAGTTTGTTCATCATTCAGGGCCGGGTCGGGCGTAAAGTTGACCCCGTCAAAGTCCATGTCCCATTCGCGGGACACGATCTGCTCAGCCGCCACCGGATCAAACGCCGAAACATCCGTCAGCGTGGTTGCAAACGTTTCGCACACCTCGGTTGCCGTGAAATCAGGCATTGGCTTGCGGTAGACCCGCACTTCGGCCTCATCAACGCTTTCACACCCCGTCACGTTGTCGCGGATCGTCAGCACCACGGTATACACGCCCGCGTTGACAAAAACCCGATCAAAAGGCCCGGCCACGCCGGGCGCAAAGCCCCCACCCGACGGAGACTCAAACACAAGGCTGCCGTTCTCATCAAAAAACTCCCATCGCCGCTCGGTGGTCGGCGTTGACGTACCGCCAGAGATATCCCGGAACCGCACATCGAAAGGTGTGAGCGGCGCTTCCGCTTCCTGGCAGAACACGGCGGTAATCGGCGCATCATTCAGATCGGTCACGCCAATGGCGGCCACCATCGACGGCGTAATGTTTACGGTAGATACAAACTCCTCCACACACGGACTTTGCGCCGTCGGATTTGTCGCGCGAAGCCTGATGAGTTTCGTCCCTCCCGACGAAAAAGCATACTTCGGATGCCGTTGCGTGGAAGTATGCACCAGGTCGGTTCCAGTCGCGTCGTCGTAGAATTCCCACGCATAGTTATAGTCGTTGGCGTTGGCAGTCGTATTTCTGAAGGTGATCAATTCGTCGATACAAAAGTCGGATACGACGTTGCCGTCCTGGTCTTCCGTATAGAAATCGGGGTTGGGTGATTCCACAATGATGATATGCGCGGTCGTGATGATCGCATCTTCGTAGTTCGGATTAACCGGGTCACCGTTCCATGGATTACACACATTCCAGTTGAAAAGCGTGACCTGGAACCGGTCGCCAATGGCATTCGCCGGATCCGCCGGCGCGTTCATGGGGAAGGAAACGGCGTTCGGCCCATCCGCGGGAAACGGGATGGTTTCCACCGGCCCAAAATATGATCCGGTGATCAATACGGCGCCGGAACCCCTCGTCGTTGAAGTCGAAAGCGCGCCCGTACCATCCGTGAGGTTCTGCGTACCGCCATCCTCCAACGTGAGATTCCGAATTGCGTTCGCCGGGTTGTGATTCGTCCCGTACACGAATTGAACATGTCTCGCAGAGCGGTTGGGATTATCCGGTTCGATGGCGATGTTACAATTGAATTCCGAAGCATCGATAAACCGGGCATCCACGACGGGGTTATCGAAACACACCTCCCACTCCCTGGGCGCCATCTGGACAACACCGTTGCCCTCATTGTCAGTATCCCAATAAAAGGCCGTTTGTACCTGCTGAGAGGTAAAACAAACCACACCGTCGATCACAACGTAGGTGGTGGGCGTGATATTGCACGCGTTATTGTTGTCGGTGTAAACGAAGGTTGCGTTGGCCGTAAACGTCGTGTTGGGTCCCGACGGACTTGAACCTACGATGAGCCCGCTACCCGCGTCAACCAGGGTGGTGGCTTCGGTCGGGTCATTCCATTCGTAGAGGATGGCGATCGTCGCGGGATCCTGAGGCACGTTGAAATAGTACGTCACCATGAACTGCGTGACGGATACGGGCGCACAATCCTGGTCCGTATTGAAGCGAATATCGATCTGCGGCCGAAGGTTGTTGCACTGCGACAACCCTTCAGACCACATCATCAATAAAACTATAATGATGAAAATGGGTTTCCTGAACATACTGTATTCCGCGAAGTCCGCCACCAACATGATTCAAATCCAGGTTTCCGGGCAGATTTCCGCGATACTAACACCTATACCTAACCTTAATCGATCAAAATAATGCGAAGGAACCAGCTATTGCGGCCGAATGCGTGAATCGGTCGGTCAAACGATTTTTACCAGAATAAGCAGCAGTATTAAGCGGCAGGCGGATAGTGGAATGAACGCGTCAAACTGACGCCTGCCCGTCCATTGTAGAATTAATAGCCAGTGTGTGTAATGGTGAGGTCTACTTCTTCCAAAATCCCGGCCTGTTGTTGAAAGTGGGGCATGGGATGAGTTTGTATTTTCTCTTCACCTGACGGTTCATAGGCTTGGTAACAAACTCGACGACGATGGAGATTTCATGCGCGCCTCCCGAAGCCGTCTGCATTTCGGAGACGGTGAAGTCGTAGCTGTAGCCGATCGTAAAGATATTGAGATACATGCCCATCTGCACGATGAGTGCATCCTGCGCGACGGAATTGATGACCGTTCTTTCAAAAGGCTTGCCTCTGTACCAGAGGCCTATCGAAACCGGGTCCACATGGTAATTAACGCCGAGGTCAAGCTGCGAAAAACTTTTTCCCTGTACGCGGTAAATGAAAGACGGCGTAAGATACGACGCGCGGGCAGCGGCGCGTGGGCCGGAACCGGTAAGATTCAACCGAAAGCCACCGTGAACGGCGGTCTTCAGGGGTATGCGATCCTCGCCGGAGAGGATTGAAATGTTGGGGCGGTTCATGTGGGCGAAAGAAGCGCCCAACCATGCGCTGCTGTTGTAAAACAAAAATCCGGAACCCACGTCGAAGTAGCTCTGTCGGCCCAGCCTGTTCACTTCGGGATCGAGCGAGATGCCCCCGTATTCCAGGCCGTCGCCCAGTGTCAGTTTGGTTCGATCCAGGCCGTTGGCGCCATAGCCAAAGTACATCCCCGGCGAGAACACGAGGTTTTCGGCGAGGCGGATCTTATACGAATACAGGAATCCCACGGTCGTGGTCCGCCATCCGGCCGAGCCCATAATGTCATTGGTAAACAAAAAACCGAATCCGCTTCTTAGCTCCTCGACGAAAATATCGTAGGAGGCGGCGTAGGTGGCGAAGGCCTGGGGAAGATTCGGCCATTGAACCCGATGGTTGATGACCGCACGCTGCTGTTGTGTAATCCCCGTGAAGCCGGGGTTGAGGTACAGCGGCGCCTGATAATATTGAGAGAACTGCGGATCCTGTGCCACCAGTGAACCACTTGCCACGACCATGATCGCCACTATGATAATTCTAATGCTCATCCCTTCATCGGTCAAATTAACGAATTACGGTTACATCCCCTACCTGCGTGGTTCGTTGCCCATCGGCGAGCCTTAAATCAAGCTTGTAGACATAAACCCCGGCCGGGACCAGGTTGCCATTCCGGTCATAACCATCCCATCCCTGGTTTTGACTCCGGCTCTCGAAGATGAGGGTTCCCCACCGATCGAATATCTGCATGATGAACGCGCCTTCCTCGTTTGCGACCCCGCGCGTAATGGGTAGAAATACATCATTAAATCCACTGCCGGGGGTTCCACCGTTTGGTCCGCCATGACCCGGCGTAAACGCATTGGGCACTTTCGTCAACCCCCCTGCGCGGGCAACCACTTCCCGGCGCGCCGTGTCGTAGCAAACCACATTGCCATCCGGAATCCCGTCCCCATCGATGTCCCTGTCGCCATGATCATTGGCGGCGATCAGCGTGATCGTGTACATGCCTTCGAGCGTGTAGAAATGCGTAGGTTCAAAATCCTCCGTGGTCGTGCCATCGCCGAAATCCCACAAATACCTGTTGGCCCCCGTCGTAAAGTTGAACGTGAATAGTTCCGTGTCGGGCACGAACAGCGTCGTCGGGCGTGCTTCGATGGACGCGACGGGATTTTCAAATACTTCTATGCCGTCGATGCGTCCGGTCGCAAACTGCCCCGTCAGCGAATTGGTCACCTCGAGGAAAATGTCGTAAGTACCGGGATTGACCAGCGCGAACACCGGTTTTACCGCATTCGACGTGGCCGCGGTCCTGCCAGCGTCGTCGATCACCTGCCACTTAAAGGTATCTCCGCTGGAATTGTTTTCAATTACCTCAACCTCAACCGGGAAACAGCCCGCCTTGGGCGACACCTGGAAATCGACGACCAGCGGCGGCGTCACGATATCGATGATCGTTCGCGCCTCACTCACACACAACGCACCATCAGCCTCGGCGTTGATATTGGTCACTTTGAGAATAATCTCCTTCGATCCCGGCATGCTGTAGTCGACGTCGATCACCGCATCGGCGCCGTTGTGCGTCTCCGGATTGGAATTGAGGCCGAAACTCCATTCATAACGGAAATCCCCGGTCTCCAGCGGATTTGTTGTATTGGTAAACGTGACCGTCGCATTTCCACCGATAAATTCCGGGACCTGTTCGGTAAACGACACGTCCGCGCCCCGATAAACCGTGATCGGTATCACCGTCTCCTCGGGACAATTTCCGTTCTCCGCGCGATACACGATTTCATACACGATCGGATTCTGTGTCGACGTATTGGTAAGTGTATACGTGACATTGATACTCGTGCGAGGATCAAGCTGCTGGCTGTTGTCACCCTGAACCCGATAGAACCAGCTATGCGCAGCCGCACCCATCGTCTGGTTAAAGAAGGAAACAGTTTCTCCGCTGCAAATCACACTCTTGTCGGGAAAAACTGCCGGTGTGATCGTAGGCGGCACCGTTACGGTCTGCGCCTGGATGTCCATACATCCGCCAAGCGATGGATCAAGGGTCGCGATAAGATTGACGTCAAAGTCCAGGGTGCCTATGGGGGAAGCGTTGTAGTAGACATGCTTCACGACCTTTCCCGGCTCCGTGGTTGTTGCCGTGTAAACGCTGTCGGCACTGCCGTCAAACCACCGCCACGTGTAGGATGTTCCCGCGACCTGGTCATACTGGAATTGAGCGGTGAACGGACTACACGACGATGCAGGTCCCACGACGGCAAAAGTCGCATCCGTTTCGCTTACGGTAATGGTAATGTCGTCTGCCGGCAGCGCTTCACAACCGTTGACGTCGGTCACCGATACCAGCGAGTAAGTCGTCGTTTCCTGAGGTAGAAGCTGCTCCACGAAGACGTTGCCCACATTGGACTTGGTGATGTCGTTCACGCCGTCACTATACACTACGGTGAACGGCGCCTGGCCCAAAGCCTGCACCATCAGGAACTGGGGTGTCCCCAGACAGATGGCGGCATCGGTGCCGATAAAGCTTCCATCGACAGGAGGGGCAACGGTGATGATCACCGGCTGTGGCAGACCCGCGCAGGCGGTTGCGCCTGGCCCCTGCGGTGTGACCTGGTAGAGAACGCTTCCGGGGATAACGCCATCATTGCTCAGGGTTTGCGCGATCGTGCTGCCGGCATCGTCGGCCGCGCCGCTGATATCACTGCTCGACGGCGTTGCGGTCCAGTTAAAGGTTGCCCCGGCGACACTGCTCGCGAGGGTAACGCTCGTGGTGCCGTCATCACAGATGGTGGCGGCCGTAGGCGTTGCCGTCAGGTTTGGAATCGGATCCACCGCGACGTCGATGTCGACCGGCGTTCCCTCACAACCCGCAGGGCTTCGCGGCGTGACGGTGTAGACCACATCACCGGGAGCGGTGGAGTTGTTGAACAAGCTCTGGAACAAAAGACCACCGGCGCCCGCAGAGGCGCCCAGGATACTGGCATCGGCGTTCGCTGTCCAAATCCCGATGGTGTTGGTGACGTCGTAGGCCAGGGCAATGTTGATGTTTCCACCACTACAAATCGCCTCCGACAGACTCGACGGCGTCACGACGGGCCGTGGATTGACCGTTACAATCACGTGTACCGCATCGCCCACGCAGCTCACATCCGTCGCCCGGGGCTGAAGGACGTACGTCACGGTCTGGGCGATGGTGGTCGGATTATCCAGAACGTCATCAAGGAAATCTCCATGGCTGAACAGGGTTCCGTCCGGAGACGCGCCGGTGACACTGCCCGTGACGGCAGGATTCCCCGTAATGAAGAAATCTACATCGCCGAGAGAAGGCACCGTTGTCGTCGTCAGCTCGAACGCGATGGCATCGCCTTCGCATACCGCGGCCGTGGTTGGTGCGATGGCGACCTTCGGCTTCGGTTCTACGGAAATCACAACGTCCGCGGAAAGGCCGGTACAACCCATGCCACCTACGGCGCCGGCCGCCACCGGCGTCACCGTGTAGGTCACGGTCTCGACATCGTTGGCGTTATTCACCAGAACGTCCGTGATCTGGTGACCGTTCTGCAAGTTGTTTTGAATAGGGACAAAACCGCTGACGAGTCCCGAACTGGGCGTGACCTGGTAATTCAGGGTGATGGTACCCGCGGTGGGTACCGTGTTGGAATTGAGGGTTACGTCAATCGGTGTGCTGCTGCAAATATCAGCGGCGACTACGACAGGATCAACCGTCACCTCGGGTTCTACCGTGAGCACGACGGCGCGCTGCGGGCCGAAGCAGTTTGCCCCAGAGATCGGTGCAATGTTGTAGGTCACCGTGAGCGGATTATCCGTCGGGTTCCTGAACTGGTTGGCGGCGATCTCGTTCACGTCCGACGTGGTCCGCGGGGTTGGATTAAACAGGACAGGTTGCAAGGCAGGGTCTGCCGACGCGGACACAATGCGATATTGGGTGGCAACCACGCTGACGCCATCGGTGTTCAACACGATTCCGGCGGTTGTATTCGAACAGACGGTTTCATCCAGGTTTGCGAGGGCGGGGGCCGGATTGACCGTGAACTGGATCTGTTGGTCGGCGCCACGACAGCCGGAGGCGAGGGGGGCTACCGTATAAGTAACTGTGCGAGGCTGGTTGGAAGTATTCGTGTAGGTGTCGAGGGCTAACAGATCCGAGACTCCCGATACGCCTGCCGGATGGTTTCCAATTGCAGCGTTGCCACCACCTGCGATGAGATTTGTCTCCATTGAAATTCCTCGCAGATCGTAGTGCGTAATCATGACAGACCCAGGAGCCGGACTGAGGTCCTGTCCAAAGGGAACGTCGCTACACAAGGCCAGCGTGCCTGAAGGTACCATCACCGGCTCCGGCTGAATAACCACGTCATAATTTTGAAGCACACTCAAACAACCTTGGCTGCTTCGCGCTTGAATTAAATATCGAACAGTCACAGCGCTCCCGGAAAGGTTGCTGTAGCGATCTCCTCGCACAAGGTTATTACCCTGAAAAGGCCCCATGATCGTGGCCTGCGTTTCGATCGCGAAATCAGTGGGGAGTGAAGATGTAAAGGTTGTACCGTTGATGCTGTACTGAATATCATTCACCTGGTAAGCGGCAGCATTGACGGAAACGCCATCGGTACCTACCACAATGTTAACGGTACTGGGGTTATCGGCATTGCTGCTGCACACATCCGGGAAACCGGGATCATCCAGGACAGGTTCAGGGTTAACGGGCACAATGATGTCAAACGCATCGCCCTGGCACCCCCCCGTTCTTGGGGTAACGGTGTAACTGACTTGCAACTGCGCCGCGGTTGTATTCCTAAAGATATCACCAGCGATGGCGTCAGATTGGCCGGGCCCTGGTGAATTTGCCGTGAATACACCAGTGGTCGCAACGCCGGTCAGGTCTGTAGGTTGACTCTTTAATGCAATCACATACTCATCCGCTGCGACTGACACACCATTAGTCGCTAAGATCACCCCCGTGGGATTGGACGTACCCAACGGATTCAGACCGCTCACGTTACTGCTGCAGATCGGGCTGATCGAGGCCAGGACCGGGTCAACAACCGGCTCCGGATTCACGGGCACGTCTATCGTAAATGTTGCTCCCACGCAAGGGCCCGATGTTGGCGTGACGGTATATTGCGCCGTAAGGACCGCATTCGTCTCATTGTGCAACGACATGGCCACGGCACCGCTTCCTCCCGTAGGACCACTGAGGGCACCTTCATAGCTGGCAGTCCATGTAAACGTGCTAGCCACAGCATTCCCCGCATTCACATTATCCTGAGGATCGAAAGAGAATGGCACGTCGGAACACACGGTGGCTTTAACATCATCCACGCCTACCGGGCTTGGACTTACGGTCACTACGTAGGTGAACGGCGTACCTGCGCAAGTCGGATTCGCCGCATTGTAAGGTGTCACTACGTATTTGAGGTCGGCGGGCATTCCCGTTGTGTTGGTGTATACGTCGGTTATTGGCAGATTAGACGCCACGCCACGATCCGCAGCGGGGGGAACGCCCGCATTGTCGCTTGTCACCGTATAGGTGAACAGCGCCGGCAAACCATTGGTGATCTGAGTTTGCAAATCATGATTCAAGGTGGTGCCGCACACCGGGTCCGCATAGTTCGACCCAACGGGCTCAGGGTGGACGATAACGCGCAGCTCGAAAGGCGTGCCTGCACAATCGCCGGCATTGTTGTATGGCGTCACAAGGTAGGTTATGGTTACGTCGGAAGCCGAGTAATTTGAGTAGACCTGTGAAATCGCGGTCATCGAGGCGACAGTGCGGGCCGATTCAGGAAATACGGCCAGGGGATTGGTTGAACTTACCGAATAGCTGAACTTGGAAGCCACCCCGTTTCCAGTCAAATTAATGATCGACTGCAAATCAAATACGAACGGAGACAATGCATCACTACAGTGTTCGACCGTCGTTACAGCCGCAGATGTCGGCTCGGGGCGTACCGTCACAACAACATCAAATGGATCCCCCGCACAAGCACCCGTTGAACTGAAAGGCGTGATCCTGTACGTTACCTGAACATCTGCCCCACCTAAGTTGGTAAAGGTTCCGGAAATCGGAGCGTTGGTGGCAAGGGTTCTGTCAAGGGTAACCGGTGTCGGGACCGTAGATTCGTCCGAGGAACTGACTTCGTAAGTAAAGGTGCTAACGACCTGATTAACCTGATCAATATTGAGCGTTTGAATGTTGTATGAGAATGCCTCGTCACTGCAAATCACCACACTGTTATCCAACTGGCCAACCGGTATCGGTCTCACCGTCACGTTCACAATTTCAGGGCTGCCACTAAGGCATCCGTTCAGCTTCGGCGTGATGGTGTACGTCACAATCAGCGGTGAATTGCTCAGGTTATCGTGTACCAGCATACCTGTATTGATGGAGAATGGCGCGGCAGCCCCGACCAGTCCGTTGGCCGCGTCGCCCGTGCCAGTCACGCCTGTTGGCAAATTAACTACAACGTCAAACGTAACATCACCCGGTGTATTTGGTGTGGTCGGGCTGGTAACGTCAATGCTTGGCGATCCGCCCGTACAAATTGCCGCGAGGTTGTTGGTAGCGATTGCAACCGGTACCGGCTCCACAATCACCTGAACAACCTGTACCGGTCCCGCTACGCATCCGCTCAAACGCGGCGTAATCGTGTAGGTAACGGTTTGAGGAGAATTGGAGGAATTTGTCAGCGTACCCGTGTTGACTGAAAAGGGAGCGGTCGCGCCCGTGATGCCCGCACCGGCAACGCCTGTACCGGAGACGTTTGCTGGCAATGACACCGACACGTCGAAGGTCAGATTGGCCGCCACACTTGGTACGGTCGGACTTGTTATCGTGATGTCCGGCGTGCCTCCACTGCAGACCACCGGCAAGTTGTTCGTCGGAACGGCCGTAGGCGTCGGTTCAACGATCACATCCACCGTTTCGGGCGTGCCATCCGCGCAACCGTCGAGTTTGGGCGTGATCGTGTAGGTAACGGTCACGAATGTGTTGTTCGAATTATTTAACGTGCCGGAGTTGATGGAGAACGGAGCCGAAGCGCCCAGAACGCCGTTTGCGGCAACCCCCGTACCTGTCACGCCTCCGGGTGTCGCGACTGTCACGTCGAACGTGAGATTCGCGGGGATACTCGGCAGCGTGCTGCTCGTGATGGTAATATTGGGAGTACCGTCGTTACACATCTTCGTTAAATTGTTAGTAACCGAAACCGATGGTGTAGGCTCGACCACCACGTTCACAACCTGGCTTGGTCCATTGGCGCAGCCATTCAATTTGGGAGTGATGGTATAAGTCGCAGTCCGGGTGGAATTTGAGCTATTGGTCAATGTGCCCGCATTCAGGAAGAAAGGCGCAGTCGCACCCGTCAATCCGTTCGCTGCGTCCCCCGTTCCCGACAGCCCCGAGGGCAATGAAACGGAAACGTCAAAGGTAAGATCCGCCGGAATACTTGGCGTTGTGGAGCTTGAAACTTCTATGTTCGGTGTGCCCCCATTGCAAATCGTTGCCAGGTGGTTGGTCACATTTGCTGTGGGCGTCGGTTCAACAATGACATCGACGCTCTGAACGGGGCCGGCGGCACAGCCCGCGAGTTTTGGTGTCATATCGAAGGTGACCGTCACGGCCTGGTCACTGCTATTGGTCAATGTCCCATTAATAATGAACGGAAAAGTCATGCTCGTGCGGTCCGTAAAGGCCGTACCTGAAGTCGCCGGGGCATTCGTGCTTGATACCGTGATATCAAAAGCAAGGTCGGCTGGTGTAGTGGACGCTGTGGGGCTCGAGACTTGAATATTGACGCTCGCGGCATTGCAAATGACAGGAGCCAGATTGTTGACTACGGCCTGCGGCGTTGGCTCAACCTGTACTGTCGTCTGAACTGCGGGTCCATCGGCGCAGCCCGCCAGTTTCGGTGTAATGGTATAAGTCACCGTGATTACAGAGTTACTGTTGTTTACCAGGGTGCCGTTGATGGTGTGAGCGTACGTTTGACCCGTAAGAGGGGCAAATGCGGTGCCGCCTGTGTTTGCAAGGTCGCTGCTGCTGACGCTCACGTCGAACGTATGGGCACCGTCGGTAAGACTGGGCGTCGTTATCGCAATGTTGACATTCTCGTTATTGCAAATGATGGCTGTAGTGTTATTCACAGACGCCAATGGAGTAGGTTCTACCCTGACGGTAACTGTCTCAATCGCTCCATCCGAACATCCACCCGCAAGCTTCGGCGTGAAATCGAATGTCACCTCGATAACCTGGTTGCTCGTGTTGGTCAGTGTTCCGGTGAGGTTGAAGGGATACGCAAGACCTGGCTGATCCACAAACGCGGTGCCTCCCGTGTTACCGGGATCCGTACTGCTTACCACTACATCAAACGTGTGTGCACCATCGGTCGTGTTCAGGGTGGCAACATCGATATCAACGTTTTCGCCATTGCAAATCAGTGGCGCGTTGTTGGTAAGATCAAGGTCCGGAGTCGGCTCTATACGAACCGCAACTGACTCGG
>CAZKBK010000001.1:155344-321608 GCA_964551035.1 uncultured Roseivirgaceae bacterium | reverse complement strand
CATCAAACGTGTGTGCACCATCGGTCGTGTTCAGGGTGGCAACATCGATATCAACATTGTCTCCGTTGCAGATCAATGTCTCGTTGTTCACTACATTAACGTCAGGAGTAGGCTCGACTTCTACCGTCGTAACGATCGGTACGCCCGGAGCGCATCCCGCAACCAGGGGTGTGATCGTGTACGTCACCGTGATTACATCGTTGCTGGTATTGGTAAGGTCGCCGTTAATCGTGAATGGATACGTCTGGCCAACTATGTCAACGGCCGCGCTTCCACCAAGACTTGGATCATCCGTGCTGCTAACATCCACGTTAAAGGTCTGCGCACCCGCAGTCGTGAGCGGTGTCGAAATTGCCATATTGGCATTTCCTCCGTTGCAGACTGTCGCAGCGGAGTTGTTGATCGTTGCTTTGATCTGCGGCTCTACAGTCACCGTAAACGTCTCCGTAGGGGATGGACACGTTGGCGGGTTAGGGCTATCGTTCTCTCTGGCGGTGACCTGGTAGATAACCGTACCTGTGAAATCGGACGCGTTGCTTAGCGCGTGAGATATTTGACCGGTTCCGCTCGTTCCCACCGTGACCGGCACGCCACCAATGGTCACGTTGCCCGTAGCGTTTACCACCGTCCATTCGAACGTACAACTGACGCAGTTACCACCATTTATTTCCGCGGTAAACGGATCATTGACATTAGGAAGCTCTCCGCTACAGATGGTCGTTGTCCCGGGAGAAGTTAACTCTGGGGCATCATTCAAGGTAATATTCACGCTTGTCGGTGAACTCACGCAACCATTCGCATTCGTTTCAGCAACAGCAACGCTCGGCTGTGGCGCGGTACTTGCACCCCAGTTTACGGTTATTGTTCCCAGTCCCAAACCGCTGCCCGGGCCTACAATAGTACCACCAATCACCGTCCATGTATAAACGGAAGATGCGTCCGGAGTCCCGTTGATGGCATAGGTTACACTACTCTGCTCCTTACAAACCGAAGTGGCCGGGCTGTTCAGCGAGAGCGCTGTGGGAGCGTCGCTTACCGATACCTGGAAGGTATTCACATTGCCGGTACATCCGTCAATCGTCTCCTGAAGTTCGAAATCAAACGTTCCCTCATTGGGAAAAATCACGATCACTAGGTTGTCATTCGAGGTATTTGTGTAGGAATCCGTGGTGGTGAAGCCCGTACCCGATTCGAACACTTCAAAGTCGGCATCGCCAGTGATCGTCCACGTGTAGGTATGGGCGGTGCCGTAGTTGTTCTGAGCCGGGTTCACCGAGTAGACCCTCGCGGCAGACGCGCTGGAGCACAAGCTGGCATCTCCGGCAATCGGATTATTTACCGGGACAGGCTTGAACACCAATGTAGCTTCGGCCACATCATAGCAAGGCACGGGGGCACCGCTTGCCGTGTTTATAACTTTTGCATACAATACAATGTCCGCGGTCAGCGTGAAATCGGTTTCGTCGTTGAACCCAACCGTTAGCGGGTCATCAACCGGATTTGTCAACCCATTGTCATAATACCATTCGACATCACGGTTTGCGGCGGTACCGTCACCATTGGTCACCCCTCCGCCTCCAAACTCGAGGGCGGTGAGATCGATACCAGAAGCACTCCCAACGTTGACCCCGTCTTCGCAATATGCCGAAGTAATGTCCTGAACATCCGGCAGATCCTCTACGGTGAAGGTCACAGAACCGTCGGTGATACAACCATCTGCGGAAGTGCCCCTCCAATAAACCGTGGTATTGTGACTTATAGACGGGTTGGTGATAATTTGCCCAACCAACCGCGCGGGATTATTATACCAAACCACCGTTGGCGCGTCCGTGACATCGTCATCGTAGTCAGCCAATGTCACGTTGCCGGCGTTGAGCGGGCCTCCCGCGGTTGCATCACAAAGCACGGGGGTAATGGTCACAGCAGTTGGAAGCGGATTAACGGTGAGAATCCCCGCCAGACTGGATACCGCGCAATTGCCCGTGGCCGTTACCTGCACCCGGAAGTGCGCGCCGTCGATTGTGTTATTTACACCGCTAATGTCAAGGCGGCTCGAATTGACGCCGGCATATATGAGGCCTCCTCCCTGGGCGCCGTTGGCAATATTGGCAAAAGGCAGTATGCCATCAGGGCTCACCTGCCACTGGTAACTTAGTCCAGGCCCGGTGGCGGTGGCTTCAAAGAAGGTGTCTTCGCCAAAGCACTGGGCAACATCGACAGGATCCACTGTGATGTTAGGGTATGCGTTGACGGTCAACGTAGCCGCATTGCTCTCCACCGTGCAGCCCGAAGTCGCCGAAAAGGAAGTGACCACGATCCGATACTGATTCGTCGACATCGCGAGCGTTACCCCTGAAATTGCCAGGGTGGACGTGGTGGCTCCTGCATAAGTCACACCTGCGACCGTCCCATCGGCAATCGGCGCAAAAGCGCCCGCCCCGATTCTTTCCTCCCACTGGTAGGTAAGATCCGTCCCCGTCGCCGTTACTTCGAATTGGGCATTGCCGAGATCGCAAACTGCGTCGTCTGCAGGTTGTACGGTAATCACGGCCTTGGCATCCACCGTATACGTAACCGTCGCGGGGGAAACGCAGGTATTTCCATCCTCGACTTGCGCAAAGACCGGAACGCCGTCGGACACTTCGTAAGCGGTGGGCGTGCCGATCTGATTACTGAACACCTTCGTTCCTGCATTATAGTTTTCGTACCACGTGACCGTTGCCGTGGCATTGATCGAATTCTCCAATGCCGTGAGGTCTACTGTCGCCGTGGTGCCACCCGGATCATCCGAACAAACCGTCGGCGTTTGGTCCGCGGCAGGGGGTAAATCGGTTACGGTGACTTGCTGAGGATTATCTGTGATCCCGCCCAGCGTTGCACCGCACGCGTCGGTAATCAGTGTGACACTATAACTCACAGTACCAACCACATTCGTAGGCACCGGTATAGGATCACCGCTCTCATACCCGTTGATGGTGCCGATTCCGTTGTCAACGAGGATTTCATACGGTGCAACTCCCCCGTTTATGGTCAGCGTCAGCTCGGCGGGTAAATCAAGACACACTGATCCACCACCAGCGAAAGTGGCAGATACCAGTGTAGTTCCAACGTTTACCACGGCGCTTCCGGTATTCGAAAGACTCGGACACCCGTTCGCGTCGATCACGTCTAGGATCGTGTACGTATAGGTACCGCTAGCCAACGGACCGGTTGAAATGGGATCACCACTATTGTAACCGTTCTCGACAATAGCCCCACCGCTGTTTATTTCATATTCCAGGGTATACGGTCCAACTCCCCCCGTGATGACGACGTTAAAATCGGTGCTGGCGTTCGGACAGATATCGGCGTCCCCATCGATCACCGCACTGGTGGGATTGCTGACCGTCACTGTTGCCGAGCCAGATAGTGCAAGTGGTTCACAACCGTTGTCGTCTTCAACGGAAACCAGGGTATAGGTTGTTGTCGTTGCAGGTGATACAGGAATATTATCGCCCGAGGCGTAGTTACTCTCTAAAAAGTTCGAATTGCCATCGGTATACGTCACCTCAAAGGGCCCGACACCACCTGTTATCGTTACGGTTAGGTTCGTGACGTCGCCCTGGCAAATCGTATTGTCGCCGGCTATTTCGGCATCCGTTGCGCGGGGGTTAACAACGATCGTGGCTTCAGGCGAGTAAGCCGCCGCACAAGGTCCGTTCACCACCACCGCGCGATACTTGTATGTGGTGGTCGCGCCCGCAACCAATGGCACATCCGGGGAGATGGTGGCGCTTGCGCCCACGGCTCCGTATGGCACAAACGCTGCGTTGTTGACTGATCTTTCCCACCCCTGTATCGTACCAATGATGTTTGAGACAGAAATGTCGGTGAAGACATCAGCATCGCATATCTCCTGATTCACCGGTGTGATATCACCACCATCGCTTCGTCCAAAAACCGTAACGGATAAGCTCCTGTTGCCGGATGAACATCGGTCATTGTCGCTTGTTGCGTCCGCATACCGTAACAATACCCTTACGTTCCCGGCGTCGGTCGTAAACGGAGGAGTTTCATCGAGGTCAAAATCGAATGTAGTGTTTTGGGCATCGAGGTCATCGATGGTGACGTCACCCCCAGGCCAAGCACTTACCGACCACCTGTACTCGGTTGGAAAAGTGACTGGTGCCGGATTGGAAACGGTTCCGGCGGGAATGCTGGTTGTTGGAGCTGGGGCGGCCACGGCATAAGCTACATCATCCGAGCCATTGCAAATTTGGTTCGACCCAGTTGGGTTGGCAAACAGGCTTGTTGTCAGTTGGGGTCTGAAAGTGACTTTAACCTCCACCGGGGGGCTCTCGCAGGTGTTGGAGGCACCCTGCACATGCGTCGCCCACACAGAAAAAACGCCCCCTGTACTCGGTTGTGGGATGCCTCCCGGGTAGCTTGAAGCAGGAAAGAAACGACAGTTTGTCCCATACGGATTCGTGAGCAGATTAGCTGGCCCGGCCGTGGGGTCGGCGTCGTACCAGTTAATCCCCGTGCTGTTCAGCACACTTGCCGCGGTAACCTCAAAGGACACTGTGGCGGGGGAAGCACAACTGCCCGCCGCCGAGATGTTCTCATTATGGCAGAACTCCTTATCGGCGCTAACTGGTGCGGGCGGCGACTCGATGATAATGACCTGGTCAGTTGTTTCACGCGAATTGTTATTTACCGCGTCACCCAATCCGTCGTAGTCGTTGCAAACATTCCAGTACTGCAGCGTGATATTGAAAGTTCGTCCTACATCGCCATCGAGGGCAGGCGTCGAAGTGGTAATCGTTTCCAATGTACCCGTCGGACCTGTAGGCGCCGGGATTTGAACCACGCCAAATGCATCCGGGGTCCCAAGTGCGTTCGCAGTGGTAGGAATGAATCCACCGGGAACGAGGAGGTCGCCATTAGCATCAGTAATCTGCTGTCCCAGCACGAAGACATTCCTAATCGTGTTGCCGGGGTCGTGGGGCCAGCCGTAAATCACACGAACATGCCTCTCCGCCTGGTTCGTCGGTAGCGGAGACGGCGCGGCCGCAGCGTCAATACAGTTGAGGTCAGAGACGTCGTCAAACGACATGTTGACCATATCGCCTTCGCAGACCAGATCAGTATTAGCAACTGTTGGCTCGAGCGCCAACGCACCGTCACCTTCCCCGGCGCCGTCAGTGTTGTGTGAAGCATAGATGACGCGCTGCTGCGGCGCGAATGCATTACAGATGTAAAAGCCGTCATTGCCCGGCATTGAGGCATCATTAAAATATCGGATTCTCCAAAACGATGTATAGCCGCAGACCGCCTGGTTGCCCGGGTACGTGTAATCATCCGGACTATCCGCACTCATGGCGATAAAATAGGTGTTTGCCGTCGGGTTTCCGCCGTTGTCGGACTCATAATAGGGTAGATTTGACTGGTCACCACTTCCGTCAGTCATCCAGTAGACCTTGGCGCCCAAGAACGGGAGCGTTCCCCATGTCGACGAATTCCGTAAACCTTTGTTTACCTGAAAAATCATGACCGTCTTGGGGTTGACGGGGGAACAGACCTCGGTAACATCATTGAGGCCGAAAAACGTTACATCCGAACAGTCGAAATACCGGTTATTGAAGCTTTGCTCATTACTAATGGTGCCTATGGTTCCGTCATTTGTGTGACTTACGAAGACGGTTTGCCCGATTCCGACGGCTGGGCCGAAACTTACAGTCACCTTATTGTCGCCGTTGGCACCAACCACGCTTGAGATCGCCGCGGGATTCCCGCCAACAGTCATTGACCAGTTCGCCAAACAGCCACCCACACAGGTGTAGGTCGCCCCAAGGTTTCCGCTAAGGGTAATAACCACCTGATCCTGGTTATCCGTTTCGTGACGTAGTTGAGTCGCGTTAAGTTGCGCAATGGCGGAACCCGAACCCAGGGATAAGATCACCACAACAATCCCAAAAAGGACCTTCTTCATCCGATCTAGTGGAGGTATAGGTAGCATCAAGTTCTAAAAATAATAAGATGTTGCCAAAAGACAAACCCACCGGAATACACCGATTCTATCAAAGGCTGTATACGTTTTTTTTGGCGGTGGTAACCGGGGAAGAGCGGAGAGATCAGAGCTCAGAGTTTAGAGCTTAGAGTTTAGAGCTCAGAGCTCAGAGTTTAGAGTTTAGAGTTTAGCGGCCTCGAGCAGAGCGCTGAGCGCAGGTAAGGTTGCGCTTACCTATGCCGTTGTCTTTTTGTAGTTGACGGCGGCCTCGACAAACCGCACAAACAACGGATGCGGGTTCAGCACGGTACTCCTTAATTCAGGGTGATACTGCACCCCCACAAACCAGGGATGGTCCTTCAACTCGACGATCTCCACCAGGTTTGAATCCGGGTTGATGCCCGTGGCCCGCATGCCGGCTTCTTCGAGCTTTTCGAGGTACTTGTTGTTGAATTCGTAACGGTGGCGGTGGCGCTCATGAATCAGGGACTCCCCATAGGCCCCCTGCGCCTTGCTGCCCTTTTTTAGCTTGCAGTCGTAGGCCCCCAGGCGCATGGTCCCACCCTTCGCCGTGATCTTTTTTTGCGTTTCCATCAGGTCGATTACCGGATGTTTTGTCTTCGGATTGAGTTCCGTGGTGCTCGCCTCAAGTCCCAGCACATTGCGGGCGAACTCGACCACAGCGCACTGCATCCCCAGGCATATCCCGAAAAACGGAACCCTGGACTCTCTGATGAATTTGATCGCCGCGATCTTGCCCTCCAGACCCCGCTCGCCAAATCCCGGCGCCACCAATACGCCGTGCAGGCCGCTGAGCTGTTGTTCCACCGTTTCGGGGTTAATGTCCTCCGACGAGATCCAGCGCAGGTTTACTTTGCAGTCATTGCTCGCACCGGCGTGCACAAAGGCCTCGACAATGGACTTATAGGCATCGGGCAACGCCACGTATTTTCCCACCAGTCCGATGTTCACCTCGTCCAACGGGTTCTTCAACTTGCCGAGAAACGCCTTCCATTGCTCAAGGTCGGGCTCTGTCTTCGTGTGGACTTTCATCTTTGCCAGCACGCGCTCGTCCAGCTTTTCCTTGCGCATCAGCAGCGGCACGTCGTAGATCGTATCGGCGTCGATCGACTCGATCACCGAGTTGAGGTGGACGTTGCAGAACAAGGCCAGCTTTTTACGCAATTCCAGCGGAAGGGGAAGTTCCGTCCGGCACACGAGAATGTCAGGTTGGATCCCTTCCGCCAGCAGTTCTTTTACGGAGTGCTGCGTCGGCTTGGTCTTCAGTTCTTTTGCCGCCTTTAAATAAGGAATCAGCGTGAGGTGAATGACCAGGGCATTGTTCGAACCCAGGTCCCACCGCGCCTGCCGCACAGCTTCTATAAAAGGAAGGGATTCGATATCCCCTACCGAGCCGCCGATCTCCGTGATCACAAAATCATAGGCACCGCTCTCCCCTAGCAAAAAGATATTCCGTTTGATCTCATCGGTAATGTGCGGGATCACCTGGACGGTTTTGCCCAGGTATTCGCCGTGGCGCTCTTTTGTAATGACGTTGTGGTAGATGCGCCCGGTCGTAATATTGTTCGCCTGCGAAGTCGGGACATTCAGAAATCGCTCGTAATGGCCGAGGTCAAGGTCCGTTTCCGCCCCGTCGTCAGTCACATAGCACTCTCCGTGTTCGTAAGGGTTGAGGGTCCCCGGGTCGATGTTAATGTAGGGATCAAATTTCTGAATGGTGACTTTAAACCCTCTCGCTTGCAGCAACTTACCCAGTGATGCAGCAATGATCCCTTTACCCAGCGATGAAGTGACACCCCCGGTTACGAAAATGTACTTGGCAGCGGACATGAATTAGCCTTTTCGAATAACCGGGCACAAAGGTAAATTTTTTCACGGGATAATCGCCGAATCAAACACGGCTTGTTGGTAAAAATCGGAAAACGGTTCGCGGTGGACAGGGGACAGTGGACGGTGCCCCGCCAACTTCGTTCAGCACAACCCCACCCAACGTAAGCGTTTACCAGAATCTCGAAGCAATTGAATTTTGAATCCCCCTTTTTATTAATATTTTTTCATCTTTGCGCCGTTATTTACGTTTACATGTCCTAAGTGGCAGACAACCTGCCTTTTAGCCCATTGAGGCAAATTAGGACGCGTTTTTTATGAACTTTTAACCTCGATGGACAGAAATTCGGCAATTGGCCTCACTCTCATCGCAGCGTTGCTGCTCTCTTACTTCTACTTTTTCGCGCCTAAGCCGCAGCCCACCGATCCGCAGCCCACAGCAGAAGTTCAGAAAGACTCCGTGGTCCGCACGCCGCAACCTCAGTCACAGCCGGAAGCGAAACCCGATAGCGTACTGGCCGAACAGTATGGCGACCTTTCAGACTTCGCCAGGGGTGACGAGCAGACCACTACCGTGGAGACAGAGGATTTGACGGTCGTCCTTTCTAACCGTGGCGGTATCCTGAAGTCCGTTCATTTGAAAAAGTACACGACTTACAGCGATTACAAAAATACCCGCGACTACGACTCCTTCGAAGCTTCTCCCCTGGCCCTTGTTTCACCGGAGCGTACGCATTTTGGATTGAAGACCCACTACAAAGGAAGAGAAATCGACCTGTACACGCTCTTTTACAGGATGGAAAAAACGAGGTCGGGAGATTCGACGGTCGTGCGGTTCACGCTGCCCGTCTCTGACGGCGCTTACCTTTCGCACACGTACGTGATTCCGCCCAACGGCTATGAAATCACTTATCGGCTGGAGCAGCACGGTATGGCCGACGAACTCGCCGGAGAGAAGCTTACCTTCCTTTGGGACGACGACATCCTCCCCCTCGAGAAGGACCTTTCCGATACACGGATCTACTCAACGATCAACGTTTATTCGCCGTTGGAGGGTTTCGATAACCTAAGTGAGCGTTCCACCGATACCGAGGTTGAGGTATATGCCGAGCCGATCAACTGGATGGCGATCAAACAAAAGTTCTTCCTGTCATCCATTGTCGCGCCCAATAATTTCTCAGCAGCTGAAATCACGACCTCCGTTCCGGCCGATACCACCATCGTGAAGCATGCAAGCGCGAAGCTGTCTATTCCAGGCACGGCCCTTGCCGATGGCCGGGAGGATTTCAAATTTTACATTGGCCCTAATGACTACCAGGAAATCGGCGGCGTTGCCGAGGACTTCCGCAAGAATGTCTACCTCGGCTGGCCCCCGGTGAGTTGGATCAACCGTTTCGTCGTGTTTCCCGTGTTCCATGTGCTCACCCAGTTCATTGGCAACTATGGGCTCATCATTGTGATCCTCGTCATCTTGCTGAAGCTGGTCCTGTTCCCGCTCTCCTACAAGTCTTACCTCAGCATGGCGAAGATGAAAGTGCTGAAACCCGACCTCGATGAGATCAAGGCCAGGCACGGCGACGACATGACGAAGATCCAACAGGAACAACTCAAGCTTTACCAACAGGTGGGTGTCAATCCCATCAGCGGATGCATACCCGTACTGTTGCAGATGCCGATCCTGTTTGCCATGTTCTACCTGTTCCCCGCCAGTATTGAACTGCGTCAGCAACCTTTCCTTTGGGCTGAAGACCTGTCCACCTATGATTCAGTTATCCACCTGGGCTTCACCATTCCATTTGGCGTGGGTGATCACATTTCCCTGTTCACGCTGATCATGACCATATCCACACTGCTGTATACCTGGCAAAACAACCAGTTGACCACCGTACAGGGTCCAATGAAGTCGATGCAGTATATCATGCCGTTGATCTTCTTCTTTGTACTCAACTCTTTCAGTGCCGGTCTTACGTTTTACTATTTTGTGTCCAACCTCGTAACCTTCGGTCAGCAGGCGTTTATCCGCCGGTTTGTAGATGATGAAAAGATCAAGGGCATACTGGAACAGAACCGTAAACGCATCGCAGCCGGCGGCGGGAAGAAGTCGCGCTTCATGAGTAAGTTACAGGAGGCGATGAAAGCCAGCGAGGAGGCGCAGCGGAAAGCCGACGAAACGAAACGCAAAGCAGAGGATTCGAAAAAGAGGCGGAAGAAGGGATGAGGGAGCGCGAAGGTTAGGCTGCGTGACGGGCGGGCAGCATTACAACAAAGCCGAACGTATTGTTGCAAAGGCACAGGCGCTCCGCAAATCCTTGCGATGAAGGCCATGGAAACCACACACGACGACCGTGGCGGTAAAAACGCTAGGCAAACGGTCGAACAGGGAACGGTGGACGGTCAAACGGCGGACATCAGCGCAACCTCCTCCCACCAGGTCAAACAACACGCTCAGCCTGTTCACAACAATGTGCACCAATTGTGGATAACACGTTCCACGATGTTCCACGGCCATTCCCATTTTCCTCTATATTTGTGATTCCCGGTCGCTCTTTTACGACGGCGGGGCAAATTTCTTAATCATTACAATGGGAAAAATCATTGCGATAGCCAATCAGAAAGGTGGAGTTGGGAAAACGACGTCCGCGATCAACCTGGCCGCCAGTCTGGCTGTGCTGGAAAAGAAAACCCTGTTGGTCGACGCCGACCCGCAGGCGAATTCAACGTCCGGACTGGGTCTCAATCCCAAAGACATCACCCAGAGCATCTACGAGTGCATGGTGGACGGTGTCAGGGCTGGTGACGCAATTGTCAAAAACGAACTGAAGTACCTGGAGATACTCCCGTCCCACATCGACCTCGTCGGCGCGGAAGTGGAGATGGTGAGCATCGAAAAACGGGAGGAGAAGATGCGCGACGCCCTCGGCCTTGTGAAGGATCAATATGATTATATCATTATTGACTGTTCGCCATCCCTGGGTTTGATCACTATTAACGCCCTTACCGCTGCCGACTCGGTGATTATACCCGTGCAGTGCGAATACTTCGCCCTCGAAGGCCTTGGCAAGCTTTTAAACACCATCAAGATCATTCAGACGCGGCTAAACCCCAGGCTGGAGATCGAGGGCATTTTGCTGACGCTTTACGATTCCCGAACCAGCCTCGGCAATCAGGTCGTAGAGGAAGTGCGAACACATTTCCAGAAAATGACGTTCAAGACTATCATTCCCCGCAACGTCAAACTTAGTGAGTCACCAAGCTTTGGCCTGCCGGCGATTGTTCATGATGCGGAGAGCAAGGGAGCGATCAGCTACCTGAACCTGGCACACGAGATTTTGGATAAAAACAATGGCGTAGCGAAATGAGCAAGAAAAAAGCCCTGGGCCGCGGACTCAGCGCCCTTCTGAGTGACAATTCTACCGATGAAAAACTCGAAGTAGATATTTCCACGCCCGCAGCCGTTCCGAAACCAGCAGGTGGAATCGCGGAAATATCCCTTGATCAAATCGAAGTCAACCCCTTTCAGCCCAGAACGCATTTTGATCAGGAAGCGCTGCAGGAACTGGCTGACTCCATCAAGGTGCATGGAATTATCCAGCCGATCACGCTCAGGCGGCTGGCGGCAAACCAATACCAACTGATCTCCGGGGAGCGCCGCTTCCAGGCGTCGAAGTTGGCGGGCCTGAAGGCCGTCCCTGCCTACGTGCGGTCGGCGGATGACCAGCAGATGCTGGAAATGGCGCTGATTGAAAACATCCAGCGGGAGAACCTCAACGCCATTGAAATTGCGCTCAGCTACCAGCGGCTCATCACGGAATGCAGCCTCAAGCAGGAGGAACTCGGGGAGCGCGTGGGCAAGAACAGGGCTACGGTGACCAACTACCTCCGCCTGCTGAAACTCCCACCCGACATCCAGATCGCCGTGCGCGATAACAGGCTTTCGATGGGCCACGCACGCGCCATCATCAACGTCGAAAATCACGAACAACAATTGTTCATCTTCAAAAAGGCCCTCAGTGAAGACCTTTCCGTAAGAAAAGTAGAGGAGTTGGTGCGGGAGGTTTCCGCAAAAAAGCACGACAGCACCACGCCTACGGGCGGGGGAACTTCCGCAACGAAGGAAGTCGCTCAACTCCAGTCCAGCCTGTCGTCACACTTTGGCACCAGGGTTGTAGTGAAAAGCGATGGAAAAAAAGGCGAGATCCGCATTCCCTTCCTCTCGGTGGAAGACCTCAACCGGATACTCGATATCATCAAGGTCTGAGCATGAATCACAGCAAATCCGTAATGCCTGCGTCGGCGATTTACACCAAAACGGGATCCAGCCGGATATGGCAATGAAAAGAATTGTTCTGGTCATCCTGTTGGTCATCGCCTGCCTGGAGGGCTGGTCACAGGACCGTCCGGCGCTTATCACCCGCGACAGCATTTTTATTGAGGCCCAGGACTCCGCATTGCTTGAATCGTATGCAAGGCGGTTTGATCCGCGGCGTTCCCTTTTGCTTGCGGCCGTCGTGCCGGGGCTGGGCCAGATCTACAACAAAAAGTACTGGAAGTTACCCCTGGTATACGGCGGGTTTTACGCGATCGGTCGGGGAATTACGTATTACAATGACATACATGATGATTATCGGGCGCATTTGTTTTACAACCTTGAACATGATCTCGCCAACCCTAACGATGTGAATCCCGCCACGCAGTTGCGCACCGGGCAATTGCGGCGAATCGTTGACCGGGCACGCCGCGAACGCGACTTTATGGTAATCCTGATGGCGGGCATGTACATCCTGCAGATTGTCGATGCACATGTCGACTCACACCTCAAAGAGTTTGATCTTAATCCCAACTTAAGGGTGAGCGTTGAACCGACGTTCGAGCAGAGCGCCATGCTGGGGCGACAATCGGGCGTGTCGATCGTCTTCCGGCTCTGACAACACGGGCCCGATATCCCGTTTTTCAATTTTGACTTCATTCGATTACATTGCGCTTTTACCAAAGACCTGACACCGCCGATGAAGTTATTGCTTGTAGGATATGGAAAAATGGGTAAGACCATTGAAAAGATCGCGCAGCAACGTGGCCACACGATCGTCGCGCGCATCGACGTGCACAACCATCACGAACTGGACATGGCCAGCGCAGATGCGGCCATAGAATTTTCTCACCCCGATGCTGCGTTCGAAAATGTCAGAAAGTGCCTGCAAAGGAACATACCCGTCGTCTGTGGCACCACCGGATGGCTTGAAAGAAAGCAGGAAGCGGAGGCGCTTACCGCAAAGCACGACGGCGCTTTCTTTTACGCGTCAAATTATAGTTTGGGCGTGAACATCTTTTTTCGCCTTAACGCGTACCTGGCGCGCCTGATGGCATCCCTCCCCGGCTATGAGGTCGGGATCGACGAAATCCACCATACGGAAAAAAAGGATGCGCCAAGCGGAACAGCAATCACCCTGGCCGAAGGCATCATGCAACATATCCCGAGCAAAACTTCCTGGGTCAACCAGGCCGACGGTGACGAAAGTCAACTTACCATCCAGTCATTTCGCATCGATCAGGTGCCCGGTACCCACGTGGTAAAATACAGTTCCCTTATTGACGATGTAGAGATCAAGCACATTGCCCATACCCGGGAAGGCTTCGCCCTCGGGGCCGTCATGGTGGCCGAATGGATCCGCGACAAGAAGGGAAACTTTTCCATGGACGATTTTCTAAAAATATGACCCTGCCTCCGCACGTCGTCAACAGGGTCCGTTTTCCTCAAAAATTCCCTTATTTTTGCATCCTTTAACTAATGCGGCTCCGGCGAACCCCTTAACAGCGAACCACAATGAATTGGAAGTTTTGGAAAAAAGAAAAAGAACAGCGTGAAGACGCCGAAGTAAAGCCCAAGTCAAAGCTGAGGGAATGGTGGGACGCGATCCTCTTCGCAGTTATCGCCGCCACGCTCATTCGCTGGCTGATCATGGAGGCCTATACCATCCCCACCCCTTCCATGGAAAACTCGCTGCTGGTCGGCGACTTTCTTTTCGTCAGCAAATTTCACTATGGAACCCGGACGACAACCACACCCTTGCAGATTCCCCTCACCCATCAAAAGATCTGGTTCACGGAAATTCCGTCCTATACCGACGCCATTCAACTGCCCTCCTACCGGCTGCCCGGCATCACGGACGTCAAGAACAACGACGTGGTGGTCTTCAACGTGCCCCCCAGAAAACTGAACGACGCCGATTATCCGGTAGACCTAAAAACGAACTACATCAAACGATGCGTCGGTATTGCCGGTGATGTTCTGGAAATTCGAAATCAACAGGTATACATCAACGGTACCGCCCTGGAGAACCCGGAGAAAATGCAATTCTCCTACCGGCTGGTATCCACAACCGTGATCCATGAACGCAACTTCGAAAAACTGGAACTCGGCCCCGAAGATTATCAGATGACCGAGCGCACCGACAGCCGGGTGGCGTACAACGTTCACCTCACCGACGAGGCCGCCGAAGCGATCCGGCGCAACAAGCCCTCCTACATCGTATCGCTTGACAAGGAAGTCAGTACACGGCAGGACGTGATGCCTTACGGCGATTATTACAATGCTTACGGTGTGCCACGCAATCCGAATATGGTTTGGACGCAGGACAACTTCGGGCCCCTCTGGATCCCGAAGGAAGGCGAAACCATCAGCATCAACGATTCAACCCTTGCCCTGTACGGCAATGTCATCCTGGAATATGACCACAACGAAGAAGCCCGAATTGAAAACGGAAAACTCGTCATTGACGGGCAGGAAGTCGGCCAATACACCTTCAAGCAGAATTATTACTTCATGATGGGCGACAACCGCCACAATTCACTCGACTCACGCTACTGGGGATTTGTACCTGAAGACCACATCGTAGGGAAGGCGTTCTTTATCTGGCTGTCCCTCGATCCCAACGAAAGCCTCTTCAGCAAGGTGCGGTGGAGCCGGTTTTTTCAGATGATCGAGTAAGGGGCCTCCTTCTCCGGACCATTACCAATTGATCTCCTCCATGCCCCGCGCACGGAGAAATTCGTTGGTTTTACTGAAATGCTTGCAACCGAAGAAGCCGCGGTCGGCAGAGAATGGCGACGGATGGGCCGCCATGAGCACATGATGCTTCGAACGGTCGATGATCTCCCCTTTTCTCTGCGCGTAGGCCCCCCAAAGCAGGAATACCACATTCGCTTTTTCCGCCGAGATCTTCCGTATGACCGCGTCCGTAAAGGCTTCCCACCCGCGATTTTGGTGCGAACCCGGCGAGGCGGCGCGGACGGTTAACGTCGCATTCAGGAGCAATACGCCCTGTCGGGCCCAGCGCTCGAGGTTACCCGAATCAGGAACGGGCTTTCCCAGGTCGTTTCGGATCTCCTTAAAGATATTCGCCAACGACGGCGGCATCCGGACGCCATCGCGAACGGAAAAGCACAAGCCATTGGCCTGGCCCGGACCGTGATACGGATCCTGGCCGATGATCACCACCTTCACTTCGCCGAACGGGCAATGATCGAATGCGCTGAAGATCTCTCTCCCCGGCGGATAGACCATCGCTGTCGAATACTCAGACCTTACGAAATCAGCTAGCTGAACAAAGTAAGGCTTCCCGAACTCTTCGGATAGCCCCGCTTTCCACGAAGCCGCGATCTTTACATCCATGGCATGCCTTTTAAAAGCAAAAATAACAGGAAGGGCTGTTGCTCAAAATCGCCGCCAGGTTTTCCTAAACGCATTTAAAATATTTGATTTTCAGTAACTTAAAAGAAAGAGCGGCGTGCAAATACAGAATTGCAAAAAATTAATACTTTTGGATCGCATGGTCACGGAAATCACACAAGGCATCAAAGTGAGTGTGGAGACAGAATACCAGCCCGCGTATTCCAGTCCCAGTCAGTACCACTATGTCTTTACTTACCGCATTACCATCGAAAACCAGAGCGAGTACACCATCCAGTTGATGCGGCGCCACTGGTATATCCACGATGCCGGGTTCAGCCGCAGGGAAGTAGAGGGCGAAGGCGTCGTGGGTCAGCAGCCTGTGCTTGAACCCGGACAAACCCACCAGTATGTCTCCGGGTGTAACCTCAAATCCGGTCTCGGAAAAATGCAGGGAACCTACCTGATGGAACGCGTCGTCGATGGTTCCAGCATGTTGGTCAACATTCCGGAGTTTACCATGATTGCTCCCTTACGCCTCAATTGATTGGCCGCCCTTCACTTTCAGGCCCGCTCGTACGTGTCGTACTGGCTCGATGCCGTAAACGAGCACTCCCTTCATTCCCCGTTCCTGTATGACTTTTACACGCGTGTGATCCGCGCCGGCAGCGAGCGGGCAACCGACATCGAGCGTTTGCGACGGAAGCTTTGCGCCGACACGCGGACGATCCGGGTCAACGACCTCGGTTCGGGTAACCGCACGCAAAGACGGGTTGCTGAGATCGCCCGCACGAGCATCACCCCACGGAAGTATTCGGAATTGTTCGCAAGGATAATCGACCACATCAACGCCCGCTCGATCCTTGAACTGGGCACGTCTTTCGGCATCAACACGCTTTACCTGGCGCGACGACCAGGATGCCATGTTGCAACATTCGAAGGTTCGGACGAAATCGCCGCCATCGCCGCGCTTACCTTCGAGTTCGCCAATGCCCGGAATATTCAATTGATCAGGGGAAATATTGACAACACACTGGCAACGCATCTCCAGTCCGTCCGCACGCTGGATTTTGTATACCTCGACGCCAACCACAGGTATGAACCAACATTGCAATATTTCCACGCCATACTCCCGCGTCTCAGCGATAAGAGCATCGTTGTCGTGGACGACATCCATTCCTCCCGGGAAATGGAACGCGCCTGGGCGGGAATGAAAAGGAACAAGCTCGTCTACGCTTCCGCGGATCTCTTTCGTTGCGGAATCTTATTTTTTGATCCATCACTGAACAAACAACACGTTATCCTACAGGTGTAGCGGTTGAATTACAGCCGTATAAGCCCTACTTTTGCAAAATAAAATTTGCGTTTTAATGATTACCCCTTCCGATAAAAGGCTGTTTGCCAGCCGCACTGAAATGAATAATCCGACCGAGACTCAAGCCCCTTCGCGTAAAAGCAACAAGACCGCCATTATCATTGCGCTGATGGCCATCGTTATCATCATCCAGGGCATCAAGATCTATCTCGACACCCGTGAGAAGCAGGCCGTGCGCACGCAACTCGTAACGACCGAGGAGGAATTGGCAACCACCATGCAGCGGATGGGCGAGATTCACGAGGAACTCGAACTGAAGATCGCGGAAGTGGAGAAGCTCGGCGGCGACGTGGCCGATCTTCAGCTTGCCAAGGCAGAGATCGAAAATGAACTCCGCAGGACCATTCGGGCCACGGGAAAGGAAATCAAAGCGCTCAAAGACCGCGTTGAAGGCTACGAACTCCTGCTTCGCAACAAGGACGAGGAAATCGCAAAATTGAAGGATGTCAATAAGGAACTCCTGGTTGAAAACCGGTCGCTGAAAACGCAGAAGAACCAACTGGGTGACTCGATCAATCGCCTGAGCCAGACCAAAGAGGACCTGGCGACGAAAGTGGCCATTGCCTCACAACTTAAAGTGGAAAACATCCGCATCGCCGCCGTCAATGAACGCGGTCGTGAGCGTGAGTCGCCCTTCAGAAGTCGTCAGGTGGGCCAGCTAAAAATCGAATTCAACATTGCCGAGAACAATGTGGCGCCGATCGAGGGCAAGAAGATCCTTATTCGGATCATCGATGAAAACGGCCAGGTGTTGTTCGACGTTGCCCGGGGCTCCGGCACCTTCATGTACAATGGCAAAGAAGCCTTTTACACCGCCTCACAGGACATCCTTTTCGACAACACGCAACAAAGGCTGACCTACCTTTACGACAAGGGCTCGGATTACGTGCCCGGAAGTTATACCCTCGAAGTGTACACGGACGACTATCTGATGGGGAGCGGGACGTTTGAGGTAAGGTAATCAAGGGTGTCGGGAGGCCCGTTGCCGGTTAGCCGGTTGTGAGAACTGTGGATACAGGGTTGCCTTTTTGGGAGCGATTCGTGCGTTGGACGGTGCGTTTCCAGCGTACAGCGGCTCGATAGCCAACAACCACAAACCCAAACCTCTAAAATTCAGGAGTTTATCCAAAACAGCGTCCTGCTGTTTCGAATTTCCCCGCCTTTTCCTACCTTTGCAGGCTCAAAAACTAATAAAACATGAAAAATTACGAGACGGTATTCATTTTAAATCCCGTTTTGTCTGAGGATCAGGCAAAGGATACTGTCGAAAAATTCGTGAATGTGTTGAAGAAGGCCAATGCCGACGTGATCAACATCGAGCAGTGGGGCCTGAAAAAGTTGGCTTACCCCATCAACAAGAAGTCCACAGGCTTTTACAACCTCATCGAATTTACGGCAGACGCACAGGTGATCAACAGCCTGGAAACCGAGTACAGAAGGGATGAATCGATCATGCGTTTTCTGACCACCGCCCTGGACAAGCACGCCGTGGTGTACAACGAACGCCGGCGCAAGGGTGAATTCAAGAACAAAGACAAGAAAAACAAAGCTGTGGAGGAGCCCGCATCATGACCTTAATGAACGAACCCATCAAGCGCGCAGAGATCAAACCCAAATACTGCCGCTTCAAGAAGAATGGCATCAAGTACATCGATTACAAGGATCCTGATTTCCTGCTAAAGTTTGTCAACGAGCAGGGCAAGATCCTGCCGAGACGCCTCACGGGAACGAGCCTGAAATTTCAGAAGAAGGTAGCCCAGGCGGTAAAACGCGCCCGTCACCTGGCGCTGCTTCCGTATGTCGGCGACTCATTGAAGTAATCGTCAATCATTAAAGGAAAACGAGCATGGAACTAATACTCAAGCAGGACATCGCCGGCCTTGGCTACAAGAACGACATCGTCAAGGTAAAAGCCGGATACGGGAGAAACTATCTTATCCCGAACGGTTTTGCCCTCGTCGCCAACGATGCCAATAAGCGCCTCGTCAACGAGAATATCCGCCAGGCGTCGCATAAGGCGGAGAAAATAAAGCAGGACGCTGAAGCGCTTGCTGCGAAAATTGGTGATCTCACGGTCGATATTAAAACCAAAGCCGGTGAAAGCGGCAAGATCTTCGGTGCGGTCACCGCGCTCCAGATCTCCGAGGCACTGAAGGCCAAGGGCTTTGATATCGAGCGAAAGAAAGTCGTATTGAAGGAGGCCCCGAAACAACTCGGTACCTATAACATCGTCCTTGACCTTCATAAGGAAGTGAAGCACGAGATCAAGATCAACGTGACCGAGGAATAGCAAGCCACAAACGGAACACAAGGCCGCGTCCAACCGTGGCCTTTTTTTTTATCGGGCTTGCGCGACGGGGCCCAAAAAAGAGCCCGGCCCCAAAGAGACCAGGCTCAAACTACTACCCAATAAATACATCCACTAAAAATGGTATCGCACGAAGGCTTCGATGGCCTCGTATTCGGCAAGTCCCAATTGATTGTAAGCCGCAGCCGTGGCGTGGTTGCGGTCTTCGGCACGCATCCAGAATTCGCGCTTGTCCGCCCCCGGGAACATGGCGCTGTCTTTCTGCGACTGGTGCTTAAAGACCGCCCTGCGCTTGCGCATGAGTTCATCGGGGCTAAGGGGCACGGCCATTTCGATCTGGTCGATATCCCACTCCTGCCAGGCACCGCGGTAAAGCCATAACCAGCAGTCGCGCATGTAATCTTTCTGCTTCAACCGTTTCACCGCCTCCAGAATTGCCGCAAGGCAGACGCGGTGCGTGCCGTGAGGATCTGACAGGTCGCCGGCGGCATAGATCTGATGGGGTTTGATCTTTTCGATCAAGTCCATCACCAGGCGGATATCCTCCTCACCAAGGGGTTTCTTTTTTACGGCGCCGGTTTCATAGAACGGCATGTCCAGGAAGTGCATCTGTTCATCGGGAATACCCACGTAGCGGCCACCGGCCTTCGCCTCCCCCCGCCGGATCAGTCCCTTGATGCGAAGTACCTCGGGGCTGTCGAGCTGGCCGGGGCCCTTGCCTGTGATGGAATTCGCCACCTTCTGGTAGAATTTTTCGCCGTCGGCTTTGCTGAGGCCAAACTCGTCATTGAAGTCCCGAACGAAATCGGCAAACCGCACGGCATCGTCGTCAAAGACCGCGATGTTGCCCGACGTCTGGTAGGCGACGTGTACTTCGTGACCCTGGTCGACCAGGCGAATGAACGTCCCCCCCATGGAGATAACGTCGTCATCGGGATGCGGGGAGAAAATAATCACGCGTTTAGGGAAAGGAATCGCCCGCTCGGGACGATGGGTGTCGTCTGCGTTTGGCTTGCCGCCGGGCCAACCGGTGATGGTGTGCTGCAGGTCGTTGAATACCCTGATATTCACTTTGTAGGCAGAGCCATACTCCGTGATGATATCGCCCATCCCATGCTCCATGTAATCGAGGTTGGTGAGCTTGAGCACAGGCTTGTCCACTTTCTGGCAAAGCCAGACGACGGCCTTCCGGATCAGGCGGTCATCCCAGTCGAGGGTGTCAAGCAACCACGGCGTTTTCTTGCGAACCAGCTCCGATGAGGATGCCTGGTCGAGTACCACCAGGCAATCCTGGTGTTTTTGCAAAAATGAGGACGGAATCTGGTCCGATATGGAACCTTCAACGGCCCGTTGAATAACGGCTGCTTTTCCTTCACCCCAGGCCATCATGAACACCCTGCGCGACTTCATGATTGAACCTACGCCCATGGTGATGGCTTTGCGGGGCACATTCTCTTCGCCGAAAAAGTCACTGGCCGCATCGATCCGCGTTACCTGGTCAAGCGTTACCAGGCGCGTCAGCGACCTTTCCGTCGAGCCCGGTTCGTTGAACCCGATGTGTCCGGTGCGTCCGATGCCAAGGATCTGTATGTCGATTCCGCCGAGGGCATCGATCCTCGCCTCGTATTCCCGGCAGTAATCAGCGATCTGTTCCTTCGGCAGCGTGCCATCCGGAATATGGATGTTCTCCTTCGGGATATCGAGTTCGTTGAAAAGATGCTCATTCATGAACCGGACATAACTTTGGAGCGCGCCGGGCTGCATGGGGTAATATTCGTCGAGATTGAAGGTGTGCACGTTCCGGAAACTCAGCCCCTCCTTCGCGTGCATTTTGACCAACTCCGCGTAGACGCGCGTTGGCGTGGAACCCGTGGCGAGGCCGAGCACGCAGTGTTTATTCTCCTTTTGCCGTGCCCGTATCAGGGCAGCGATTTCATTGGCAACAAAAACAGAAGCTTCCTCAGAGTTGTCGAAAATCCGGACAGGGATCTTTTCGAAGGCGGCCAGGTCGTTGGTCATCTATGCAGTATTAATTGGATCAGCCCCGGTACCCGCCCAAATACGCTCCAACCAACTGCTCGATGACGGGCATTTCCTACTTTTGGGATTGCGGTCCTGCGATCAGAACCATAATCCAAAACAGCGCAAAAAGTGCGAAATTTTCAAGTGTTTGCGGTAACATTATTTTATGACCACGTTTAGAACAGCGATCGACGTCCCCGTTTCCAGCCAGAAGATCGATCATAAAAGCAGCGTCCTGACCATCGGCTCCTGCTTTGCCGATGCCATCGGGCAACGCCTTGCCACGTACAAGTTTCCCTGCCAGATCAACCCATTTGGCGTGCTGTACAATCCCCTGTCTATCCATAAAGCGCTCAGCTACATGGCGACGGGCGGGGCACCGGCACCCGACACTTACCTTCAAAACGGCGAATTCTGGCTCAATTACGACTTCCACTCACAGTGGTCAGCGTTGTCGCGCGAGGCACTTGAAGCCCGGCTCGGCCAACACATTGCCGAAAACGCCGGGTTTCTGAAAACGACGTCTCACCTGCTTATCACCTATGGCACCGCCTGGGTGTATGTGCGGAATAACAACGGTGCGCTGGTCGCCAACTGCCACAAAATGCCGGCAGCGTCGTTCTCCAAAAGGCTTTTGACCGCCGACGAGATCATCTCCTCATTTGAGGGGATCTTTTCAGCTTTGAAAAGGATATCAGGGGAAATCAACATTATTCTCACGCTCAGCCCGGTTCGGCACTTAAAGGACACCTTGCCGTTGAATAGTGTGAGCAAATCGGTGCTGAGGGTGGCTTGCCACGAAATAGCCACGCGGTTCCCCGGGGTCGACTATTTCCCGGCGTTTGAGATGATGGTGGACGACCTTCGCGACTACCGTTTTTACGGGCGCGACATGATCCACCCTTCCGATGAGGCTGAGGATTACATTTGGGAAAGGTTTACCGCGATGTATTTTGGAACGGAAGAAAAAAAATTTGTAAGGGAATGGAGCGAAATCCTGGCCGCGCTGAACCACAGACCGTTTCAACCCCAATCCGTCGCGCACCAGCGCTTCCTGAAAAAGGTACTTGAGCGATTGGAGCATATTTCGCCACAAGTGGACGTCAGCGCCGAGAGGGCGAAGGTTCGGGAGGACTTGAAGGATGCGTGACCAACAGCGGTGGTCTTGCCGAAGGTTCAGGCACGGGGTGTCTGACGTGTATCCGGTTTGTGACCGGCGATATGTCCGATCAACACCACGGCAATCCCCAGCATGATGGAAACATCCGCCATATTGAATATCCCTGTGCGGAAAATCACGAAGTCCATGTGAAGAAAGTCGGTCACAGACCCGTAGACCACGCGGTCAATAACGTTTCCCACCCCGCCGCCGAGCACGCAGGCGCCGCCGATCAGGGAAAGCCGGGAAAGGCGCTGCTGGCGGACCAACCAAACCATGGCCACAACGAGAAAAACCCCGGGAAGTAGCGCAAGGAGCACAAACCGCAGCGGCGCCGGCATCGAACTTCCCAGGCTAAGGAACGCCCCCTCGTTTTCGACCTTGGTAAGGATCAGGCGTTCACCAATCACATTAATTTGATCAAGATAACTCAGTTTCTCCCGCGCGATGTCTTTGGTGATCTGATCACAAGAGACGTTGATGCAAAGGATGACCAGGATCATGGTAATTCGGAGTGTTGCGGTCATCGTGCAATTTATCCTTATTAAACGAGGAAACAATGTTGGCTACGCCCCCTCCCGCACTGATGGCTACACCAGCGATTGTTCCGCAAACCGCGCAGCATCCGAACGGGACAGGTATTCATATCCGCGATAAAGCACGAGTATCTCCACGACGACCGTGGGTATCAGAATGACGTAGGCCACAAAAAACAACACCACCGTAACCAGCAGGCAGCCCATAGCAATCTCGAGTATTCCGGCGATGCGGGATATCTCGCCCATTCCATCCAGGCGAATCAGGGCGACGCCAAATACGATGCTCAACGCCCCGAAGATCAGACCAGCGGCCACGTAGGCAAGCCACAAGCTGTCAACATCACCTATAGACAGCGTGGTAACATCCAGAATGCCGAGGCAGACATTAGCGGCAATCAGAATGTACGCGATTACCTTGAGCAGGCTATTCTCGAATACGCTTCCCAACGCAACGAATCCCCACGCGAATAGGCCGTAAGACACCACCATGAGGACCGTGAGTGTGGCATAGACGGCATTCACCCGGAATCCCCATCGCTGGCCGTCCATGAACCAGGAGATATCCATCGCGCCAAGCACGATCTGGCATATCAGATAGACGGCCCCGGCCAGGGCCCCTACCAGGAGGGTATTTCGGTTGGCCGTCGGCAATGCAGGTTTTTGCGTTTCCATCTTCCGACTTGTTTGGGTTGAAAATGATTCATAGGGTTCTCCGAGCGCCTCGAGCAGGATCCTCACGGTTGACACCCGCGGCTGAACCTCGCCAGCCTCGATCCGCTGAATGGTGCGCACGCTGACGTAGCTCTTTGCCACCAGTTCTTCCTGAGTAAGATTTTTTTCGCTTCGCAAGGCGGTCAGCCGCCGCCCCAGTTCCGGTTGTTGCATAATGACTTGTCAGATGTGCAATGTTACGGCGTTGAAGGGAAAACGTCGCGTTTTCAACCCGCCATTTGCACGTCATTTGTGGAGGGATTAGATGGCGGGTTGGAAAACGTGGCGTGTTGAAAAATTGTTCGGGCGAATGGCAGAAAAGGCAACGGCAGAAAAACCTCTCTTATTTACCGTCAAAGTATACGGTATGCGTGGGCCAATTCCGCTGCGAGGGAATTCCCTGGTTCGACGCCTCGGAATTCTTAAAGGCTTTGCGTGATAATGGCCCGAAGTCTCTCCTCCGTTTTCTCGCCGTAGCCCACCTGCATGTAAAGGATCTTACCGTCGCGCCCGATGAGGTAGACCGTGGGATACGCTGACACCCGATACGCTTTCGATACACCGCTATCGTCCAGCAGAATGGGATAGGTGACACCTCGCTTCGCAAGGAAGTCGGCTACATCGTCCCTCTGGTCAAACGGATCGATCCCAATAACGGTTAAACCCTTTTTGCCATACGTTTCGTGCAACCGTTGCAAGGCCGGCAATGCCTGGATACATGGAAAGCAGCCTTTGTAGAAGAAATCAATGAGCACAAGATTCCCCCGAAGTTTCGGCAGCGAAATTCGCTCGCCATCCAATGAACGAAGATGCCACGAGGGGGCGAGCGTATCGGCTGGAAGCGGATCGGGCGCCTCGTAAGGAACATAATCCATTACTCGGTACCAGGAAGGAAGTGAATTCAGCGTGAGGACGGTCTTATCGTTAAGATTGTTCAATTCGTATCGCGTGAGAAGAAACCGGTCGTATTGATGCATGGCCTGCTTGTTCAGGACCAGGTCGAGTGCCTCTGAAAACTGAACCGGCACGAAATCGGTTTTTGATACCCAATACTCGTATCTGATGCCTGTTACCTTGATCATCCCACTGTTGGCTTTTGGAATCTGATCGATCTGGATGTGGTGGCACGGCATGTTATTGACGTTCACCTCACCAAGGTATTTGAACGTCAGCCTTTCGTCGGAAAAGTCTGCACCACTCGGCAAGGGTTGACTCTCGCGATGTGTCAGCGGCGTGAAAAATGTTTGGTTGTGACTGAATTTTGCTATTTCACCTGCCCATTTAGCCTTCGACATGATCTTTCCCGTACTGTCCCGCGCATTCGTGGAGACAAAGTCTTCCCCGGTATACAGCAGGTCGGCATGATGTTCCCCGTTCTGAAAGAACTGGTAGTGAAAGGCAGCATGATAAAGCGTGTCCTGGTCCAGCTTGCTGAAATGACAATTGAAGGCACTCCGTGTGGTATCATCCCGGGTCATGTACTTATTGTACACGGTCATCTCGTAGTATCCATCGCGCACCGATTGGCACTTTTCGTAGGCCTTTTTCATGATCTCCCTTGCGTCCTGCGAAAATAATTCAGGGGTAAAAAGACTCAGCAACAACGGGATAAGGAGGGTTTTCGTTTTCATTGTATTGATAAATTTCAGAGATATAATGTACGAAAATATCACGCAACACGCATCTTGCAAAAATTGGAGGAGTCCGGGGGCGGTGTAGACTGGGACTGGAAGCGCAATTTTGGCAACCGCCGACACGAACATCACGCTACACATTTTCATTAGATGCTCACTTTCGATCTGCTACGTTCACCGATCGCAACTACAATCCGAAGTTAACCAGCTTTCTGGATAGGCCGCAAGCGGATTCAACTGCGGAACCAAATCCCTGAATCCGCTGTACTTTTACGAAGGACATGACCATGATACACACGCATACGAACCGGCTGATCAACGCCACCTCGCCCTACCTGCTCCAGCACGCGCACAATCCTGTTGACTGGCATGAGTGGGGTGAAGAAGCATTATTGCGGGCGAAGCGGGAAAACAAACCCATCCTCGTCAGCATCGGTTATTCATCGTGCCACTGGTGCCACGTCATGGAACGCGAGGTCTTCGAGAACGAACCGCTCGCAAACCGCATGAATGCGTACCTGGTGTGCGTCAAAGTCGATCGTGAAGAACGCCCCGACATCGACCAGGTGTATATGGACGCCGTTCAGGCCATGGGTGTAAACGGAGGATGGCCCCTGAACGTCTTTCTCACACCGGACCAGAAACCGTTTTATGGCGGTACTTATTTTCCCCCCCAGCAATGGGAACGCGTACTGGAAGGCGTGCACAAAGCTTTCCGTGAACGGCGACGGGAGGTTGACGAATCCGCGGACCAGTTCGCCTCACACCTGGCACGGAACGACTTCTCGCAGTATAAGAAGCAATCGGAACACGACAATTTTGAAAAAGAGCTCGACACCATGTATGCGAAGCTCGAAAACGCCTTTGACAAGACCTGGGGCGGGCTTGACAAGGCGCCGAAGTTTATTATGCCCTCCATATGGCTGTGGCTGCTCCGGTACCACAAGATCACGGGCAACGAAAACGCCCTCCGGCAGGTGGAACTGACCCTGGACAAGATTGCACGCGGCGGCATCTATGACCAGATCGGGGGTGGCTTTGCGCGGTATTCCGTTGACGGCTATTGGTTCGCACCCCACTTCGAAAAAATGTTGTACGACAACGCCCAACTCTTCAGCCTGTATGCCGAAGCGTATTCGGTTATGAAGAATGAATCGTTTGCTACGGTTCTCCAGGAAACCTTTGAATGGCTCCAATCGGAAATGACGCACCCCGATGGCGGATTTTATTCCGCGCTGGATGCGGATAGCGAGGGCGTGGAGGGAAAGTTTTACGTGTGGACCCAGCAGGCCCTCGACGAAATCCTCAAGGAAGACGCCGCGCTCGCCAACGCATGGTATTCCACCAAACCGGAGGGAAACTGGGAGCACGGCGCCAACATTCTCTTCCGTTCCATCCCTACCGAAACGTTCCTTGCACAACATAACCTTTCGCCGGAAGGGTGGCAACGTAAACTGAGAAGCCTAAAAGACCGATTGCTCGCGGCGCGCGACAAACGGATACGACCCGGCCTCGACGACAAGGTCATCACCTCCTGGAACGCGATGATGGTGGTGGGCCTGACCGACGCCTACCGTGCCACCGGGGAACGCCGCTACCTGGATACCGCCCTGAAGAACATGGGCTTCCTTGAACGCGAACTCAGCGATGGCGCCACGCTCTACCGCTCCTGGAAGAACAAACGCTCAACGATCAACGCCTTCCTCGACGACTACGCATACGTGATCCAGGCCTGTATCCGGTTGTACGAAACGACGTTCGACGAACATTGGCTGAGACGCGCCGAACTCCTGGCCGTCCATACGATCGACCACTTCCTCGACAGCGGCGACGGATTCTTTTTATACGCGGGAAAGTACGGTGAAAAACTCATTGCCCGGCGGAAAGAGATCTTCGATAATGTCATTCCCGCATCAAACTCCGTGATGGCACGCAACCTCTGGCACCTCGGCATTATGCTCGACAGGGAAGAATGGAAGACCATGGCCCGCGACATGACGCTTTCTCTCGGCCACCTTATCACCTCGGAGCCCAACTACATGTCGAACTGGGGAATCGTTTATACCGAGATCAGGAAAGGCATCGCGGAGGTAGTCATTGCCGGCGCGCACGCGGAAACCGTACGAAACGAATTCCACCGGTACTACGAACCCTTCACGTTAACGCTGGGAACCACGTCGTCCAGCGAACTTCCACTGGTGGCGGGCAAAGGCGAGATTGACGGAAAGACTGCGACCTATGTCTGTTTCGACAAGACGTGCCGCAGGCCCGTGGTAAGCGTGGCAGAGGCGATTAAGGAGTTGGACTAGGCGCGTGTTGCGTCCGCAGGAATGCCCGCACTTCAATCGAACCCATCAAAACTCCGCCGCGTTTCCGTTGCGTCGCCGAGAGCCAAACCCCCCAGCTACGCCAGGGACATGTCCTTCCCCCACAAAATCTTCCCTCCACCTCCCCCGTTTTTTGTATTTTGCCCCGGTGGAGCCCGTAAACGAAAACACATCTCGCAGCACCCTTTTTGCTGAACTGCTCCTGCCCGTACCCATCCCGAAACTTTTCACGTATCGCGTCCCCCTTAATTTCAATGCGTTCGTAAAAACCGGCCAGCGGGCCATCGTCCAGTTCGGCGACCGGAAGGTCCTTACGGGAATCATCATCAACCTCCACGAACAACCACCGAAAGGTTACGAAGCCAAATCCCTCCTCGACCTGCTCGATGACCTCCCGTCTGTCACCGACCCGCAGCTGAAGTTTTTTCAATGGATGGCCGAGTACTACATGTGTACCCTTGGGGAAGTGATGAACGCCGGTCTGCCTGCGGGCTTGAAGCTTTCCAGTGAATCGATGGTCCAGCTTCACCCGGGATTCAGCCTGGAAGAAACCGAACACGCCTTCTCGGAAAAAGAGCTGATGCTGTTGAAACGCCTTGGTCACGAAACAATGACCTATTCGGAAATCTCGAGGTTCCTCGGCGTAAAATACATCTACAGCATCCTGAAGTCCCTTGCGGGGAAGGACGCCATCGTGCTGTTCGAGGAAGTGAAAGAAAAATATCGCCCAAGAACAGAAAAGCGGATACGGCTCCACACCGACTATGCCGATTCCACCCGTTTGGAGAAATTCTTCGAAACCATCGCATCGAAACCCAAACAGGAGGCAGTGCTGCTGAGATATCTCCAGGAAGTACCTGTGCTGCACGACCCTGCGGCTAACAAAAAAGGCATGGCGAAAAAGGACCTCTCAAAGGAGGATGTTTCCGAGTCATCGCTCAACACCCTTGTAAAGCACGGCATCCTCGAGCAATTTGAAGTGATTGTTCCGAGGTTTGGTTTCAGCGAAGCGGGGGCCCGCCCGGCAGTCTTGCTGAGTGAAGATCAGGAAAATGCGCAGGCTGAAATTTTCCGCAGCTTTGAAAAGAACAGTACCACGTTGCTCCACGGCATAACCGGAAGCGGGAAAACTGAAATTTACATTAACCTGATCACCAAAGCGCTCGACAGCGGCGCTCAGGTGCTCTACCTCCTCCCCGAAATCGCGCTCACCACGCAGATTGTGCATCGGCTGCAGAAGGTGTTCGGCGCAACGATGGGTGTCTATCACTCGCGTTTCTCCGACAACGAGCGGGTGGAAGTCTGGAACGGTGTGCTGTATGGCAAGCTAAAGTTCGTGGTGGGCGTGCGTTCATCCATCTTTCTCCCATTCGACAACCTGGGTTTGATTATCGTAGATGAAGAGCATGACGCGAGTTATAAACAGCAGGAACCGGCGCCCCGCTACAATGCCCGTGACGCGGCGTTGATGATGGCGCGAATCCATCACGCGAAAGTCGTATTGGGATCGGCGACACCATCGGTGGAATCATTTTACAACGCGGTGAATGGCCGGTACGGGCTCGTCAGGCTGGAGAAACGATTCGGCGACGCACAACTGCCGCAGGTCGCCCTGGCCAACATGAACGAAGAGCGCAAACGAAAGACCGTGAAGGGAGAGTTCTCCGGCATGCTCATGCGGAATATCGAAGAATCCCTGGCAAAAAATGAACAAGTAATCATCTTTCAGAATCGCCGGGGCTATTCCCCGACGGTCAACTGCCAGGACTGCGGGTGGGTTCCAAAGTGCGTGAATTGCGCCGTGAGCCTGACCTACCATCAATTCAGGAACGCGCTCGTGTGCCATTACTGCGGCTATCGGGAGTCGCTGCCCACGCAGTGTCCGGTATGCACCTCATCGCGCATCATGACGGTGGGTTACGGCACCGAGAAACTCGAAGAGGAACTGAACCTTCACTTCCCTGAAAAGCAGGTGCAGCGTATGGACCTTGACACCACGCGCTCGAAGGCCGGATACGAAACCATCATCGACCAATTTGAGCGCGGGGAGACCGATATCCTGGTCGGGACGCAGATGGTCACGAAAGGACTTGACTTCGACAGGGTGAGCCTTGTCGGTGTGTTCAACGCCGACCGGATGATGCACTTCCCCGACTTTCGCGCCCATGAGCGGGCGTTCCAGCTCATCACCCAGGTCAGTGGTCGCGCCGGGCGGCGGGAAAATCCCGGCCGTGTCGTCATCCAGACCTCGAACCCCGATCACCCGGTGCTCAAGTTCATCCTCAGTCACCACTATGGCGAGTTCTACAACCGCGAAATCGACGACCGAAAACGGCATGGCTACCCGCCGTTCACGCGCCTGATCGAGATTACAACAAAGCACGTCGACAAGAAGGTGTGCCGCGATGCGGCGCAACGGCTCGCCGACGATCTCCGCGTGTCGCTGCAAGGCATTCAAATCCTGGGGCCGGGCGAGCCCATGGTCTCCAGGATCCGGAATCAGTACCTGATGACCATCCTCATAAAAGTTCCACGCGCAACGACCGCCCTTTCACAGACCAAGCACCGCATTAGAGAAGTGATCGACCTGCTTGCAGAAGACAAGAAGTTCCGCCGGATCAGGGTGGTGGCGGATGTGGATCCTGCGTAAGCCGAAATACGTATTACGCTTTGCCCGCCGAAGCCTTGGCGTAGGGGGAGGTGCGAAGCGAATTTCGAGGTACGAATTACGAAGTACGAATGCGTAGAGCGGGGTCGAATTTAAGCGTGGGCGTTGTGGATGGAGTAAGGGTGCTCAAGGTACGAGGTACGCTTTGCCTGCTGAAGGTTGCTTTGATCGCCGTTGCCTTGGCGAAGGAGATAGCGAAGACGGGAGGCACGAGGTACGAGGTACGAAGGACGAATGACGAAGTACGAAGTACGAATGTGTAGAGCGGGGTTGAATTTAGGTGTGGGCGTTGTGGATGATTTAAGGGTGGTCAAGGTACGAATTTGGGTTGGGTGTGATGCGTTCGAATTGAATGAATGCCTCCTTTTCGTACCTTGTCCAGGAAACCCCCTTTGACTATGGACGATCGGGCACGCGCCTTAAGAGAACTGCACGAAAAAATCGAGAAGCTTTCCCAACGGCACAAAGCGATCCAGGAAGAAATCCAGGACCTCCAAAACACGCTGTTCACCCTCGAAACGTCGGAAATAAAGCTGACGCCCGCGCCGAAGCCACCCACGGTAGAAGCCAGGACGGAAGCGCCAAAACCGCAGCCGAAACCCGAAGTGGTCGATACGGGACGTATTTCCGGCGAGGGAATCAAGTCGCCGGTCTCACCCCCGCGGCCAGGAAATAATAAGAAGACGCCGATTGAGGATTTTATCGGAAAGAATCTCCTGAACAAGGTCGGCATTGCTGTATTGGTTGCCGGTGTTGCTTTCGGGACCAAATATTCAATCGACAACAACCTGATCAATCCGGTGACGCGGGTGATCATGGGCTACTTTTGGGGCATTGTGCTCAACGTCGTTGCTATGCGCCTGCGGCGTTCACATGAAAACTTCAGCGCAGTATTGCTGAGCGGCGGGATGGCGGTCATGTATTTCGTCACCTTCTTCGCCTACGACTTTTACAACCTTATCCCCCAGGTTCCCACGTTCGCGCTGATGGTGATCTTCACGGCGTTTACGGTTTTTGCGGCGATCCGCTACAACCGCCAGGTGATCGGCATTATCGGATTGGTGGGCGCCTACGCGGTCCCCTTTTTGCTCAGTGACGGCTCCGGCCGCGTCGCTATTCTTTTTTCCTTTGTGACCGTCGTCAACGCGGGCATACTCATTATTGCCTTCAGGAAATACTGGCATACCCTCTACTACGTCGCTTTTGTTCTTACCTGGCTGATTTTTATCGCGTGGTTTTCCACGGCCTTTGAGGCCGACACACATCTCGCGATGAGCCTCGTGTTTTCCACGATATTCTTCGTGACCTTTTACGCGATGTTCCTCAGCTACAAGCTCATCAAACGCGAAGCGCTGCTCAAGGTCGATCTCGTGTTCATGCTTTTGAATTCATTCGTCTTCTTCGGATACGGCATCGCCGCACTCGATGCCTGGGAGTTTGGCGATGACTACCTGGGCCTTTTTACCATCCTTACGGCGTTCATTCACTTTGTCGCCTGCGTGCTGATCCATCGTCAGCAAAACGGCGCGGCGCGCGACGTGTTCTATTTCGTCGCCGGCATGGTGCTCGTATTCCTGACCCTCGCCGTGCCCATCCAACTCGACGGAAACTGGGTCACCTTCATCTGGGCGGCGGAAGCCTTTCTGTTGTTCTGGATTGGGAGAACGAAAGCCTTTCCCATTTACGAACAGCTCTCCTACCCGCTCATCGTCGTCACCGTATTCAGTCTCCTGCACGACTGGCACCTGGCCTATCCGCAAGCGCACGAATTCACCTATGGGGACGCGAGCCCGGTACGCTTTCTGCTCAACATCCACTTTCTCACCACGCTCTTCGTGACCACGGCACTGCTGGCAATCCTCTGGTTTCACAACCGTAAGGACTATGCGCATCCGCAGGGAGAACAACCGCCGGCCTTCCGGCTCCTTACCTACGCGCTCCCGCTACTCGCCATTTTCGTCATCTACGCCGGCATCTACCAGGAGATCGAAACATATTGGAATCAGGTGTTCGCTTCATCCGCAATTACGGTCCCCACGGGAGAAAATACCGTGGAGCAGACGTTCGACTATCACATCCTCAGGTTTCAGACGCTGTGGCTGATCTACTACTCGGCAATTTTTGTGATGGTAATCTCATTCCTCCAACGCTTCTATATCAGGAATAGAAATTTCATGCTGCTGAGTCTTACGTTCAATGGCCTGGTCATCTTTTTCTTTATCACTGTGGGCCTGTTAGCCCTTGCCGAACTGCGCGGTGGTTTCCTGCACGAAGCAGACGATCCTTTTTACGAGCGCGGAATCTGGCACATCCTCATACGATACGTCGGACTGATTCTCGTGATCCCGCTTTTTTACATCAATCGCCTCTATGCCCGGACGGGCGGATTCCAAGTTCAGCACAGGCAACTCGGCGCCTTTCTTTTTCATGCCGCGGTGATTATCCTGCTGAGCAGCGAAATGGTTCACTGGCTTGAACTGTTCGGCGTGGAAAATTCCTTTAAACTCGGACTGAGCATCCTTTGGGGGCTCTATGCCCTCATTCTTATCGTTTATGGCCTGCGGCATGACCAGAAGCACCTCCGGATTATCGCGATAATTTTGTTCGGCATCACCCTGGTGAAGCTATTCTTTTATGATATGGCCGATCTCAGCACGATCTACAAGACCATCGTGATGATCATCCTTGGCGCCCTGCTCCTTGTGGCCTCATTCCTTTACAACAAAATAAAACGGGATACCGAGAATGAATCCACTTAAATTCGCGGCACTCTTCGTCCTGGTCTGTGGGCTCTCACAAGCGCAGGACCACGGGTTCCGCTACAAACGAAAGATCACCGCGGGCGACGCCGCCGGCTGGCATGCGATTCCCTTGCCTCCGGAAATGTACGCGCACACGTCCCGTCGCCTTTCAGACCTGCGATTGTACCGCGTCGAAGAACAGGACACGGTTGAAATTCCCTACCTCGTTCGTGAGCGGACCGAAGCAACCGAGACCGAGGAGATCGCGCTGCCTGTCATCAACAACAGCGTCCGTGACGGCATGCTGTTCCTTACGCTGAACAATACCAAAAGGAAATTGATCAATCACGTGACGCTGGATTTTGGAGCGGATAACTACTTTGCGAATGCCACGGTCGAAGGCAGCAGCAACGGAAAGGAATGGTTCACGCTGGCCGAAGGCCTGAGGATATTTTCCATCGTCCGCGACGGCGACACCATCAGCCAGAAGGAACTCACCTTTTCCCCGACCGACTACGCCTGGTTGCGCCTGCAGATAAAGGCCGACACGAACCTTTCCCTCATGCGCGCGTCCGTCCAGCACGTTGCAACCACGCCCGGAAAATACCGAAACATCGGTCTCCGCTGGTCGGTGCACGAAGACCGTGACCAAAAACAAACCATGGCTTACATTACCCTGGACCATTACCAACCTGTTAGCCACATCGCGCTGACCCTCGTGCATGAAATGGACTTCTACCGCCCGTATGTACTCGATTTCGTCGCCGACAGCACCCACACCGGGAAAGGCTGGCGCCACAACTACCGCCGGCTGGCGACAGGGTACCTCACCTCGTACACGCCCAACACCGTGGCAACGCATGAGGTATTGGCGCGGCAACTCCGGCTCACCATCGACAATGGCGACAGTCCGGCTTTAACGATCACCGACATCGAGGCCAGGGGCGCTGTTGTGGAATTGGTGGCCCGGTTGCCACACGGCGTCACCGATCTCTACTATGGCGATGCGAAGTTGAACGGCCCCTCTTATGACCTCAAATGGTTCGAGGAAAAGATTCCCGACAGCCTGTCCTCTGCCGACGTAGGGAACGAGGAGGCGATCTTCCCTTCCGATGACGGAAATACGGCGTTCGCCATGGGCAAGGCATGGCTTTGGCTGGCGATGGCTACAGCGATATCGGTGTTGGCGTTCTTTACCTGGCGAATGCTCATGAGTAAACCCGTGCAGGGGTAGCCCCGAAAAGCGAGACCACATCCAGGCATGGCTGGAATCAGGTGAGGATATCCCAATCCTCATTCAAGGTCGGAATGGCCGAGTGCGCGGTGAGGTCGAACTGTACCGGAACCACAGCCGCATAATTGTTCGCAATGGCCCACTCATCATTGTCCTCGCCTTTGTCAAAGTTGACAAAGTTACCCACCATCCAGAAGTAGCGCCGTCCGTTGGGGTCGAACCTTTCGTCGAAGTCCTCCACCCATTTGGCGTTGGCCTGACGGCAGATACGCACGCCCTTCAACGGCTCGTTGCGGCGGGGTGGAAAGTTCACGTTTAACGCCACGCCCTTGGGCAGGCCCTTTTCCAACACTTGTTGCGTGATCTTGAAGAGATATTCCTCCGTGTGGGAAAAATCGGCTTTGTGTGAAAAGTCTGCCAGAGAAAAACCGATGGCGGGCGTACCTTCGATGGCGCCTTCGATGGCCGCCGACATGGTGCCCGAATAAAGCACGCTGATGGAAGTGTTGCTTCCGTGATTCACGCCGCTGACAACCACGTCGGGCTGGCGCTTGTCCTTGAGCACAAAGTGGCGGGCCATCTTCACGCAGTCGGCGGGTGTACCGGAACATTCCCAGGCTTTCACCCCTTCGAAGATGAAGTTCTCTTCCAACCGCAATGTGTTGCCTACCGTAATGGCATGTCCCATACCCGACTGCGGACTGTCCGGCGCCACAACGATAACGTCGCCAAGGTCTTTCATAACGTTTACCAGGGTGAGAATGCCTTTGGAAGTGATGCCGTCGTCGTTGGAGACAAGAATAAGCGGTTTACTCATCAGTCAGGATGTTAATATGTTAATGAAGGGTTAAAGTTACGACGTGAATCGGGGATTACCAGTTTCGGACGATGCTTCCGAATGTGTTCCGGTCCAGGGCTGTATGCCCGACAACGAACGCGGGTCCGTTGCCCAAACACGCGCAGCGAGATATATCACCGGCTACCGCCCAAACATGGAGTTATAAAACTCAACCGTACGGCTGAAGTCCAGCTTGTTGTCGAGTTTGAGCCGGTTTTCCCTGACGAAATCTTCGACCTGGGGCGCACGGGTGCCCATCATCTCGAAAAGGTCGTTCTTGCCGCCGGAAAATTCTTTGATCTCACCATGTTCATCGAAAAAGAAAAACTTGTGATCGAGCACAGGCTGGCTGTAGGATCCCAGCATGTAAGGGGATGAATAACGCCTGTACTCAAGGTATTCGCGGGCGAGCAGGGTTAGCTTTCCTTCTTCAAGCAACTCGAAGATGACCGGTGTGCGGTATCCCGCCGTTGTGCTGTACGGAAGGGTGAAAAAGCGGCGATATCGCGAGATCGACTCGTCAAAGATCTCGAAAAACAGCACCTTCTGCGCCGTGTAGAGCGCAACATCGCGCTTGTCGGTGAACTGGACGATATCCTGTTGCAGGTCGTATTTCACAAAGCCTTTCAGCGTGTCGCCCGAGGAAATCACAACCTTGCCCTCATACCAGATCTCAAATGGCGACCGGGCCTGGGCGTGCGAACGGGTTGAGCCGGCCAGCAATGTCAGCGTCGCTGCGATGAAAATAAGCCGGTGGCTAAGGAAGTGGTTCACCTGTATTCGTTCGTAAGATGCTATGTCCCAGTTTGTCGCGCTTGGTAAGCAGATACCGTTCGTTGTGCGGATTGGGCGTGATCTCGATCGCAACGTTGTCGACAATCTCCAGGCCATAGCCCATCAACCCCACGCGCTTTTTGGGGTTGTTGGTCATCAACCGGATCTTGGTCACGCCGAGATCCCTGAGAATCTGTGCGCCGACGCCGTAATCGCGTTCATCCATGTCGAAACCAAGCTTCACGTTGGCTTCGACGGTATCCCATCCTTCCTCCTGAAGTTTATACGCGCGGAGCTTGTTGAGTAATCCTATGCCACGTCCCTCCTGCTTCATGTACAGCACCACACCCTTGCCTTCCTGCTCGACCATCGCCATGGCGTGATGCAACTGCGAGCCGCAATCACAGCGGCAGGAACCAAAGATGTCGCCGGTGACGCAGCTTGAGTGTACGCGCACCAGCACGGGCTCGTCCTTCGCCCAGGATCCCTTCACGAGGGCGAGGTGAACTTCATGCGTGTTCGTTTGCTCGTAAGCGATCAGCCTGAAGTTGCCGTGGGCGGTGGGCATATCCACCTCCACGTCGCGGTTGATGAGCGACTCCTTCTTGATGCGGTATTCGATAAGGTCTTTGATGGACACCAGTTTCAGCGCGAAGCGTTCCGCCACCTTCACCAGATCAGGCAGGCGCGCCATGCTGCCATCTTCGTTCATGATCTCAACCAGCACGCCCGCGGGCTTGAAGCCGGCGAGCCTCGCAAAGTCGATCGCCGCTTCCGTATGGCCTGCCCGTCGGATTACACCCCCGCGCTTTGCCTTCAGCGGAAAAATATGGCCCGGCTTGCCCAGTTCTTCGGGTTTGGTCTCCGGGTCTACCAACGCGCGGATGGTCTTGAAACGGTCGTGCGCCGAAATACCCGTCGTGCAGCCGTGGCCGATCAGGTCGACGGACACGGTAAATGGGGTCTGAAAAACCGCCGTGTTGTTGCCCACCATGAGTTCGAGGCCAAGCTCATCACAACGGTCCTCGACCAGGGGCGTGCAGATCAGCCCCCGCCCGTGCGTGGCCATAAAATTGACGATCTCCGGGGTAATGCACTCCGCCGCACAGATGAAATCGCCTTCGTTTTCGCGGTCTTCGTCATCGACCACAATAATGACCTTGCCGTTCTTGATCTCTTCGATCGCTTCTTCAATGGTATCCAACTGGATGTTACTCATAATTCGGATAAAATGATTGAGGCCAGGGGGCGAACTGCCCAATGCTTCTCAATGTAGATAAGCGCAAATTTACGATTAATAGTTCATTGGCCGTCGCGGAAAAACAAGTGGTTTTTTTGTTCCGGGAGGGTGCTGTCCCCTGTACTACTTCGGGATTACGATCCCCAGCAAGTCTGCAATCTCCCGCTCCGCACCTTTAAGTTGCTCATGAATGGTAAAATATTGCTCGAGGTCGTGCTCATGGACGGCAGTCTTCATTTTTGCCAGGTTTTCTTCCATAAGTTTCTGGATCACCCTGAACTTTAACCGGAGAATGTTGCTGTAAGCCACATCCTGAATGATTTCCTTTTCGTGCGGAAAATAGATGTGATAGCGATCGCTCCATAATTTGCTTGCTTCATAGCGGTGCGTGGTCAGTTCCGCTACAATATTTTTGACTTCCGGCGAACCGTGTTCCATGAAGTAGTAGGTGTCCGGTAGTTGGCGCGCATCCGCCGCCTGTCGGAACAAGGCGTAAATGTCCTTGTAAACCGTGTTGCTGAATTCAACGTCTTCCAATTCAGTGATCACGAAGTCCATCAGCCGTTGATCCTCATACTGCGAGTCGGCGTAGTTGAGCAGCAGCCTGATGGTTTCACGCTCCTGCAACTGCACCATGCTGGCCACGTCAGTCTTTGACGGCGCAGCAATGTCCTGTACCGTCTCCGCTGGCGCTTTCGGCTCGTCGCGGAGTCTCTCCTGTTTGGCTTTGTCGCGTTCCCGGATAAGGATCTTGTTCAACTCAGTCAACAGCACCGCCTCGGAGATGTTGAGAAGATGGCTCGTCTCCTGAATATAGACAGCGCGTTTTATCGGATCGGGAATAACGCCGATACTGGTGACTATTTCGCGTATCGCCTCCGCCTTCCGGATCGGGTCCTGCGCCGCGTCTTTGGCGTACAAACTTATCTTGAAGGAGATGAAGTCCTGGGCATGCTCCCGGAGAAAGGCCTGAAGTTCCGTGCTGCCGTGTTTCCGCGCATAGCTGTCGGGGTCCTCGCCATCGGGAAGGAGCACGATGCGAACATTAAGCCCGCCTTTCAGGACAAGATCAATGCCCCGCAACGCCGCCTTTATTCCGGCGGGATCCCCATCATAGAGAACGGTAACATTTTCCGTAAACCGGCGCATGATCTTGATCTGATCTTCCGTCAGCGCCGTGCCGCTCGACGCCACTACATTCTCAATGTCTGCCTGGTGCATGGAGATCACGTCGGTGTAGCCCTCTACCAGGTAGCAAAATTCTTCCTTTCGGATGGCGTTCCGCGCCTGGAACATGCCATAGAGCACGTGACTCTTGTGGTAGATCTCCGTTTCAGGGGAATTGATGTATTTAGGCTGGTCTTTCTCTTTGGTAAGAATGCGCGCACCGAATGCGATCACCTTCCCCGAGAGGTTGTGTACGGGAAAGATCACCCTTCCGCGAAAGCGATCATACTTCTTACCATCTTCCCTGCGAATGATCAGGCCCGCCTTCTCCAGGAGTTCTTCTCCATGGCCTTTCGCTGCAGCCTCTTTCAACAGGTGATCCCATGTGTTCAGGCTGTAGCCGAGTTCGAATTTCTGCAGCGTCCGGTCGTTGAATCCGCGTTCCCTGAAGTAGCTCAGCCCGATATTTATACCCTCTTCATTTTTCGTCAGCAACTCGCAATAGCGATCTTTTGCGAAGTTCATGATGATGTAGAGACTGTCGCGCTGGCTCTGCGACGCAAGGGCTTCATCCCTCTTGGCCGGATCTTCCCTGATTTCTACGCCGTACTTTTTGGCGAGGTATCGCAACGCTTCAACATAGCTCATGCCCTCGTGCTCCATCACGAAGGTGATCGCGTCCCCCCCTTTGCCGCTGCTGAAATCCTTGAAGATCCCCTTTGCCGGAACAACAAAGAACGAGGGTGTCTTTTCGTTGGTAAACGGGCTGAGTGCGCGGTAGTTCTGACCGGAACGCTTAAGCGTGACGAAATCGCCTACCACATCGACGATGTCCATGCGGTTGCGTATCTCATCTATGGTGTCGTGGGGAATCACGTGGGACGGACGAAGACCAGAGCCCAAAGATAAGGGCTGGGAAGTTTTTTGAACATTAAAGTAGCGCGGTTTAACGGGTTAAAAGTTTCGCATTAACTTGCGGGCGTTTTAAACGATTTTGAGGCGTTTTTTTGTTAAGGGTACGATGAAATTTTCTGAATCTGACATCCTGAAGGCGCTTTCCACCGTGGAAGATCCCGACCTGGGCCGTGACCTGGTTTCACTGCAAATGGTTAAGGACATCAAAATAAGCGCTGATTCTGTGCGCTTTACCGTTGTTCTGACCACACCCGCCTGCCCGTTGAAGGAGAAAATCCGGAAAGATTGCGAGGAGGCGGTTCGCCCGGTGGTCGGACCGGACGTAGCGATTGAAATCAACATGACCTCGTCGGTCACCACCGCGCGCTCCAATGCGCCGTTGCTGCCGGGGGTGAAAAATATTGTTGCCATCGCTTCAGGCAAGGGAGGAGTCGGCAAATCGACCGTGACGTCGAACCTTGCCGTTGCGCTTGCTAAGTCGGGAGCGCGTGTCGGGATTATCGACGCCGACATTTTCGGCCCGTCTATTCCAACGATGTTCAATTGCGAGCACGAGCAGCCCCACGTCAAACAGGTCAATGGCAAGAATTTCATCGTGCCATTGGAACAATACGGCGTGAAGTTGCTATCCATCGGTTTTCTGGCGCCGCCCGACAGCGCGGTGGTGTGGCGCGGACCGATGGCGAGTTCCGCCCTCCGCCAGTTCTTCAGCGACGCGGAGTGGGGTGAACTCGACTACCTGCTCATCGACCTCCCTCCCGGGACCAGCGACATTCACCTGACCCTGGTCCAAACCGTACCCGTAACAGGAGCCGTAATTGTGACCACACCGCAGAAGGTGGCTTTGGCCGATGCGCGCCGTGGGTTGATGATGTTCCGCCAGCCACCGATAAACGTGCCCGTACTCGGCATCGTCGAAAACATGGCCTGGTTTACGCCCGAGGAACTTCCCGACAACCAATACTTCATCTTCGGAAGGGAAGGCGGCAAGAACTTATCCGCACAGTACGATGTTCCCCTGCTTGGGCAGATACCCCTCGTGCAGGGCATTCGGGAGAGTGGAGACGCAGGCCATCCGGCCGTGATGAAAGAGGGCCCCACGGCGGACGCTTTTGCCGATCTGGCGCAGGAACTGGCGCGGCAAATCGCCATCCGCAATGCAACGGCGCCCACCGCGGTGACCGAGGTAAAATAACAGGGACACGAAATATCTGGCGAAATCGCTAACTTTGGGCACCAAGACTACGCGTAATGAGCACACAATCGACGCTGGAAGAACTGAACAGGAAGATCGAAGCATCCCTGGAATCGATCAGGCCTTATCTGAAAGCCGATGGCGGTGATGTCAAGGTCTCGCAGATCACGGATGACCACGTTGTCAGGCTCGAATTTATCGGGGCCTGCGGAAACTGCAGCATGTCTACGATGACCTTTAAAGCGGGCGTGGAAGCGGCCATAAAACGAGACGTGCCCGAAGTGCGCTCCATTGAGGTGGTGAACCTCACACCCCTGGCGTAACGGACGCGCGCCCACTGACCACACGAAACATGCGGCTTTCTTCCGCAACCGGAACGATTACAGTCCTTTATTTCGGTGATTAATTCATAATTTGCACGTTTACGGGTGATGGGCCGCTATTCAGCATACAAACTTTTCGCCTTTCTGTTCTGCGTCGTCGGAAGCTACGTACACGCGCAGGAGCGGTGTGGCACCGTGCCCTACACGGAACGCCTGCGGCAGAAAAATGCCCTTCCGCCTTCTGACGAAGTTTTCGAATCCTGGCTGAGCAAAAAAATCAACGCAGCAAGGATGCTCAGGCAACAACAGGGTCCGCCCTACCAGATACCCGTTGTGGTGCATGTGATCCACAATGGCGAACCGGTGGGAACAGGGCGCAATATTTCCGATGCACAGGTCCTTTCCCAGATCGAAGTATTGAACGCCGATTTTAACCGGCTCAATGCGGACGCCGCCAATACGCCCAATGACTTTCTTTCCGTAGCAGGGAGCATGGACATCGAATTCGTCCTCGCCAGACAGGATCCCGAGGGCCTTGCCAGTGACGGCATTGTCCGGGTGAAAGGGTCAAAGGCGCAATGGTCAATGGACGATAACTATGAACTCAAGGCGCAAAGCTATTGGCCTGCCGAAAAGTACTTTAATATTTGGGTTGCCGATCTTTCCCAGTATCTGGGATGGGCGCAGTTGCCGGTATCCAATCTTCCGGGCCTGGAGAATTCTTCCAGTAACAGGCTCACGGATGGCATTGTCATCTGGTATCGCGCGTTTGGCTCAGACGCGCATGGCGATTTTGATTTGGCTGCCGATTTCAGCAAGGGCCGGACGGCCACCCATGAGACCGGCCACTTTCTGGGCCTGCGTCATATTTGGGGCGACGATGGCGGCGGGTGTTTTGGCACCGACAACGTTGAGGATACCCCGAACCAGGCCGGCGAGACCAACGGTTGCCCTATCCACCCCAACGGCGACGCGTGTGGTGACGACAGGATGTTTCAAAACTACATGGACTACAGCAACGACGGGTGCATGAACCTGTTCACACTGGGGCAAGTCGAGCGCATGGATGTGGTACTGGAAAACAGTCCGCGCAGGAGCAGCCTGTTGACATCCCCCGGCCTGCTGGAACCCGTGCCCGTTCCGGACGATCTTGGCCTGCGGCTGATCGCCAGCCCGGGACGCTCAACCTGCGACCCGTTGATCAATCCGCTGGTGGAAGTCCGCAACTACGGAAGCAACAAGGTGACCACCGCCACCATACAACTCAGCATCAATGGCAATGTGCAGGAGACCACGAGTTTCAATGTGGACCTTGATCCATTTGAGACCGCTCAATTGTCCTTTGACGCCGTCAATCTCGCTCCCGGATTCTTTGAACTTCTCTTTGAGATCGTCACAACGAACGGCGTGGTTGACGGCAACACGAACAACAATGCGTTGTCCGGCAGCGTGGCGATTCCCGCGGTTTTGCCCGTTCCATTTTCGGAAGACTTCAGTTCCCTTCCACCGGCCTGGAGCATCGAAAATCCGGATCAGAACATTACCTGGGAAATCGCCGTTGCGCCGCGCGGCGAGACTACCAACCTCGCGTTGAAACTTGACAACTACAATTACACCGACGCCTTCGGCGAACGTGACATTTTTCTTAGTCCGGTGTTCGACCTCACGGACGCACCGGTCGCTTCCCTTATTTTCCATGTAGCCAATGCGCGGTATGGCGCAAGCTTCGATCGCCTTCAGGTAATCGTTCTCACGGACTGCCAGCCAATTGCTGAAGGCACGATCGTCTACGATAAACAGGGTGCGCCGCTGACCACGGTATCTCCCACCTCGTCGTCCTTTGTGCCGTCCGGTCCGGCGGACTGGCGGAGGGAACAAATCAGCCTCGACGACTTCCTCGGAGAACCGCACGTCCAACTCGCGTTCCTCGCTATCTCCGACTGGGGCAATAACCTTTACATCGACGACCTCTCCGTGCTGGTCTCCGAGTTCGACGACCTTGCGATTGAAGACGTCGCGCTGCCCGCGCCGGTTACCTGCGACCCGAGCCCATCGCCACGCCTCCTTATCCAAAACCTCGGCATCGGCGACGTGGATTTCTTTGAAGTCTTTTTCAGGGTGAACGACGGTCCCGGACAGACGGTCACTTTTGAAAATGCCCAATTCATTGAAGCCTCATCAATGACTTTCGATCTTCCGCAAGTGGATCTCGAGGATGGCCTAAACACCCTCACATTCGCAGTGGGCAATCCCAATGGGCTGCAGGACGACAATACAGCTAACGATACGCTGGTGTATCAGGTGCTCGTGAACGCCGATCGCGACAGGGTTCCACTCCGGGTGGATTTCGCAAACCAACCCGGTAATGGCTGGTCAACGATAAACCCGCGTGGCGGCATGCCCTGGAAGACCGTTCCCCTGAGTTCCGGCACGGCAGCCGTGTTCCACGCCTACGAAGATGAAACTCCTGGCGACCAGGCTTGGCTTGTCAGTCCTGTACTCGACTTTTCCCTTGCTTTGCAAGCCAGTCTGGTATTTGATGTCTCCTATCGCGAAAGACGCGGGAACCGCGAACGCCTTGATGTTATGGTGTCGACGGATTGCGGAAATACTTTTGAGGTCCTGACATCGTACCCGCTCCCCGGCTTCAGCCGACATGATTCTTGGGTGCCTGAGCAGCCGTTGGACTGGATCACCAACGCCGTCGTCAACCTCGACGTTCTCGCGGGTGAGCAGAACGCGCGTGTGGCGTTTCGTGTCACGAACGACAATGGCAACAACCTTTACCTGGACAGCCTCGAGTTCTTTACCGCTTCAACGCCGAACCTCCTTGACATTGAGACCCCGTATTCGATCTACGGTTACGATTCCGCGGATCCTTCGGCGAACGAACTCAAGCTGATCTTCAATCTCCACGAACAGGCGGACGTCGCGTTTTCCATCAGCGATATGATGGGCCGAACGTTTGCCAGCGGTGTTGTGCGTGAAGTGCTCAACCAAACCTTTCCCCTTCCGACGGAGGGCCTTGCCGCGGGCGTGTACGTGGTCCGGTTAAAGATCGGCAAACAGTACTACACCGAGCGTATTCTCGTTTCCCATTAGAAAAAGGCAAAACACCGTACGCGGAAGTCAATTTGCCTCGTTTTGAATATCTTTGACTTTGAAAATGCCTGAAATGTCCAAAAAGAAAAAAGTTGCCATTCTGTATGGCGGCCGGTCGGTAGAGCATGGTGTTTCCGTAAATTCCGCCCGTAACATCTTTGAACACATCGACAAGGAACGGTTCGAACCGCTGGCCGTCGGGATCACACGGGCGGGCCAGTGGTACCTCACCTCCTCGGTAACCAAAGAGATCGAGCAAGGCAAGGCCCTCGGGCTCATTCTCGACGCGCAGAGCCCCGGGTTCGTCTTGCTGTCAAGTGGTGACCGTCTAAAGGCTGATATTGTATTTCCCGTTCTCCACGGCACCGACGGCGAAGACGGCAGCATCCAGGGTGTGATCAGGGCGATGGACATGCCCATGGTGGGCACCGGCGTTCTTGGCTCAGCGGTGTCGATGAATAAGGTGGTGGCCAAGGTGCTGCTGAAAGCCGCCGGGTTGCCCGTGACCAGGTTCATGAGCTTCCATTTTTCTGAGCGCGACAAGATCCGGTTCCATGAGGTGAGCGATGAACTCGGGCTTCCGTTCATGGTGAAGGCGGCAAGTCTCGGGTCCTCTGTGGGTGTGAACCGCGTGGACGACGAGGGAAGTTTCGATCAGGCGATCGCCGATGCCTTTCGCTACGACGACGGACTCCTCATCGAAGAATTTGTGAAGGGGCGCGAGATTGAGTGCGCGATACTGGGCAACACGCCGGCTGAGGCTTCATTGCCCGGTGAGATCGTGATCAATCCCCAATACGCCTTTTACACTTTCGATGCAAAATATGTTGATCCCGAAGCCGTGCGTATAGAAGTTCCGGCTAACCTACCTGCGACAACATCCGGGAAGATCCGCGACGTCTGTGTCCGGGCATACCAGGTCCTTCATTGCGAAGACTTCGCGCGGGTGGATCTGTTCCTGGCCGAAGACGGAAATATCTTCATCAACGAGATCAACACGATTCCCGGGTTTACAAATTCCAGCATGTTCCCGATGATGTGGAACGAGCGCGGGCTGTCGTTCACAGCACTCGTCTCGCGGCTGCTCGATCTGGCCGAAGAGCGGTACGATCGCGGCAAGCGCATTGAACGCGACTTTAATTCGGCATTGAAATTCTGATTGTGATATATTTGAGCTTGTTTTAGACATGAAACTGACCTTCGGAAAATATAACAGCAGCACCCTCGGCGGGCTATTGCTTCACCTGTTGATTGCAGGAACGATCTTGTTGCTGTTGTGCTTTTTCTATTTTTTCGTCTACCTTCCAAACACGACGAACCACGGCGAATCGATCACGGTTCCAAACGTGGAGGGATTGCCAATCGACAAGGTGCAGGAGTTCCTTACACGACACGACCTCATCTTTGAAGTCAATGACTCGACCTACTCGTCGAAATATCCACCCCTGACCGTGTTGAAGCAGTTCCCCGCGCCGGGTTCGAGGGTAAAAGAAGGACGGAGGGTATACGTCTCCATAAACCGCGTAAATCCCCCCACCGTACCGCTTCCAAATCTTATTGATGGGTCGTTGATTAATGCTGAAGCACGGTTGCGCGCCAACGAACTCAAGCGGGGAAGGATTCACCTGGTTCGTGGACCCTTTCTCAATGTCGTAAAGGAGATGCGCATCGACGGGATCAAGGTCGAACCGAATATTCGTATCCCTAAGGGAACCATGATCGACCTCGTGGTGATGGATGGTGGGAGTTCCGACCTTCCGACTCCGGACTTGATCAACTATCCGTACGACGAAGCGGAAATCAGCCTCAAGGGCGCAAACCTCAACGTCGCATTCCACCTTGTGGGTGATACTACGGATGTCGCGGTGATCGTTCTTAAACAAAAGCCGGTACCTCGCGAGATGGTCCGGGTCGGCGATGTCGTTGAACTCTGGATCGGCGCCGCCGACGCGGAATTACCCTCCGAGGACGGTGAAGTTCAGGACCAGGAAGCACAACCCGATGGATATTAAGACGCTGGCCGATGGGACCAGACCTCCTTTCCGCATTGTCCGCGACACCCTGCTGATTATTGCCTTTGGGGTCTCCTCGTTCCCGGCGTTCGCCCAACTGCGTGTGGTTCCGGCGCAGCGCACAACCGTCGGTTCCCATCCGCCACCCCGCGATGCGGGCATCGGCCGCACAGAAGCTATGGAACCGCTTTCCCTCCCTTTCTGGGATGATTTCTCCGGACCGTTTTTAGGAATGTATCCCGACACCCTGCTATGGGAATCCGGGTTCACGGTGTGGGTAAACAGCGGAATGGCTGTGAGACCGCTCACCCTCAATGTGGCGACCTTTGACGGACTCGACTCGGCGGGGCTGGCATACAATCCCACCGACGTCTTCCAGCGGGGTTATACCGACAGCCTTACGTCGCTGCCGATCGATATCACGGCGTCGGCAGACAACCCGGTAACGCCCACCGAACGAAACTCGGTTTTTCTGAGCTTTTATTATCAATGGAAGGGCAACGGCGAGGCGCCCGACACGGATGAGGACTATCTTGAAGTGGAATTCCTCGATGCAGACAGTGTGTGGATATCGATGCTGCGGATCGAACCCTACAACGAGATCCGCGCGGACACTTTTTACGCTGCCGTCATTCCCGTCGCCGGTGACGCATTCTTTCATGAGCAGTTCCGGTTTCGACTGCGCACCTACGGGCGACAATCCGGCCCGTTCGATACCTGGAATGTAGACTATGTCTACCTCAACAAAGGACGCGACGCCAGCGACCTTTCCTTTCCCGATCGCGCCATCGCCACACCCCTGGGTCCGCTCTTCGGACGATTCCGCGCGATGCCCAAAAGGCACCTGCATTCCGACGCACAGTTCTCCACGCCCCATTTCGAAATACAGAACATGAAGAACGCGCTCGCCACACTCAATTTCAGAACAGCGGCGGAATTCCGTCACAAGAACACGGAGACGGGCGAAGGGACATCGCTCGACGTGATACTGAAGGACTCGACGGCGATCAACATCACCAACGGAATCCTGCTTGCGCGCGAACACAAGACCATTCGCCTCGATACCGTGCCGACCGTCTCCAGCAACACGCAATTTCCGCCGGGTATGGACTCGACGGCTATCCGGCTTATCGTGACCCTGAAGACCGGCGACAATGTGCCGGTCAACCCTGGAGGTCCGGGTGACTACACGCCCAACTATGAGCCCATCCTGTTTACATCAAACGACCAGGTCAGCGCAACCTATGTACTTTCAGACTTCTATGCTTACGATGATGGCGTGGCCGAGTATTCGGTGGAACTTCTCTCGGCAGGGGACCTTGCCGCTGTAGCCTTTGACGTCGCCTTTAACGAGACATTTCCACAGGATACATTGATCGCCTTCGACGTGTACTTCCCACCCCATGGCGTGAGCAGCAATCAGACCCTGGACTTCACGATCTATCGCGACGACGGCACGGGCAAGCCCGGAGAAGTGTGGCTGAGCGTTCCCGCGAGACGCGTGCAGGCGGGAGACCTGGGCGAGTTCCATCGTTTCGAATTTATTCCCGCAATACTTATCGACGCCCCTCGATTTTATATCGGCTGGAGATCACCTATTGAAGGCCACGCGCAGGTGGGCCTCGACATGAGTAACGACACGGGAGATCTGGTGTACGTTAACACCAATGGCTCATGGTCGCAAAACACGACGGTCACCGGCAGTCTCATGATCCGGCCGGTATTCGGTTCGGGCGCCGTGGGTGAGAACGTCGGGATTGAAGAGCCGATAAAATTTGCCGTCTATCCCAACCCGGGCCATGGAAGATTCATTGTTGACGGCGTGGCTGACGAGCTACAGGTCCTTTCCGCGACGGGCCAGCCCGTCTCCTTTCAACACGACGACGATGGCCGGCTCACGATCATTGAATTGCGCCAGCCACCAGGCCTCTACATTCTGCGCTACCGGCAAGGTTCGTTTATCCGCACGGAGAAGATCATCCTGCTGGCGCAGTGATCGCAATTGGCGCCGGGCTGAAGCACAGCACAAAGATCATTAGCGTGATCCAGCCAAGCGCAACGCGAGCCGGGTCCAGCGGATGCTCGATCTCCGAGCCCGGATGCCGTATCCCGATGACACGCCCGACAATAAACCCGAACAGCAGCCATCCATGGTAGCCGGTGATTTGCGGGAAGAAGTTTGCCGAGGCAAAATGAACCGCGAACATCAGCAATGCGTACATCCAGGTGTCCCGTTGCGAAAGTTGAAGGCCGTGGAAGCATACCTTAAGGAAGAGCAGATACCCGGGCACGGCGACGACCGGAGCGGGTAACCCGAGCATCGTGCCGGGGAAATCCATGTGCAGGAAAGGTAAACCAAGACCCGCATAGAAAATCAGCGCGATAAAAAAGACCGTCGCAATCACGCGATGGCGTTTCAAGCCGAAAAGTCCGTAGATCACGTGACCTCCATCGAGTTGACCGATGGGAAGAAGGTTCAGACTTGTGAAAAACAATGCAAGGTAACATGCGAGCAGCACGGGATAGTGCATCATTTCATGCGCATTGGGGACACGGGCCGCATCACCGACAGCCTCTCCAACAATCCAAAAGAGCAGGTTCGAACCAATCTGCACGTCGATCACGGATTTACCGGCGACATATTCCGGTTCGTAGACGTGCGATGCGTAGTCCAGGCCAAACTGTTCATAGTCCGGATGGAATTGAAAAACGTATTCAGGCGGAGGAAGCGTTGCGAAAGCATAGAACGTGATGAGCAACGCTGCGATGAAACCCGCCAGCGGTCCGGCCAGACCGATGTCAAAGTTCTGGAGGTTGCTCTTCGGACGGGAACGAAGGCGAATCACGGCCCCGAGCGTCCCGATGGACAGCGGAATAATCGCAGGGGGAACCGGTATATAGTAGGGCAGCGAGGCTTTGACTTTATGAAAAGCGGCCACAAAGTAGTGCCCGAACTCGTGGACGGTAAGGATGAACAGGAGCGGCACAGAATAGTACATTCCGTTTGCGAAATCACTCCAGCTATAATCCTCCATGAGTATTGAACGCCCATGGGCCCATTCCGCGCCTGCCAACGTCGTCGTCACGAAAGTGGTCAGAAATAAGGATACCTGGATCAAATATCTTTTAGCCTCTCCCTTCATCGAAGTATTTTATAACAAAATCATCTGTATCGACAAACACACCTTTCATGCCCACGCTGGTGGCTGCTTCAACGTTTTGCAGGTTGTCGTCAAGGAAGATCGTTTCTTCCGGCCGGAGGTCGCTGTCATTCGCGACATGGAGAAAAATCTCCGGCTCGGGTTTGCGCAAAAGCAGGCGATGCGAGTAGTAGGCGCGATGGAAATAGGCATCCAGGTCCCTTTCGCCCGTGGTTTCAGGCAACAACACATTGTTGATGTAATCGAGGTGGATGCCGTTCGTGTTGCTCAACAGGCAGACGCGGTAGTCGCGTTTCAAGCGAGTCAGCAATCGGAGTTTTGTTATCGGCAATGCCCGCAGCATCGCATTCCAGCATCGGTCGATGTCGTCGTCGGTGACCTCCAACGCGTATAATTCGCGAACATGGTCCCGGAAAGCCCGGTCATCAATCAATCCTTTTTCATACGCCTCAAATCCCGGAGACGCAACAAACATGTCATGAACGCGCTCCATCGGCTTTCCAGACAGTTGCGCAAACGCCCAAAGGGTGTCTCTCACGGACAGATCGAGGATAACCCCGCCGAGGTCGAAGATGATGTTTTTAATGTCTTTCAACTACCGGGTAATAAAAAAGGAACCCCATCTGTTTGGAGTCCCTGAACCGTGGGCCCTGCAGGGAACGATCCTGCGACCCTCAGATTATGAGTCTGATGCTCTAACCGACTGAGCTAAGGGCCCGTAGCAAGGTGCAAGTCTACAAAATTCGGTATTGAATCCCAAAGCCAGGGCGGCAGGCAACAGAGAAAGGGCTCCCCTTGCGAAGAGCCCCGGTCTCTTTTTTCAGCTTACCTACGCCGGCATTGTCCGGTTCAGGCTGTTGAGCGTCTGATCTCAGCTCTTCATATATGTTTCAATATGATTTTGAGCACCGCTACTGAAAAAAGATCGTGTCGGATTATTGGCCAAAACCTTTGTGCCAGGGGTGAATCGCCTGGACGGACGTCGTTACACGGAGAGAATTCCACAGGTGAACACAAACTGGCCATGCCGTTACCCGTTGATTATTTCGCCGCCGTTGGGGTGAAGGAACTGCCCGGTGACATAGGAGGAATCGTCGCACGCCAGGAAGAGATACGCCGGGGCAACTTCAGAGGGTTCGCCCGCGCGTTCCATGGGAACATCGCTGCCGAAGGTGGACACTTTTTCCGGCTTAAACGTCGACGCGATGAGCGGTGTCCAGATCGGGCCGGGCGCCACGCCATTGACCCGGATCTTTCGTTTTACGAGGTTGCCCGACAGACTCCGCGTAAAGCTCACAATGGCGCCTTTGGTCGACGCGTAATCGATCAGGGAGGGGCTACCCCGGTAAGCGGTTACCGACGACGTATTGATGATGCAACTTCCCTCCCCCATGTGCGGAAGGGCCGCCTGGGTAACCCAAAAGTATGAATAGAAGTTGTTGGCAAAAGTGCGCATTAGCTGCTCCGCAGAGATGTCTTCGATTTCCTTGGTCTCCCAGTGCAGCGCGGCATTGTTGATCAGGATGTCGATGCGTCCGAATTTCTTTACCGTCTTGCTGACCAAAGATTTGCAGGTTGCCTGCTTGCTCAGGTCGCCGGGCAATAGGATGCATTCCCGTTCCTGCTTGTTCACCAGCCGCATGGTTTCCTTTGCATCGCGATGCTCGTTGAGGTAGCCAACGGCTATATCGGCGCCTTCACGCGCAAACAACACCGCGACCGCGCGGCCGATCCCACTATCGGCTCCGGTAATTAGCGCCACCTTGCCCTCTAGCTTGCCCGCGCCGGGATAGTTTGCGGCCACATCGGGCCGGGGCTTCATTCGCCGCTCACTTCCTGGCCGCGGCTGAGCCTGTGATTTTCTTACTGGTCGCTTTTTGCCACCCTTCTGCATACTATTTATTAGTCACACACGTCAGACCCACCCGTTGACCCAGCCGGCAACATCGGCTTAAACGAGGGCCTGTTGTGCTGTGACGGCCTTGTCCTTCTTCCGCGGGCTGCTCAATTTCTTTGTGATCAAGTACATCATTCGCTGCCAAGTTTTATCCCACGAATTTTGGGAAAGAAACTCGTTGACATGCTGTAGCCATTCGTCCCGATCCGTTGTTTCCAACTCGAGCGTCGCCACGCGGATGAACTCATCCGGGGTTCCGGCGATATTTACCAGCGCGTCCCTGCCGTATTGCCTGATTACATCGATGATCGGCGTAGAGATCACCGGCTTACCCGCAGCCAGGTATTCCGGCGTCTTGGTAGGGCTCATGTACCGCGTAGACCCATTGTGCGCGAACGGCATCATGGCAATATCCCATCCGGCGATGTATGCGGGTAATTCGTCATATTGCTTCATCCCCAGGTAATGAATATTCGGCAGTTTGGGCAAGGCTGACGGACTGATTTTTACCACCGGGCCAAGCATGATAAACTGCCAGTCAAATTTGCGGCGTGCAACCTCCTCGATAAGCGCGACATCTATGCGCTCGTCGATCGCTCCGAAATAGCCGATCCGCGGATGCGGTATGTCGGACTGGTCCGAGGGGTCGGCCATGTAAATTCTCGCCTTGAAATAATGTTCCACATCGATGCTGCTCGGGAACGGATATACACTCGGATGCCTGGTCTTCTTTGCTTCGTAAAGACTATAGCCGCCCGTAAACACAAGGTCGGCTTTTTGAAAGAGCAAATCTTCGATGGCGCGCAACTCCCTGGGCGCAAACTTCAAAGCCGACAGCTCGTCTACGCAATCGTAAACCGTCAACGCAGGGACAAAATGGTCACTGATTGAAAGCATCATCGGCGTGTAGTACCAGAAAATATAGTCAACTATACCCTGGTCGATGAACAGTTTTGAAAGCAACGCCTTCTGAACAAGCTCGGTTTCATCGGCCTTAAGCCCCGCGCGGAGATGCGGGACCACCACCTGCAGATTGTCAAGCGGCATGGTCACCTCAAGGTGGTCTTCCGTTGCGTCAAGGATCGGTTCCTCGACAAAGACCACGGAATAGTGCCGGGAAAACCGGCTCATCAGATGCTGCGGTCTCTGGTAAACGAAATTCCACCGCAGGTGTGAAAAACAGATCAGGTGAGTAGCCGTCGTCGTCATAGGGATCAGTGTTGAAGCACGTAAAACCCATTTCCATGCCCGCGATTTCAACTCAGATTCCCGCAGCGATGGGTAATTTCGTACCCATGAAGTATTGGGATTAGGGGATGGAGATTGGGCATTCGGCATTCGTATTGTAACTCGTGACGCGCGATTGGCTCTCCTCCTACCGCCCTTCCAGTTTCTCTTCGCACGCACGTAGGTCATCAAGGTGAGCGCGAAGAACGGGTAGCGTCGAGTTCACGAACGCATCGACCTGGGGATCGTTGGTATTTTCGCCTCTTTTCTCAAAATCCCTCACCGACTCCTCGTGCATGTCGATCATTTCCCTGCACCAACGCAGGTCAAAGTCCTTACCTGCCTCATCCCCGAACCGCTCATTCTTTCGTTGCGCCTCCTCGCCAGCGCCATCCGGAATGGAGAAAGCCTTGTTTTGAGCAAGCACCCTAAGTTCATTCAATGTTTTTGTGTGGTGATCAACCAGCATTTTCGCGATGCGCTGGACGTCCGCATGCTCCGAGTGTGCCGCCGCCAGGGATGCGAACGCAATCTTCATGTAATTCCTGGCAACAGCGCCGGCAATCCAGTCTGCATCATCCTGAACCTCGCTGTCCTCAAATTTTTCGGCATTAGCCTCGTCCGCTTGCTCTTTGCTGTCATCGTTGTCGTACCCCGTATCACCGTCGTTTTCTCTACGCGATTGATTGCATCCGACAGCCAGCATCACCACGGCTACAAAGACCATCCTTCCAATACACTTCATAGTAGCGATATTTCAAACTGTGTCAGACGGGCCGAAAAATCATTCCTTTGATTGTGAACAAATTAGGGATCAACGAAACGAATAACGTTGAGGCGTTGGGTAGACAAATCCCCAAACGCCGGGCCCCACATTCCGTAAACGGAATGATATCGCGCCATGGCAGGAACGGGCCACGCGAAACAGACTTGTCGGTGGTGGGCGGACCGGTAGGCGCGAACGTCGTCCATCGACTAAGGGATCCGGCGAGATAAGAAGGTGACGCGTCGATCCAGCGTGGTTTGCAGCGTAAAGTTTGCCCAGCGTACCAGGCGCGGAACCTGCGACATCCCCCTGCCCCGGGGATTGCGGCATGACGAAGCACGAAAACCGCGTCCACCGGGCGTCACAACGACCGTAAACACCGCAAGAAAAACACTTCGTCATAGCCAAAATTAATACCTGGTCGGCTTCCCATTATTCCCTTATTTTTCGCGTACTTCCAGCGATAATCAGACACGGAATTGAAACCCCATTTGAAGGGCCTGCTCTGGGCTTTGGTCTTGATCCCCTCTTTCGCAACGGCTCAGATACACTATGCCAATGATGGTATTGTGGACCTGAGGTCGGTGGATTTTTCCATCCGCACGGTGAGTCTACGCGGCGAGTGGGCATTTTTTGGAAGCGCCCTGATCAAGCCCGCGGCCTTTCCCGACCGGATCCCGCAGCCCGATTACATCGACTTCCCTACAACCTGGAACCACCTGAACAAGAACCGCAAGCCCGGCAACGGATACGCTACGTACTGGCTGAGAATTCTTATTTCCGAGAGGCGTCAAATGGCGCTTGAGTTGCCGCATTTTTACTCAAACTACACCCTGTGGATCAACGAAAAGAAGATCGCCGAAAATGGCGTCGTGGGAACGTCGCCCGCGACTTCGTTGCCCCAATGGCTTCCTCAGACGGTGCTTTTCAAACCTGATGCCGATACCCTTGACGTTGTCATCCATGTTTCCAACTTTCACCACGCCCTTGGCGGTATCCGCGAAAACATTCTGATGGGCAGCGTCGAGGCGCTTTCATTCAAACGCAATGTCGCCACCACAAGCTATATCGCCATGGGAGCGGTGTTGCTCCTCATTGCCGTCGTAGCCCTCGTGGTTCACCTGTTTGGAAAAAACGACCCCGGATTCCTGTACCTCTCACTGCTCGCTTTTACGTGGTCGATCCGGGCCATGTTCTCGAACCTGTATATTGCCCATAACTACATCCCCGGCATACCGTGGGAAATCGGTGTGAAAATCGAATACATCTCCCTTTACCTGATGATGATCTGGGCCATTCTGTTTGTATCGTCAATTTTCAGGGGAGAGGTCGCCACCGCGTTCAAGATCCTTTTCACTGCGGCGAATGTTGTTTTCACATTTCTCACGCTTCTCTTCGATGCGGCCGCATACACGCAATTTCTCCCGGTTTATCTTTCTACGGCGGGATTGATTCTGTTGTATACGATCTATATCCTGGTAAAGGCGATAATCTCCGAACAGGAGGGCGTTTGGCTCATGGTCACATGCCTGTTCCTCGCGGTCATGCTGTTTGCCTACGACATCGTTTCCTACGAGGGTTTTGCAACCTTCAATCCCATTGTGGTCAACAGCGGTTACATCATCATTTTTGTGCTGCTCTCGTTAGCGCTGATGTACAAGCCGGGAGGCCTGAAGAAAAGATCGGGTAGCGCGAACATGCTCAGGTATGAGGACCTGTACAGCTCCGATCGCAATAAAAACTAAGATCAACGCATGATGTGGAGCCAACTCCGGCAAGTCCCGTGACCTTCGATCTCCACCTCATAAAAATATACTCCGGCGGCGAGTCCGTCACCCGCCCAGTCATACTGGTAGTCGTCAGCCTGGTAGACGGTCTCACCCCACCGGTTGTAGACCCACAGGGATACGTTGAACCCATAGTCACCCGGCGTCTTTCCCGTACCTTTTCCAAACTCAATGGTAAAACGGTCATTGTCGTCGTTCGTTGCGTCATCGTCGGGTGTGATCACATTCGGCACCAGGTACTTTATCACCGGGATGTCAACCGAGGCCTCGTACACGCAGAACTCGCGGTTTGCCACCAGCTTCACCCGATAGACCCCATCCGCTTCGAAGTAGTGGTCGGCGACCGGATCATCGGATACATGCCCGTCACCGAAATCAAAATACAACCTGTCTGTAGCCCATGTGCTATCCGTTTCATTCACCAATCGGATCACCGGTCGGTCCGAACATCCCGGTTGACGCTCAAACGTGAATTCCGGCTCCACCGATGGGATGACGTTGATCGTCACGCTATCGCGCCGAATGCAACCGTTCGCCTCGCGGATCGTGACGAGATACATCGTCGTATCCGCCGGCGCGACGCTCGGGTTAGGCAACGTTGAAAAAATCCCACCATCGGGAGTCCTCCATTCGTAAGCCGCTCCTCCCCCTGCGGAAAGCGCATACGGAGTACCAAAGCAATGGTCATCATCTTCCTGTACGTGCGATGCTGCGGCAAATACGGTAACGACGGTTTGGGTGGAATCCACTTCGCTACAGGTACCCACGTCGATTGCCTTCATCCTTACAACGTAATTACCTGGTGTTTGATACTCGTGAACAACAGGGTCCTTCGTCGTCACCACCTCCTGTGTGCCATCGCCAAAATCCCAAACGTATTGCTGGCCTCCCGTGCTAAAATTCTCAAAAGCATACTTGTCGGGAAGGCATAAAGCGCTGACCCCGGGATCGGCCAGTGATTCCGAATTGGTGCGAATTCGCGCTTTCAAAGAGGAGAGGTCGAACTTGAACGCCGCGTTGTTGCAGTTCTGGCTGTTGTTGGTATTCGACCACACGCCGGGCGTGGTGGGAAAATCCGAAACGGGAATGTTTGAGTCGTTGAACGCGCAGCCTGCACACACGGCATGATACACAATTCCTCCCTTGTCAAACCGGCTTGTTCCGCCATCTACATGGGTACGCGAAATCGATCCGCCCAGGTAAGTACCGTACAAAAATTCACTGGCATCATCCGTCAGCACAAGAAAATAAAAGTCGCTGCCGCTGGTGGAACTCTGGAATGCGTCGTTGCTCACGGGAAGGCCAACCGTGCTGGTTTCCCAGCCGCCAACCAACTGGTTAAGCGCGCTTCCTGCCCATCCGCTCATATAGAGGTTGCCGCATTCATTCACCAGGAACGCCGTTGGTGAGATGTCCGGAATGCCCCGGCCCGAACCAAACGTCGTCGAAACGATCAGGCTCGAAAGATCATTGCTGTATTTTTGAACGAACTGTCCGCCGTTACTGCGGTTAAAAACGTTTCCAAGCGGAATTTTCGGAATCGAAGAACCGGCATTCGTCAGTCCGAAGACATGCGGTTCGCCATCGGCATTGAGGTCGAGAAAATAGATCTGGTCGGTTTCTGCCGTTCCCATGTATGTGGCCCCCAGGATGGCGGACCCGTCGGAAGCCACCTTGGCAATCCATCCATCAACTTTGCCGACAAAGGTGGGCTGATAAGTTCCTGACGTTGCCGGAAAATCAGCGCTTTGCGTGCCGCCTGCGACAAAGATGCTACCCGAATTGTCCAACTGGATGGTATAAGCAGCGTCATTCGATGAGCCCCCGATGTAGGCGCCCCACAGGACCTGCGACAAATCGGCCGAAAGCTTTAACAGGATCGCATCGGTTGACCCGCCCGCATAGGCCGTGCTAAAGCTATTGGCCATGGGGAAATCGGGCGATGATGTTACGGAACTCACATAAACGTTTCCGGCTCCATCGGTGATGATGTCACCCCGAAGTTCGTCGCCATAGTTCTGCGTGAGCGCGCTCGCCGTAACACCCAGTCCATCGTTTCGCGCGCCCCCGAAGTAGGACGAAGCCTTCAGGATCGAGCCATCGTCCGAAATGCGGCAAACGAAGAGGTCATAGGGCGCCGCCATTTCGTAGACATGAGCGACAGGATCGCCGCCGTTGAAGGTTTGGTCAAAGGCCCCGGGCGTGGTCGCGAAATCGACTGAACTTGTTGTTCCCAGCACAATCAGGTCCCGGTTGGAGTCCATAACGAGACTGTGTGCCGACTCCAGTCCCGCGCCGCCCAGATAGGTTGCGTACAACAGGGAGGAGCCTGTTGAATCGTACTTGAGTATGCCAATGTCATACGATGCGCCGGAGGTGGTCTGAAACACGCCGGAGGTCGCGGGGAATTTCCCGCCCAGGGTTTCGCGTGTCGCGCCTGCCGAGTAAAGATTGCCATGTTCCCCCGGAGTGGCCGTGCTGCCCCAATTGTCTGCCGTGGATCCGGAATAGGTGGAGAAAATCAACAACGGGTCGATCGTAAGCTCGTAGCAGGGATCATATCCCTCGGGAAAAGAGAAAGTCAGCAGGTTGCCACGGAGCACATAGGCGCACGCTACCGTCACCCGCTTGCCGGCGATGTACTGCCAGGCAAGAGGCCGCTTTTCACGCAGTTCGCCGAGGGTGGTTGTGACCAGCAAGTCGCCGTCGTCGATCCGCATCGATTCCGCCCCGTGATACGCCAACATGATCCGCGAGGGGTCAGCGCCCGGCGCAAGGACAAAATCATACTTTAGACGGCGTCCCGACGAATAGACCTTAAGGTCGATGTCGTCGTAGATGCCATAGTAAAAAAGTCCCGCATAGGCGGGCACATTCGCCGCCCATTTAGCCGGTTCATTTCCCAGAAAATAGTTGTAATGCTCAGCAGACCTGCCAAAGGCCTCAACCCGAGGGGAGGTATTGGCGTTTACAAAGTCGACCTGGATCGCATGGACGTTAACAAGAGGCGTACCGCCGTCGGGGTTTAAAAGGGTCTCATAGGGATGCTGCAGCTTTTCACCGTCAATGAAATAATAGTTGAACCGGCCCGGGGCAAGGTTCATCGCCCCGCCGGGAAGGGAGACGGAGAATTGAACATGCGGAGCCCACTGATTGCGGTTGGGAATAAATTTCAACGCGGGGAGTTCTGTGCCAATCACATGAGACGACTCAAGAAAAAGGACAGCAAACAGCATCACGCGCACGCAGGCACTCATAATTGGGCGTATCATACAACAAAACATTCGGCTCTGCACTGAAAAATAGGAATTTTCAGGCGATTTCAATCCGCCGCTAGGTCTCCTTCCGCAAGACTTGTAACGGCGGTGTGCGGATTACCTCTCTCGAATTGATCCAACCGATAGCAACGGTGAGCAAAACCACGCCGACTCCAATGACCGCCAGTTCCCCAACCGAAAACGCAAAGGTGATCTCGAAGAAGAACCTGGTGAGCAGATATCCGCTCCCGAGAGAAAGGAGAATTCCCGTCAAGGCGGAAAAAAGGCCGAGGTATGCATATTCGATCAACGTAATGCGTGTGATCTGGCTGGTGCGCGCGCCGATGGTGCGCAGGAGAACGTTCTCCCTGATCCGGACAAATTTGCTATTGATCACCGCGCCGGCCAGCACCACCAGCCCGGTAATGATCGAAAAGAGGGCGAGGAAGCGAATGATGAGCCCCAACTTGTCAAAAAGTTTATTTATTGTGCTCAGGATCAGCCTCAAATCAATAAGCGACACGTTCGGGAACTGCATCACCAGTTGCTGTTGAAAACGGGCAGCGACACCCTGATCGTCGATTCGCGTGGTCGCGACATAGACCTGTGGTGCATATTCAAGGACCCCGGGGGGAAAAACAAAAATAAAGTTAGGCGGATCCTTTGGCCAATCCACCTTTCGCACCCCAGCGATGTATGCCCTCATGGGCAAGCCCTGCACATCAAAAAGCAGGGAATCACCGACGGTGACGGCCAGGTTTTCTTCCATGCCTTCGGAGATGGTTACCCATATCGAGTCTTTGGCATTTTTCAGGTGGTGTATGTCACCCTTGATCAATTCTTCCGAATGGTGCAGGCTGTCCCGATAGGTGACCCGGTATTCACGGGTGAGGGCCCAGTTGGGTATGTTATCGGCGGTATCCCGCTGCAGGGAATCGATGGTCATGCCCCTGATCTCGAGCAGTGAACAGGTAACGATGGGGACCACCTGTTTTGGATCGAGTTGGTGTTCTTTCAGCAGCGCCACAACGCCATCAACCTGCGTGGGCTGAATATCGAATAAGATCGTATTGGACTGGTTCTCCTGTCCTGTGAATTCAACCTGACTCAACATACTCTGCTCGATAATGTTGAGCGTGGATATGATGAACGCACCGAGTCCAATGGTGACCATGAGCACGCGGGTCTGGTTATTGGGTCTGAACAGTGCGGACAAGGCGTGGCGCCAGATAAAGCCTGCACGTTCGGGAAAAAAGCGGCGCACCAGGGCGAGCATCACCATCGCGACCGCGGTGAGAAAGGCCAGCGCCGCGAGCAGGCCGAGAAAGAACAGGGTGGCGGTGAGTAAGCTGCGCGTCTGCGCCCATGCAAAAGCAACCGGAAAAATACCAATCAAGACGATTGCTGCGATGCGGGTGCGGGAGAAGATCCGGCCCGGATTGAAATCCGTACGCAAAACACTCAACGGAGGTACAAAGCGTACCGAGACGAGGGGCAGGATCGAAAACAAGACAGAAACAACGGTGCCAAGCAACAAGCCCATCAGGAGTGAATTCCACGAGACGGCGGCGCCGATGTCAAATGGGATCACGCCTTCAAGCAGGTACGGAACGACCTGCCGCACGCCGAGTCCGGCCAGCGTACCGATGACACTGCCGACCACTCCCAAAAGGAATATCTGAATAAAAAATATGTTGAACGCCTGCCAACCCGACGACCCGACACAGCGCAACACGGCTACCTCCTCGCGCTTCTCACGCGCATAAATATGCACCGAGCTGGCCACCCCGATGCAGCCGAGGATCAGGGCTACGAAGGCCAGCAGGGAAAAAAACCGGTATACCGAAAGAAAACCCTCGCCGAGTTCCTCGCGGCGCTCCCCGACGGTATCGTAGGAATAGCCGTGTTTCCTGAGAAGCGGACGCAACTGCCGGCCTGTCTCCTCCGCCTCATCTTCCGATCCTATTTTGAAATACTGCTTGTAGTTTGCCCGTGTTCCGAAGTCCACCAGCCCGGTGGAATCAAGTTCGCTCATCGCGATGTAGACTGAGGGCGTAAAGGTACTCAGGATGCCTCCTCCCCCGGGGAGATTCCTCACGACGCCAGCCACTTCGAAAACACTCGTTCCCACGCGAAGGGAGTCGCCGGAACTTACTTCGTACTGGGTAGCCAGCGTCTCATCGAGCACGGCAAAGCGACCATCGTAAATGCGTTCGTACGCCCCTTGGGGAAGCGTTTCAAATTCTCCATAGAACGGGAACGCGCCCTCGAGCGCAACCAGTCGGATCAGGCGTGACTGACCGCTTCGTGGAAAAAGTACCATCGTTGCCATGTCGGCTTGCGACGCCTGCGGGTATTTCAACGAATCAAAGGCGCCTTTCACTTCCTGAACAAACGCCTTCCTTCCCTCGACAACGAGGTCCGCGCCCAGCAACGCCTTCGCGTTGTTGTTGATCTCCAACTGAAGGGTATGGTTCATCGAGTCCAGGGACACAACGGCAGCGATACCTGCCACCAGCGAAGCGGTAAAGAGGAACAACCTGGAGAAATTATGGCGCGCATCGCGCCATGCCATCTTCCACACCCAACCGTCGGTAAGGATGGATCTTGCGCGTCTCTTAATTTTTATGACGTAGTCGATCATGTTTCGCGTTTCGAGGTTCGGGTTTCGATGTTTTGCGCGACGCTTGAGGTCAGGCCAGCCCGGAACCCGAAACCGTGTCGCCAACGGCGACGTCACCGGCGATCTTTCCTCCCCTCACTTTCAAAATGCGCTGCGTTCTTTGGGCGAGTTCCTGGTTGTGCGTAACGAGAACGAGGGTCGTGCTTTGTTCTTTGTTCATACCGAAAAGCAGCTCTGTGATGTGGTGTGCATTTTCCTCATCGAGGTTTCCTGTAGGCTCGTCGGCAAAAAGGATTCGGGGATCCGCTATGAATGCCCGGGCAATAGCCACCCGCTGTTGTTCCCCTCCCGAAAGCTGAGAAGGATAATGATGAAGCCGGTCACCGAGCCCCACTCTTCCCAGCAATTCAACCGCTTTTGGCATAACGTTCGTCTCACCCCGCAACTCCACGGGTACCATCACATTTTCCAGGGCCGTGAGCGTGCTCAGGAGCTGAAAATTCTGAAACACGAATCCGACATACTGATTCCTGATATACGCGCGATCATCCTCACTCATCTTGTTCAACTTGAAGCCCATCAGCGAGATCGCTCCACGCGTGGGCGTGTCAAGGCCCGCACACAGACCGAGCAAGGTAGTCTTTCCACTGCCCGAGGGACCGATAATGGAAATCGAATTACCCTGCTGCACCGAAAAGGAGATGTCGTCGAGTACCGTCAGTTCCCGTTCCGCCGAACGGTAGATTTTCGAAATATTTTCCAGATGCAGGACAGTTTCTGACATGGTTTTTGTTTTACCGATTAGATTTTGGCGGCGGATTCCGCTAAAATTGTTTTACGGAAACTTAAATGTAAATCGTTTTCAGATATGGTCGCAAAAACTCTCCTGTTTATTCTATTCGCGTTTTTCTTGCAGGAAAAAGGTAAAACCATCCTTTTTTTTGGTGATAGCCTTACCGCCGGCTATGGATTGTCGAGGGAGGAAGCGTTTCCGGCGCTGATTGAAGAAAAAATTTCGGAAAATGGCAAACAGTACCAGGTGATCAATGCCGGGTTGAGCGGGGAAACTTCTGCGGGAGGACTTTCACGCATCGACTGGGTGCTGCGCCAGCCTGTTGACATCTTTGTTCTTGAACTCGGGGCAAACGACGGCTTGCGCGGTCTGCCCCTGGCAAGCACAGAAAAAAACCTTCAGGCGATCATTGACAAGGTGAAAGCGAAAAATCCCGATGTCGATGTGGTTATTGCCGGCATGATGGTGCCACCCAACATGGGCCCCGAGTACACCAGCGGCTTCCGGAAGATCTTTCCGACGCTTGCCAGGCGGAATGAGGCGACGCTCATACCCTTCCTGCTGGAGGACGTAGCCGGACATGAGCACCTCAACCTCGCCGACGGCATTCACCCAAACACCGAAGGCCACAAGATCGTGGCGGAAAATATCTATAAGGTACTGGCGCCCCTGCTTTAGATTGGCAATCCGGTGACCGCCATGTTTGTCCCTTCGCCTATCCGCAAGTTCCGGGTGGAAAGCTGCGCGCTCAAAAAAACATTTTGGCGCAAAGGACACGGCCTGTTAACTTGCGGCACATTTTCGGAGAGATGCCAGAGCGGTTGAATGGGGCGGTCTCGAAAACCGTTGTGCGGGCAACTGTACCGAGGGTTCGAATCCCTCTCTCTCCGCAATGGAAAATCAGTGCCTTCGCTTATGGCGGAGGCATTTTTCATTTCGAGGCTGTGCCGCCCTTGTGTAAGCACGGGACGGTGTCTTTAATTTCAAAAACTGGGCTTCGGACGCCATCCGCGCTTCATCATTCGAACCGCAGTGACTCGATGGGGTCAAGTTTGGAAGCCTTGTGGGCGGGATAGAAGCCCGAGATCAATCCTACGCCGATGCACACGATCAGTCCGATGATCATCTCCACCCAGGGGAGCACGAATGAATCCACATCCAGAAGGCTGGCGAGGAGGTTGCCGATCAAAATGCCGAGCACAATTCCGGCGATGCCGCCCAGAACGCAGACGACGATGGCCTCGATGACGAACTGCTGGCGGATCCGCAGCGGGGTGGCCCCAAGGGCCTTCCGCACGCCGACCTCGCGCGTCCGTTCCGTAACCGATACCAGCATGATGTTCATCAGGGCAATGGATGCCCCAAGGAGGGTGATGAATCCAATCCCGAAGCCGCCGATCTGCAGGCCGCCAATAATGCTTTCAAGTTCTTCGGCCAGCGTTTCGCTTCGCTCGAGTTCAAAGGAATCCTCCTGCCCGATCCGGTCGCCCCGGATGCGGCGCATGACACCGGTCGCCTCGCCCATCGCGTATTCGAAACGCGCCGGGTCGTTGATGGCCACGGTAAGCCGATACCACAAACCACGGCCGTCGGCCATTTGGTTAGCCTTGATGATCGGGATAACCACCATGTTGTCGTAGTTGTCTTCCGCCAACTGCCCCTTTTCCTTCATGAGGCCGATCACTTTGAATTTCCCGCCAAGGAAACTGATCTCGTGTCCCACAGGATTGCCTCCGTCCGGAAACAGCGTGGTGTACACCTTGTATCCGAGTACGGCGACGTGGGTTCCAAACTCAACTTCCAGCCTCGAGAAACCACGTCCGTACGCCATCTCCAGGCCTTTTATTGAAAAATAGTGATCATTTGACCCGAGGATGGTGACGTTGGGGTTCGTCTTGTTTGAGAGGCGCTTGACCTCGGCGATCGAGGTCAGGTTGGCCGACAAACTGATGCTGGAGGTGACTTTATACTCGTCGATGAACTGAAAGGATTCGTTCATCGTGATCTGCGGGTAGGTCTTTTGAGAGACGCCATGTGCGCTCGCGCCGCGGTTTGTCCTGGAATTAATGTCGAAGGTGTTCGCGCCCAGCGTTTCCAGGCTTTCGCTCACCGAGTCCTCGATAGCCTGAACCGTGGTGAGCATGCCCACCAGCGCCATGATGCCGATGGCCACGATCAGGGCCGTCAATACCGAACGGAGGAGGTTGGCTTTTACCGAGCGCAGACCTTCCCGAATGTTTTCTAATAGATCCATGAAACCGCGTATTGCTGAGTATACGTAGAAGAAACGGGCAGCGATGTTACAAGTGGGCCCCGATTTTTTACAAAAATCCCGATTTCAAAGGAAATCCTTCACTTTATTGGGGGCGATCGGGTAAATTTAGGCAAAACATAATCCAAGCAGCGTGATGAGGAGTGCGATTCTGGTGGCTTTACTGCTGATATGCCGGCTAGCGTACGGCAACTATATTTTCATACCCATGGACGACCGACAGGCAAACCACCTCAAGGCGTATGGGATAACGTATTGGATCCTCCGCAACGAAATGGAGGTCGACTGGCTGCTGAACTACCGCGGCGGAAGTTTCATGTGCGAACACCATCCGGCCATCCAAAACGAACTCGTTGTTCGAGGCGTAAGCTTCGAAGTAATATCAAACGCCCAGGCCAACCAGATCATCAGCGAGATTGCCAGCCCGGCGGTCAACTACGACATCATGAAGCTGGAGAAGTATCCGCGCATTGCCGTCTATTCCCCGAAGTCAAATCAACCGTGGGACGATGCCGTTACCCTGGTGCTCACTTACGCCGAGATTCCCTACGACATCATTTTCGATGAAGAGATCATGTCCGGTGTGCTGCCGAAATACGACTGGCTCCACCTCCACCACGAAGACTTCACGGGGCAATACGGGAAGTTTTACGGTCAGTTCTCCAACATGCCGTGGTACGTCGAGCAGGTGAAGGAAGCGGAGGAAATGGCCCGCAAACTTGGCTTTCACAAGGTGTCGCAACTGAAGCTTACCGTCGCCAAACGCATCAAGGAATTTGTCACCGGTGGCGGCTTCCTGTTTGCCATGTGCTCCGCGACCGACAGTTATGACATCGCCCTGGCGGCGGAAGGCATCGATATCTGCGAGCGCATGTTTGACGGAGACCCGGCCGATCCGCACGCGCAACAGAAATTGAACTATGAAAACTCGCTCGCCTTCACGGATTTTCGACTGATCCGCGACCCTTATCGCTACGAGTTCTCTGACATCGACAACGAGCCGACACAGCGCGGGCTACGACAAGCCAACGACTACTTCAGCATATTCGAGTTCTCGGCGAAATGGGATCCCATCCCTACGATGCTCACGCAAAACCACACCCGCGTGATCAAGGGATTCTTTGGCCAGACTACCGGATTCAAAAAGCATCTGATCAAGAGTGACGTCGTCATTATGGGAGAAAATCGTGAGATCAAGGAAGCCAAATATATACACGGCGTTCTGGGCAAGGGCTTTTGGACATTTTACGGAGGGCATGATCCGGAAGACTATCAGCACCAGGTCAACGAAGAACCCACCGATCTCAATCAACATCCCAACTCGGCGGGATACCGGCTGATCCTTAACAATATCCTTTTTCCGGCAGCGAAAAAGAAGAAACAGAAGACCTGATCACGGCCACGCCGGGTCGATAGAATCATTCCGATCAGTGCATTCGGTCACCCCTCACTTCCAGGCCCTTGATGATCCGCGCCTCTGCTTCAAGAAGTTCAGACCAACGCTTCATCACAGCTTCCGCGTCGACATATTCCTTCGCCAGGAGAAGAAAATTCCGATAGTGACCCGCTTCCGAAACCATAAGCTCATGATAGAAATCGCCGAGTTCGCGATCGGGGATGTTCTTTGACAGGATCTTGAACCGTTCACAACTGCGCGCCTCGATGAGCGCGTTCATCAAAAGTTTTTCCATGAGTTGCTGGTCGCGGCTCCCGCCTTTCTTCAACGTCTGCTGAAGGGCCTCGACGTAGTGATCCTTTCGCTGGATTCCGAGTGGATAACCCCGCTTTCGCATTTGGGCAAGGACCCTCGAAAAATGATCCCACTCTTCGGCGACAACGGGTGTGAGCGTTTCCACAAGTTTTTCCTTTTCCGGATACTGAACAATAAGCGAGATGCACGACGAGGCGGCCTTCTGCTCGCAATACGCGTGGTCGGTTAGAATGTCTCCAATATTCTCTTCTGCGACGTTCGCCCACCGGGGGTCGGTCGGTAGTTCAAGACCGAGCGTAAATTTGTCCTTTGCTTTTTGCATCTGTCACCTAAAGAGCGGCCTCAAGACTCGATGGAGTCTTCCCGGCAAACCGACAACTGATCAATCGTAGAAAGACCAATCAAAACCAAAATCGAATACGGGCCGTTGTCCCGGGTAGTAGGGTGTCGGGAAATATCCTGTATCCTGGAAAGCCTGCACGAAATTGTGAAACTTGAAGAACAAACGCCCGCGTTTCACCTTCACGTTCAGGAAAACGTCGATCAGCGGAAAGCTTTCCACCAGGAAGTCATCCTGCCGGTAAAATTGCCGTGAAGCTACATCGTAGCCGTCGGCGTAATAATCCGATTTCACGTGCAGGTCCACACCGAACTGAAAGTCGAGGTTGCCGTTGAAGAAGATATTCGACCACGCCAACTGTGCGTTCACAAGAAACTCCGGCACGCTGATGGCATCCCCGGCATTTTCCAGCAACCGGGTGTAGATAACCTGCGTGGTGAGGTCGATGTGCCGAAAAAATGTCAGCCGCATCCTGAGTTCCGGGGAAGCGATGATCTGGTTGCCCGAGGACTGCACCGGCAACACCTGTTGCACCGTATCGACGTCGGATACCTTTCGGTAAAAAACGTAGTTGTTGAGCCGGGTAAATGTGAGTCCCGGCGAAAGTCCCAGCACGCTCGAGCGGTAATGCAGGTAGCCGTTGAGGCGCGTGCTTTCGGTATCCGCAAAGGTGTTGTTCCAGGCATCGTAAGCCCCGCGGTAGGCCTGCGCGACGAAATCCGGTTTGTAGCGCATCTGGCGGAGCCGGGCCTCAAACCACTTGCTGCGGATTTCGCCATAGACCTGGTAGTTCCCCTCACCCATCACTTCCATCCCCCCCGTCACCCGGCCGATGGAGTCGAGATTCAACTCGATCCTTCCGCCGAGATAATGTTCATTCCCCCCCGTGGGAAAGCCCAGGGAATCGTACGTGATGTGGCTGGTGGAATCAGGCTGGAAGCGGTTATTGCGAAAGTGATAGTTTCTGATCGCATAATAACCATTGTAAAAGACCCGTGAGATGTTGCCCTTGATACCAAACTCGTTGCGCAACGTCGTCATCTTCACGGCGTCCCGAATGCTGTCAAGTTCAAAATTCATAAAATCCCAATAGGGATCGGTGTCGGGCCTTGAGACGTTGATAAAATTGTTCTTTTGGCTATAACGGTCGAGCGTATGATACGCCTGCAACGCAGCGCCTACCCGATATTGATGAAAGAGGTGGCCGTGAATGCGCAGGTCGTTGCTCTCTGTGTCGGTCAACCATGGCGCCGCGTTCCGGTCGAAATATCCCTCCAACGTGGTATCCGCCAGAAAACGGACGCCGCCGAACTCTTTGACTTTGTGAAACATCCGCCGAAGGCTTCCAAAAACCCTGTACGCGCTGTCCGGCGACTGATACGTCGTGTACAAGTCGTAGTAGTTGCTGTTGGCATAGCGAACGCCCTTGCCTTCATAACCGACCTGCTTGTCTACAAAAATTCCACGGTAGTTAACGCCGACATTCCAGCGCGGGTTGATATTCCGGCTGTAGCTTGCCTCGGTGATCGATCGCCCATGGTACCCGATGATCACGCGCATATAGGTGTAAGGCGACCGCGTGTCAAAGTAGCGTACCCGCCTGCTGTCCCAATAAGGTTCGTAGACGGGCATGCCCACACGTACCCCGATGGTTTCAGGTTGCTGCCCGTAGATCGGTTTCAACGGGCCCGCGAGCACGCCGACGTGCTGGACCAGGTTGTTTGCCGTTTGCACGAAATCAAAGCGATGGAAGTTGCGGATGGCGGTGTCTATGGGATGAAGGCGGTCGCGGTTGAAAAAGATATCCGCTTCATAAAAATAACGCGAGGTCTTCGGGCCATAGATCTGTTTGAGGGTATCATTCACAATGGAAGAACCCCGTCGCGGTGGGTCTTGCCTCGGCTGCGGATCCTGCGCCACCGCCGAGAGCGCCGAATGGAGGACAACAAAAACGGTAAAATATCTTTTCAGGAGCAACCTCACAGACGCGTCCGGTTTAAGCCACACAGTTTTTATTTTCGTGCCTCGTCATTCCCCTGCGATTTACTAACATTTTCAATGGCATTGAACACCATTTCATCAAAATCCTTACCGTTTTTGATAAATTCGATTTCTACGGGCAGGAAAAAAAAGGGAATCTCATCGACGAACGATCCGAACTCCCCAGCCCCGAGTTTGACGGCATCCTTTTCCGTAGTGACCACCATGGCCTCATGCCGACGGGCAACGTCGCGGATATGGCGCAGGTCGGATGCCGTGTAACGGTGGTGATCGCGGAAGTCGAGGTGGCGCACCATCTTAAAGCTGGATTCAATGTAGCGGCGAAGGGCGGCGGGAGCGGCAATACCGGTGACAAGGACCACGTTGCCGGCGGGCACAGGGGTTCCGCGGACCGGCTGAAGTTCGCCATAGCGCAGGGTGGAGAAGAACACAGGCTTCGGCGTATACCTGCCGATGCCTGAAGAAATTGCCATCATCTCGTCTCCGGAAAGATTCGCCGGGCATTTTGTGACCACCACCACGTCGGCGCGCGATGCGCCTGTTTTGGACTCGCGCAGATTGCCCGTTGGCAGCAGGAAGTCCTTGTAAAAAGGCCGATGGTAGTCCGTCAGCAGGATTTGGAAGCCCGGCTTCACGCGACGATGCTGGAAAGCGTCGTCAAGGAGTACGACGTCCACCCCGGGTCGTTCCTGAAGAAGGGTTGCAATGGTCAGGACGCGGTCGGCACCGACCGCAACAGCCACCCCGTCGCCAAATTTTTTGTAGAACTGGAAAGGTTCGTCTCCGATGGTCAGGGCGCTGTCATCTTCGGTGGCAAGCCGAATTCCCGTTCCCGCGCGGCCGTAACCGCGGCTTACCGTGGCCAGGCTGAACCGGCCGCCCAATGTCCGAATGAGGTATTCAATCATGGGGGTCTTGCCCGTGCCGCCAACGGTGAGGTTGCCCACGCTGACCAACGGCACATCAAAACCCGCTGAAGGCTTCAGCCCGGCATCGTAAAGGCGGTTTCTCGCCGCCGTGATCAGGTGATACGCCAGCGAAAAGGGGAACAGAATTGCCCTTAAAATATTCATTGTCAGACCTTTTGCGGATCACGCACGAGAAAATCCGCCAACGCGCGAGCGTTGTATTTTCACAATCGCACTTATCCTTGTAATCTTGTTTCTACTATGAGCGGTCCAAAGATAAAGGATGTGACGAATTACCTTGAACGGCTTGCGCCGCGCGCCTACCAGGAGTCGTACGATAATTCCGGGTTACTTACCGGCAATCCGCAGGAAGAAGTGCGCGGTATCCTGGTCACCCTGGACTGCACGGAGGAAGTGGTCGCCGAAGCCGTTGCCGCCAAATGCAATCTCATTGTTTCGCATCATCCGATCATTTTTCGGGGCCTCAGGAAGCTCACAGGCTCGAATTATGTGGAACGCACCGTTCTGCAGGCAATCAGGAACGACGTTGCGCTGTACGCCATCCACACAAATCTGGACAACGTCTATGGTGGGGTGAATTCCAGGATTGGCGAAAAAATTGGCCTGCGCAACCTGCGCATACTGGCGCCGAAAACCGACACGCTTTCGAAACTTGTGACGTTTGTTCCCCGCGAGCACACTGAAACCGTAGCGACGGCGCTCCACCAGGCCGGCGCGGGGCAAATTGGGCAGTATTCCGATTGCAGTTTCCGCGTTCAGGGGACGGGCACCTTTCGCCCGGGGGAAGGTGCCAACCCGCATATTGGCCAGCAGGGCCGACAAGAGTTTGTGGATGAAACACGGATTGAGGTCCTTTTTCCCACGGCATTGCAACCGCACATCATGGCCGCCCTTCGCAATGCCCACCCCTACGAGGAAATCGCCTACTACCTGACACCGTTATCGAATGAAAATCAGGAAGTCGGATCAGGCATGGTCGGCGAATTGGAGGCCCCCGAGGAACCAATAGCGTTTCTGAACCGTTTGAAAGACACCATGGGTTTAAGCGTAATACGGCACACGCGGTTGGTCGATGAACCCGTCAAAAAAGTCGCCGTTTGTGGCGGATCAGGCAGTTTCCTTCTCAATGCGGCGCTCCAGGCGGGCGCGCAGGTCTACGTTTCAGCCGACTTCAAATATCACGAGTTCTTCGATGCAGAAGGCCGCATCGTCATTGCCGATATCGGCCATTATGAAAGTGAAGTATTCACCAAAGACCTGATTGTCGAGGTTTTAAGAAAAAAATTCACTAATTTTGCGATCAATTTTTCGCGAACCGTCACGAATCCTATAAGTTATTTGAAATAAATGGAAAATCAATCAGTTGCTCAAAAACTCGAAGCATTAGTCAAACTCCAGTCCATAGATTCAAACATTGATGAATTAAAAAAGCTGCGCGGCGACCTTCCCGACGAAGTTCAGGACCTGGAGGATGAGATTGAAGGGTACAAAACGCGGCTTCAGCGCTACGAAACAGAACTCAAAGACCTCGAAGACGCGATTAAGAAAAATAAAGAGGGGATTAAGGAAGCCGAGAAACTCATCAAGAAATACGCCGACCAGCAGAAAAACGTCAGAAACAACCGCGAATTCGATGCCATCACCAAGGAGGTTGAACTCCAGGAGCTCGAGATTCAGATTTGCGAGAAAAGGATAAAAGAGGCCAAAGACCACATCCAGGCCAAAAAGGACGAAATCGAAAAGACCAACACCCTCATCACCGAACGGGGCGAGCACCTCGAAAACAAGAACAAAGAACTTCAGGACATCATGGCCGAAAGCGAGGAAGAAGAAAAACGCCTCCTCGATGAACGCGACAAGGCCACCAGGAAAATCGAAGACAAGCTACTCAAGTATTATGAACGGCTTCGGAAGAACCTCTCTAACGGACTGGCCGTGGTCAGGGTGGTTCGCGGCGCGGCCGAGGGCTGCAACATCGTGATCCCTCCCCAAAAGATTGCCGAAATCCGGGAAAAGAAGAAAATTGTGATTGATGAGCACTCGGGTCGTATCTTAGCCGACGTTGATATGGAGTCTTTGGACGATGGAAACAAGCCAAAAACAGCCAAAACCGCCGGTACCACAACATCCCGCAGGAGAAAGGTTGAATAACATCCGCGCGAAATTCTTCACTAAGGCGGGCTTATCAGCCTGCCTTTTTTATTTGATCGCGCCCACGCTGTTCGCACAACATTTCCCGTTCAGCGAACAAGCCCTGAATGCCTACCAGCTTGCCCTCGGCTTGCGGGTGGACGAAGCCTTGCTACAGGTACGTGACCCCAAGTCGCCTGACGAAGAATATGTGGTCACCCTTGCCCAAGTCCTGGAACTCTTACTTACCGAGGATCGCGAAAAACTGTCAGAATACGAGGTTCGTTTCAATTCGCTGCCTGACCGGCGAATCCGAAAAGTCACCAATGAGGAGTATCAGTTTCTGATGGCCGAGACCCATCTACAATGGGCATTTGTCTACCTTAAGTTCGGCGACGAGTTTGAGGCGGCGGCCCAATTGAGAAAAGCCTACCACATTGCACAAGCGTGCCATGCAGACTTTCCGGATTTCATCCCGATTAAAAAAACTTTTGGCATCCTACAGATTATTGTCGGCGCCGTTCCCGAAAAATATAACTGGGTGCTGAGTTTGCTGGGAATGAGCGGTTCCGTCGATGAGGGCCTTCGCCAGTTGGAGGCCGTGTCGGCGATGGACGGGATCTTTGCACTCGAGGCGCGCCTGCTGCTTGCGCTTACCCACGGCTTCATCCTCCAGGATATTGAAACTGCCCTCCGGGTGATGGACGAAACGCTGGTTGCGTATCCCGAAAATAACCTGGCGCAATACCTGGCGGCGACGCTGGCCATCAAAGGGGCCCGAAGTGAACGCGCGCTTTCCCATCTTTCCATGATCACGCGCGATACCTCCGCGATGCCGATCCACTATGCCCATTATCTCCTCGGGGAAGTATATCTGCATAAAGCGGACTACGACCAGGCGATGGCCGAATACCGTTGGTTCATCCGCCACTACAAGGGTCAGAACTACCTCAAGGATGCGCATTATAAGATTGGTTTGTGCCTTTGGATGAGCGGCCGAACCAATGATGCGGAAGTCAAATTCAGAGAGGCACTGCGTATCGGAAACGAATCGGCTGAGGCGGACCGTTCCGCAGCCATGGTCCTGGCTCAGGGACGCCGGCCGCACGTTGCGCTGACCCGCGCGCGTTATGCAATGGACGGAGGATACTTTGACGAGGCCGCGTCGGTACTGGCTTCCCTCCGCGACGAAGACCTGCCCAGCCGACATGACCAGGTTGAATATTTTTATCGCAAAGCGCGCCTTGCACACGCTACCGGCGATGTTCGGGCATCGCGGCTGTTTTATCAGCAAACCATTGACCTTGCAGGAGATGCCCCATGGTACTTTGCCCCAAACTCCTGCCTGCAACTGGGATACATCTTCCTTGACCTGGGCGAGGTGGCGCAGGCGCGGCAGTTCTTTCGTCGCGCGCTCAGCTACAAGAAGCACGAATACAAGAACAGCATCGACAGTAAGGCGCGGTCGGCGCTCAACCGGATTGACTGATCAACTGGTCAGACCGGCGGCCTTCAGGTGGGCTACATCGTTGTATTTTTCCACTGAAAACATAGCGCCGGTGTAATTGAGAACATACAGGCATAGGTTCTGATGTTCGAACATATCCATGCAGCGCAATGGATAGTTCATAAGGTGGCACATGAGGATACGTATTGCCCGTCCATGCATGCAAATGAGAACGGTCCCTTCTTCACGCTGCTTCATGATATAATCGACCGCCGGCGTCATTCGAACAATGACGTCATCCGGACTCTCTCCGCCCTCAATGCGCAGGGAGGTATTTCCACGCTGCCATTCCTCGAGCATGTGGTGATAGTACGCGTCTTCCTGAGGCGTCACCCGATATCCTTCTTTCGTCCCCCAACTAATTTCGTTAAGGCCGACCAGCGGGGTATGTGGTATACCCCGGTCGATAAACTGTTGAACGGATTGGTGGCTGCGTCTAAGGGCGGATGTATAAATGTGATCGAAGCGGACGTCCTGATAAGACGCAAAAAAGGCCGCAGCTTGCTGGCGGCCATAGTCATTCAAATCCGTATCAACACCACTTCCCTGCACGATGCTTCGAAGGTTGAAATCGGTTTGGCCATGACGTATAAGGTAAACTTTTTTGGTGATCAATTTTGCGCTATTTTGGGGCCGCCTGGCGTCTGTTCTGAGGCTGACGCGCAAGCAGGCGCAAAAATAACAGACTGGACAAACACTGGGGTAGTTTTAATGGGAATTTTCAGAAATGACATCACCCTGGAAGCATTAAATAGCCTTTCCAGGAATACCATGGCCGAGCAGTTGGGAATTCAGTTTACAGCGATCGGCGACGATACCATTGAAGCGACGATGCCCGTTGACCACCGAACGCTTCAGCCGTTTGGCCTCCTTCACGGCGGTGCCTCCGTAGCCCTCGCCGAGACCCTGGGCAGTGTGGCCGCACAGTGTTGCGTTGACGCCGGGCGCCAGTTCTGCGTCGGCCTGGATATCAACGCAAACCATCTTCGCGGCGTGCGCTCGGGCCTTGTGAAAGGCATTACCCGGCCGGTGCATATTGGCAAAAAAACGCAGGTCTGGGAAATCCGGATCAGCAATGAAAACAACGAACTGGTTTGCATCAGCCGCATTACCATGGCCGTACTTGAAAAGCAATCATGAACAAACCGATTAACCCCACCCTTTCCGCCAGCCAGACCCTCGCCGAAAATGATATCTGGTCTTCGCTGCTCTCGCACGCGATCGACAACAACCTGCCCGTCGCCCTGTGGCGCCTTCCGGAAAGCGCCACCACTTACTTGCTGCTGTCGAACGAATACCGCATGCTTGAAAGATCGGAAAATGTGGAAGAACTCCCCTCCGGATTTCTTTTCAGCCCGTTCGACCCGGAAAAGCAGGCCTTTTTCCTGCCCGCCGACTTCATCTTTGCTTTCGAAGGCGGGAAGCTTAAAGACGCTGATTCTCCCGCCACCACCCGCTCGGCTGCCTGGCTGCAGGACCATCTCGAACGGGAAGCCGTTCGCAAGCGTCCCACATTGAAACCGGGCAAACTTTCGCACGGCAACACCGCGTACATGGAACTGGTGCATGAAAGTATTTCTGCCGTGGTAAGGGGCGATCTCGAGAAAGTAGTCCCTTCTCACACGAAACACCTGACCCTTACGGCCGATTTCAACATCGTCACCGCATTTCAGAAATTGAGCGTCAGGTATACGCACGCGCTGGTGTCCTTTGTAAGCGTTCCCGGCGTTGGCAATTGGCTCGGCGCCTCGCCGGAGTCCCTGTTGAGCATTGAGGACAACACGCTATTCAGGACAGTCGCGCTCGCCGGAACGCTTCCCTATAAAGAAGGGATGAACCTTAAATCTTTCGCGTGGACGCAAAAAGAAATTGAAGAACAGGCCCTGGTCGAACGTTATGTGATCAGCTGCTTCAAGAAAATACGGCTGAGGGAATATGAAGAGCACGGTCCGCGTACGGTCGTTGCCGGAAACGTGGTTCATTTGAAATCCGAATTCTCGGTTGACATGAAGGCCACAAACTTTCCCCAGCTCGGCTCGGTCATGCTGCGGCTGCTTCATCCCACTTCGGCCGTGTGCGGTATGCCGCTCGAAAACGCCCTGCGGTTTTTAAAAGCGCATGAAGGTTATGATCGTGAATTCTATGCCGGTCATCTCGGACCCGTGAACGTCGGAAACAAGATCGATCTTTTCGTTAACATCAGGTGCATGAAACTAACCGGCGACCATGCGGTATTGTTCGCCGGTGCAGGGGTGACGGCCGATTCGGAACCCCATAAAGAGCTGCAGGAAACGGAGATGAAATTTGAAACACTCCTCAATGTGATATCTTGATGCGATTTCAGCCCGTCTATGATATCGCTGAACTCTGCTACCGAAAGAACGTTCGACACGCCGTCTTGTGCCCGGGTTCGCGGTGCGCTCCCCTCACGCTGGCTTTTGCCCGACACCCCCACATTGACTGCAAGACCATTAGCGACGAACGCAGTGCCGGCTACGTCGCCCTCGGGATGGCGCAATCCCTCCGCGAGCCGGTGGTCATCGTCTGCACATCGGGGACGGCGGTGTACAACCTCGCACCCGCAGTTGCAGAAGCCTTTTTTAGCGAGACACCCCTGATCGTCCTGACGGCCGACCGGCCATCGGAATGGGTCGCGCAACACGACGGCCAAACCATCTTTCAGCATGAGATCTTCGGCCGGCACGTGAAGCGGTTTTTTCAACTGCCCCAGGACTATAGCCACGGCGACAGCCAGTGGGCGATCAACCGCATGTTGAATGAAGCCATCAACATTTCCCGCCAGCAAGCCAGAGGTCCCGTGCATGTGAATGCACCGTTCCGCGAGCCCCTGTATCCAGGCGCCGACGAGTCGATCACCTTTTCGGCGGATGTGCGGGTGATCGACGCACCCGACGCGAGCGCGGTTTTAAGCGAAGAAGAACAGCGGCGCATCCGCGACAGCTGGGGCACCTTTCAAAGTGTTCTCGTTGTCGCCGGCCAACACCATCCGGATGCGGCGATGACCGGCGCGCTCAAACGCTTCGCCGAACACCACCACATTCCCGTCGTCGCCGACATCATCTCCAATCAACACGGCGTTTCAAACCATATTCAACACGCCGACCTGTTCCTGGGACAACTTCCCCGTGACGAAAAGAAAGCCCTCCAACCGGGGCTTCTGATCACCTTCGGACAATCCGTTATTTCAAAAAACGTCAAGCTGTTTCTACGCCACCACCCGCCTCGTGCGCATTGGCACATTCAGGAAGGCGGGCTCCCCGTGGACACGTTCAAAACGCTGACCCACGTGTTTCGAACGACACCGGAAAACTTTTTCCGGTTTTTACACGGAATACCGGTTGAAGGCAACAGGACCACGTTTCTTCAGCGGTGGGCAAACCACAGCCAGCAGACCAACGGGGCCATCGCCGGCTTTTTCACCAGGAGAAAACTCTCGGAAATGGAGTTGGTGGCCTCCGTCTTGCGACGGATGCCGGCCGAAAGCAACCTCCATCTGGCCAACAGCATGAGCGTGAGGTATGCCAACATCATCGACCTCCCGCCGGAAGCAAGAGACATAAGCGTGTATTCAAACCGTGGCACCAGTGGAATCGACGGGTGTTCAAGCACCGCCGTCGGGCATTGTTTGGCAACGGCAAAACCGACCTTCCTGATCACCGGAGATCTGGCCTTTTTTTATGATCGGAATGCCTTCTGGCATAACTACTCCCTGGAGACCTTTCGCGCCGTCGTCCTGAACAACCATGGCGGGCTGATTTTTAATGTCATCGACGGACCTGCCGCTGTGCCTGAAGCAGCAGAATATTTTATCACAAGGCAGCCCCTGAATGCAAAGAAGCTGTGCGAGGAGTTCAACTTCGTCCATATTCCCGCGGGTGATAAAGCCAGGCTTGCGGATGCATTGACCGACTTTTTTACTTTTGACGGTCGGGCGAAGATTCTTGAATTGGAGGGCGATGTACACGTCAACAGAACTATATTTGATCAACTCAAAACAACCATAAGAAACCGCTATGAATCTTAAGCATGCCTGGGAGCCCATCAGGGAGTACAAAGAGATACTTTTCCACCGCTATGAAGGAATCGCACGGATAAGCATTAACCGACCGAAAGTGCACAATGCGTTTACACCGCTCACGGTTAAGGAGATGATCAATGCGATGGAATATTGCCGTGAAGACGCCGGTATCCGGGTAATCGTCCTCACCGGCGAAGGGGGAAAGGCGTTCTGTAGCGGCGGCGACCAGACCGTAAGGGGACACGGTGGCTATGTAGGCGACGATGCGGTCCCACGGCTTAACGTCCTCGACCTTCAAAAGCTGATCCGATCGATACCGAAACCGGTGGTTGCCGCTGTGGCGGGATGGGCCATCGGCGGCGGGCATGTGCTGCATGTCGTGTGCGACCTGACGATCGCCGCCGAAAATGCGAGGTTCGGCCAAACCGGTCCAAAGGTGGGAAGCTTCGACGGCGGCTTTGGCGCCTCGTACCTTGCCCGAATCGTCGGCCAAAAAAAGGCGCGGGAGATATGGTACCTCTGTGACCAGTACGACGCCAGGGAAGCCCTCGACATGGGCCTCGTCAATAAAGTGGTTCCGCTGGAAATGCTGGAGGACACGTATGTGGAGTGGGCGCGGAAGATCATCAGGAAAAGCCCGCTCGCCATCCGGATGCTCAAATGTTCCTTCAACGCAGAACTCGATGGTCAGGCGGGAATACAGGAACTCGCCGGCAATGCCACGCTGCTCTACTACCTGAGCGATGAGGCAAAGGAAGGCAAGAACGCATTCATTGAGAAGCGGGATCCGGAGTGGGAGAAATTTCCAAAATTCCCGTAATCCTCATGCAGCGGTTTTCGCTATCGGCCGGACCTATGGATACAACGAAAGGCGTCACCCTAAACCGGAGCGTACAACGCCATGGCTGACTCGGTGGTGGACGAAATGTGGCTAAATGGTCGCGCGCTATCGCTCAGCAACATACGGAATGGCAACGAGCGGGGACGCTCTGATTTCGAAGTTGAAACGCTTCGCGTCGTGCGTGCATGGCTCGACGGGACCGGGCGATTCGAGATCGCCACGAGCGGGTCAACAGGTCCGCCAAAAAAAGTCATCTTCCATCGGGACCAGATGCTTGCGAGCGCGACGCGCTCGGGTCAGGCGCTGGGCCTTCGTGAAGGCGCGACATCATTGGTTTGCATCGACACGCGTTACATTGGCGGGATGATGATGATCGTCCGGAGTCTCGTCCACAACATGCGAATTTACGCGGTGGAACCGGAGGCCCTTCCTCTTCAACACTTGCCCGTCGACCGTTGTGTAAATTTCGCCGCATTCGTCCCTTACCAGATCCATTCGATGCTTGGGTCAAAACATCCACATTTGCTCGATAACGTCGATACAATGATCGTTGGAGGCGCCGCCCTGCATGAAGACGACCTTGCGCGCATTAAGAAACTGCGGAGCGTGAGCTATGCCACCTACGGCATGACTGAAACGATTTCACACGTGGCCCTGCGACGCCTTGACGGCATCGACCCTCCCGACTCCTTCCATGCGCTTGCTGATGTCACCCTCGCTGTCGACGACCGGGAGTGTCTGGTGATCAGCGCACCGTATCTCGGGACACCGGTCACGACTAACGACCGGGTCGACCTTCTTGACGAACGGCGGTTCCGCTGGCTTGGGCGCTGGGACAACGTGATCAATACTGGCGGCGTGAAAGTCTCACCCGAAATAGTCGAAGCAGCCATTCAAATTGAATTTGCAAAACTCGGCGTCAACACGCCTTTCTTCATTCATGGTATAGCCGACCGGAAACTGGGCAGCCGTGTTGTGCTCGTCGCCGAAGCCGGGGACGACGACCAGGCGCAAAAACTTTTCGCGGCCCTGTCATCTCTCGGCAATCATTTACATAAGTATCAGATGCCAAAGGAAATTCATCTCGCTTCGGCCTTCGTCTTTACCCCTACCGGCAAAATCCACCGGCAGCGCTCGATGCAAAATGTCACGCACGTGCTCGGCGGCAGAAAATGATTCTTTGAATTTTCTGAGGGAAGCAGCCACTTGTTCATCGCACGGTTGGCATCACAATTTATACTTCACCGCAGTGTAGTTGGTTTAATTTACAAAGCGAAAAATGAATAGGGTATTGGTCATTGAGGATGACGTCCCATTGTGCTGGTTGCTGGAGCGGATACTGCGCGGAAAGTATGAAGTCATCGTCATGAATAATGGATTAGAAGCATGGTCGTGGCTCTCAGATGGCCATGGGTGTGATCTCATCATTTCTGATGTAAAAATGCCATCCCTGGATGGCATTGAACTGTTGGAGAATCTAAGCAACAGCGGGTTGTTCAGGAACATTCCGGTAATCATGCTCTCGGGCTTCGAAGATTCCCAGAAACGATGTATGGAATTAGGCGCATTTGCTTACCTCGTAAAACCCTTTGAACCAAGAAAATTTCTGAGTGAGGTGGACCGCGCAATCGCGCATCGGAATGAAAACATCCTCGTTTGATCAGTTAAAAAAACATTGTCTATGGAATTAGCATTACAAGCTTCCGGGATTTCAATTGAGCAAGGTAAACGAAAGACGACAACAGGGAAAAAACATATAGTACGAATAGAGCGAACCGCGACGCGGCAGCGCAACCTGACCGCCGATGACCTGAAGGTTTCACACGCAAAGGCCGGTGATGCCATATCGCTTTTGAGAGCGCGGTCCGGAAGTATCGACGCGATCCTTATCGATGCAACCGACCTCCCCGAAAATATGGACCGAATCAAAAACGAAGCAAAGGTGCGCGCGGTACCCCTCATCGTATATTCATCCGTTTTCGAAAAGGAGGTAAAGTCAACGGCCGTACGAATCGGAGCCGACGACTATCATTTTGGGCCTCTGGACCGGAGCTTTTTGAAACGGCTTGATTTTATCAGGAAAGTAAAATCGTACCGCAAGCAGCGGGGAGATCAGCTCTACGCAACAAGAAAGTTCGAGCCCACACCGGAGATAAAACTGTGGAGCCTGAAGCGCGCGTTCGACATCGTGGTGTCGTTCACTGCCCTCCTCCTGCTTTCTCCGATATGCTTACTGATCGGCGCCGTCATCATGCTCGAGTCCAGGGGTCCGGTCTTTTACATATCAAAGCGGGCCGGAAGCGGCTATAAGATCTTCGACTTCTATAAGTTCAGATCCATGCGTTGCGGCGCCGACGCCGAGCTGAACAGTCTGGTACACCTGAACCAATACGCGCCGAATGCACCCCAGGCCGTATTCTTTAAACTCAAGGACGACCCGAGGATTACCCGCTTTGGAGAATTTCTCAGGAAGACCAGCCTCGACGAAATACCCCAACTCTTTAACGTACTCATCGGTGACATGTCTTTGGTTGGAAACCGGCCATTGCCACTGTACGAGGCCGAAAAGCTGACCCGGGATCAAATTGCGTGGCGGTTTCTGGCGCCCGCCGGAATCACCGGTCTTTGGCAGATTACCAAACGCGGAAAAGATAACATGAGCGAGGACGAGCGCATCGCCCTGGATATGGAGTACGCGATGAAGAATTCATTCTGGCTCGACCTCAGGATTCTGTTTGCCACCATACCGGCTTTGCTTCAGAAAGAAAAAGTATAGCCGCCGAAGGAACCCAGGACACCGCTCCCGCGCCTTTCTACTTCTATAAAACAATTCGGGGATGTACGTATCGGAAATCATTCTGCTTGCTTACTTCGCTTACGTCGCGTCGTACTCGTCGGTCCTGGCCCTCGCTGCACTTTTTTATCGGGACAAACGCCTCACACCGGCGTACCGGCTGAGAAAATTCGCCGTTCTTATTCCCGCGTACAAGGAAGACCGCGTCATCGTGGATATTGCAATGCAGGCGCTTGGCCAGGCTTATCCGGCCGCTCATTTCGATGTGGTGGTGATCGCCGACTCTCTTCAGGAAGCAACCTTGCAAACACTCAGAAGTCTTCCGGTACAACTGGTTGAAGTGTCCTTTGAAAAAAGTACCAAGGTACGGGCGCTCAACGCTGCCATGGACGTAATCGGTGATGATTATGACTGCGCCGTAGTTCTTGACGCCGACAACATCATGGAACCCGACTTTCTGACCAAAATGAACCAACTGGCCTCCGCCGGCTACAACGCCATCCAGGGACGCCGCGATGCAAAAAACGAAAACACATCCATGGCCCTGCTGGATGGTTTGAGCGAGACCATCAACAACTTCATCTTCCGGCAAGGAAGCGTTGCCCTGGGAATGTCATCCTCCCTGAACGGTTCAGGCATGTGTTTCGACTACCAGGCCTACAAGGACATTCTACGCAACATGGACTCAATTGGCGGATTCGATCGGGAACTCGAACTAAAGCTCATCGACCGCGGAATGAAAGTGCATTTTGCCCGAAACGTTGTGGTCTACGACGAAAAAGTCCCAAATCCCGAAGTGTTCGAGCGCCAGCGTCGAAGGTGGATATCCAGCCAGTTCTTCTATCTGAAAAAATATTTCCTGCAGGGCATCAAAGCATTGTTCAGGGGCAACATCACATTCTTCAACAGCGCGGTGTTGCGAAATATTCAACTCCCCCGTCTGTTAAACCTCGGTTTGCTTGCGACCATCACCGTATGTGCGTTCATCTTCCGCGACGCTGTTTACATCTCGCCCTTTGTCTGGTTGGGGTTGCTGCTTCTGAAGGTGGGGTCGATGGCACTCGCGGTGCCCACCAGGCTCTACAACCTAAAGCTGCTCAAGTCCATACTGCTGTTACCTTCGATATTCCTGACGATGTTCATGTTGATGTTTCGCCTGCGGGGCGCCAATAAATCGTTTATTCATACCCCGCACGGCCACGTTGAAACGCAACACACCAAAGCTGAAAAAGTATGACGACGTCATGGCCACGGATATCGATCATCACGATCAATTACAACCAGGCGAGCGTGACCTGCGAATTGCTCAATTCCCTTCGCCGGGTTTCCTACCCGGACGTTGAGGCGATTGTGGTCGACAACCACTCAACCGATAATCCTGAAGAAACCATAAAAACCAAATATCCCGAGGTGAAGTTTGTAAGAAGCGCGCAAAACCTTGGGTTTGCCGGCGGAAACAACCTGGGACTGCGCATGGCCACGGGCAAATATCTTCTCTTTCTCAACAACGACACGGAAGTGGACCCGGGCTTTCTTCAACCAATGGTAGAACTCTTCGAGGCTAATCCGAAGGCCGGCGCTGCATCACCCAAGATATTATATTTCAATTCCGACGGCGTGATCCAATACGCCGGCAGCACAAACATAAATCCATTCACCGGAAGAAACAGGCGCCACGGGTACCTCGAAAAAGATGCAGGTCAACATGACGTCCTCCGGAAAACCGACCTGGCGCATGGCGCGGCGATGATGGTGCCACGAAAGGTCGTTGATCGCGTCGGGGCGATGCCGGAATTCTTTTTCCTTTACTACGAGGAGGTCGACTGGTGCGAAACTATCAAACGTGTCGGCTATGATATTTATTACGTTCCCGATTCGCGGATCTTCCACAAGGAGTCGATGTCCGTTGGAAAAAAATCCACGCTCAAGACTTACTACATGACCAGGAACAGGCTTTTATTCATGAGAAGAAATACGAGTGGATTGAAGAAATTGTCATGGATGATATTCTTTACCCTGGTTTCTCTGCCGAAAAATGTCCTTGTCTACGTGCTCCGTCGGGATGTGAAGAACGGGATAGCCTTCTGGAAAGGACTGGTTTGGAATATCACGCACCTTTCCAATGGAAACAAATCCAGTTTGTTCGCTTAAAATTTTGCCCAGTCCATGAAGATCGGATTCGAAGTTCAGCGGTTATTCAGAAAGAAAAAGTACGGGATAGAGACGGCTTCGCTCGAACTGATCCAGAAGTTTCAGGAACTGGATCCCGGGCACCAGTTTGTCGTGTTCGCCCGTGAGGACGAGGACCGCCATTGCTTTCAGGATTCCAAAAACTTCCGTGTACGAACCGTCGCAGGCCGTATGTTCGTCGACTTTGAACAGTTCTTTCTGCCCCTCGCATCCCGGGCGGAAAAGATCGATCTGCTCCATTGTACCGGAAACACAGCGCCCTACTTCAGTCCCGCGCCCATCGTGCAGACTTTGCACGACATCATCTTCATGGACCCCATTCCCCGAAACGACAGTTGGTATCAACGGATGGGAAATCACTATCGGCGGAAGCTCGTGCCTCTGGTGTCGCCGCATAGCAAAGCCATCATCACGGTCTCTCACTACGAGAAGGAGCGCATCATGAGTCGCCTTGCGGTCGACGAAAAGCGCATTGAAGTCGTCTACAACGGCATCAACGAGAAACACTTTCGGCTGTCGGGTGACGTCCGAAACAAGAAGATCGTTCAGGAGCGATATGGGCTACCCGAACGCTTTATTCTGTTTCTTGGGAACCCTTCCGGCCGAAAAAACCCGCTCGGTGTGATCGAAGCCTACGTCATGTATTCGTCCAGGACACGCGATCCGCTTCCGCTGGTCACCCCAGGGCTGCCCGCGCGCTTCGTTCAGCACGCGCTGAAAAAACTCAACACTCCTTATGACCGAACAAAATTCGTTACACCCGGATACATCCGCGAAGAAGACCTGGCGGAAATTTACCGGCTGAGCGAGGTGTTTCTTTTCCCATCGCTTTCAGAGGGCTTCGGCATGCCTGTGATCGAAGCCATGGCCTGCGGCACCCCTGTCGTCGCTTCCAAGATTTCCTGCATGCCCGAAATCGCCGGCGACGCAGCATTGCTGGTAGACCCGATGAGCGCACCTTCCATCGCAGATGGCTTATTGAAGTTGCTTGACAACTCCGACTTGCGCAACGAAAAAATCCAGGACGGTCTCATCAATGCCCGGCGCTTTAGCTGGACGAACACGGCGGAGAAAGTCCTCGGTATCTATGAAAAAGTCCTGCACCCTTCAACCACCGAAAAGCCGACCTCCATTCGCCGGAAGGATGTACCGGAACCTTCCTTTTATTCCTTCAACCGCTTCCGGCCTTAGGGCGCAATTTTTTTATCGAAAAAGCCGGTGAAAAAAGTCCGAAACATCGCAATTCACTTGCTGTCGTTCACGTTGCTGCTGGTGGCAATAAACTGGCTTTGTGGCGTATACCTCGGCCGGGCCACGCGAGCCGATCGTCATGAACTTCCCAACTATTCAAAGCATCCCGACTATGCCCGCGAAGTCTTTGAAGACTACGGGCGCGTTCAACACGAGTACGAGCCGTTCGTGGGATGGAAGATGAAGGCCTACCAAGGAAAAACACTGCATGTATCCGACCAGGGCCTTCGTGTTACACCCGCGCCAACATTTAGCGGCGAACGCACAGCAACCGTCCGCTTCTTCGGCGGATCAACGATGTGGGGCGAAGGGGCAGACGACAGCAACACGATTCCCGCTCTTTTCAATTCGGAAAATCCCGAATACCGCGTCTTCAACCACGCCCAACTTGCCTACAACTCCAGGCAGGAACTCGACGCGCTGATCTCCATGTATTCCCGCGGTGAACAAGCCGACATTGTCATCTTCTACGACGGTGTAAATGACGCCGCTTTCCTTTGTCCGAATGACATTGACGAACTCCCCGCTCACCGGCTCGTCCCGATGTACCGGAACCAGCTCTACAGGGGGTCGGCCGCAATGGTCAGGGAAATTCTATCCAAAGCCCTTTTTAGAAACATCCTCACCGTAGTGCGCCGGACGATCGGCCACCCGTCGGAAGCACCGTCTCCTTACGATTGTGCCAACAACCCGATGAAAGCCGATCAGATTGCCGAAATGATGTTAAAGAACTGGGAACTCGCCCACGAAATTGTCACGGCGCGGAATGGCAAATTCATTGCCATACTTCAACCGGCGGCCTTTATTGGGAAACCGCGTACTGATCACCTTGACCTCGATGAGCAACTCGGAAAAAATTTTCAGGAAATATATGAACGCGTTAGGAGGAAAATCTCGGAGCGAAATCATCCCTGGATCGTCGATATGAGTAACCGCTTTGACGGGACGGAACACATTTTCATTGACTTCTGTCACGTGTCTCCAAACGGCAACCGAATCATCGCGACGGAAATCTCAAACCTCGTCAAAAATCTCGAAACGCAGCATGTCGCGGTTTCTTACCTACATCCATAACCTTCGCGGGCTCGCCATCCTCTTCGTCGTTGGCGTTCACGCAGGCGGGTATGAGCATGAATGGGTTTCGCATCCCGGTGTCAACCGGTTTCTGGACCTGATCTTCGACCCCTCCGAGGGAAACGGTACCGTACTCTTCCTATTCATTGGCGGATTTCTGTTCCAGCACCTCACGCACAATCACTTCGAATATCGCAAATACCTCGAAGCCAAGTTCCTGAATATCATTCTGCCGTATATCATCATTTCCATTCCGCTCATTCTCATCCGGATCAACACGAGCTTCCATTCCTTATCACTCCCCGAGGGCTTCGCTAATCGCAGTCCCTGGGAGCAGTTCTTTTACCTACTCCTGACCGGTACCCACATGCCGCCATTTTGGTTTATCAGCACGATTGTACTCTTCTATTTAACAGCGCCCCTGCTTCACCTGGCCGATACACCAAATTTTTACCGATACGGGCTACCCATAGTCATTGCCGTTTGCCTTTTCAGCTATCGTCCGGAACACAATGCCAACCCGTTGCTGGCTTACGTACATTTCATTCCAGTTTATATGGTCGGCATGTGGGCCAGCTACCGCCGTGAATGGCTTCAGCGTTGGTCCTTCACGCTGCTCCCGGTGTGCGCCGCGGCCTACCTCGCCATCACGGCGTTGGACCTGTCCGGCAACATCGGCTTGTCGCGCGACCTCAGCTTCGAACGTGTGTTGAGTGATGGTGTGTTGATCTTTAACGTCTATATGCTTAAAGCGTTGGTCTTGTGCCTCGGCCTGACGATGCTGTTCTACCTGCTGCGCGACAGATCCATGCCGCTATTGGAAGTTCTGGGTCACTATAGCTTTGGCGTGTTCTTCGTGCACTACCTGGTGATCTCAATAAGCCGGAAAGTGCTCGAATCGTTGGGACTGGCTTTCGACTTTTCCCTGCCGACCTACCTGATGTTCTTCGTCACCGTGCTGCTGGTTTCCATCGCGGCCGTATACCTGATCAAACGATTGACGGGTCGTTACAGTCGTTACCTGATTGGCAGTTGAACTTAGAACGTCGAATGGACGGCCGTTCCGTTTGATTTGAAGGGAATCTTTTCCGTGGTCTCTTTGTCGTTGCCGCAGCAATTTTCTTTAAGCCTTACGACCACCCGCCCCTTCGTTTGCCCCGAGAGGATGGCGTCGATATAGGTATCTTTCAGTTCATCCAATCCTATCTCCTGAACAATAGCGGGCAGCTTTTCGGAGATATCCCAATCGCTGACCAATTTCTCCCAAAGGTTTTCGCGCAAGGCCATTGGTGTCTGCCCCGCGCCAATACCCAGGAGGTTGACACCATTAAGTATGAATGGGTATATCGTCGTGGAGAAATGTGTGGCCGACAACAGCCCGGTAGCGACGACGTTGCCGTCTCTGCGGCAGCGTTTAAGCAGGGTGGTCAGCATGGTACCGCACACGGTATCGATGGCGCCGGCCCACATCGCCCGCCGCAATGGTTTCCCAAGGCTGTCGTTGAGAAACTCACGTGGCTCTATTCGCGTTGCGCCTAAAAAACGCAGGTAGTCGTGCTGGTCTTTCTTGCCCGTGATGGCAATCACATCATATCCGGCCCTGGCGAGTATGGCAACGGAGAGACTACCCACACCGCCGGTAGCGCCCGTGACCACGATCGGCCCGTCCGCAGGATTTTGTCCCATGGCCTCCATCTTGTAAAGGGCATAGGCGGCGGTAAAACCCGCCGTTCCAATGGTCATGCAATCCTTGCAGGACATCCCGTCCGGTTTCTTCATCACCCAGCCCGCCGGCACGCGGATGTACTCCGCATACGCCCCGGGGGTATTCATCCCGAGGTCAAAGCCGGTAAGGAACACACTATTTCCGGGTTGAAATTTCGGTGAATGGCTCATGACCACCCGCCCCGCGGCTTCAATGCCCGGTGTATGCGGAAATTTCCGGGTGATGCCTTTGTGGCCGGTTGCCGACAAACCATCCTTGTAGTTCAGGGCGGAATAGTGAACACGAATCAACACATCACCGGCCGGCAACTGATCGATGTCGCGCTTTACAATGGCGCGTTCAAATTTTCCCTGCGGTGATTCCGAAATGACTAACGCCTTGTATTCCATACCGGTTTTTAAGGTTGCGCATGGTTACCTAAAAAGGTTATACCCGCTGACCGGAGCAGGTCATTCACATCTTGAGGCGCTTGAACACGCGCTCCGGAATATTGCGTATAGTCCACATAATAGCACCCCACACCGGCAGCACATAAATGGAATCGCGCCGTCTCCTTACGGCTGCAAAGACGCGGTCGGCAACCTGGCGCGTGGATGCCGTTAGGGCCGCGGGCGTCGTCATGTTCTCGATCATTCGTGTTTTTACAAACCCCGGCTTCACGGTCAGCACATGCACGCCATGATGAAACAGCCGGTTGCGCAAACCGGCGAGGTAAGCGGTAAAGCCCGCCTTCGCACTTCCATAGAGGTAATTGCTCTGACGTCCCCGCTCACCGGCTACCGAACTGATGCCCACGATCACGCCCTTCCTCCGTCGTTCGAAATCATTCGCCACGAGGTTGAGGATGGAAACCGCACCAACATAATTTGAAAAAAGGATCTGTTCGGATGCGTTCCAGTCGACCTGCGCTTCGACCTGGTCACCCAGCAGCCCGAAGACGCAGATAACGATGTCGGGCCTGTCCGGAAGTCCATTCAGGAATTCGGCATGCGATCGAAAATCAAGCGCATCAAAGGCCACCCTGTTGACGAGTGCATTGTACCTCACCTTGAGATCAGCTTCGATGTCGGCGAGACGTTCCATGTTCCTCGCCGCCAGCGTGATGGCGTAACCTTCCGAAGCAAATTTGCGCGCGATGGCCACGGCCATATCGGAAGTAGCCCCGAGAATAAGGACATTCTCTTCCATTTATACCTTGAGCATTAGTCGTTGGGACAATTGCGAATTGAAACGCCTTTCCGGGTCATATTTCATGAGAATCTCCTGAAACTCCCGGGCGCGTGGATACGTCTGCCAAAAGATCTCCTTCTTCATGCGTGCATCCTTCGACAGATAGATCCTCCCGCCGTACCCCGCGACGACTTCGTCCAGCTTATCGAGGAACTGGAAAAGCCCCGATTTTATCGGGAAGTCAAGCGCAAGCGTATAGCCCTTCATTGGAAAGGAGATAAGATCTTCCTGGTCGCCAAACAACTTGAGCACGGCCAGAAATGACCCCATTCCCATCCCGCTAATGCGCAATAGTATTTCCTTCAGGCCTGCGCGACTCGCTTCCATAGGCAACACAAACTGGTATTGCACAAAACCCTTCCGTCCGTATATCCTGTTCCAATTGAGAATAGCGTCCAGCGGATAAAAGAATCCGTCGTAGTGCCCAACCTTATGCATCTCCTTCCTGTAATTCTTGGCGTAGTAGAACGCGTTAAACAGTTTGACGGTAAGACCATTCAATACCAGGGAGGGGAAATAAAAAGGAACGGAACATAACGACTTCTCGCGCGCGACCAGTTTCCGCTCGTCCGGCACTGCATCGGATGGCGCATGCTCACCCAGCATGAGGATACTTCGGCCGAAATTGCGGCCCCGTTTCAGACAATCGATCCAGGCCACGGTGTATGTTGATTCCGCGTGTTGGTCGAACAAACCCATAACCTCATCCAGATTGGCGGCTTTGATTTGCGTCTGCCTGATGTAGGCACTCGATATTCGTTTCAGGCCAAAGGTGACTTCGAGGATGATACCGGTGAGGCCGATGCCGCCGCAGGTTGCCCAGAACAAATCCGGGTAAAGTTCCCTGCTACAAACTACCGTGTCGCCCGTACCGGTGAGGACTACCATTCTTGCCACATGGTTCGAGAAAGATCCGTCCACGTGGTGGTTCTTTCCATGCACGTCAGACGCTACGGCGCCACCTACGGTAATGAACTTTGTTCCCGGCGTGACCGGCAGGAACCAACCCCGGGGAACAATGATTTGCAGGAGGTCGGAAAGCAATACGCCGCTTTGGCACGTAATTATTCCCTGCACTTCATCAAATGCAAGGACTTTATCATATCGAAGGGTATTGACAACGTCGGGAAACAATGAAGCATCGCCATAGCAACGACCATTTCCGTGGGCAATTGACGAATGAGCGAGTTTTCCGGGGAGTTCTGAACGAAAATCGAAAGAAACCTCCTTTGCTTCGATCACCGGGTAATTGTTCCAGTTGGTGACAGGTTTTCTCATGAACCTGGCTGGTAAAAAATACGCACCAACTCCCGGTTTTTGTCCAAAAATCGCCCTTAAGGTATTGATTTACACTGTATACTATGCTTCAAAAAAACTTCACGGAAAGGCAACTGCTTGTTCTGGAGATCATCGTCGCGCTGGCTTTCTGCCTTGTACCCCTCACGTTCAACAATCCCTACCGGATCAATATTTTCCTTTCGTGGGAAGGTGCCTATCGCCTGTACCTTGGCCAGGTACCCTTCCGCGACTTCTCCCTGCCCATGGGCTATGCCTATTGGGTAATTCCCGCGATGTTCTTCAAGATCTTCGGGCCCTATTTCGCGAGTCTCATTAAAGCGCAAGCGTTCGTCAACCTGATTTCCATCCTGGCGTTTCGTGGTATTCTGAAAACCCTGCACGTTCGGCCTGCCGTCATCTTTCTCTCAGTCGTGGTCTTTTGCTTTTCATACGTATCGTTCAATTTCTGGCCGTGGTACAACCACATGGTGTTTGTTTTCGAAATGGTGGCCATTTACTTTCTGCTCCGCGCTATCCTTGTCAACAAAGGCTGGAAAGTATGGATCAATATCGCGTTTGCCGCATTCTTCATCTTCGTTTCCATCTTCACCAAGCAGGATGCGGGTGGCATTGGCCTTATGATCATGCTCGCCGCGCTGACCTACGACGCCTGGCTGGAACGGTCAGTTAAAAAGTGGGCCTCCTTTGCCGGCTTCTTTCTCGTCTTTGCGGTCATTTTTGTGGGTCCCCTTCTGCAATACGACTTTCTCTATTGGTTCAACTATGGTCAGGCTCCCCACGAATCGCGCCTGGTGTTGACCGATTTTCTGGACGAGATCCTCGGCTGGGCGTACTGGGAAAAATTCTTCCTTTTCATACTCGTTGTCTTCGTGATGGACAAGGCGTTGGCGGGGAGAACCTTCCTCGAGAACAAGCGTGAAGTATTGTTCGCCTGGCTTACCCTTGCGATGCTTCTGCAGGCCATGGTCATACCGGTTACCAGCCCGGTACCGGAAAAGAATGAAGTCTTTTTTTATGCTTTCGGATTCGCGTACGGTGTGGCGAACCTACGGTTAAACGTTAATCTCAGCCGAATCCCTTACCTCATCACGTGCACCATGCTTGTCGTGTTTTGGTGGACGGGCATCTATTGGCGCAACGTGTCGCGCCTCCTCACCAAAAAACCACCGGTGGTGAATAAGAACGAAGAGAAAGCAGGGCACCATTACCGCCTCGCGCACGAATACAAGAGCATGGAGCACCTGTTTCTCGCCGAAGAGACACTGGAAGGGATTGAAAAGATCAGGAATCTCGACATCGTTAGGAACACTGACCCCAAGGACCTGCGTGTACTCAATATGAGTGAACTCACCTCGCTGGCCTATGAACTGGGATTTACCCCGCTCACGGACCAACCCATGTGGTTCCACCAGACGGTATCCATATTCGAAAAAGAGGTGGCTGAATTCTGCAGCAGGGTGGAACGCCACGAATATGACCTTGTGATCTTTGAATCCGTATCACCAGAAGAAGTCATCAACTTTTTTCCGGAAGGCGTCCATGACTGCCTGAAAACGCACTATCAATACGAGTTTACATTCCTTGCGCCGCGGCATCCGGAGGAATCCTACATTCATGTATTTACACGGCCGAAGGAAACGATGCACCAGGCGGCGCGTTAAGGGGCTCCCCCACCCTCGTTCTACGGATTCATCTTACATCCTCAAGACGTACACCGATAAGCTGCTCCAGATCGAGCTTCGCATTCCTGAACGCCGTTTGCGCTTCGAGGGTGCTGATGGATATCTGGCTATAGGTACTGAGACTCTCGGCATAGATCTCGAACGTGGTTTCACCATTCTTGAAGCGCTGTTCGATCAACTTATGCGACGTCTCGTTATCCAGCAACAATTGAGACTGAAGCTTGTAGATCTCTTCCCGGAGGGTGTATTCGTTGTATGCGCGGAGCACGGCATTGCGGAGGGAAAGCTTCTGATTGTTCAGGTTGGCCTGGGCGATCTGGAGCCGCTCCTTACTCTTCCGTGTCGCATAGGGTATTGTGAACAGTTGACCGAGTGAAACGGAAAAACCAATGTTGTAGCGCGGATAGAAGGCGGCACGACCAAAAATGTCCGTGTCGGGGTTGATGGTGAACTCGTTCATGTTTGCCGATACCCTGACCGTGTTGAGCCAGTCGATCGTGCTTGTACGAACGTCGAAGTCGGCGATGGTTACCTCGCGCCGAAATACTTCATTGGTGGGGTGATTCCGCCAGGCGATCTGCACAAGTTTTTCGCCAAAATCGTTCGTACGGGTGTGCTCGGGCAAAATCACCTTATTATAATCTATGTTTTGCGCCGAAGCAGAAAGTGCCGCAAGCATAAAAAAAATCAACTGTCTCATTCCTTGTGATTATCTGGTAACTCAATGTGATCCTGCGCCTCGGCCTTCGTCCTATACGAGATCAACCGAATGTAATTTCTTTTCAAAGGACCGTATCCTGACCATGACGGCATACACGACGATAACGACCAGGTTTACCGGTTTCTGAAAGAGCGCATCCTGGGTAAAATGGCCCACGGTCAGGGCCAGATACGGTACGACATAGGTTAGCGTAAGGGTTTTTAGCAAGGGGTCCTTGATCGAAAAATAGTTGTTGATACCCTGAAGCATCACTATAAAAAAGAATACCTGGAAAATAATCAGTCCGATCCAACCGGTTTCAAGGGCGGTAAAAAGGTATCCGCTGTCGGGGTCCCAACCTCCGGCGAGGTAATGGCCCGGTGAGTATTTGACGCCGTTCCTGCCCGTGGTGCCCAGACCACCCCCGATCGGGTGCGACAAGACGTATTCCTGCAGCCTGACCCGCTTGGCATTGCGCACCGCCATCGATGGGTCTTCACTGGGGTTGAAGGTTGACCGGATACGGGTCATGGTACCGCCGTAAAACGGACCGAAAAGCAGGATAGCCCCAAAGAACACGAGCGCCATGGCAGCGAGTACGGTCCGGCGGCTGCGGATCGTCATGATGACAAAGAACGCGATGCCCACCGCGGCCATCGCAATGGCGGTGCGCGTTCCGGAGTAGGACATCGACAGGTACATGATGCATGCGAGCACGCCAAAGCCAATGCGGTGCATGGGCTTGAACGGGCCCATGGCCAGCACCGTACAGGCCAGACCGCTAAACGCCATGAACAGTCCGAATGAGGAGGGGTCGGAAAGGATCGAAAATTTTCGAAGCTTGCCCCAGATGAGGTACAGGTTCACCCTATCCTCCGAACTGTAAAGCCAGGTGGTTTCGAAATCCGTCAGGCCGAAAAATTCCTGCTTGATTCCGTACAGCGCTATAAAACCGGCGAAAAACAGCCACACCGCCGTGAAGCGGTTCACTTCCTTCAGGGTGGAAAATGCCTGGAAGCAAACGACATAAAGCAAAAACGAGACGTTGTTTCGCATTGAAATAAGCCACGCGACGTGAGAGACTGCATTCGGATTGAAAAATTGAAGGGCCTGGTAGACGGTGATGACGATGAACATGATCGTCACCGGGTTCTTGAAGAGTGTCCAGTCACGCCGGTCCTTTCCATGGATGAACAGGGCGATGAAGACGACGGCTGCGAGCACATCGTATAAAACACCCAGCGGAATGGGAATCGAAGGCACCAGACGGTCGATGTAAAATATGAACACGCCGAAAAAGAACAGCGCATAGAGGCCCACCTTGTAGTCGCGAAGGACGGCGCCCATGAGGAATGCCCCGCCGGCAACGATCACGGCGATCGGCCCGGCCGCCAAACCGTGGTTGACCATCATCCACGCCACCCACACCGACACGGCGAGCAGCAGGATAAACACCATGATAACAGAAATACGTCCTGCCCTGTTGATGTACATTCCTGCCCTTTATTCGAGAAAAAGTATTTTGAGAAAAATGACCACGTAGATCGCCAGAACAAACAGTATGGCCACCGCCTTGTTGAGACTCTTATCCGTAAAGGGCTTGTAATCCTTCTCTTCGTTCCCGTTTTCCGTTTCCTCTGTCATGCTGCTTCAGATACTCCGCCGTAAGATCTATAAATTGGTGTGCCCTTGCCGGCCAGTTGTTCGCCGCGGCAAAATTGAGGCGTGCAGACCGTTTGAGTTCATCATCCGCTTCTATGGCGCGTTGAACGGCGGCAATGAAATCGGTTTTGTCATGGCAGATGCTGGCTACGTCGGAAAATGACCGGATGTCGTGGGAAAAATCCGTCGAAACCACCGGCTTCCCGGCGGCCAGGTACTCGTTGATCTTCAGCGGATAAATGCTCTTCGTGAAGGTGTTACAAAGGAAGGGTATCACGCAACAACGGCTGTACTTCAGGTACGCGGGGAGTTCCCGGATACTTTTCTTGCCCGTAAAAATGACATTGGGCAGTTCCCGCAATCCCGACTTGTCGGCGTGATTGCCTGACATCGGTCCCACCATCAACAAGATCTTGTCGGCGTGGGCGGCAGCCAGGTCTTTAAGAAGATCATAGTCGAGTCGCTGGCAAATATTACCGGTATACGTAATGATCGGATTTCCCGGGGGAAGGCGTTGTATCTCTTCAGGCATCGGCAGGTCATTCGCCAGGGCATTGTTGAAGAGGGTGACGTCGGCCGCGTTGGGCACAAGGTGCACATGGGCAGAATACCGTGCCTTGATCTTCTTTAGTTCCGAAGAAGTTACAATGGTGAAGTCCGAATTCCGGATGAGGGCATTCTCGAGGCGTGGCCCATGTTTCCGCATATACGGCGCCTGTGTCATATCGTCCACACACTGATAGACGTTCAGGACGGGTTTCACCGAAAGGGAAAGATATTTCCCATAAAGCGGGTTAAAGGAGTTGATCAACACGTAACGTCTGATCGCGAACGTCCTGATAAGTTGATTGAGCGTGCTGGACACTGCCCGATCATTCAGCCGCGCCAGTCCGTCATACGCCCAGCCCTCCGGGAGCCAGTTGATGGGCAGCGTGACGCGCGGTGTGACGGCAAAAAGGTTAGGGTGGCTCCGGTCAGGCGAAGCGCAAAAGTCGGCACCCTGAAAAAGGGCGCGCCGGCGACGCTGATAGTTTGCCAGCTTCCGGTGAATGATATAGTCCTTGATGGTGATGGGGTTATCGACATAGAACACGCGGGTGTGTTCGGAGAGGGCCCTGGCGAGGGAAAAGGCGGTGGATGAATAGGGTCCGTCCCACCGCGGGAGGGCCATCATGATGATGTCATAGTCCGGAAACCTCATTGAAGAGCAAACTTTGCGATCCTTTTCTTTACGACGTCCCATCCCACCCGATACCACTCCGGCACCGCCTCCAAAACGCGCCAGGTGTTAATGCCATACATCCGGTGAAGAATGACCTGGTTGAGCAGGAACACAATACAATAGGAAAGAAGCGTGCCATAGGCCGACCCGATGAGCCCGAACATTTGAAGGAAAATGTAATTGAAGACCACGTTCAACACAGCCACCATCACAAGGAGGTAGAAATTGATCTTGGGGTTCCTGAGCGAATCCATGATGGTACCGAACTGCCTGTTGAACGGAACAATAAGGGTGTAAAACAGGGTGACGCGAAGGATCGGCGCAGCGTCGAGATAGGGTGCGCCGAAAATTAACCTGATTACGTCCTCCGCAAAAATGTAAAGGACGACCACGATGGGGACCATCGTCGCAAGAATAAGGCTCACGGATTTTGTATAAATGTCTCGGACGCCACCTTTTCCCTGCTGCCTCATTTTCTCGGGCACCCGCGGAAAAACGATGGAGGCGATTGCCAGCGTGGGCACCTCAACGAGGTTGGCAATGCGAATGGCAGGATTATAGATGGCAACAGCCGTCGTTGATACCATCCGTCCGATCATCCAGCTATCCGTGCTCTTTACAAACATGGAACTGATGTTCGTCCCGAAAGTGTATTTTCCAAAGTGGAAAAGTTGTTTCAAGCGCCCTATGGTCACATTTCCACCGCCGAAGGCGGGTCCCCGTACGAAGGAATATCCGATGACGGCACCCAGCACAGTGGCGCCAATCTGAACCCACGCCAGCCCGACCAGTGAAAACTCGAAGTGCGCAACGTAGGCTGTCGCGACAAACAGGGCCGTGGCGCCCAGGCGTGCAAAATTGCTAATAAAAATCGCCCTGAAGTTCGAACGCGCCATCTGCAGGTACTCAAAATGCAGGAATGGTACAAAAATTATACTGTTGAGCGCATACAGGAAAAATAATTCAGCGAGACCCGGAGCGGCCCAAAAGCGCGTCAGCGGTATCGCGCCCAACAAAAGCAAAATGGAAAGCAAGCCCGCCAGCAGGCAATGAAGCATGAACGAGGCTTTCACCACTAATTTTCTCTCCGTGAGCGGCGCGCTTACCAGCGTCGAAACAAATGGATTCCGGATGAACCCGTTTCGAACCGTCTCCATGATCGCCGTGACGCTGGTAAATAACACCCAGACGCCGATTTCCGACCTGGACAGCATCCTGACCAGGAAGAAGAGGTTCAAAAAACCGAAAGTTACTACCGAGATCCTGTTAGCGAGTGAGAACACACCCTGGTTGACCCAGCGTGAAGACGGAATAGAAGCCAATGTTATGAACCTTTAATGCATTGCGATGACTGAAACACTGAATATAGCCGGTTACGACAACCCTTCGGGCACTCATAGGAATCTTGAACTCCTTCCTGATTTTCTCATCATTGGAGCTGGTAAATCCGGCACCACCTCCCTCGACAAGTACCTCAAGCAACATCCGGAAATTTTTATACCCAAAGTAAAAGAGCCCAATTTCTTCGGATATGAAAACACGCAGCGTGCCGACCTCAACGACGACCCCGACGAGATAAAGCACTACGAGCAATCCATCACGAACCTGGACGACTACCTTGCGCTTTTTCGTGACGCCGCGCCCGGCCAGCGCAAGGGGGAGACGTCGAACACGTATATGTACCATCCGCAAGCCCCGCAGCGAATTCATTTTTACAATCCCAACGTCAAACTCATCGCTATACTCCGGCAACCCGCCAGCCGGCTATACTCACGATTTCTCCACCTTGCCCGGGACGGTCGCGTGCCGACGCCCGACTTTTCGGATTGCCTCGACCGAAACAGCATCTGGTGGCGGCGCAACGACCTGATCAAGGAAGGATTCTACTTCAGAAACCTTTCGCCCTTCTACCGGCTGTTTCCGGCAAAACAGATTAGCGTACACCTTTACGAGGAGCTCAACGAGCAGCCGAAAAAAGTGTTGAGCGATATTTTTACTTTTCTTGGCGTCGACCCGGCATTCAGCCCCGACTTCACGGTGAGGTACAACCAGTCCGGAATTATCCGCAATAGGTTCCTCGACCGGATCTACGGACAAAAAGGCATCGTGAACCTTACGTTAAAGACACTGTTACCTGACGGTGTCGTGAACAAACTCAAAAATAATATCTCCGTGCAGCGCACCGTAAACGGTTTGCGAAGCAAGAACCTGGTACGTCCAAAGCTCAACCCCCGCATCAAACACCGGCTCACCCACGAGGTTTATGGCGATGATATTCAAAAGCTCCAAAGCCTCATTGGAAAAGATCTTTCACACTGGCTTGCCTGAGCCCTTACGAATCACCCAATGAAAAATTCCGGTCCCATCATTATCGTTGACGACGACGCCGACGACCAGTTCATCCTTCGCGAAGTGATCGAAAAACTGGAGGTGTCGAACGGCGTACTGTGTTTTCCAACGGCCATCGAATTGCTGGCTTACCTTCGCGTCACCCACGACAAGCCCTTTATTATCCTGTGCGACATCAACATGCCAGAGATGGACGGACTGGAATTGCGCAGGCACATCAATGATGACCCCTACCTTCGCCAGAAGTCCATACCCTTTGTTTTCTTTACGACAGGGGCAAGTCCATCGCAGATTCGCGAAGCCTATAGCCTTACGGTCCAGGGATTGTTTCTGAAAGAACCGAGCTTCGCCGACGCGGAACAGACGCTGCGCCTGATTTTACAGTACTGGGACCGTTGCAAGCATCCCAACAGCGTGAGCGGTTCATAGTCGAAAGTCTTTTGTGTCGACACGGTTCAGCACAGCGCCGCCGAATTTCTTCCCAAGCGTCTTAAAATAATGTATCGACTCCCGGTCGAGTTGACGGATGGTCGAGGTCGCCGAAAACACCGCTATCACCTTGTCGGCATAGGTCGCCAGCTCTTTGGCGTCGGAGTATTCGTTGAGGGCCGCTCCCTCCAGGAGCACGTAGTCGAAACTATCGGACAGGGTCGCGATCAGGTTCGTGAAGTCCCGGCCGGAAAGAATTTCAGCAGGTGATTCATGTCCTCCCCCGGAATTGCCAACGATGTAGATGTTCCGGTATTTGGTCGGGTTGATCAGGTCATAGGAGTTCTCGTGTTCGTATTCAGGCTGCTCCTTCCGACCGTCGTTATTGGCGCTCACCAGCAATTTTCGTTTCCTGCTGTCCAGCACTTTCAGGTCGCCATGATTTCTTCCCAACAATTGCGACAAAGAATTATTCTTGAAATTTGTGTCTATGATCAGAACCCGCTTGTCAACAAGGCTAAGGACATAGGCAAGGGAAAACATAATGAAGGTTTTACCATCACGGCGCTTTGGACTGGTAAACAGAAACACCTTGCCGGGAAGCGACTGAACTTCGTGGCGTAATTTCCTCAGCAGCGACTTGAACATTTCGGTGTCTTCAAGACCATTCTGTTGGTTGAAATAGGTGCGAATATTAAAACTCCTGCTATCGATCTCATTGATCACCCCGAGAAGCGGCAGCCCGACCATGCGCTTGAAGCGATCGGGAGTCCTGACCGATCCGTCAAGCACCTCCAGCGCAACCACCACGAACAGGCACAGGCAGAAACTGCTGAATGCGGCGAGCCCTACAATGAGCCAGCGCGTGGATGTTTCAGGACTTACGGGTGGAATCGCGGTGAGCACCTGCCGCAACGTGCTGGTCGCCAGCATCCGGCTTTTGGCGAGGTTGTACTTTTCCACAGCATCGAGATATTCCTTGCTGGCGAAATCGACCTCCTTTTGCAAGGCAGCCAGTTGCGCCTCTTTTGTGAGCGACCCCGACACACTGCCGCGCAACGCGCCGAGTTTCGTCTCCACCACCGCGAGGGCTGAACTTTCAACCTCCTGCTCGATCTGCGTGTCCTTGAGCTTGATCTTCAGGTCGGCCACCGTGTATCCCTCCGGCAATGACGGGCCCTGGCGCGTGGCATAGTCCTGCTGGATCCTGAGTTGTTCGCGAAGAATGTTCAGGGAGTCCAACAGTTGGTCACTGGAAGAACCGGTAGTAATGTAGCGTTCATTCAGACGGTTTATCTGCGCGCGAAGTTCGAGTATCTTCTGGTTATTGTTGGTGGCCGCAGGCGCCGAAAGCCGCGCGATGTCGTCCTTCAGCCTGTCGATGGTGAGCCGCAACCGGTACAGCCGGCTCCGGATAATGTCGCGTTCCGATTCCAATGACGAGATCTGGCTCATGCGCACGGCACTCGCATCGGTGTCGTAGACCTGGTTGGTGGACGCGAAGGCCTTCTGCGCATCAAGCTTAGCATCGAGTTCAGCCTTCTTGTTGTCCACAAGCTGCTTCAAAAAATCCACAGATTCGCCGCCTCGTTCCGTCTTTAGCGACTTTTGATAACGGATGAACTCCTGACAAAAAGTGTTGGCGGCAAAGGCCGCGAGATTGGGATCGCTTGAGCGAAAATCGACCTGCACGTAGTCCGTGTTGGGAACGCGCTCGATCAGCATGCGTTCCGTGAGATTGGTGTAACCATACCCATAGGCGTCAAGAAACTTTCGAATCAGCGGATACTCGGGGTCCGTTGTCGACAAGGGCGCCAGGCTGTCAAGCTTCCGCTGAATCGCCTCCCGTGCGCGGGCGACTTCCTCTTCCGTGGTTGAAAACGCCCCCGGGTCGGGCCGCCGGAATGCCGGTTCTTTTCCGCTGAGGTCGTGGAGCAACAGCCGGTATGACAAAAGGTTGAATGCCAGGCCGGAATTCATCGAATTGAGCAGGTTGCTGAATTTGATATCTGCATCCCGGGAGTTGAATCGCTCTTCGGTGAGAATGGCCTGATCGTTTGTAGTGAACCCGGTGGAAACCTGAGCCGTGGAGAGGTAAGAATCCTCCATGTCCATGGTAAACAGGAACGCAGCAAAGGCCGCAATCAGCGGAACCGACAAAATGATCCACAGCTTTCGTAAGACTACTTTCGCCAATACCAGAAGATCCATCCGTTCGAGTGATTAAAGAGTTGTTATTTTCGCCATTCAGCCTCTAGAAATGCCAGGTAAAGACCCGCTTTCAGTATAAAAAGATAAGCCAACCGCGGTGCGGCCTCACGAAGCATTGCGGAGACCGAAACTAAAAGCCGGTTTTTCCCGCGGGCATTTCAGGGCGCGGTGCGAACGAAGCCGCCTTGAGGCGTTGGGTCAGGGCTGGCACCCTTTCATCGGGAAAGAAGAGGACATTGTAGTTACCCGTGCCTTCAACCACCGTCCCGTTCACCAGCACAAAGGGTGCATAGCGCAATTCACGCAACAGGCGGCACTCCGATTCTCCGGGTGTTTCGATCAACAACACAGGTCGGGCGTTCTTCAGTGTTTCCGCCGCACCCAACAGCACCTCGCGCTCGTATCCCTGGACGTCGACCTTGATAAAGGCTGGATTAAGATGATAACGGTCAAGGCGATTGATGGTACAAGAAACCTTTCGAATCGAAAGGTGCTCGGGGCGGAATCCATAGATCCGGGTACGAAGCCAGTCGCGCGCGTTCTCCTTGCGAAACGATGCCAGACCGTCGAACATATAGTTCCGGTAGAAAGGCAGGTGAAGGTCAATGTCGATGTCTTTGCTGCCAAGCCCGGCCGCCTCAATGCGTACCCGCGGGTCATTCCTGTAGATCCTTTTCAATTTTTCAACCAATACAGGGTTTGGCTCGAAGGCTACGACCCGGCACAACGGCTGCTTCATGAGCATCGATTGAATCGCGTCCCCTCGGTTTGCGCCTGCGTCAACCAACACCTGACCTTCGCCAGGCTCCAGGTAGTCGAGTATGCGGAAGTCGTCCTCATGCACAATATTGAACATCCCGCGTATTCCACGTTGAAACCCAAACCGGTAGTCCTGCAGCGATGGAAAAAAGACCTGAACCGACCGCACAAACTTCCGAAAATCAAACCTTGTTTTAAATGTCATGACATTGGCAAATTCCAAAAAACAATGCCAGCAGCCGGAACAAGGTATGGTATTATTGAGTGTTGATCCGTTGAAATGCCGATTATGAAACACGCACTCCATATTTTAATACTGATCCTTTGCTCGGCCTCGTCACCCATCCTTTCTATCCATAGTCCCGAAAGCGAAGTATTTGATTGTTCGGCGTGCGATCACATCGTTTCCGGATACCTGACGGATGGCGAGACCTTGTCGATCAAACCCGGTGACATCGTTTGTTTTGACTCAAGGCAAGCCTACAAGCGTGTTAAGATGCAAAACATCAAGGGGACGAAAGGTGACCCCGTCATCATCCGAAACTGCAACGGGAAGGCCTTTATTTCGGATGGTCTACGGTTCAGCCATTCAGAGAACTTCCAACTTCTTGGCGACGGAGCCCGGGTTGAGCGGTATGGAATCAAGGTCTCGATTCAAAAGAGCTTTTTCATCACGTTCGAGACCTTCACCACCGACTTCGAGGTGGCGCGTGTCGAGGTGGCCGGGTACGAACCCAACGGCACTGGTAAGAACGCCGGCTTCGCAGGCATGGGCATCAAAACAAGTCCTTACCAGGATTGCGAATTGTTTACAGACTCGACGCGACAGGCATGGATCATGAAAAATGTCTCCATTCATGACAACTATATCCACGACGTGGGTGGTGAAGGCTTGTACATCGGCCACGGATTCTATAAAGGGCGGACGGAAAGCAAATGTCCCGAGAAAACCTGGTCACACGCCATCCAGGGCCTTCGCGTCTACAACAACCTCATCGAGAACACCGGCTACGACGGCATCCAGGTCAAGAATGCCGATAAGGACTGTGAGATTTATAACAATGTGATCCGAAATTATGGAACAAAAAACCACAACGCCCATAATGAAGGCCTCATACTGGCAGACGGCGTTACCGGAAAGGCCTACAACAACCTGATCGATACCGGAACGGGCCACGGCATCATGTTCCAGGGTATGGGAAACAACGAGATCTTCAACAACATCATCATTAATGCAGGGGGCGACGGATTCAACGGCACGAAAAGTCCAACCATGGGTGTATACCTTCCCGACGGATATGTCAGGATTTTCAACAACACCATCTACAACTCAGGGAGAAATGGATTCGTCTTTTACAATAACCTGGGCGGAGAGAAAATTATTGCCAACAACCTGGTGGTCGGGGCCGGCGAGAAACTCAACCCCAAAGGTGCGCCAGTGACCATGCTTAACAACATTTTCACGCAGGATTCAACGCTCATTCAGGGCATCGATTCCTTTGGCGTTTCCTTCACCATGAACACCTGCCCGCGCGTGATAGACCGGGGACTCGACCTGCGCATGTATGACCCCGCCCTCACATTTGATTTCTTTAATCGGCCAAGGCCCCGCGGGCGGGGTTTCGACGTAGGCGCAGTGGAGTTCAATTGAAAGCAATCCCCGAGAGGAATCACAAAGGTGCGCTACCACCCTGACGCGCGAGGTCCTCGTTCGGCCTTCATGCTTACCGTGGTTGAGGAAGAAAGTCAACGATGCAAACAAGCGCACACTAGCGAACGCCGAGAAGGCGATGGTCCCGACCCTGACCGGCCCGGGTTGCCGTGAAAGCGCGACGAATTGGAGGCGGGACATCGGAACGGTTTTTTTTTCGTCGACACATTCATCCGAACCTCCATTCCATGACCATCGCCAAGATCCGATTCATCCTGATCAATGTCTTTGTAACCCTCATCCTGCTTACTGCCCTGGAGACGCTGGTCTGGACGGGATTGAATAATCCCGGGCAGATACCCTCCTTTCTCCTCCCTCATTTTCAGCGGGTCTATCTGCTCCAGGACCGGAGCATCATTCAGGTTACCGCTTGTGCGCGGTACGACCCCGAGCTCTTTTACACCCTGAACCCGGGCACGTGCACGTTCGAGAATCGCGAATTCAGTGTGCGGAACGCCATCAACCCCGCGGGCGTTCGTGACGACCACCAGTCATTGCAGGGTCCGGCTGTCGTCGTCCTTGGCGATTCATTCGCCATGGGTTGGGGCGTTGGCCAGGAAGAAGCATTCCCGCAGGTACTGGAAGGGTTGACGCAACTCAAAGTGCTGAACGCGGGGGTTTCATCGTATGGTACAGCCCGCGAAATGATGATGCTCAACCGCATCAACACCACTCGAATGAAATACCTTGTCATCCAGTACCACCGCAACGATTACAAGGAGAATGTCACCTACGTGGACAACGGATATCGGCTACCCATCCGAAGCAAGCAGCAATACGACAGCCTGAAGCGGGCTATTGCTGATCGCACTACCTATTATCCGTTCAAGTATGTCGCTGGTATCAGCCGCTCTATCCTCAAGACCGCCATTCGGCCCGCGGCAAGAGATACGACGAACAGCGCCCGCGAAGCAAAGATTTTCCTCGACCTGGTTGGCCGCTCCCTTCCGGAGCGCGACAGTTTGACCATCATCGTCTTTCGGGCAGACCTACTCGGCCCGTTGAAGGATGACGGCTTTATCGCCGCCCTCGATTCGCTGGTGCAGCTTGACCCACACACGTGGCCAAACATCGTCACATTCCGCGCGGATGAAGTGCTGTCGGAAGGTGACTTTTTTATTCTCGACGACCATATCAATGCGCACGGACATCAAAAACTCGCAAGAAAGATCAGCGAATACGTTGAGATGCCACCGCATACGGTTGGTACAAGAATTTTAGTTCGGGACAACTGATAAACCTCATCATCGCCTTGAATACATGAAAATCTTAGGTATTTCCGCTTTCTATCACGATTCAGCCGCCGCCATTATTGATGACGGAGAGATCATCGCCGCAGCCCAGGAGGAACGATTCACGCGAAAGAAGCATGATCCCAACTTCCCTGCCAACGCTGTTCAATTCTGCCTCGACTATGCGGGCACCACACTCGATCAGCTGGACGCAGTTGCATTCTACGACAAACCCCTGTTGAAGTTCGAACGACTTCTTGAAACGTACTATGCTTTCGTTCCCCGCGGGCTGTCATCCTTCATCACCGCCATGCCGGTGTGGCTCCGGGAAAAGATGTTCCTGAAACGCCTTCTTATCGAAGAGCTTTCGAAGGTTCAGGAATTCAACAGGAAAAAACTACGGCTTTTGTTCCCCGAACACCACCTGTCGCACGCCGCATCCGCGTTCTATCCATCGCCGTTCGAAGAGGCCGCGATCCTCACGATCGACGGCGTAGGCGAATGGGCGACGGCCTCCATTTGCCACGGAAAGGGAAAGGACATCCGGATACTTAAAGAGCTGAAATTTCCGCATTCGCTGGGACTGCTGTATTCGGCATTTACCGATTTCCTCGGCTTCAAGGTGAATTCCGGGGAATATAAACTCATGGGATTGGCACCCTACGGTGTTCCCGGCAGCGCCCAGGTGAAGAAATTCGTTGAGATCATCAAAAACGAACTCGCCGACATCAAGGAGGACGGATCGGTTTGGCTCAACCAGAACTACTTCGACTACGCAACGGGCCTGAAGATGGTTGACGAAGAAAAGTGGGAAAAACTCTTCGGCTTCAAGACGCGCAAGCCCGAGGACGAACTCCAGGCGCACCATTGTAACCTGGGCCTCGCCATTCAGGAGGTCACCGAGGAGGCAGTACTCAAAATGGCGCACGAAGCAAAGCGGTTGACCAACGCGGATTATCTCTGTATGGCCGGCGGTGTAGCCTTGAATTGTGTCGCCAACGGGAAAGTCTACAACGCCAAAATTTTTCGCAATATTTTTATCCAGCCCGCAGCCGGCGATGCCGGAGGCGCACTGGGCGCCGCCCAGGCCGCATATCACATCTACTTTGACCGGGAACGCAGGCTCCCTGTTTGCCTGGACGGCATGAAGGGGTCTTACCTCGGGCCGGAGTTTACCGACAAGGATGTGGAGAAAGTAGTCCGGAAATATGGAGCAGTCTGCCAACCGTATTCGGACCACACGGCGCTCTGCCGCGAGGTAGCGCAAAAACTTTCAGAAGGCAATGTAGTCGGGTGGATGCAGGGCCGCATGGAGTTCGGACCCCGCGCGCTCGGTGGCCGCAGCATTCTGGGTGATCCCCGAAGCAAAGACATGCAGAAGAAACTCAACGTAAAAATAAAATACCGGGAATCGTTCCGACCGTTTGCCCCTTCGGTGCTCGCCGAAGAGTGCTGCGCATATTTTGAGCACGACTCCACGTCCCCCTACATGCTATTGGTTCAGCCCGTGGCCAGCCAACGACGCAACCCCCTGCCTGAGGGATATCATGCGCTTTCCCTCAAGGAAAAATTGTATCACCTCCGGTCAGATATGCCGGCTATCACGCATATCGACTTTTCCGCCCGCATTCAAACCGTCCACAAGGAAACCAACCCCAGGTACTATGAACTCGTAAGCGAGTTCAAGAAACTCACCGGCTACGGCGTCATCGTCAACACCAGCTTTAACGTCCGCGGAGAGCCTATCATTTGCAGTCCCGACGATGCGTATCGCTGTTTCATGCGGACCGAAATGGACGTCCTCGTGGTCGGCAACTTCCTCTTTGAAAAACACCGCCAACCCGCCTGGCAGGAAACGAACAACTGGAAAGAGGAATTCACCCTCGATTAATTCGTCATTCGTACTTCGTACCTCGTCATTCGTACCTCGTACCTCCCATGGCTGGTATGAAATTTTAGCCAACAGGTATAATAAATCGTTAAGCATCCGAACCTATGGAATTTGTCAAAGACTTATACACATTCATTCGCGAGCGAAGAAAGTGGTGGTTGACCCCGATCATTTTGTTGCTCATTTTCCTCGGCGTACTGGTGGTCATTGGAGGCAGTTCGGCCGTAGCACCGTTTATCTATACATTGTTCTAACGAAACACGCGTGCAACAGGATCGATATAAAACCATCCTCGTGATCGTGACCGGACTGCTGGTCTTCGCGTGGATTTTTGAGACGTCATGGTTGAACTACGTGGCTTTGGCTGTCGGGTTCGTGTGTGTATTTGTGCCCGCCGTAGCGAGCGCGGTTGAATGGGGCTGGTTCAAATTGGCAGCCCTCCTTGGCTATGTCAATTCTCGGATTATCCTGAGCGTAATCTATTTCGTGTTCCTGCTGCCCATCGCCTGGATGTCCCGGCTTTTCACCAAGGACCCGCTTTTACTTCGCAGCAGGAAAAAACCTACACTGTTCATCAACCGCAACCATTTATATACAAGAAAGGACCTGGAGAATATCTGGTAATGAAAATAGAGGCAGCAGAGAAGAAGCGCTACGTGGTGGAAGGCGTGGTGGTCGATCGACTGCCCCCAAGAGCCTATGTGACCACCCGGTTTCAGGCCGTCTTAAAGTTGATTCGTGTAAAACACTGGGTGAAAAACCTCTTCCTTTTTATTCCCTCCTTTTTTGCCGGCCATCTCTTTCATACACGCGAATTGCTGATGGTGGGAATCGGCGCCGTTGCCTTTAGCCTCGTAGCGTCGGGCGTATACGTAATAAACGACTATCGCGACCGAAACGTCGACAAACTTCACCCACGCAAAAAACTGCGCCCCCTCGCTTCAGGGGAAGTTAAACCGACGGTCGCCCTACTGCTTATCGCTACGTTGGTTCCCTTGGGCCTTGCGATAGCGGCATGGATGAACGTCACGTTCCTCTACCTGCTGATGGGTTACCTTTTGTTGAATCTGGCCTATTCGTTCGGGCTGAAGAACATTCCCATTTTAGATCTTTTCATTGTCTCCATTGGGTTTCTTATACGCGTTTACAGCGGCGGTGTGATCGCCGGACTCCAGATCACGCACTGGCTGTCCCTGATGATCCTCCTGCTGGCACTCTTCCTGATCGTTGCCAAGCGTCGGGACGACCTCATCCTGGTGAAAGGAAATGGCAGGAACGGTAAGAGCAAGGGCACCATCATTCGCAAGTCGTCGCAGCGATACAACCTTGTTTACATTAACTCGTGTGTAACGTTGCTGTCAGCCGTGATGGTTGTGGCCTATATCATGTACTCGGTGTCTCCCGAGGTCACCGAACGCTTTCAGAGCGATTACATTTTTGTGACCACGATATTCGTGATCGCGGGGATAATGCGGTATCTTCAAATCGTCCTCGTGGAAAAGAACAGTGGATCGCCCACCCGCATTTTTATACGCGACCGCTTTATCCTTTCGACCATTGCGGGCTGGATATTGACGTTTTACATCATTATCTACGCGACGTAGGTATGGACCTCAGCCAACCGATACATCAGAACGGCGCAACCAAAGAACGCCAGGCTGCAGCCCTTGCCGCAAGGAAGCTTGTCTTATTTGATTTTGACGGAACAATCACCAAAAAGGACACCCTCATCGAATTCCTCATTTTCTACCGCGGGTACGTTCGTTTCCTGGCGGGCATGCTTTGGCTCTCCCCGGTGCTGTTGAAGTACTTCTTAAAACTCATACCCAACTGGCAGGCAAAACAGCGGTGCCTTGCCCACTTCATTGGTGGCGAACCCGTGGAGCGTTTCAGTGAAAAGTGCGTTGAGTTCACCCGAACTGTGTTACCCGGACTTATTCGCCCGGGTGCAATCGAAGCAATCCGGCGGCATACCGATGAGAAGGCAACAGTGGCGGTGGTTTCCGCTTCCGCGGAGAATTGGGTCGCGCCCTGGTGTGAAGAAATCGGTCTGCGCTGTGTTGCCACGCAACTCGAAGTGAAGGACGGTAAAATCACGGGCAACCTTTGCGGTGAAAATTGCTACGGGCCAGTCAAGGCAACACGTATCCGCGAACGCTTCAAACTCACCGAGTATCGGGAAATAATCGCATACGGCGACTCCTCCGGCGACCGGGAAATGTTTGCACTGGCCCATCAACAGTTCTACCGGCCGTTCAGGACCCGGTCTATTTAAACAACATCAGCTCCACCACCGCCCGATCAGATTTCATCGCAGGCTCCACCTGGTCGGTGCGTATGCGGCCGCTGTCGATCCCGTGCGACAGGAGATTTTGATAAATCACATTGACGCGATCCTTTGTAAGGGTGCTGTCATTTTCTTCGCGAACGACGAGGTGAAAGTGAATATCGCGTTCAAGCATAAGCTTGTTCGTAATATAGAACAGCAGTTCACGCTGGGACTGGTCGAGGGTGCTCGTTTCGCCTTTAAAAACAATGGCACGTCCGACGTTTTCCCCAAGGTGTCTCGACATCAGGGCCCGGTCGAGGTAACGCTGCCCCTTCGCAAGAATCGTCCTCGGCTTGGAAACTTTGACCTGATAGATGTCGGCATACCGACCGTCGCGATTGCTGGCAAAAAATGCAACCGAATCGCCATAGATCGAAAAATAGGCGTCAAATTTTTTGGAATTGATCACGTCGCCAAGGTTTACCGGCGCTGACCAGGTTTCCCATGAGTCGTACATGCGCTCGCAATAGAAAATATCCGCATCTCCGAAACCTTCATGCCCGTTGCTCGCAAAATAAAGGCGGCTCTTGTCGGCGGAAAGAAAAGGAGAAACCTCGAATCCGGATGTGTTGATGGTGGTGCCCACGCTTTTTGGCGTCGTCCACGCGCCCGACTCGCTCTTCACAGAAAAATAGATATCCTCCTGGCCGCGCGAATCCGGCGCTTTCATCGAAAGAAAAATTACGTCGAGATCCGGCGATACATAAAAACTGAGAAAGTCGAGATTGTCGATGCCCGGGATCGGAATGAGCCGGGGGCGCGTGAAACCCGACCTGTCGGGTTCAACGCGGTATACGCCGTGCGTCCGACTCCACCCTGATGAACGGGTGAAATAGAGATTTCGCTTGTTCATGCCAACAATAACATTATGGTCATGATCGTTCAGCGAAATTGAATTCCTTGCGGGCATCCACTTGTAACCATTCCATTCGCTGACCCAGATGTCCAGACCGGAGAATTTGCCGCCGCTGTTGGCCGGATACAACGCACGGGTAAAAAAGAGCTTCCTGCCGTCAGCCGACAGCAACGGGGTACCCTCCTCAACCTGGGTATTCACCGATGACGGCAATTTCTGGACGTTGTGAAACCGGTACTCCTGCGCAAGCAATGTGAAACACACGCAGCCAAAGCCCACCATCATTAGCCATGTTCTTACCATAGATACTGAGTAAATCGTTTGAGGTTGTTCAGGCGTGCCGCCAACACCAACTCGTGGCTGCCGTCGTCGAAGCGCCTGAAATCGCCGACCGAAAGTTCAAATGAATACGATACCGAAAAGCGCTCGTTGATGTTAAATCCGAGCATGCCTATGGCACTCTCGACATCACGATAGGTAAGACCCGCCCATACCTTCTCCTGGATGAGCGCCTTAAGGCTGTAGTCTACGACCAGGGCGTTGTTCATTTGAACGAGGCCGACCACACTCGGCCGAAGGCTAACATCCGCGGAAACCGGGAAACTGTAGCCCAACTGCACGGAGCCCCGGAAAAAGGCGTCGTCCATGGCGATGTCTGATGCCTGAAGGGCAACGTTGAGCAACGGCAGGTAGGATACGCCTACATAAAAGTTTTCACCATATAACAACAACCCTGCCCTCACATTCAGATCAGTCTGCGCCGTGGAACTCTTCAACAAGTGGTCATAGAACGGGTCTGGATCGCGTACCGTCACCTCCGCCACGTCCATTCTCCTGTTTTCCACCATCGCGGCAGCGCCGCCGGCGAGACGCGCCTCGCCCGAAAGCGGGTAGCTGAACGCATAACTTATGGCTGAACCTATCGATTTCAGAATTCCTATTCGCGATTGAAACACATTCACGCCGACACTGTGGATGATGCGCTTGTTTTTCGGTATCCGCTCCGCTTTACCGCCGGAAAAGTCGCTCATGCGTGGCGCATTATAGAGAAGGTCAAGCGGTTGCTTTATCCTCTTTTGGAACGACAGGTTGATAAACTTTGGCGCGTTTTTTCCAAAACCAAGCCATTGATACCGGTAGCCGAGTTTGAAATCATCAAAAGGTTCTATCCCCGTAAACGCCGGGTTATACAACGACATAAACTGAAATGCCTGCGAACTGTTGGGCACATACTGGGCGTCCGCGCGAAATGCCGCGCACGCCAACAGGGTTAGTAAAAAAAACAATCTTCTCATATCCTACCTCAATATCGTCACCAACCCGTTGTAGATTTTTTTGCTTCTCAACCGGAGATCTATTGTAAAAAAATACGAGCCTGCCGGCAGGAATTCACCGTTGAACCTTCCGTCCCAGGGATTCTGAAACCCCCTGGCGCGATGTACTTCGACGCCGCGGTGATCGAACACCCTGATGACCGCATCCTCAAGCTGGTCCAAACCTCCCGGGCGTGTAATTACCCAGGTGTCGTTGGCGCGATCGCCGTTGGGCGTAAATCCGGACGGAATTTCCAGATCGACAAACGTGTGTTCCAAGCTAACAATCCGGTCCACCGCCTCACTCGAGGATTCCCCATCATGGGCGGTAAAGGCGATAAGTTTCACACCCGGAAGCGGATCAACGGTATTGATGTAATTGTAACGGACCGCCTGAATCGCATCGACATACTCCGCCGTGGTAGCCTTGCCGGTCAACGAAAGACGGCCCAGGTGAAAGTCATACGTGCCGCGGATATTTCCGGTACTCGTAAACAGCAAGCGATCCCACTCCGGCTCGAAATGTTCCATACGTATGGTGAGGTCGGCTCGCATGAGGGAATCGTCGTCCGGGTCGGTTACGCGCAATGCCTCCGTTAACACGGCCGGCTCACCGGTCACTTCATAGTGAAGCGTGTCCCGCTCGATGCTGATCCTTGGCGGATCGTTGACCGGGTGGATCGATATCGAAAACGCGCCGGTATTTGAGCTGTAATGGTAACCATCGGATCCCTGCCATTCGAAAATGTCGTTGCCCCAGTAGTCCGCGTTGGCCTGATACGTCAACCGGTCCAGGTCGCCAGCCAACACCGAATCCCCTTCGGTGAGCACGCGCTCGTCTACGCGTAATGATCCATTCATCGGCATCACCACCATGCGTATCGCCTTTAGCACATCACCATCTGAATCCGCGAAGTGCGCGCTAAACGCATTATTCCCGGGTACCAGGGCCTCATCCTCATTCGTCGCATGGGTGATACCTGAAACTTCCGGCCTTGTGTTCACGGTCAGCGTAAACCCCTGGTCCGCAATAAGCCCGCCGTCATCAACTTGTATCCGCACCGCCACGGGTCCCGCCGACGACGCGGGTGGTGTACCCCGAATGTGCGCCGACGACCCGGATTTCTTTGAGATCGCCATCCATGGTGGCGCCACCGCAAGGGATATCGGCAAGGCTTTGCTTTCGGCGTCCGCGATCTGAACGACGTACTCATAGCGCTCGCCTACGGCGGCCAGCGTAACGGGTGTGCTGACGAAGCGGGGGATATCGTTGACGGGTTGAACCGAGCAGGTAAACGTGCGGGTCATGGAGTTGCTTCCTCCCGTGGCGGGGCCGTTGTCTGTGAGCGTCACGGCAATGTTTGCCGTACCAAAGGCGTTGGGCGTGGGCTTTAACAGCAACTGGCCGGTTGTCTGGGGGCTCGTGTACTGAACAGAAAGAATTTCAAAGAGCTCAGGTTTTGTCGTCGTCGCCGACATGGTCAGCGTTTGTTGCTCGTTCCGGCCTGCCGAAATTCCCGTTAGCGCGACAACCACCTGCGCGGCGTCCTCAGCCATGGTCACATCGGCAATCGGGTCGAACGCAGGTGGATCATTAACCTCAGCGACGGTAACGGAAAATGACCATGAATAAGTATTGCTGTGCGGCGAAGCGGACGGACCACTGTCGACAGCGGTGACAGTGACCGTTACCAGTCCATTTGCGCTGGTATTGGGTGCAAACGTCAGTGCCGCTGTCGGGCCGGCGCCATTATAAGCAACCGTGGGATTTGGCATCACGGTCGTATTTCCCGACCTGGCCACGAATGTGAGGGTCTGGTTCCCTTCGCCGGGGCCCGGAGAAACATTCGAAATGGAAATTGTCCGTTCGCCGGAGTTTTCGGCCACCACCAGGTCGGCGATGGGATCGAAGAAAGGCGGGTCGTTGACCGGGTCTACCGTGATTTGCAAATCAAACGTTGGGCTGTTGTTCACGCCGTCGCTCACGCGTACAGCCACCAGGAGGGTCCCGTGAAAATTGACGTCCGGCGTGACAATGTTGTCTGAGACCGCATAGTTTTCTCCTGTCGCCACGAGAAGGCTGAATCCCACGGGAAAAGCATTGTCAGGATCAACAACCGTGACGTGCGAAAGCGCAAGAGCAATCGGCTGCTCCTCGCGTGTACGCAACACGTCCTGGCCGGTAATCACGGGCGGATCATTGGCGTTGCCCACCTGGATTTGAAAAGTAAACGTGGGACTGTCGTCCTCGCCGTCGTTCACAACCACCGGAATATTCAACGTGCCGGAAAAATTGGAAAGCGGCGTTACCGTGTTGCCGCCCAAAGTATAATTTACGCCGTCGAACACTTTCAACGAGAAACCCGTCGGATAATCATCGTCGGTGTCTTCGACGGTCAAATGTCCGAGCCCTATGGTAAACGGAGCGTCCTCCCCGACTGACACGGGTACCTGACCCGTGATCACCGGCGGGTTGTTGACAGGCAGCACCTGTATGGCGAGGTCATGGATATTGCTGTTCAGCGAGCCGTCACTTACCACCACGGCAACGGTGAGCGTACCGGTGAATCCCGCCGACGGCGTCACTGTGGCGCCTGATAAGGTGTAAGTCTCCCCGGGCAACACGGTAATGCTAAAGGCCGACGGGTATGTGTTGTCGGGATCGATCACCTGCAAATGGTCGAATGAAACCGTTAAGGACTGACCCTCCGCAATCGACAGGGGCGTCTGGCCGGTGATCTGTGGCGGGTCGTTGACGGGACTCACGTTCAATTGCAGCGCATACGGATCGCTGTCGGCAAGCCCGTCGTTTACTTTCACATTCACGGCAAGCACCCCGTTGAAATTCGTTCCAGGCGTTATCGTTGTTCCGGAAACCGAATAGCTTTCCCCCGGGAGCACAACCAGCGTGAACCCCTCCGGATAGTTGTTGTCGTTGTCCGACACAATCAGGTCGTTAAGCGTAAGGGCGACGGGTGTGTCCTCATCCGTCGAAACCGGCTGTTGCCCGGTGATCGCCGGGGCGGAATTGACGGCGGTAACCGTAATGGCCAGGTTGTACACGGCGCTGTTCGACACGCCGTCGTTGACGATCACCCCCACGGACAGCGTGCCGTTAAAACCGGCATTGGGTGTGATGCGGTTCCCGCTGACGGCGTAAGCGTCACCGGAGATCAACGACAAGGTGAAGCCGTCGGGATAACTGTTGTCGGGGTCCTCGACCTGCAAATTGGAAAACACAATGTCGATGGGTTGGCCCTCGGCGGTGGTCAGCGGCGACTGGCCGGTGATTACCGGCGGGTCGTTCACGGCGACGACTTCGACGGAGGCATTGAACGGGTCGCTGCCGTTTTGCCCGTCGTGGACCGTGACCGGCACGGAAAGCGGTCCCGAAAAGTTTAGGGAAGGACTCACTAAATTACCGGATACGCTATAATTCGATCCGCCATGAACGGTGATGGTGAAACCACCTGGGTAAGGTGTATCATCATCGGTAACAAGAAGGTTCTCAAGGCCGACAGCGATCGATTCGTCTTCATTGACCGTCAGCGGATCCGGTGTCTGCCCGGTGATCCGTGGAACCGGGTTCACTTCGACTACGGATACCATGAAATCAAAGAAACTGCTGGTTGTCGTTCCATCGGAAACGCGAATGCCAACGGTAAGGTTACCCATATATCCCGCTTCCGGCGTGACCGAAAGGCCGCTCACGGAATAGTGATCACCGGGTCTGATCTCGAGTGTAAAGTCGTCGGGATAAGTATTATCAGGATCGTTGACAATGAGGTTCCCCAACTGGATCTGAAACGGCTGGTCTTGTGCCGTAGTCATCGGGTCCGGCGTCTGACCGGTGATAACCGGCGCTTCATTGGCCATACCGACGGTGACGCGGACATGCGCCACGTTCGACAAATCACCGTCAAAATCATGAATGCGATACCGCACCTCGGCAAGTCCGGTAAATTCCGTCGCCGGCGCATAGGTGAGGTCGCCCGAAGCATTTACTGAGAACGCGCCTGAAGCAGAAGTAACGTCCTTGTTTATACCCTCCAGGTCCGGATTGAGATCGACGGTTGCCGGATCGATGTTGTTATCGTCGTCATCATCATCATCGTCGTCCGATCCTCCTGGTGCGTCATTACTGAGAATGTTCACCGTTAGGGGTGTGTTCCTATTCGTGCTTGCAAAATCGTCGTTGGCTGTAGGACCGCTGTCATGCATTAACGGTGCAGAAACAAGGGCGGCGGTGGCAACCCGGGTATGTCCCTGCGGCCAGATAAGGGGCCGCGCATGGCATAATATTATTAAAGCTAAGAAAAGAAAAGCCGTTGACGTTTGGCGGTCAACCCGCGAATCCCTGACCCCGCACAGACTAAAATCTTTCACGCGAACTAACGAACAACCGATGTTACAAAACTTCCACATCCAAAAACCAATCCCTTCATGACCACATTTCTCACCGTTATCTTTTGGATTGGTCTTCTGGTAATCTTCTACACATACATCGGGTATGGCCTTGTCATCAGCCTCCTGGCACAAGTAAGACGGACTGCCAGGCCCTGCCTTACCGGCAGTGACGATCAGTTGCCCGAAGTCACCATGGTAATCGCCGCGTACAATGAAGAAACGTTTATCGGAGACAAGATCACCAACACCATGATGCTTGACTATCCGAAAGACAAATTATCAGTCTTCATTGTCACGGATGGATCGACAGACCACACCCGTGAGATCGTAAAAAAATTTCGTGCCGTAAGGCTGTTTCACGAAGCGACCAGGAAGGGTAAGATCCACGCGGTGAACAGGGTAATGCCATTCGTGAAATCGCCGATCGTGGTTTTTTCGGACGCGAATACCTTCATCAACAAAAACGCCCTTCGAAAATTGGTGCGTCATTACGCAGACCCCTCCGTAGGTGGGGTGGCCGGAGAGAAAAGGATCACGGACGATGCGCAGGGCAGCGCACCGGGGTCGGGTGAAGGCTTATACTGGAAATACGAATCTTATCTCAAGCAAAAGGACTCCGACGTTTACTCGATTGTCGGCGCGGCGGGAGAATTGTTTTCAGTCCGAACGGCGCTCTATCAGCCTCCGGACGAAGGGACCATCATCGAGGATTTTGTGCTCTCGCTGGAGATTGCCGCACGGGGATACCGGTTTGCCTATGAACCCGAGGCGCTTGCCATGGAAGCCGCCTCGGTGTCGGTCGACGAAGAGTGGAAAAGAAAAGTCCGGATTTGCGCCGGCGGATTTCAGGCGATGTCGCGCTTGCGTTATCTGCTGAATCCACTGCGGTATGGCATGCTCTCTTTTCAATACGTCTCTCATCGCGTGTTGCGATGGACGCTGACACCGTTTTTTCTTCCGGTGATACTCGTCTGCAACGCATTCCTAGCATGGCAAGGCGCCGCGTTCTACGCGATGACGATGGTGGGTCAGTTCCTGTTCTACGCGCTGGCCGTCGCCGGCCACCTGCTCAGAAAACGCAGGGTGCCCATCCGGGGCTTTTTCCTGCCCTACTACTTCACGGTGATGAACCTTTCCGTGTACGCGGGCCTGGCCCGATACCTCAGCGGTCAACAGTCTGTGATCTGGGAAAAGGCCCAACGCGCGCACGTGAGCGCCCAATCCGTGAAATCATAGCCGTTTGTAGGGGTGATCGTTGCGCTTTCTGCCCGTCAATGTTATTTTGCGCCCCACAACACGTTGTCCACATGGGTCGCATATTTGAAAAACGAAAGCATAAGATGTTTGCGCGCTTTGACCGGATGGCCAAAGCCTTCACGCGTATCGGCAAGGATATCGCCATTGCGGTAAAACAAGGGGGGCCTCACCCGGAACACAATCCGAAACTTCGGATGGCAATTCAAAATGCAAAGGGTGCCAACATGCCCAAAGACCGGGTTGAGGCGGCGATCAAGCGCGCATCCTCGAAAGAGGAAAAAGATTTTCAGGAAGTCGTGTATGAGGGCTACGGTCCCCACGGCGTGCCGATCGTAGTAGAATGTGCCACCGACAACCCGACCCGCACCGTGGCCAATATCAGGCTTCATTTCTCCAAGAATGGCGGAAGCATGGGAAATTCCGGGTCGGTGGTGTTCATGTTTGAACGCAAAGGCGTTTTTAAGTTCGAACCGGGCAAGGTCAACCTCGATGAACTGGAACTCGATCTCATTGATGCAGGCGCCGAGGATATTGAAACGAACGAAGAAGAAACCATCGTTTATACCAAGTTCACTGAATTCGGCTCCATGCAGAAGTTTCTTGAATCACATCAACTCGAAGCCACGAGCTCGGAACTTCAATACATCCCGAATACCACGAAAGAACTCAGCGAAGGCGAACAGGACGAAGTGCTCAAACTTGTCGATACGCTCGAGGGCGACGACGATGTCCAGACCGTCTACCATAACCTCGCCTGAAGTTGAATTCCGGATTTCAGGTTCCCGAGCATCGGTTTTTTTTTGTTACTTGTGGGTTGAGCCGCGCGGATGGCCAATGTGGATGAACCCCGTAATTTGATGTCAAGATACTACCTGATCTTTCTGTTGGCTGGCAGCACAACCGCTTTGTGCGCCCAACCCTACGAGATCTCGATGGGCCTTTTTTCCGGGATTACTTCAACGTACACATGGGACGAAGGCATTTTTAACGATCCGAGATACAAATCGCGGTACGATGTCAAGGTCGCGCCAATCGGGATAAATTACGGCGTAGACTTCGCCACCTTCGGCTTTGTGATCACGCCGGGAATTATCAACATCGGCCAGAATCACCACATTGTAAACGCCGTTGGCGGACATGAAGGCACCAGGCGGATGAACCTGCGTTACGCGACATTGCCCTTCGCCCTGAAAGCCCACGTCATTGACCTCGCATTCTTTCGCGTTAGCCTCGCCGGTGGTGGTGGCGTGGGTTTCCTGCTGGATGGCAAAGAAACGGTCACGCACAACTACGCGAAGTATCGCTTTCCCCAGGAAACCTATCCGATCCTTCCTTCAACATACGTTGTAGAATACGACGGCGTAATCGCTCCGGAAACATCCGAACTTGCGGTCCTGGCCAGGGACGATTTCAAACGTTTCCAGGTGTTCGCCTCGGCAGGGTTCCGGTCCGACTGGGATCTGTCGGAAAATTGGCGCGTGTCCCTCGACGTACGCGCCAACTATGCCTTCTTCGACAGCCGCACCGACGAATACATCAGCCGCGTTGAAGCCTACGAGTCGATCTATGACATGCCGGGCAAGCGCAGGGATATTTTCGCCACCCTGAACATCGGCATTTCGCGTTACATTGAAATCGATGAAAAGAAACTCGCCCCGGACAAACGCTCCCGGAAATTCTCACCGCAGAAGAATGCGTTCCATGAAAAGCGGAAACGGAAAAGAAAGCGGAATTGAGGCACAGGGTGAGCGCGTAAAGGGGTAATGTTCCAAACGACGGACGTCAGCATACACGCCGAAATGAACTCCGGGCTTCGGCTTATTTGTGGCGACAGGAAACCGATCTTTAAGACACTCTCCCTTTTGAGACTTCCGGGTAGGTGAAGCTTCCGGGCCGCCGCAATAAAAGGCAAATCCAGCCCTCAATGGAGACAGTGGGTTCCGGCGCACAGAACCTCAAGATTGCGATGCGAATGATTTTAGCGCCCAACACCACTCCCCGCCACATCATTCCACCTAATTGTAGCCCTGAGTGACACATTTTCGAACTCTCTAAAAGCGCTTTACGCTGTATTTCAGGAAGTTGAAGAGTATTTGAGCAAAAAAGAATATGCATTGCTTAATACAGCTACAACATGAACATACAGCAGCTAAACAACCAGCCGATCGTGGACTTTCTGGCAAAAGAAGGCATCCACCCTAAAACGAAACGGGGGTCGCAGTGGTGGTATATATCGCCGATCCGGGCCCCCGAACGAACCCCCTCCTTGAAAGTCGACACCAGGATCAACCGGTGGTACGATCACGGGCTCGGTGTTGGGGGAACGCTGTTTGACCTCGCCCTCCGCCTGTACGATACCCAGGACGTCCGGGAAGTGATCAGAACCCTGGAAGGTCACTTCTCTTTTCAGGCACAACAGCAAAGACTGGCCGTCAGGACGTACAATAGTGCGGCAGGTGCTTCCTCCACGGACGGTACGGACGATGAATCAAAGGTTGAAATACGGCATATCCAAGAGATTGGTAACAATCCGGCCCTTACCGCGTACCTGGATTCAAGGGGAATAGACCTTGCCACGGCCCGCCGATACTGTAAAGAAGTGTACTTCAAAATACAGGACAGACACTATTTTTCGGTCGGATTCGAAAACCAATCCGGCGGGTATGAACTGAGCAATCCGTTGTTCAAATGTTCGTCTTCGCCCAAAGACATTACCCTCATCCGTAATGGTTTCGAGTGGATTACGGGACTCGAAGGATTTATGGATTTCCTTTCTTTTCTGACTATCAAACAGGGAACAATCGATACGGATTTTCTGGTGCTGAATTCCAACAGCAACCTATCGAAAAGCATGGACATTCTAAAGGAATACAAGCAGGCAAACCTGTTCCTGGACAATGATGCCAGCGGTATAAAAACAACAGAAGCCATATTAAGTTCAGGGGTTCCCGCTAAGAATTTTTCCTGTCTGTATCAGGATCACAAAGACGTCAATGATTGGCTGCTTTACCAGTTGGGTAAGCCACGCCTGGAAAGAAAAATCAAACGATCATTGGGTATTCGATAATCAAACACCTTAAGTGGAGAAGCGTTTTAGCGATCATTTAACATATCTGAAACTTTAGAAATGATGCGTCAATCGTCCAAATAAGAAATACTTGAAAAAAACATCCGTGGAGGATTTTGATTCATTTATCGACATAGGCACAGGAAAAATGTCTTGAGGCACAACGGAAAATACATTTCAATTTACAAAGGCTATGAAAGTCTTTTTTGAGTTCGCAGTAAACGTTGCAAATGCCAAGTTAAAAAGCAATAGGAATTGAAGTGCGAAGGGGTTCCCAGCCTACCAGTCTAACAGCTTAGTTAGTATTAGGACTTTGAAAATCAAGTAGCACTCTCTTCAGAAGACAAATTGAAGCTGAAATAAGAGCGTCAAGTCACGTCCGGCTGCAACATCAAATAAAACCGATGATCTCCCGTGCTAAAGACCCTTATCGGTGAAATTACTATTCCAGCGGTACTATTTCTTTTAAATCCTTATGAAACAAAAATCCTTTGTGCTTCATTTCACTGTGCGCAATATGAACGATCAGTAAGATGGCAAAAGAAACGCCGTAACTCGAATCGTGCAAGATCCCTAACATCGTACGGATGTCTGCCAGGCTCGGATTGAGGGAAAACCTCGGATGTGAATGCCATTCGCCGATATAGTAACCTGTACCTTTGCGGAAATGTTGTTTTAATAGCCGTTCGGATTTCTTCGTTCCGCGGATGAAGCTTACAAATGAGAATCTCTTATCTTCATCCGAAACTGACGCATCAACAATCTCAAAACTGTTCTCGTCTATTTTCTTTCCGATCAACACTCCACCTATCTCGAAGTCGCCGTATTTGTGAAGCGCCTCCGTCAGCTTCACTTTCACTGGTTCGGTTAAGCTAAAGATGATCTTACCCATTATCGATTTCAACCGAAGTTACGAGTTTTGTTATTTCGTCATAGCTCAGTCCCAGTTCTTGTTCAATATGACTATCTCCAAAACAGACAATGCAATTCGGAAAAGATTCAAAACTCGATGTGTCCATTTTCAGGCACTCGAATTCCTGGTCGAAGATCCATCGTCTATCATTTCCCCAAAGAATAATATTAGAGCCAGGAACATCCTTCATATCAGGGGCATGGATCACTGCCAGTGCCATCTTTGCGACGAAAAGGGAAATAAATTTCGCGTCTACGCTGAGTGATGGTGTTGGTAGAGATTCGCCTTCTTTAGTTTGATTGTAATTTTTGATCTCCATCGATGGAAAATCACTGAAGCCAGGTTGCTCTTTAAGAACATCCGATAGCAAATGGTGCATGCATTCGAAACATGGCGTTACACCGGGAAGAATTCTGACAATTTCTCCTCCGAAACCCAGGGGGTAAACCTTTGGATGGATGGAGGCGATACCCTTGGTCCAACAGAATTCATTGATGATTTCCTCAGCGGTTGCAGTAGCATTGATCACCAGTTGGCAGTCCTCAAGTTTCTCTGCGACTTCATTTTCAATCACGTCGATCCTGTTGTCCAGGCATTCAATATCCGCTTTCGGATTTATGCGACGAAGCTTGTTTCTTAAGGCATGGATCTTCTTTAGCCCGACATCGTGTACATCGCACTCGTGCCTGCTTATATTCTCAACGGTAAGGTATTCGTCATCGATCAACACCAATTTAGATACGCCAGCTTTAACAAGTTCCACTGCTACAGCACTACCGCCCGAGCCGCAGCCAATCACCGCTACCCGTTTTTCATCGAACCGATTTTCACGTCCGACTGAAGGTAGCCTGGAATAAATTTTTGAAAAATCCTGATTATAACATCCAAAGTATTCAATCTTGTCGCTCTTACTGTTGCGTTGAGCAAGTAGCACGGCACGATCGTCCACAAAGAAAAGCAGGTACTTACTCTCATCCTTAGGCTCACACCATTTGGCGTAATCGTCAGGGGTAACCAGCTTCTGTTCCGACAAGAAAACACCCAATGTGTTTTCATCGGTCTTGAAAACCATTCGCTGAAGTTGCTCAAGTGTAGCTTTCACCCACACACCTTTCTTGGGTGACCAAAGTTGAAGAAACCAAAGAATAAAGTACTCATTCTTAAGGGTATCCGCATTAAAGTCCATCTCCGGAGTTACTATTAACCTTGTGTCATTCCAATCGAGCGTTTGATGGAACTTGAATTCTCCCGACGAGGCTGTTCCGGTATCGAATGGAAACGGGACGACGCACCTTATCTTCTGGCGGATAAGATCGAGCTTCGTTGGCTCTTCCTGTTCATACACTTCCAACTTATCGGTCTTCTTCAAGACCACATCAAGGGCGGCCAGCAACAATCGCTCAAGGCTTTCCAGAATATCAACCGCAGTCATGGAAGACGACCACGTTTTTTCGCGGACGTCTAAACAGAAGGCCGTACTAATAAACTGGTGATTTCCGACCCAATTTTTTTCCCTGCCCTTCGGATACACGAATGGCACCGAGAAAGGATAGTTTTTCGGATACCTCAATTCAAATTCAAAATCGATCTGACCGCCTTCTTTCAAGGGCAAAGGGATTGTACCGGCTAACCACAATTGCTCGTCCTTCACAAAAAAACGAAAGCCATTGCCGTGGCGCCCTTCATTTAATCGCGCTATCTCTCGTGCAAATATGTGCTTTCGTTCTTCCCACCACCTCATACTATTGAAAACCCTCTCTTTTTGGTTGCGGTAACTTCGATGGTAGTTCTGTGGATACGTTTTTCGACGTATGTGCTGAAAGCGTAGTTGCGGTCGAAGTCAACAGGATGCCCTTCTCCAGGTTGCTAAACGCTTTCTGAATGAGATCTTTTCCGAACGGCCTTTCCAGGGATTCCATAATCATCCTGTTATCGGTGATGGAGGTGGCTTTGCCAATGTCCTTCTTAACTTGCTCCAACCACTCGTAGAAATTCGCCTGGCGTTTCGGATGCAATATCCATTTATCAGCAAAGTTCTCCGCGTTGTTGACCGGGTTTGCAATCCACTTCATTTTCCTTCCTGTCACCGGGTGATACTCACCAATGTGTTCGTGCATAGTCGCGACAATATTTTGCAGCGCTTCGATAATATCGGACTCTCCTTTATAGGCCATTCCTGCAAGCGTGGTAATAATAATGGAAATCGGCTTATCATCTTTGTCTTGACGCGTGGAATACATCATGTCCCTGTGCCGTTTTAGTATCTGCACAACTCGCTGCAAAGGCAACTTCTCTTTCTGAAACTTCGGCACCGGCTGAATCGCTTCTCGCAGCGAGAAAGCTTTTGTTGCTGCGATGGTGGCCTGCGCGAAGAACCACTTCGCGTACCCGAAAGGATTACTTTTAAGCCAGTTCTTGTGATCTTTTTCCGACGCATAATCTAAACGGTGCTTGTCGGTAATTCTAATAGCGAGTTCGTCGAGTTCAGACATCTCGGTGTCTGAAAACGCTTTTTCCAGAACGATGCGGTAGCCTGTGTCGACGATGGATGGAAGGATATCCATGTGATATCGGCCAAACTCCGCATTCTCGCGATACTTGAGTGTCCAGCATCGAGTGCCATCTGGCGACACCAACAATTCTTTGTATGTCTTGTGGCTTTTGAGTTGGTCCCCAACTTTCTGTTTCAGTATGGACTGCGTCCAATCGTACGGTTTGCCCCTAAGTTGCACTACCAGATCGATGTCCAAGTCATCCGTCTTGCTGATCGGTTTTATTGCTGTCCCAAGCAGGAAAGAACCTTGCGGCAGAATTTCCGGCTCATAAGGTCGCAGGCTTGAGTTCGAATCGGAAAGATGCTTTCCCACTGCCTGATAACTTTGCACCGCCGCATCAAACTCTGTCTGCGAGATGTCCAGGTTGCTACCCAACTCTTCGAGGATAGCGTTAAACTTCTTCTTTTGATCACGTGTTAGCATATACTTTTTACTGTTTATTCTGGTTGTTTAGAATCTAGTCCGATCGCTTGCTGAAAGCTTTTTAACCCGTACTTAATTTTCTCACCGTTAAGTTGCTTAAAGCCACTTACGATTTCACCGATTGCCGTTGGGGTTGACCGGTGAACGCGATTTTTTACAAATGTTGCAAGCTCAAGGCTTTGGCCTCCTCTCGCATCGAGCTTAAAAAATGTTCTGTGCGCACGCAAGTCCATCGGCGCTCCCGCGAACTCGATGATCGGTTTGTCAAACAAAATGCAAATCACTTCCTCGATTGAGCCCTCCCCGTCGAGATTTTCGATGCGCAGCCATTGCCAATACCAGTTAAGAAATCGATTCATGCTTCGCACTTGCACCATATTCAGTTCTGATCCGTTCTCCATGAAGCTCCACATGGTCTCAACCGCTGTTTCAATTGCGTTGCAAAAAAAATATTTAATGCCCTTCTGCAATTTTTCAGGAACATACACCTGACAGAATTTATACTCGGTCAGTACCGCCCACACGTCCGCCTGATAGTCGGCTTCTTCAATCACCTTCGGGAACTGGCCGATGCCGGTTGCTACTTCTTTGGTAAGGTTGTGGCCATTCTTGCTGTAGTGAAGCGCTTCATGGAAGAAGAATAACCTTCCAGCCTGCCCGACGTCCGTATCGGCATTTTTGGCGAGTCGCTTTGCCAGGCCCGCAAGGAATCCATCATCCAATAGCCATGAGTTGGTTTTTTCGATGTATTCGAAACCGTCTTCAACGTCGATAACGGAAAGGTCAATATGATCTGTTTTCAACGAAGTGCCTGAAATACTCGGCACCTTGTCCCACGAATACTTTATACCGTTTGCAATTTTCTTGTACTGGTCTTCTGTACAAATAGATTCAATCCAAGTCGAATGCTTTTTCTCGGCGATGATCTGGATGAACGGCTTTAACTTCTTTTGCATCTCGTTTTCCCATGACAAGCGGATTTCATTCGCAACGCGTCGTTCATCTTCAAGCAACGCTGGACGTCGATCAGTATCCTTCGAAATCAAAATAGCTTCGCGATGGTTTGGTGATTCTTGTCGGCTGTATTGATAGGTCTGAATGAACGGGCAAATGTTAGGATTTATCCTTGTTCCGATCGCAAACGGTAACCCGGATGAGGAGGAGATAAACAGATGAATCTTTTCTCTGTCCCTGAGTTTGTTCGCATACGTGTCGAGGATTGTCTGAAACGCATCAACAACGTGTTGTATATTCTCCTGGTTATAAAGAGAATCGACATGAGGTTGTTCGAGCGAAAGATCAAACTCGTTGGCCGGATTGGGAACTACCTCGTAGGTTGATTTTTCGTCAACACTGTAGGATGTTGAAACGCGAACTGTTATATCACCCTTGCCCTTCTGAACCTCCGCGGGCAAATCAAGAGCCTTGATCTTAAACGCGTAGTCTGCAGAAGGTGGGTCAATATCGCGGAACCAAATTTTCTTTGAATGGTGCCACTGGAAAATGATGTACGGATGAGTGTTACCTACCAGTACGCCCAGGTGAAATCCGATCGGGATCGGTGTTAATCCGAAGTAGGCAATGGTGGAATCCGGGTATTTCTCCAGTATGGGCTTCAGCAATTGACCAAACTTTCGCCGTTGCATTAAGGCCATGTTTTCGAACGGAAGGCCATACAATTCGCCCAGCTTTGAACTCCCGGCCTCAAAGTCTACAAACACGATATTTTCGTTGTTTTGGGAGTTGAGTACGGCTTTGCACTCTTCTTCTGTGACTTTTCGGTCTAAGCCGTAGTGTGCGATTACGATAATGGTAGAGACATCTTGGGACATCAGTTTTTGCGGTTTTTTATGCGTTTTTATTTAAATTCGTGGCTCTGTCCAAACTAGGATTTGTTGCTCGCGTCCATACCAAAAGCGTTACAACACCTCCTCCTGGACCCTTTTATCAACATACGGAAAGCGCTACAGCCAAGTAACGCTTTTGCGTATTAAATGCCCGAATCTTTGATTTCAACGTCAGAAAACCCATATAAGGATTATAACGCAGAGGATCTACTGGTTATCCTTTCTATGGGGGAAGACGATCCGGAGGAAGCTAAATTGGCATTTATGGAACTTGTGGGTCGATTCAGAGAGGAATTGATGCGCTATTGTATGACGATGTGCAATACACAGGCTAATCCCAGTAAGTTCCAGGTGGTGTTTGATCCTAAAGACGCAGTTGACATCGTGTGGAATGCTTTTTACCAGATTAAGAAAAGCCCTGACAAGTTCGACCTAAAAAAAGCCAATACCGATGACATTGAAAAAGCAGTTGAAGCATACCTGAAAGGCATTGTAAAAACAGAGTTCAAAAAGAAATATTTCTCTGTTGAAAAAATCAAAGTTGAGTATGACTACCAAATTGATACCTCCAAAGAAGGCGTCCTTATGCCGACAAGAAAGATCTTGACGGAAATGAGTGCCGAGATTGAAGAGGCCCTTACATATTTGCCCATGAAAGAGCGGGAAATTTTTTTGGCTTACGCAGAGTTTTGCTCAAGCGGTGAATACCTGCCTCGCGAGATCTCGCAGCTTCTACAAGAAAAGCTCGATGTGGCGCCATCAACTCTTCGCGTCTACCGGGACCGCGCAAAAAAGAAATTAGTAGAGCGATTTGACAAATTAAATGGCAAATAGGAAACGACATATTAACAGTGAGGCAGACCTGTTGAACGCTATGCGTATTACAGGATATTGCTTTCCGTTAAACGCAAATGAGCAGCGGCTGAGTTTGAAACTACAACCGGAATTCAATGCCGAGGAACTTTCAAAATCGATTGATGCTGATGAAATCTGGAATGCAGAGGTGCCGCGAGCCTACAAGCGTTCAACCTTTATACTAGAACTTAAGAGTGATGACGAAATAGCCAAAGAATGGGGGATGGCGGCCCGCGGCAATGCCAATATTTCTAAGGAGATAATGGACAAAATAAAGAAGAACCAGGCGGGCAAAAAAGATAATGGCTGATCTTCAAAAACCGCGAAAGCAAAAACTAAACGCGCTCGCACGCGAAATCGTTGGCCTGTTCAAATTTCAAAAAGAAATTCTGCCAGAAGAAATTGCGATAGATAATGATCTAGCTTTCTATTATGATAACTACGGTAAGGAACCAGACGGTACTGGATTCGAAGGATTGCAGATATATGATGGCTCTACCTTTCATACTCATATCAATTTAGATTTTGTTGGCTCAAAAGATTCGAACAGGGCGCGCTTTGCCTTTGCGCATGAACTAGGACATTTTTTCATCGAAGAACATCATTACCAACTAAAGAGAGCATATCACCCATCCAAATTCAACCCCTTAGAAACTAATACCATTGAGATGGAGGCAAATTATTTTGCGGGAGCCCTGTTAATGCCAGAAGCGAATTTTCAAGCAACTTGTCACCGAGAAAGATTTTCCCTCGCGTTGATTGATAAACTGTCACAGCGATTTCGGGTCAGTGACTTGGCAGCATTGTTAAGATTTGTTGAAGTCGGAACATATCCAATTATGGTTGCTTATTGCAAAGGCGGTGTGCTGAAGTGGTTTATTCGCAACGATGATTTTCCTTATAAAGTATTTAAGTCAAGAGTTGGGCAGGCCGTTCCACCTACATCCGTGGTTGGGGAATATTTTAGGTTGGGAAGCAAGGCAAAGTACACAGACGTGCAAACAATTTCGGTGGATGACTGGTTTTATTACCACGGGAGCGGCAACCCAACGCTTAACGAACAATGCTTCTATTCAGACTATGGCTATGTCATCAGTATAATTTGGCCGGATTAGTTTAGTGATTTTTAAACAATAAATGTTGATTATGAATTTTTGAGATGCACGTGAATAAATGACGCCGTGGCTTCAGTTCGCTGGATCTTAATAAACTCTTCAAATCCAACAACCAGTGGCTATATGCAATTCCTAAATATACGCTAAATTCCCACTTAAAAGGAAAGTTTTTCGAGTATGGCGGTTATCGCTTCGAAATGCCGATGGTTCTCAGGAACATACCGAGGTTAAAAAAAAGGGCCTATAACAGCCCTTCATTCGCGAATGAAAAATAACCTTCACGGGTTACGATAATGTGATCATCTACCGGTATCCCCAGTAGCCGTCCTCCAGCTTCCATATTTTTAGTAAGCTGGATATCGTTGCTGCTAGGCTTTACCCCACCGCTCGGGTGATTATGTGCCAGGATGATGGAAGCAGCATTGCATTTTATAGCAGACGCAAACACGTACTTCGGAGTGACGACGGTCCCTTTATGACTTCCTTTCGAGAGATCGTAGATGCCCATCAATCTACACTGGTTGTTCAAAAGCATGACTTTGAATTCTTCAACCAACTCGATAGTGCCATCGTTCCAATTATCGAGGAAAATCTCGTAAGCTGTTTTGGATGAAATAACGTTCGGACGATCTGAGATTTTACCTCTTGACTTGTAGATAAGCTGGATTTCTGCGGCTACCCATTTGTTCTTTTTTGACTTTTCCATAATCGTAAGAATTTGAATTTTAGGTGCCGCTAACGCTCAGGGTGAGGTTCAGCTCCAAAGAGAAGTGACGCATTAATGGGGGTTCCTGGAAGCGGTAGCTGTAAGGGGGAAACCGTTCATCGGCATCTTCATTTGGACGAACCATTACACCCTGAGCTACTTGCACCGGAAATTCAAGGTTCTTACGCGGAGAAGTCAAAAGAAGGAATGGAGCGGAATATCGGCGGAATCGTCAAGTCAGGGAAATTCAAAGCCACCTCGTGGGATTTACGCAACGCTGGCTTGAAAAAACCGTGACGCATTCGGAATATTACCTGAAATGACCGCCTCTGATGAATGACAAGTATGGGTTATAAATTCGCTACTGTCCTGCCTCAAAATACCTTAAACTCAATTGTCAAAAATTTCTTTGCGATTGAATTTGACAAAGACACGACGCATACGGACTATTTGTTGCCCGACGGACTTCCATCTTTCTTTTACATTGAAACGGCCTCGCCGATCGATGCCTACTTTGGGCAGACCGTGGAGCCGGTTCGTGTATGGAATGGGCTTTATCTGGGTTATAGTAATACGGTGGTAAAATTTGCGCATCAGCGGCTGAAAATCGTGGGAGCATCCGTTTTTCCCGTCTACTTAAATCTGATTTTTCACAAGAGTCCGCTGGATATCATTAATAAATTCAGCCGGTTAGAGATCAGTGCTTTCAAACCTGTCGAATCGCTCCTTTCCTCGCCCGGAGATTCTTTTCGTGCGGTATTTGCCCTATTTGAGACGTACATAGCCCACCAGTTGATGAGGCATGAGTTCAATCAGGACTTTTTAGTTGTGTACAAAAAACTCACAAGTCCGGATGGGTACTACACAACTGTGGAGGAACTCGCGGCTTACATGGGTTACTCCACCCGCTATTTGCATTCCCGTTTCAGGAAGTTCTTTGGGATGTCACCGAAGAGGCTGATGAAACTCATTCGGTTCAACCATGCACTGAAGTATATATATGACATGGAAGGAAGAAAGAGCCTGTCCTACATTGCCCATGAAGTTGGCTATCACGACCAGTCCCACTTTATACGGGATTTCAGGGAGATTTGTGGAAAAACACCGAAACAGATTGCTGGCGATTCGGATTCACTGGCAAAAAAATTCCGGTTGTTTTAGAACCACCGCACTTTGGCTTAACTGTCATTCCAAAAAGAGGGCTTACACCCCCTTTTCTTCAAGCTCCAGTTCGGCCTTGTCTTCTTCGACCGGGGCTTCATGCTCCATCCGTTTGAGAATGTAATCCGCGGCCCGCTGTGCTTGGGTAGACGCCTTTACCAGAAACCTGTCGTCGTCTTGCAGGATACTGGTCAGTATTTCAAGCCAACCCTGCACATAGGCGGCGCTGTTGTCGATCACAGCATTTACGATACCTGCCTCTCCAGACAGGAAGCATGCCGTCATTTCTGCAATCAGTTCTTCAAAAGAATATTCTTTCGATCCGTATCCGCCTCCTTTCTCGCGATTCAGACGTGTCGGGTGTCCGGTGGCATGTGCTAGTTCATGAAAGAGCGCTGAATAATACTCTTCCCCGGAGTGAAAGTGTTGCAGTCGGGGTATTTTAACACGATCCAGGAGCCGGTTGTAACTGGGCTGATCACCGATGTGTTCAATCTTTGGAGGGAGTGGCATTCCGGCTACGATCTTCTCACATTCCACGATGGGACGCAGGGAGGTGTTCCTTTCCGGGAGTCTGAACTCCACGCCTTCCACACAGTCGATATTGAATAGATAGTAATAGCGAAGCAAGGGAACAGTCTTGACTTCATCAGGTGAGTAAGTTCCCAGTTTCGCCGGGTTGACAATATTCTTTTCATGGTAATGGAGTCTTTTCCAGAACACCACCAGGTTACCCTTTGCACCCTTCGTAATATGTCCACCTAGCTCCTTGGCTTGCTTGAAGGTGAGGAACAGGGGATATTCTGAACTTGTAAAGTTTAGCAGTAAAGCATTGATGCCCCTATAAGGTTTATTCGATACGTAATTACGTGCCGGGCCGAAGTGGTTCCAGGTTCGTTTCCAGGGCAGTGTTCCAGCTTTAAGCTTGTCAATAATGGCGTCGTTGACAATCTTGTACACATCTTTTTTTCCTGTAGTTTTCATAACCATCGTGTTTAGTTGAACATTTTTTGATGGCTGAAAACCTGGATTTTTGACCGACCCGGCACGATGCGGGGGAAGCGGGTTAGGCCAGAAGTTTGGGCATTTAATGGGGGTTCCTGAAAGGGGGAAACCGTTCATTGCCCAAACTATTGGCCGCAGTCGGGCAAAAAGCCGAGCTTTCCATCGAAACAATGGAATGGCCGCTACCCTGACTACAAGCAGTCCGTTAATTATCGGGAAACTGTTGTGTGATCACCTCAGACCGAATATTCCCTTCCTCCGGCCTTGTTTTTTTTTTGAAGTCTCTGAATCGGTTTTGATCGTGATGTTATTACTCTTCCCTAAGCCCTGGTGCTGTGGCCGCATTTCGGAATCGTACACATTGAGGTCATGGAACCGCGGCTTGGCTTCGATAAACATTTGTTCCTCCTTGCCGTCACGCACGAAGGTTACTTCCTGTCGGTTACCTTTCTCCAGCGATTGCAACAATTTCTCTTTCTGAATAGGGTCTTGCAGCCCTTTTATCGGGAGCTGTTCAACGGTCTTTTCCAGGTCGAAGCCGTAGGCATCCGTAAAATATTTCATCTCGTGACTACCATGATCATTCTTTTTTTCGAAATCAATTTGCAGCCAGGCGTTATACTTTTCGTTCTTTTTATTGACCAGTTTCCTGTACACGGCCCGGCCCGAAAGCAGGTTGTAAGCCTCCTTCGCGGTGACGCCTTTACCGTCGTTGATGGTAAAGGTCTGTGATTTTTCCTCGCCATCCTTCTTTAACGTAGCTTTGTACCGGTTAAAGAAGTACATGTCCGTTTTTTCCGATTTCGAAAAATCAAGCGTATAGTCCACAGTAGTCTTTCCGAACTCGCCTGTCAGTTCAAGTTGAAATTCCTTGGGATGCTTTTTTATCCATCCTTCCAGATGCGGCATCAGTTTATCGCCGAAGCCGTGATACTTTAACTGATCGGCGAGGTAGGTCAAATTTTTCTCATTCATAACGTTGAGATTTAGAGTGTTGATGTTCGTAACCTTTTCGAGAATGAAAACCCGGTATCAGGTACCGGGTACAGGCTTGGCTTTTACGATGGTCTTGTTTTTGATCTCCAGGGCGAGATGGCGTCCGCCATCGGCTTCGTACATTTCAATGACTAAGCGTTTTGCATCGGGAATGGTGAATTTATCCAGGGCGTAGACTACTTCCTGAGCGGATTTCCCCTTTATGGTCTTGTCATTGCCATAAACGTAGACAGGCTTTCGTACAACCTCCTGCGATGCGGTACGTTTGACCTGGGCCTTGTCCCGAACATACAGGCGTAAAAAATCCACATCATAGGTGATATTTGACTTGTTCGTCAGAAGAAAACGAAAAAACAAGATGTCATCCTGAACGTAGATCCCTTTGAGGGCAAGACCTACCTTGTGCTTACTGGTGCCGATTAACGTAAACGGACGTTTGGTATTGACAATCCATTTGGAATAGTGCTCCAGGTCCATCCCGGTCAACTCGGAGGTAAAGATGAGCGGAGTGGGGACGGCATGCCCGTTTCCATCCAGATTGGACGTGTTCACGACCAGGGTTCCGGGATCATCGGCATAGTTTACCGTGAAATGGTGTATCCTTCCTTCGGCAGTGACCACCGTAAGGTTTGTTTCGGGGAATTCCCGGCGGGATGCCTTTAGCTGCAACACGTTTTCAAGCTCCGGTGCTTTCTGCACCAGCACATCGGCGCTACCGCGATCCACGGACTCGATGGCGACTGGAAAGACCAGACTGGTAGTCTTGTTGAAGGTGACTTCAACCCTTTCTTCGGAATCCTCAACAGGCTGGCTATAACCCGCTGTCGAACATAGGGCAAGAATGATGACTGCCAGCATCCTTGCGTAGCTGTTATTAATGTAAAGCATAGCAAATTGGTATTTGGTTACATGAATTGATTTTGGAAATTGGCGGCCGGGTTGGTGTCTTTTAGCAGAACATGGTAACCCGCCTTAACCGTCACCTTGATCAGCTTGGCTTTCTTGCTGAACAACCCTTTGGCCGCTTCAACCCCTGCGGCTGCGGCCTGGGCAGCAATGGACGGATCGAGCGACATGAGTTGAATGCTCTGCAGTGCGTTGTCCGAAGCTTGTTTAGCAGCGTCGCGGGTGATCGCCCCGGGAATATAAATTCCTTCCTGCCCGTCAAGGTCATAGACGGAAAGTGAAACAGGCAGCAAGGAATTACCTGTACGGACGGAGTTGATCTTTACGGTCATTCGTTCTCCGTTGATGGCGCAGGTACCGTACACAAACTGATCTTTGGGTACGCGCATTCCGTTGATCATTACTTCATCGATGAGGCGCAATTTGATGGTCGACCCGGCGACGAGCTCCTGGGTGTCGTGAATGACCGCCTGGATTGTATTGCCGTTTGCGGGTGGCTGCATTCCGTCATCCTCCAGTCCGTAGAACCGATTGGTGACGGGCTGAACGGAAAACAGATGTTTAAGGGTGGCCAGACTGTCGGGCAATGTGAACGACAATTCGGGTCTGGGGGCTTCCAGTAGGGAAATGTTCTCGTCCTTCCCGGCAACTTCCACGGCAAAGGCACTTTCCTGATTTTGCTGACGTTGCTCTTTGAGCTTTTCCCTGACCCTTTGGGGATGCTGGATGTCGAGTATTTTTTCCAGCACACCATTGATCTGTTCCATCTGATTGGTCTGCTGATCATTGTGCATCATTTCCATCATATTTTCGAGCCGGTCTACGTCTTGGGTAAATTGCGGATCACGCGAGACCTCCATCACTGGCCGTTTGCTTTCGACCTCGAAAGGCTGGATCGCGGCCTGATCAATCTGGCGGTACAACTGGTTGAGTTTTTCGGCTACTCTTTTCTCGTTCGGATCTACTTGTTCCTGGGGAAACACGCCGATCAGTTCGCCTGTGCTTTCGGGCTGATCACCGGTTTGCAGGCTTTGGCCTGTTTGCAAGTGAAAGGCGGTGAGATCAAAATAAGGATCGCTCTTTCGGGCCTCGGCAAACCTGGCTGAGTCCCGTTCTGCCATTTCATAAAGGCTGAGCTTGTCGGGTATTCCGGCTTCATCAAAATGGGCATCGGGGAGTACGGGGTTCAGGCCCGCCGGGTCGGCCGATTTTGCATGTACAGGCGTTGCCTGTCCTCCGCCGAATGCCCAAAAGATCATAACCAAGAAAGGCATTACCAGCATGGGCAATACCATGAAGAACCTTCGTTGTTGCAAGAATTTCTGTGAATGCGGTTTCATAATTTTCGTCATTTAGGTGAAAAGTATTTTAGTAATAGATCGATGCTGTCTTCCAGACCTGGTCGGTCTAAGGTTAGGCTGTCGTACAGAACTTTGCCTTTCGGGCTTGCTTTCAGGCTGTCAAGGAACTGCCTGAGTTTGAGCATGCGGTGGTATGTTGTTTTGCTTACAGAATCAGGCATCGCTATTTCATTGGATGGTGCGGTTTGTGATCGCGTGATCGATTCAATTATCCGTAGGGGCCGAATGATTCTGCTGCTTTGAACAGAATAGATAATTAGCGCAAGGTTCGTCAGAGCAGCGAGAGCTACACATAGTATCAATCCCGTTTTCAGGGTTTTGCGAGGTAGCTGATTTACTTTCCTATCCAAGTATGCCGCCGCTTTCTTCATCCACTTCTGTACAGCGTGCTGAATTCGATTGTCCGCGGACGTATTTTTCATTGTTTTCATCGTTTCCGGTTTTCGGTTTTAATGTCTTTATTTTCCAGGGTGCTCCACCGCTCGATCAGAAATCCGTGCGGGTTGTTATCAGACCGCGAGACGTTGCGCAGGTATCCTTCCGTAATCAGGCTTCGCGTGACAATAGAAGTCGGTCGTATCAGTTTTTGTCGCGCGTGACACCGGAAGTAAAAGGGATACTGGTCGGTGTTAATAAGGATGCTGTCTACATGTATCCGCTGGCTGATGTTTCCCGATATGATATTGGAGTAATAGCGGTTCTCTTTCAGCATGTCATACTGGCGCTTGGCAGTCACGTCGGCCAGGTAAAGGGCTTTGGTAATGTTGGCCTCGATGACCTTATCATCGGGGTCCAGCGTGAAAAAGTAATGATGGAACATTCGCACGTGATCCCTGCCCTCGACAGGAATGTTGTCTTTACGCTGGGCCGACCAGGCTTCAAGGGCCTTCCCATTGGAAAGGATATAGATTCGCTCCTGTGCCTCGTTGATGAACTGAAAACATTTGTAAACGGTGTAGCAACAGATCACCGCGCAAGCGATGATGACCAGGAACGAAAAGAGCCGGATGTGCTGAAAAGCTGTATCAATATTTTTGAGTTGCTGAAACATCGGTTTTCTCGTTTTTATTTCCCGGAAATTTTGGTGTGCATGTAACCCGAACCTTGGGGGTTATTCGACCCTCCGGGTTGTGGAGGGGAACCTCCCCGGCTGGCCTGGGCGGCCTGGCCGGAGGCCATGGAAGCCGCCCCCGAACCAGGGATTGCCGTAGTGGCTGCTTTGTATGCTGTACCGACGAAAACGTTGGAGGCTTTGTGCAACAACTCGTTTGTTCCGCCCGGATGGATAATATAATTGGCAACTGAGGGAACGGTAAAGTACCCGACAATCCCGATCACCAGAAAGATCAAATAGGCCGTATCGGTACTGCTGAAAAAGGTGTCGCCGTACCGGACGATTTGACTGATATCCACCTTCAGCATATTTTCCTGTATTTTACCTAAGAGCGCCCCGAAGAGATTCGCAATGGGCAGCCACAAGAACACATTGATATAGCGTGAGATCCAGACAACTAATGTGTGCTGCAGCCCATCGAATACGGAAAAACCGAACACCAATGGCCCCAACACGGCCAGCACGATCAGGTAGAAGGTGCGCAGGGTGTTTATGCAGAGGGCGGCCGCTTCGTAGAGCACGTGCAGTATTTCCGACATCCATTGCTTTACCGAATGCCGGAAGTTGTACGCGGCCTTTTCCATGGCAAAGCGGATATCGTTACCGATACCTTCCAGCATTCCTTCGTCGGCATCGGTCGGATGCGTGTAGCGATACCATTTATCCCGGTCACCGGCCCCACCTGAGCCTACGTACATCTGCCAGGATGGCGTTTTCTTGATCGCTTCTTCCTTCAGGTTGAGCAGGTAGGCAATGGCGTTGTTGGAACCCTGCACCATTGCGGCAGTGCCGGTGACGGTGGGTCGTAAAACCCCGTTCATGAGGCCGATCACGTAAGGGAAAAGGAAAATACACATGCCCAGGGCGAAGGGCCTGAGCAAGGGATAGAAGTCGATGGGCTCAGCATTGGCAAGGTGCCGCCATACCCGTGATGCGATGTACCAGAGCGCGCCAAAGGCCGCCAGACCGCGCGCCACTCCAATGAGCCTGCTGCACAACGGGAGCATTTCATAATAGACCTGATTGAGGACGCTTTGCAAACTGTGAATCTCTCCCGCGAAACCCTGGGCATGTAAAGAGCCCGGTAAAAGCATCACTACGGTACTCATGATGACGGTGTAGATTATCCGGCGTTTCATTGTTGAGTTAGATTTTCAGTTGATACCGTAGATTTGTTGCATCGTTCTTACGTCGTTCACCGACCGCGCCCGTTGGATGGCCAGGAGGCGCGCACTGTTGTTGAAGGTTCTCAGGAAAATGAGCTTGTCTTCCATGTCGAAAAATATCCGGTCGATGGCCTGCATCCGTTCATCATCGCTCATGCTGAGTTTGGTTGCTGTGATGATCATGATCAACTCGTCGATGTTCCGCAAGGACGCATCGAACAGAAACTTATACACACTGGCGAGGTACTCCAGTTCTTCCAATTTGAAGTTGGGGTCTTTTCGAAACCTCTTGTAGGCATACTTGTATTCCTCCAACAGCATCTTCTGGTAGTCAATGATGTACGGAATCCGTTTGTAGTTTCTTACGGAAGGGTTAACGGCCATGAGGCCATCGATGAACAGCTCGTGGAGGGTGTAGTTTCCCTGGGCGATATTCTTAATGGTCTTGTATCCTTTGTCGAGTATCCGATAGCCCCGGTACATATTATCCAGGATCTCTTCAAGCTGCTTTAGCTTTGTCCAGTTCAGCAGGAGTTGTGTGGTTTCCTGGCTTTGTCCGGGGGAAATTTGCGGCCATCCGGTTCCTGCGATAAACAAAATGATGATGATTATCCGTTTCATGGGTCCAATGTTTAGGTTTCCAAACCATATTGCTTTCTGAGCCTTTCGGCTTCCAGAACCTCGTTTTCGCGTTGACTGGCGATGAGCCGTATTTCATTTTTAAAGCATTGAACAAAGGCATGCTTATCCTGCATATCATCATAGAGTAGGTCTATGCGCCCAATCCGCTCATCATCACTCATTTTGAAATAGTTCGGATTAATGATCATCAGCAGTTCGGACAGGTTGGCATCGCACAGGTATAGCATATTGGAATAGACGGCTGCGACATAGCGGACTTCTTCGGGAGTAAAGTGTTCGTTGCCTTTACAGAAGTCTCTGACGCGCTTTAAGTCTTTGACCAGCATCATCTGGAAAGCCAGGATATCTGCCACCTTTGCCAGACCGTGCACATGCGGGTTGACCCGGTTCAAATGGCCGAAGAAATCCCGGTGCAGGTTGAAGTTTCCGTTCTTGATGTTGCGGATCGTGTTAAGCCCTCTGCTAGCTATGTTGTACCCTTCCTTCACATAGCCCAGGTACAAATGCAGCAGGGCAATCTGCTTTCCGAGGTATTCGCGTTGCGTCTTTTTCTGTTTGAAAAGTTCCTTCCATATCTGCGCCTCTGCCTGTTGGAAAGCACAGGCAAAGACTACGGTAAATGCTATTACTATTTTTTTCATTTGGGGGTAATGTTTAGATTCTCAAACTTCTTTTTTTTCGTTCCAGCATCATGCGGTTAAGCTGATCCTTATCAGGCACTTCGAAATTTGCTTTAACGGGGATTTCCTTTCGTTTGAGTGTCTCGTAGCCGATACCGTATTCTACATCAAGCTTGTTGACCTTAAAGCCCTGATTGTCATTAAAATCGGTGTAGAAGTTGCACCGGATATGTGGACGATCATCTCCCCTCCAATGGGTGTAGGTCATCAAGTTCAAAGGCCCGATGTCTCTTTTTTCCTGGTAACACTGAAAGACGTGCTTCACCATATTCTCAAATAGCCTGTCGCTATATCCAAAGGATGAAAGGAAATGACCGTCGTAGCCTTTGGCTTTCATCGTGCTCGCGAAAGATTTGATGTGCTCGAACATGCGTTGCATAGGCTTGAATGTTATTGGTTTTTTTCAGTCAGAAGATCATGAATGGTAATCATCTCCTTATGTAGCTCTCCGGCTACATGCTGGAGTCGGCCTAACTCGTCCAGGATGTCTTTTTTATCGAATTCCTGGTAACCCCGTTTACCGATCTTCTCACGGATCAGGTGAAGCTGGCCGATTGGGCCGGTGACTTTTAAACCTGTGTCGAAAAGTGAACTGAGTGAAGTGATCAGAGCGTCTTGCATGATGCGGTTAGTTTAGTCCGTATAGCTTTCGCACTGTTTCTATCTCGTGCTGGTCTTTAGCGCGGTTCAAGCTCAGTTGGATATTCTGGTTATTGAATTGCCTGAGATCGGCGTAGTTCTGCTCGATCCGATCACTGGCTTCATTGATAATCTTCAGGCGCTTGGCATCCGACATTTTCGTTCGGTAGGAGTTGACTACCACAAGTATCTGGTTCAGGTTGTCAATACTTTCGCCTAAGATGCCCGCGTAGACCCTCGACATGTAATCCACCTCGTCCCGCGAAAAATGCTTGTCGTGCCGGATCATCTGCCGCATGTACTGGTATTCCAGGAATAGCTGTTGCTGTCGTTGAACGATCCACTTGATGCGTTTGTAGGTTGCAATGGTGCTTCGCACTCGCCATAGCTCGTCGTAGTACCGTTTGTAGAGTTGTCGCTGGCGGTCTGTCCATTCAGCGATTTCATGGAGCTTTAGCTTCGACAATTTGTTTTCCAGGACTTTCGCCACATTCTGTAGAGCAATAGTCTTGTTCTGCAGTCGCTGGACCATCAGGTCTACGGCCCGGATCACTCTTTTGACGCCTTGCCGGACAATCTCCCAAAACGGAAATGCGGCCTGTGTTGGTACCGGTGTTGCCGTCAGGCAGAATGTGGCAAACACCATAATGAATATTGATCTTCTAAAGGGTTTCATAATGTTGATTTTGGTTTTCTTTAAGGAGTCGGCTACAGGAGGCAACCGTATTTGATCTTCGATCCTGTGGGCGCAACGTCCTGCCGGGGCCGATGAAAGCGGTCCCAGCTACCGCCACCCGATTTTCCCATACAATTCCACCCTGAAGCTTTCAGGGAAGTTCCTGGCTCGGTATCGAGCGTATAAGTGATAATTCTCCTGTATCCCATCAGTTGTGCGATTCTCCGACAAACCGCATACAGTTTACTACAGGCGTTGGGCGTGCCATCCGTGCACAGGCGGGTTACTTCGAGTGTAAATCCGTCGTCCAATACCCTACTGACCGGCCTTCCTACGATAGCCACTCCCCTTACCTTGTCCTTCCGGGACACCGCGATGGAAAACTTGTGGCCCTGCGGAGGCTGGTGGTGACGGTGATGCGTCTGGACAAACGCGCAAGCCTGCCGGAAGTGAATGGGCGTTATGGTGAGTCTTTGTTCCATGATCAGGCAGCCGCACCGTTGCGCATTTCCTGGGCGAGTTGGGTAATGCCTTTCCGGACGCTTCCGTACTTGCGTGCATAAGCTTGTACCTTCATTTTTTCGGATTCCTCCGTCGTGTAGGTCAGGTATTCTTCGGGCGATACCTCCGTGGCATATACCTTTGACACTACCCCAGCCAGGGATATGAAAACTTCTTTGTATTTGCGGGTAGGGTCATTGGACTTGTTGATCGACAGCACGAGGGCCTTCTCTTTCTCGGTAAGACCCAGGAGCTCCTGAATCTGGTCGAATTTGTTCTGATACTTGGACTGATCCAGGAGTATCTTACAATCGCTGTTGTTGATGATGGCCTGTTTGACAATGGGAGACGAAATAATGTCTTCCACCTCCTGCGTCACGACAATCGCCTCCCCATAGAACTTCCTCACAGTTTTGAACAAGTATTTGATATACTCGGCCATCCCTTCTTTGGCGATCGCCTTCCAGGCTTCTTCGATAAGGATCATCTTGCGCACACCTTTGAGCTTGCGCATTTTCGAAATGAAGACCTCCATGACAATGATGGTGACCACCGGAAAAAGGATGGGGTGATCCTTTATGTTGTCGAGTTCGAATACAATGAATCGCTGCTGAAGCAGGTCGAGGTTTTCGGTGGCGTTCAGCAGGTAGTCGAACTCCCCGCCTTTGTAATACGGGCGCAGCACATACAGAAAATTTTCGACATCGAAGTCCTTTTCCTTTACCTTATCCGCTTTGAGTATCTCGACAAAATCATGCTTTAAGAATTCATAGAACGTATCAAAACACGGAAACAGGTCTTTGTTCCTGTCCAGTCGTTCGTAGTATGTTTTCAGCGCAATGGAAAGGGCTACGTATTCGGAGCGGTTGAATGTCTCGTCGTCCTTTTTCCACAGTGCCAGCAGTAGCGTTTTGATGCTTTCCTTTTTCTCGGTATCGAGGGCTTCGCCCGGGCCGATGTAGAAAGGATTGAACCGGATCGGGTTGGCTTCATCGTAGGTGAAATAGTATCCGTCTACCAGGTCGCACAGTCCTTTGTAGGAATGGCCCACGTCCACTAACACAACGTGCGTGCCTTGTTCATAATAGCTGCGCACCATGTGATTGGTGAAAAAGCTCTTACCCGAACCACTCGGGCCCAGGATAAACTTGTTGCGGTTGGTAGTGATGCCGCGTTTCACTGGTTCATCGGAAATGTCAACGTGCACAGGTTTGCCCGTAAGCCGGTCGCCCAACCGTATGCCTACCGGGCTCAATGACGATTGGTAGCTGGCTTCAAGGTTCAGGAAACAGGTAGCTTGTGCGCAGAACGTGTCGAACGTATCGTTCATGGGAAAGTCGGCTTCGTTTCCCGGCAGTCCGGCCCAAAAGATCTGCGGCGCGCCGTCCGATTCCAGTTTGGTGATGGCGTCCATCTGCGCCAGGGCGGAAGACACCATTGTCTTAACCTCCTTCAACTCCTGGCGGTTATCCGTCCATGCCAGCACGTTGAAATGGGCTTGTACCGGCTGGCGCTGGGAGGAAATGGCTTCGTTCAAAAACTCGTTTGTGGCGTCGCGGGCGATGGCATTTTCGCGTGAGTAGGCGGACAGGGATTGCAGGCGCAGGCGTTTGCTTTCCAGCTCTTTGATGGTCTTATGTGCATCAGAGATAAAGATGTACTGGTTGTAAATGTGATTGCAGGACAGAAGCTGTCCCAGCGGTGAAGCGAAGCCCACTGCGAACTTGGTCTTATCGGTGGAATACCGGTCATAGCTGATGCGACTGCCGCACAGGGCGGGAAGATCCTCCACGTCGGCCAGCGTATACAACTGACAGTATTGGTCGCCGATTTTCAACTCGTCTCTGAAATGGATGTCTTTGATCACGGGCGGCTGGTCTTCCGGGAGCAGAAAGCAGTACCGCTCCAGCAGCCCGGCTTGCCTGGCGGCGCCGGTAAGCTGATCTTTGGTAATGCGTTTTACCCTGACAAAGCCACTGTCCTGCAGGATGCGTTGGAACTGCGCCGCAGCGTCAAGAAACTCCTGTACTTTTTGAGGGTTCAGGGTCTCCTCCGGGACTACGTGACGGCGGACCAGGCTGGAAAAGAGAGAACTGGACGGCTTGCGGCCAACCGGCTTCTTCGTCAGCATTATGTAGCAGCGGTGGTCCAGGTAAGGGCGTTCGTTAAAGAACCGTTCGCTGGAATGCGACAAAAAGGAGAGATCCCTTTCAAAATCAGCCTTGTGTTTTTCTGCAACGAACCAATCTTGTTTGTGAAACACCGAATGCTGAGGCAGCACTTTGATGGCTTTGACCCACACGTGATGCAACGCCTCGTATTCTTCGTTGGATAGGGAAAAGATTTCCGGTAAGGTGACTTCGTAGGCAAGTGTAACGTCGCCCTGCCGGGAAATGATACAGTCATGCTCGACTTTATATACGGGGAAGACTTTGAGAAAGGATACGGGTAGTGCCATGAGATTACGGTTTACAGTTGAAGAAAGGTTTTTCGTGACCGCGTGGTGATGTAATCGGGAATGGCCCGCCGTGCCATTTTTTTGGTCAGGCCATGCTGGCCGAACTTGTCGCTCATGCGGTGTACTCCGATGAACAGACCTATGCCCAGGACCAGGGTGATGCCCAATGCCAGGAACATATTGACCCCGCTGATGTAAAGGATGGCGAACAGGACCAGCAGGCCGATCACACCGCCTGCTAAATAGCCGATATACTGCGCTTTCAGGCCCTTGAATTCGATGGGCTTATTAATGCCCTTGTTGATGGTATAGACTGTGCTCATGACCTGGCATTTATATCCCGTGACCTTTTCGCTTCGACGGCTTCCGCTGGGGCGATTGCTTTTCCGGCTTTTCGTCCTTCTCCTGCTTTTCGTCCTTCTCCTGCCTGATTTTCTCTCTCTCCATCATTTCCGTCCACGTTTTGATGGAGTCGCTTAGGGTAGGCTGCCCCAGTATGCCCAGGGATGGGAAGATGGCATGTTTGACGTCCGGGCGGGATTGAAATTCTTCTAACGAGCCGTTGAATTGACCTCTCGTTTTTGGGTCATAAAAGAACTGCAGCATAAAAAGGTCACCGGCATCAGCCAGGTCCGAGAAGGGTATTATGTTATAGGGGCGGTCCTTTTCGCGCAATTCTCTAAGGCGACAGTCGACAAAGAACAGCGTATCGTCAATGGGCGCTACCGGCAATGAATTGTACCCTTTATGATCACCTAATATATCCCAGGCTTCCAGCCACTGCCCATAATGGTGCAATTCTTTTCGGCCGCTGTCTATACCCACACCTACATTTTCTTCCAAACAACCTAATGCCGGCAGACTCACCAGGTGGATGTCGTCCTCGTATTTCACATCAGGCCAATGACCCGTGAAGACATTCCTGGTCTTCTTATCATAAATAAATGCGATGTGATTGTCGTAATTATTTATGGTATGCTTGAAGGGGATGCGGTTTTCCGGGTTGTCCGCTTGACGGAATTCCTGCTTGTCCGTATCGATGAGAAATTCCGTTCCATAAAATTTGATTTTCGGCAGTTGGTTTTCCATAACATGTTTGAGTTTAAGGGTTGATTGGTGACTTGCTTTCTTTACCTCCGCTGAGCTTTTCGCGCGGAGTTCTTCTGGTGCGGTTCGTTTTTCATGAGCCACTCAGGGGGTTACATTCTAAAATTTCTCCCTTTCGGTTTTTTCTGCTGGGGCGATTGCTTTTCCGGCTTTTCGTTCTTCCCTTGCCTGACTTGCTGTTTCGCCATCTTGACGATCCACTTTTTGATCGAGTCGGCTATGGTCAGCCGGTCTAATGTGAGCGGGGAGGGAAAAATGGCGTGCTTTACCTCCGGTCGTGATTGAAATTCTTCGCGTGATCCTCTAAACTGATTTCTGGTTTTGGGGTCATAAAACAGTTCGATGAAGTGATCCGTCACAACCTGCAATTCAGAAAAATGTATCGCGTTATAGGGCCAGCCCCTCTCCCGTAGTTCTTTCATGTTGAGATCAACAGAGAACTGGACGCCATCAATCGGTGCGACCGGTAGCGCATTGTATCCCTTGTGCTCGCCATCAACGTCCCAGGCTTCCAGCCACTGTCCGTAATGGTGCAATTCCTGTCTTCCACTGTCGAGGGCAATGTTGTCAAGAACACCCAAAGGAGGCAGGTTTACCATGTGGATATCATCGTCATGGGTCACATTCCACCAATTGCCTGTGTAGACGTTTTTGGATTTCTTTTCGTAGATCAGGGAAATGTGATTGTCATTGTCTATAGTATGGCGGAAGGGGATACGGTTGTCGACGTTATCCACTTGCCGGAACTCATGGTTCTTTCTATCGATCAGGAAATCGGTGTCAAAAATTCGGACTTTTGGTAGCTGGATTTCCATGGTGTGTTACGTTTAGGGTTTTATTTTTCTTTTGAATCGTTTCCAGATTGAAGGGGATTGCTTTTCCGATTGCTGCTTATCCTTTTCCCTGGCGTTCTTCGTCACGGAATTCCGGAATGTAAGCGGGTCGGTGACGACCATCGGGGGCAGGATGACATGTTTGATATCGTCGCGGGATCGCAACTCTTCCGCCGTTCCCCTGAACGCGTTCTTGGTCTTAGGGTCATACAGGAATTCCAGCATATCGCCCCGCACCGTCAAGAGTTCGGAGAAGGGTATCGTGTTGTGAAGGGCTTTTTCCTGCCTGAGTTCTTCCAGGCGGCGATCGACAAAGAAGAGTGTGCCGTCGATCTTGACGGTGGGCATCAGTAGGGGGCTGCCCTTTTTCACGTCGTCAGCGTCCATCCATTGTGCGAAATGATACAGCTCCTTTCTCCCGGTACGCTGTCCTACGCTTGGATCAATCGCAATTAAGGGAGGGAGCGTGACCAGGTGGACATCATCAAACAGGTTGACTTCGGCGAGGTTTCCCTTGAACACATTTTTGCTGCGCCTGTCATAGAGAATAGCGATGTGATCACCGTTGTCGTGCGTATCCTTAAAAGGGATGCGGTTGCCGGGATCATCCGCCTGGCGAAATTCTTTTCGCTCCGTGTCGATAATAAACGGAGTGTCGAAGATGTTTACTTTTGGCAGGTAGTTTTTCATAGGGGTTGGATTCAAGGTCTTTTTCCTTTTGATCTCTTCGTTCGCGGTGATTGCGTCTCATGCTCCTGTTTTGCCTTTTCGATTTGCCGCATGGTGCTTGCGAGAGAGAATTTGACCATAAGGGGATGGATAGCCGCAAGCGGTGGCAGAAGGATATGCCGGATATCGGGTTGTAGCTGTAGTTCTCTCTGTGATTTATTGAAAACATTTCGAGTGTTGGGATCATATAGGAATTGCAGTGTACCGCCCCAACGTGGATGCAATTCAGAAAAGGATATTCGGTTTTCGGGTTTGCCCACTTCCTGAAATTCACCACGCTTCAGGTCCGCCATAAACTCGGTGCGGTCAATCAGGATGGTAGGATACCGGAGGAGCGGCTTGACGTTGTCCTGACCAAAGTCCTTTGCTTCAACCGGTAGCACGAAAGGATATAACTTTATCCCTGCCGGGTAATACCCTTCTCCGCTATCAAATCGTGCCGGAAGGCACACAAGAAACACACCATCTTGCACAGTAAGGGTTGAACAATCCCCTTTGAACACGTTCTTGTTTCCCTTGTCGTACACCATGGCAATATGATCACCGTTATTGAGCGTATCGCGGAAAGGAATGCGGTTGCCGGGGTTATCCGCTTGCTGGAATTCCTGACACGCATTATCTACTATAAACTCGGTATCAAAGAGTCTGAATTTGGGCCGGTGGTTTTCCATAAGCTCTTCCGATTGTTTTCTCTCCCCTGTTTGCCTGGTGATGTGCATCAGGGAACGTTTAATGCTGAGCGGGTCAACAGCCGTCATCGGGGGTAGGATGATATGCTTGATATCCGGGCGGGATTGGAGTTCTTCGGGCAATCCCCTGAAAGCGTTCTTGGTCTTGGGATCATACAGGAATTCAAGCATGTTGCCTTGTGTCGCCCTGAGTTCGGAAAAAGGTATGCGGTTGTGCACCATGTCCACTTCCCGCAGTTCACCGATACGCTTGTCTATCAGAAATTCCGTGTTGTCGATGGTGACGATGGGCGGTAGAATGGGCTGGCCGAGTGCGATGTCTCTGGCATCCATCCACTGCGCGAAGTGGTACAGTTCCTTTCTTCCTGTGCTTTGTCCTACACCGGAATCGATCGCTGCCAGTGGCGGGAGCGTCACTATGTGAACATCGTCGTCCATGGAGACTTTGGACAGGTTGCCTTTGAAAACATTCTTGTTTTCATTGTCGTACAGGAGAGCAATATGATCACCGTTATCGAGCGTATCCCGGAAAGGAATGCGATTGTTGGGGTTATCCGCTTGCCGGAATTCCTGATGCGCCATGTCGACGACAAACTGGGTGTCAATGATTCTGACTCTTGGAAGTTGATTTTTCATTGAACGACGGATTTAGAGCCCGAAAAACGACCTCAACACGGTGGCGACGATGACCAGGAACACACAGCTCCCGAACCAGGAGGCGGCAACGCGCGAGGTATCCGGGTCACCGCTATTCCACTTCTGGTAGACTTTAACCGCGCCGATCAATCCAAGGACTGCCCCGACGGCATACATCAGGTTGGTTCCTGCGGTGAAATAGCTTCGCACGCGCATCGTTGCTTCATTGATACCCGCGTTACCGTCCTGCGCCCATCCGTAGAAGTGAGCCAGGCAAAAGACTGCTAACGCAATACCGAATGCTTTTCCTTTGGAGACAATGAATTTGATCGTTTTCATGGATGTATGATTTGTTTGTTGGTTTCTCGTTCGCGGTCACCCCACCACGCTTCAATCTGGTCGAGCGAAAACTTGAAGCCGAGGGCTTGTTTGCAAGTGCTGTAGAGATACAGGGTAACGGCTTCGCGAAAGTTTGTTTTGGACAGGTGGCCGTGACGGGAAAGCAGCGACTGGAGCATCGGTGCTGCTTCCTCGGGGGAGCCGTTGCATTCGGCAATGACTTGTACCAGTGTTTTGACTTCTCCCAGCAGGCCGGTGATGGCTGAAAGCTCCGATACTTCAGCATGGGGAGCACGTTGTCCTTGTTCTGTTGATCGTTGATCCGCTTCTTCCGGCCAAAACCGGAGTTGGTCGGCGGGCACCGAAACCACGTGTTCGACGCCGTCCTCGGTTTTGGCCTGACCTATTGGGTTGACCGTTGAATCAGTCGGATCGTCATGCTGTTCCACTTCGGACAGCCCGGCACCGCCTCCGCTTTTTCCTTTCACCAGCGCAACGAGTTCCGCCCGGTAAAACAACACTGTAGCAACGGCATAGTAGGCGATGACCGCGACCACTGCCAGTTGTATGAATTCGTGCCATGATAGTGTGTGAAACATAGCCTTCGTGTTTGATTCGAAGGCTAAGGTGAGCTAGGGGAAAATCAGTTATTCACAAGTTGTTAACAAGTTGTGATAACTTTTTTTCAGGTCTTTGCTTATTCTTTGTAAAAAGCGACTTTTTCAATGAAGGTTTTTTTCATCCGATCCAGAAAATCAGCCTTCCCCTTTTTTCGAAGACGAATGTCCTGGAACACCCGGTAATAATTTCCCAGGCGAACATTGAACACGTTTTCCAGTGACGTGGCAATAAGTCTGATATCGGCCGTACCGGAGTTAAAGGCATCAATAGAATGTAGCGCGTAGATCAGCTCAATCAGGTCGGTTTTCGATCCGGTCCACGTAAGGGATGGAGTACCGGGAGCCTGATCCAGCTTTTGCAGACCGTCTTTCAGGTATTGTTTTAGGAGTTCATTTGCCAGGAGCCGCGACAGGGTAGTATCGTAACGGGTCGAAAAGCGTTCGTCGGCATCGATGGAAGATGTAACGCTAACGCTTCCTTTCCGGGTAAAATACAGCGTGTCAAAGCGGGCATCACCACTGATGCAATAGCGATAAAACTCGATGTGTTTTCGCAGGTACCGTTCCAGCTTTCGCAGGACCTTCCGGTAATGGGCCTTGCGACTTTCGGGGTTACCGTAAGCGTCCGCAACCCGTATTGACAAGAGTTTGACATAATAAAAGTACTGGCTGGCAATCTCCGGCTTAATCTCTTTGAAAAACATAATTTCCTCCTGTTGGTCGGCAAACCGGTAGATACGGGTAAATTCTTTCAGTTCGTACAATGATTCCCAAAACACTTGAATGACTCGCCCGGTGGCGGTAACAGCATCGGCTTGTTCGCCTGTAATGCTTTCGACCTGTTCTTTGATCCGGTGTTGTAGTTGATCGGCGAAAGTTTTGACGTCCATAGGTTAATAGTTTTTGCGTTCTTATGAAGCGCGGGATAACCGGTCGTATATGATCTCCTGTATATCCTGCTTAATTCGGAAGTAGTTGTGCTGTATCTCCTGCTGATCGGCTTTCCGAACGGCGGGGATCATCCGGTACCTATCTTCTTCTTTTTTTATTGCTTCGTGGTCGTTGATGATTTCGGAGTGAAAGGCTTTCAGGTCGATCTTCTGCTGCGGATCATCGGCCACCATGCCGACGAACTCACCGGAACTTAGCGAAGCAATGCGGGAGGCTGGAATGGCGGCATCCAGTTGGGTCGAACGGCTTACGGAAGTATCCGACGAATTGATCGAGACGCTTTCGCGTTGCTGCATGATCCTTCCGAAACGGTCACTGAGGAACTTTGCCGTTTCGCCCAATACCTGGCCGCTAATGACGTTGCCGGCAAGGTTCATGATCACTTCGGCCTGTTCGCGCCCATAGTCCTTCTTTAATTGTGAATAATCCTGTACAGCCAGGGTGGTAGCTACCTTGTTGGAACGCGCGGTGGCGATGAGCGAATCGATGTTGTTAAAATAAATGGTGGGGAATTCGTCGAAGATGAGGCTGCTTTTCAGTTGACCCTTCCGATTGACCAACTTGATCAGTCTTGAAATGTAAAGGGAAAGCACTGCCCCGTATATCTGCGCCTTTTGCGGGTTGTTGCCGATGCAGACGATCTTGGGGGCCTTCGGGTTGTTGATGTCGAGCGTAAAATCATTACCCGACAACACGTAATACAATTGGGGTGACGACAAGCGGGCCATTGCGATCTTGGCGCTGGCGACCTGGCCTTCAAGCTGCTCCATAGCCTCATTGCGGAAAGCCGATTCAAACGGGTTAATCAGCACTTCAATCTCGCTTTCCGTTCGAAGTAAAGGGAACAGGATCTTGTATTCCAGTTGCATGAGCTCGATCACGTGCGGAAGGGTGCAGTGCTTTCCCTCCCGGTACTTACGGAGAAACCAGATTATCGCTGTGGTGAAGTTGATCGGGGATTCCACGAAGAAATCGCCCTGCCGTCTTATCCACTCCCGGTTAAGCCCGAGCATGATGGTGCGACTCGATTCACTCGCGTCGGTGATGTCGTTCATGGAAGCGGGGTCGAGTGGGTTGCAACGGTGAAGGATGTTATCAAAGTCGATGACATAGAATTGCGGGGGAACCTCATAACGGTGGCGGTACCTTAGCAGGGCATTGTAGGCGATTATCGAAAGATCATCGAACTTGAAATCGTATATGAACATCGAAAAGCCCTTTTCGATGTGCTGTGTGATGATGTGACGGATGACGAAGTAGGACTTACCGGCTCCCGGCGTTCCGATCACCAGGAGCGCCCGGAACGGGTTGATGAAATTGATCCAGCTTCGCCGCCACCTGCCCCGGTAGTTATACCGGGCGGGCAGATTGATCGAGTATTGATTGGTGAGCAATCTTTCTTCCTGGGGGAAGGTCTCGTTCCGGCGGTTGAAAATGTCCTTTGTCAGTTGAAGCCGGATCAATCGTGACAGCCAGGTTCCGCCGGTGAGCACCAGCAGGTATCCGGTGACGGTAAGGGAAAGATAGAGGATGGTTTGAACGTTGGGAGTCGTGGCGATGCCTGCGATAAAGTGTCCCAGGAGAAAAACCAATGCCCCTGAAAGAATGAAGACGAACGCCAGCGACGTGCGTATCTTGTCGTTCTTTTTTCCCTTTGCCCCGGTAAGGGAGACGGCCAGCAGGCCGAGCGAAATCCACTTGGAATAATAGAAGCTGTTGAACAGTCCCGTTCGTGCGACGATCTCAACAAAGTAATCCAATAGTTCCAGCGTAAAGCCCCACCGCGACAGCACAGCGTGACAATAGAAATAAAAGTGCAGGGCCAGGATCACCAGGCTGGTCAGCCTTGTAAAATCGATGATCTTTCGCAGTGCCTGTAGGTTTTCTCCGGTGCTCATGTCACGGACGGGCTAGAGTGATTGGCCTTTCCTTCTGCGTTTCTTTTTGAGCTTCAAGGTGATCTCAGGGTTCATGCCTTCCCAGGTGGCTTCCGACCGGATGAGGTCTTCGATCACGTTTTCCCCTAGCCCGGCGGGGGACGTCCCGGAGGGCCGAAGCGCGACCGGTGCGGGTTGCACCCGGATGTTCACGGCCTCCTTGCTACCGGAAAGCCTTTCCAGGATACCCTTGGCCGAATACGATTTGCCCAGCTTGCTCCCGTTGAACACCGCCTTGCTCTTGTGATCGACGAAGGTCACCCCGTAGGTTCTCCCTTCAGCGTTGGTGCGGAAAATCACGTCAATGCCTTTCCGCTGAAGGGCGGCACGAAACTTTTTTGACGTCTTCACGGCCCGATGGCGTAACACCTCATCGATTTCCCGTTTAAGGGATTCGCGAAAAGGCTGGCGTAAGGCTTCATTGAGCGTGAACTGTTTTTCCAGGAATGCCAATGTCGGCTTGCCATAGATGGCCGAAGCCTTTACCGGTATGCCTACCCGCTTTCCGTGTTTATCCAGCAGGCTGTAGATGAGTCCCTTCTTCTTATACATCTGTGAACCTTCACTGCCTCGTTCGGCGGTCACGTTGAACAGTCGGAGAGCGGCGTTCAGCTCGGGCAGGGAGGTGTACTTGTAGGACCGCGTAACCGTTCGCACTACGTTGGATAGGCTGCGACGGGTTTCGGATTTGCCGTATTCGACTGCCTGTCTCACATCAACAGGGTGAAGGGTAGCCCGCTGATCGTTCTTTTTGCTTTCGGCCCGGACCAGGCCGAATTCCTGTTCGACTTCTTTTCGGGCAACCTCGGACTGGTTGCGTCCGATGTTGTGCAGGCTGATCCGCTTTCCATTTTCCCGGATGTTGGTCGTCACGATGTGGATGTGCGGGTGTGCCGCATCAAAGTGGCGGTAGACCAGGTACGGTTGATCACCGAAGCCGATCTTTTCCATGTAGGCACCGGCGATACGCTCCAGCCCATCGTCTTCCAGTTTTTCTTTCGGATCGAAATTCAGTGAAATATGCACGGCGTTGGTTTGGGTTCGCCGGTTGCGTTCGGTCAGGTCAGTGAACCGGTCCAGCTTGTCATAAAAAGAAAGCTCAGCGGGATCTCTGATGAACAGGTTGGCATGAATGCATGTGGCCAGTCCCTGCTCCACCTTTCGCTCATTGTAGCTGAGCACACCGCGTATGTTTCTTCCGGCAATCACTTTAGCAACCATTTGCGCGACAAGTCAGCAATAACAATCAGCAGGTCGTCCACCTTATGGCCGACCTTCCGGTAATCCTCCAGGAGTTTGAGAGCCTGAAATATTTTCTTGGCCGGAACTGCGGTGGAGTTGAAATAGCGTGTCACCTGGTTGATGTTGGTGCCGATGGCCCGGAGTTCTTTCCTGATCCCGGCGAGTTCGGCAGCGGTGGCATCGAGGCTGGCATCTTTCTGATACCAGATGATGCGCTCTTTGTACAGGATGCTGCGGGCCAGTTCGGCCACGGTCTGGCAGTTGCTGTGCTGTAGCCATCCTTCCATTTTCCGGTAGAAGGGTTCGGATACCCGCAGGCCAACCTTGCGGGTGAGTTTGGTTTCGGGGTGAACTTTTTTACGAGTCATGGCAATAACAGGGTATTGTTTTCACAGTGTCAAAAAGCCGAGTTCCGAGGCTTTCCCCCCGACCGAGTCGGGGGCAAGATGCCCGAATGCGCTAGCATTCGTACATCTTGCTGATGCCGCGAAGACCGGCATCGGGCCGGGTTTGCAGCCAGCATTCCGGTTGGTTTGTCAGCGTGGTCACTCATCTTTTTTCGTCATGAATGGTTTGTTCCAGTCGGTATGCTGTTTATGATCATCCAGCATTTGTTGAATGTCATCAAGGTCATAGTAGATGACGCCTCCCACCTTGCTGAAGGGCAGCACACCCTTTAGGCGCAGGTGTTGGAGGGTACCCGGAGATATGGCCAGCATGCGCATGACCTGGTGGGACTTCAACCACTTTCGCGCGGGCTGGGACTGATGCTTTGACAGTAGCTTTTCGATTTCTGCCAGCATCTCCTGCTTGAAGTTTTCCAGGTCTTCGACGGTAACAATGTTTGCGGCCATGATCTTTTAGCGCGAAGATTATGGTGCTAAGGAAGGGGGCACCGAAATAAAAAAACAGTCACAGAGGGTTATAACCCTTTGTGACTGTTTGCCTGAAATGTGTGTTTGCGGGCTGCTGGTGAAAGAAAAAAAGTTTTAAAAATTTCAGGGCTAAGGTTGGTGAAGTATCTCGGTTCAGGTTGTCGTGATCGTTTTGGCCATTTCAGGTGTTGATCTGTTCAGCGATCTTCAACAGCATGTTTTTTACAAACAGCCGCGTGTTGGATTCCGGTTCATAGTATTTGAGTCGCAGGCTTTCATACGATACGGTTTCCGTCCGCTTTGTGCGGCAGACCCCTGCGATCATGCGCAGGAGCAGGGACAGGTTGCGGCTTTGTATAATTTCAGCTTCCACAAGAACATGGATGAGGTACGCCAGTTGGGCGACGGACAGGCCAACGGTCAACCGGAACCCGGGCTGCCGGGGATCGGCATTGAATTCGCCTGCGACCATAAGCTGTTGCCGTTTTTCGAGGTAGCCCATTTCGCGTGCAATCCAGTCAGAGAGTTGATCCTTCAGGGGTCGCTGGTTGTGGCTAAACTCCATGCCTGCCCTTACGGGGGCCTGGTATACCAGCTTTTGCACCAGCGCCAGCCGTTCGATGCTTTCCGACAGTGATTCGGCGCCTTCAATGAAGTTACGGATCTGACCGGTACAATAGTGAAAGTATTCCCGGTAATTGAAGTTCAGTTCGATCAGCAGGAACTGTAAAGCCTCGGACGGCTTATCGTGATTACCACTCCGATTGGCTAAATGTAGCAGTTCCTTTTTCAGTTTTCGCAGGTAGTTGACTTTGCGGAACGTGAGCTTGTTCGCGTAGCCGTTCCCGGCAAATTTGCGTAGGGGTTGCAACACGACATCCATCAGAGCCGGATCAATGTCTTGCTGCAGCAATCCGTTTTCAATGTCCTTCAGGCTTCTTTTGATCTCGGTCACGGAGATACGCCGGTAATCTTCCGGCACCCATACATCGAGCTTTACGTGTTGCGCAAAGTGTTTCTCCACAAAGGATAACAGTTCGTCCAGGGCTAGATAGATGCGCTGGCAAAGCGCCACATGCCCGGCATGTCTGGTTCCGTTGATCATTTCAGGCGGCGTGTAGCGGAGCAAATAACACGAAAGGCGTATCAGCGCCTGTTGATGGTGCTGGATGTACTTTCTCATCTTTCGCTTTCGCTTCAGGATGAAAGTGGCCTGGCTAAAACTGAGTTTGATCCTTGCGGTTTCCTCGCTGATGGCGCTTTCAAAGTCATCCAGGAGCGTCCGGCTGACCTTGCATTGCATGGCAACATAGGGGGAAATATCCTGTGCGATAATTCCTTCCAGTCTTCCCAATTCATACTTTGTCGTGTGCATGGTATGAGGGTTTTAGGTTAACGAAAATACCAACGAATAAGCATAGTGGGTATCGTCATTCATAGCCTTATCTAATAGGACACCCTGTAAGGCTGAAAAGAACGGAAGGGTCGCGAGTGCTAATGTTCCCTCTCGTTTGAAGACAAGAGCCAGCTATGGGCGTCCTCGAAAGACCGGAAGAGCTTCACCCTTTCCGAGCCAGGGGGCATGGCTTTGCGGGCGGAAAGCTCCACAAAAATATTGGCTGACACTAACCAGGCGAAGTACTGCAAGCCAGCCTCAAACATAATGGCGAACCACTCCCGCGCATACTGTATGGAATGATACCAGTCACCGATCACGTGCGTACTATCATTGAGTATCTTATCCGCCCCTTGCGTGATGAACAGTTCTTTGATGATCTCACCCGCCGAACGGATCGAATCAGCGCTTTGAAGTCCCTTCCAGTGGCAATGCAGAATGCGCGTAGATGGATCGTAGCCGACTTCAAGGTGTTCCGATTTATACAATTCAATCATCCTAAAGTGCAATACATTGGCGTATACTTTAAAACGAGATCGGAAGAAAAATGATAACAGATATGTAAGAATGGCGTAAGTAAATATTTATTTCCACTTCAAAAGTTTTCCAACATTTTATCTAGCCTGCCCGTTGTGTTCCAACCGCACGGCGACTGTTCTACCTTTGCGTTTTACCAGCAGGCTTTTTGGTTTTAAAGCGGAATACGTTACCTTTAACCCACCTATAAAGGGTCATATAGTTCTTTTAAGCTCAGCCTGTCGTGCGGCTGGGCTTACTTTCCCCTCACAGACGAATTGGATGTTCCTATCATGATTCCCGCAGGAGGATAAGCCACCGACTCACCCTCTTGACAAACAGAATACGAACGCACAACGCTTCCGAATCGATTCCGAAAAATTCCTTCAAACAGATGAGTGTCCCCATCTTCCAGGCACTAATACTGGTAGCCAATTTTGACGACAAGGCTGCCTATATCGTAGGAAGCACCGAGGCTGGCGGCTATCATGTTAATCGATTCTTTGAGAGATCGGTCGGTCAGGTCGATGGTCAGCTTCTTATCTTTTAGTTCGTCTGACACGTATATCTTAATTTCATATTTGTTTTCAATCTGGTTGACTATTTCTTTGACGTCTTTATCCGAAAACCTGAATTCATAGGCCGTGCCAGCGACAATAGCGTCTCTTTCTTTTGGCTTGAGTATGTCTTTTGAAAAAGCCCCGTCTTTTTTTCTATACGTGATCTTCTCTCCTTGCCCTATTTCCAATATATCACCTGCAATCTTCAATTTTACGTGCTTGTAAATGGGAGCTATGATTACTTTACCACTTTTGGCGTGCACAAAAAAGCTGTTGCCTGGTGAAATGATGGTAAGTGCGTCGCAAATCAGGGTCAATGTGTCGGCGACTTCAAAGAACACCTCGCCTTTTTTGAGCATTTGCGTGTCAGCAGTAAGCTGGAGGTCCCCTGGTGCCAGTGTCGATTTCACCCACGCAATTGACCCGTTCTGCATTAGGATCTTTTCTACTGGAGAATGGCCTGCATAATCTTGTTCACCCTGTGCGGTTAACTGATTGGTCACGAGTAGTAGTAGTAGCAAAAATATAAGTCGTTTCATAAAATTAGGTTATGTTGGTTTTATTCTCCAGGACGTTCAGAATAGGTGTTGGGAGTAGTATTAGACTTGCCTGGTTGAAGACCGATTACCGGGCCTCGTCATTATTCCGGGAAAATAACCCAAGCGGATGCCGGCCTGCTGAACAAATAAAAAAGGGGCTGTTATGCCCCTTATAAATCACGACTGATCCTTCTTTGAAGCCGTCTTTTTCTTCTGACTTACTTTTTTCTGATCAGTCTTATTTTGATCGGGATTCTTGTCTTCCAGACCCTTGATACGTTCCTTCGCGCGGGTTTCCCTTTTCTTGCAAATTTCAGCCTGCTCCTTTTCAAAGGTTGCTATATCAATATCGCCATACGCTTCGGCAATCTTGCGTATGATTATCCCTGCCGTTGATTCGGGGAAATTTCCGCCGTATTGATTCATCATCACCCTTCTAAGCATGAAAGCCTTTTTTACTGGCGTAAGGCTTTTCAGGGTTGCATAGAACTTTTCAGGATCGTCGGGCAGTTTCAATGCCTTTATGAGTTCAATGCGGAGATAGTAATTCGCCTTCTCAAAAATGATGAACCACAGCATTGCTTCTTCATCAGGCATCAGCTTGCGGTTGTGATTTGCCTTTTGCGTAGGATGGTCCTTTAGTCCTTCCAGGATCTTTGCGTAAACCTTCTCGCGGTCCAGCTCCCGGCCTCTTTTCATCCGCTGCTTGATCCTTTCGATCTGTGCCTCCGGGTTGCCGGCATCCTGACTGGCGGCCTCCTTTTTAACATATACTGTTTCAATGTGACCCGCTTTCGATCCTGATATCCACAACCCCGTAGCCTCGTTGCTGTCCTGGTTCTTGTAATTGTCGAAGTCGGAATACTGCTTCAGGGGTTTGATCTTGTGTTGCGCCAGGATCTCCACGATTTCCTCATCGGGATCGTAGTAGTCGGTCAGAAAGACTACTTCGGGCTCGGTTTCGATGACCTGCCGGGTGCGGTTTATCAGGAACTTATGGCACTTGGTCAAAAAGCAGTTCCTGTCAAAGCAGGTGTCTTTCTCCTTAATATCGGCAAATAACACCGGTGCTGCGCCGGAGCGTTTCGGACAGGCCATACAAGCTCCCGCCTTTTTATGAAGGTTTCCGTCATTCAGGTCAAAGGGTGCTTTTGAAAGGACGTTGATAATGTTCCTTTGCACAAAGTTTTCCAGATCGCGCACTGTACCGTAGTCCTCCCCATGTCGTGTTAAAGACGCTATGGCCTGCTTTTGGTCCGCGGGCTGCAAGCGTGCCAGTATCAGGGCGTGGCCCAGCGTCATCCTGCCTGCGTAGAAGTCCTTTTCAGCTTCTTTCACCAGGTCGCCAAGTTTAAGGCGTTGTATAATGTAGGTTTCTGACTTGCCGAACTTCAGCGCCAGTTCCTTCGTGTTCATCTTTGTGTCATTATCCAGGATCAGCTTGTATCCCCTGGCCTCATTCAGCGGATGAACATCTTTCCGCTGCATGTTCTCGGTGATCTGCATGATCAATGCAGTATGCTCATCAACCTCTTTAATGTAAGCAGGTATGTCGGCCTTCCCGGCGAGTTGGGATGCCCTGAACCTGCGTTCGCCGGAAATAAGAATAAACTTTCCGGGAGCTTTGGGGTTCTGCCTGAGTAATACCGGCTGGATAACGCCAAGTTCTTTTATGGAACTGGCCAGCTCCTGCAGGGAGTCTTTGCTAAGCTCCTTGGCGCCTCTGAACAGGGTGTTGTTCGTGTCGGGTGTGATGGCATCCATCGGGATGCTTCTTTGTTGTGTTGTCATGACTTTTGAATTTTGATTGAACATAATTTTTTGGTTCAACCACCGGGCTTTTCCGCGACCAGGACAGTGACCACAAAAAGCAGAAGGACCAGAAGGCAGCAAGGCAAGAGTGGGACGAAATAAATTAGAGGGGACCCGCCAGGGAGTGGTGGGGAGTGGCTGTTTTATTTCGTCCCTTCTTGCCGGGGTCGCGGAATAAGCCCGACCTTTGTATCAAAAAATGATGTGAAGCTTATGGTATCAAGGAAAGCATGATATACCTGGCACTTATGCTTTAACTATCTGCAAGGTATTCCCCTGTCGTTGCCCGCCAGACATCACGGTTCTACCTTTATCAATACCGGACCGTAAGTCCTTCGTTCATTAAGCCTTTAATGGAACGAATAAAAAAGGGGCCGAAGCCCCTTATCCCTCCAGTCTTCTGGCAATGACAGGTATTAGATCGTCGACATAAACGTCCGTTATCTTATCCATGATGTTTCCTGAATGATCGGTAAAGAAGACATTAAAGAGATCCAGCCTGTTCAGGCCAATAAAAATACATCCAGTGAACATAGGCGCGTTCACCTTGAAGCTACAGAACATATCGCGGTAACTACGAAAGTTATGGGCTCCCCAATTCGTGTCCATGAGATTCCTTCTTGTTCTGAAAATGAATTCCGGCAAGGGAAACTCCAAATAATCTTTAAGGTTGATTTCATAGATATTTGTCATGTCCTTTCCATCGCCTTTCACTTGATTTTCCTTGTAGGATACCTGAAAGGCGATAGGATCTTTTCTCCGCAATAGCGTACCCAACGTTCTTTGGTGATAATGCTCCCTTACGGTTGCCTCGTTTGACAAGTAGATAAAGTTATCTACAGCCTGCTCCGGTGTGTAGCATTCAGTAAGCACTTCGTTCAGATATTGTTCGTGTTCTTTTTTATTTTTAGATTTCATGATGCATCTTTTTTAGAGTTGTTTGATAATCGTCGATGTTTAGAAGTTCGGTTAACCTGTACACCGAAAGGTATTTATTGGCAGTATCACCTATCATTCACATTTCTTGCAAAGGCCGAACCCGGCATCCTGGTCGAATTGCAACTTGGTATTTGATGTTGCCCCTAAAGGTTGATCCACAACAGCTACAGATGAAGTATGCCACCTCATGACCTTCTGGTTTTCCGATGATTAGCTGTGCATCAGTCGACATGATCAGGTCGGAATCTTCTGCTTGTTCCAGGAATAGGGCAAGCTCTTCTACGGTTTCAATCCAGGCATTGGTTATGGATTCTACCTGTTGGTATTTTCCTTCCGCGTCACCGGCTGTCTTGCGTAGAATGGCCAGCTCTGCCATTTGTTCATCGATGTGGCCATCCGGCACGGCATACATCTGAAACTTTTCGTCTTTGCTGATCCAGCTTACCACCTGGTAGCTTCTGATATTTCCCCTGATCAGCGCGGCCGCCGCGGTTGCGTCTGCTACCTCTACAATCTCATGGATTCTTGCTTCGTAGTACATAATGATTTTGGTTTTGACTGGGCATTATTTTTTGGTTCAATCACCGGGCTTTTCCGCGACCAGGATGGTGACCACAAAGAGCAGAAGGACCAGAAGGCAGCAAGGCAAGAGTGGGACGAAATAAATTAGAGGGGACCCGCCAGGGAGTGGTGGGGAGTGGCTGTTTTATTTCGTCCCTTCTTGCCGGGGTGGCGGAATAAGCCCGACCTTTGTATCAAAAAATGATGTGAAGCTTAGGGGGTTGTTAGCCGCATTGCCTGATGGCGATCTAAACCGGCCCGCATGATTCTCCGAACGCGCCTGCCGGGAGATACCAGTCGTTCATATAGATGGGCCGGGTGTATTCTTCGCTGAGGGCATCGCGGATGTCTTCGGGTTTCATTGTACTGTATGGGATGCCCTCTTTTATCAATTGGCGGATGCTTTTGTTTCTTTTGATCGTGACACCGAATTCATCTTCGTAGTCCATAATGCGGCTTATCTGTCCGGGGTTGATCCTGTACAGAGAAGCAAACTGGTTTGCCGATCCGAAGATACAGGCTGCGCAGCTCACCCGGCCCCACCCTAAGTAGTACGCCGGATGAACCCTGATCTGGTAGCGGGCGATTATATCCCAAACCTCTTCTTCCTTCCAAAACAGCACGGGCCTCCAATGGTCGATATAGCGCCTGACCTTGCTGCCCTTCCGGTTGTCTGCCTTGTGACGTTCGAACTGTGCATACCCGGCGCGGTTGCGAGACTCCTGCCCTCGTTCCCCGGTAATCACCAGTGTGCGCCCATTCCTGAATCGTTGCTGGTGGATCAGGGCGGCGGCCATCACATCGATCTTCAGGTATGGACTGCACCACCGCACGGAAAGGTTCGCTGATACCTGGGGAAATTTCCTGCGGGTGTTTGAGCTCCCGCCTTTACCGCGCACCTTGACTGGCTTTTTCCTTTCGTCTTCAAAAAGGATTGGCGCTGTCCTTTCGTTTTCCCGGAGCATTTCCCGCTCAAAGCCTCCCTCTTTCCAGGAATAATAGATCGGCATACTGAAATATCCGGCAACCTTGCGGCAGTAGTCGCGTGTGCAGGGCCAGTCCATCAGCTTGCTGCCTTCCCGGCCATCGATTTCATGGTGCCAGAGCTCGATCCTGTCGGGGTCAACGCCCGCATCCAATAGCACCAGCAGGCAGGCCAATGAATCCTTACCTCCTGAAAACGCTACGATGATCCTATCGTACTGATTAATTAAACATGATGATTGATCCTGGCTGAACATTTTTTTTTGAATGCCAGCTCGACGGATACCTATCGAAAAAGGAAAGGACTGCCTTTCGCAAAACAGCCCTTATCATTTTAAAGCCTATTCCTTTTTTCCTGAGGTCTTCCTTATCTTCTCATCGATCCGGTCAATGAGGTCCTTAATGTGTATGTCCGTCAGTTCAAAGGATATTTGTCCGAAACGCTTTATAAAGAAGATGTCGAAGAGATCATTCGTGTTCACCCCGATATAAACCCATCCTTTAAAATGATCTCCGTCCACTTTGAACCGTAGAAAAAGACCTTCCTCATTGCCATATTCGCGCGCTCCCCATCTCCATACCTGTGGGTGTAATATCAATGCCAACGCTAATTCGCCCATACCAACGAATTTTACATAGCGAGTCTTATCGATTTCTTTGATGTTTTTCATGATCTTGAATTATTTTAGGTTGCACATTTTTTTTGAATGCCAACCACACCGGCATACATACAAAAAGAAAGAACTGCCTTTTTCCAGGACAGCCCCTGCTTGCCGAAAGCCTACCATCTATACCCTGGTATCTTCTCAACCTTTTCGTCAATCTTGTCGATCAACTCGTCTATGTATACATCCAGCATCTCGTCAACGATCTCTCCTGACCGGTTGGTAAAAAACACCTCAAACAGGTCTAATCCATTCACACCGATATAGATCCATCCTTGAAGGTGATGTCCATTCACTTTGAACCGTAAAAAGAGATCTTCTATATTGGCATAATCCTCCGCGCCCCAGCTCCATACCTTTGGGTTCACCAGCATTGCCTGCACTAATTCTTTCATCGAGTAGAATTTCGCATAATGCTCCTTGTCGATGTCTTTGATGTTCTTCATGATTTCAAATGATTTTGGTTGCACATTTTTTTGAATGCCAACCACCGGGCTTTTCCGCGACCAGGAAACCAGGCACAAAAGCAGAAGGATCAAAAAACAGCAAGGCAAGAGTGGGGCGAAATAAATTAGAGGGGACCCGCCAGGGAGTGGCGGGGAGTGGCTGTTTTATTTCGCCCCTTCTTGCCGGGGGTCGCGGAATAAAGCCCGAACTTTGTTTCAAAATGATGTGAAGCCCAAAAAGGTATATCAGCCAGCATGGCTTATGGTGCTCACCCGTGAGGTTTCATAAAATTCAGGGGCGGCATGGTCAGGGCCAAACAGTAGTAGAAAGGTATCTCCGAAATCCCGCCGCGAAATTGGCGGAACGAGCGAATCTGGGAGTGAAAAGAGAAAAAGAATAAAGCCACCCCTCTTTATCCCTTCACTGGCAATAACGCTTTTCAGTGTACCTGCGAAATGGCAATAAATACGTGTTGGTCAGCGCAGTTATTGTATCGAAAATTCGTTAACTTTAATTACTTCATTACTCATTCCCTTTACGGGGAAACTATCTCAATGCCACCGCCTGTTCTATTACGGTGGCTGTTTTTCGGCAATGGAAAAGCAACTCAGTTTGGATGGCCTCAACAGAAAGGCGATTGAAAGGCATTAGTACTCTTTCGATGTTGTCGTTCTTCTCATACCCACTTTCTTCGTGCGAAATATCCTCGTTCCCTTCCGTATCACATCAATGGCAGGCACATCCGGCGCATCATCCGTTTTTGCAATCTTAAGAGCTACGCCCTGGTTCAACAGGTAGTCTACTACTTTATAATAGACGTCCTTGTCGTTGAAGTAATATACGCGCTGTGATGTCTTCAAAAATGTTAATCGCTGAAATAGCGCCGGATCAAAATCTACTGGAAGCGTAAGGGTATAGTACATACCTTGACCGGATGCAGGCTGTTTCTCTTCCGTCTCTAAAACATGCTCCAACTCAGCCTTTCCTTTTTCGCCGAACATGTGTATAGCGGCGATACCTTGCTGTAGAACAATTCGGATATGCTCCGGTGTTACAAGTTCCCAGGGGTTTGTTCGGTATTCTCCATTACTGTCAAACTTTATCCACTTGCAATTGCATTCTAACACAAGATAATTGATAACCGCATTTCTGGTTCTGGTAGAAACTTTTGATCTCATAGGCGTTGATGACCACTGTATTTTCTAAATATAAACAATGTGTCGAAACACTCACATTAATTGCTTCCAAACTCGCCTGTTTCTTTGGAACTCACACCTTCGTTATCTGTCAAAAAATATATAACTTTAATATCTTCATAAATTTCTTTCCGCGATTGTGCGGGAATGTGGTTCTTATATTCGGAAACCACCGCTTATTTGCGGTGGTTTTCTTCGTTAGACGTGGTAAGCATCTGCATAGTACCTCCCGATCATTTCTGTAGATAACAGCGTTACTGAACGGCAAAAAAGCGTAAGCGGCAGTATTGCGTAGATAGGCATTGCGTTGTGATCGATAAAAAACTCCGTATAGAATAAATAATTACTCCCGCTATAAAAAGTTATTTGTAAATTTTCTGATGAGCTTTACTTCCATGAAACGGAACGTGGAACTCACTATCTTCTTTCCGGCAATTTGTTAGGAACCAAACTATAACTGATATATGAACCCATTGATGAACCGAGTAAATGCCAATTGGAAAACTATCGCCCTCGAAACGATTTCTTTCTTATTTATAATATTGTTTGCCTATGCTGCGGTTACCAAGCTGCTCGACTACCAAAAATTCGCAGTACAGATCGGCCAGTCCCCGCTCCTTAATGATTTTGCAGGATGGATAGCCTGGGTGATTCCCACTATTGAAATTGTAATAGCTGCGATGCTGGCTACTCCCCGATTGCGTCTGATAGCCATGCATGCCGCCTTTAGTCTGATGGTGATGTTCACCACTTATATTATCGTTATTCTAAATTTCAGCTCAAACATACCTTGCTCATGTGGTGGGGTGCTTGAAAAATTGGGGTGGACTGAACACCTGATTTTTAATGTTGCTTTTATCCTTTTAGGATTAGCAGGGATAATACTGACATCCGACAACTCTTTTAAGAGCAGCAGCTCATCAGGAAACCCGGCAATGACATAGATTCTTAAGTTTTATAATCATTAAACAAGTATCAATTATGGAAAATGCAAAAATGATCCTTCCTACTCTAGCGTTTGTATTTGCCATTGGAGCTGCCTTGGCGTTTGAAGCAAACACGGCAAATGACGTTTATGCAAGGTTAACGACTAGTGGGCCGTGTGAAATCCTTCTAGGTTGTACCACTATCATCGGAGAAAATATTTGTGACGTAGAAGTTGTTGATGGGGCCTTCTACGAGAATTCTCAATGTACTGGTCCAATTGTGACCGCGTATTTAAGAGAGTACTAGTATGTATTTGCCTCTCGCTCTCGATCATACCAGAACCAAAAACTTGACTACTGTAACGTGGTACAGAAAATATTTTGTTGCGCGATAAGATCAGGGGAAAAGACCGAAAACCCTGCCTGAATAGAGTAGGTCACTATTTTATAACCAAAATCTCATAAAATCATGAAAAATGTAAAAATGATTCTCTCCACTTTGGCTTTTGTATTTGCCATAGGAGCTGCCGTTGCGTTTAATGCAGATACTGTAGATGACGTTTATGCGAAACCTATCGGTCAATCTTGTCAAAACATCGAAAATTGTACTTCAGCAATACAAGATGAACTGTGTGAAGTAGAAGTCGTAGATAACAAATTCTATGCTTCTCTAGCACAATGCACAATCAACTCCAGCACTACGGTGACTGCGTATATTCGACCATAATTGAAGATTTGGTAGGGGTAAATCCCCTACCAATAGTTTATCCTTAAACGAGTCCAAAATATACAAACCAATCTTTTCCACTTTGAGCTTTATCCCTGATCACTATTTCAAACAAATATTAATACTTATTTATGAAGGTTCTCCTGTATACAATCAGCTCCTTGATAGGAAGCATAGTTATTATTGCTATCTTATTTTTCTCGGAAAAAAGAGATATTCATATAAAAAATAACTTTCAAAGATCCTTCTTATCCATTAATCCGTTAGACAGTGCTCAGATATTGGATCTCAAATACAATTCCTATTATATCGCAGGTCTTACAGAGAAAAAAATTTACTTAGCCAATGCAACAAAATCAGACTTCTTCCTAACAGCTGATTATGGCCTAACAGATACGCTATCACTATATTTAGATATTCCGGATTATGAAAATGTCGCCTGGCAGGCACTTAGACTTCAAGTAGATTCACCGTATGTTTATATTACCGAAGGAATAATACCAAATGTAATTTACGGCACCTTTCCAAACCTGGAATTTACGAAAACGAATCTAAAAAATTTAAATTTTCAAAAATCGATTGCAATCAGACCATCGAATATAGTAATCCGAAGATATGATACAGAAGCTCAACAAACGGTCTTGGTTAATGTACCAATAAATCCAATAACCTCAGGTTTTGACGCGTCAATATATAAGTTAGAAAAGCAACTGGATGGTTTTTTTTGTTCTGGTGGCGACATACTTTACAACCATCATTTATCGCAGATAATCTACGTTTATACTTACAGAAATAAGTTTATAGGTCTTGATACAAACCTTAATGTGCTTTATAAAGGTAATACTATCGACACTAACAGTGTGGCAAAAATCAAAATAGACACCCTATTATATGAGCATAAAACGCAGGTAAAATCTTCAAACGCAAAATTCGTAAATAAAAGGGCTGCTGTGTATAAAGATTGGCTGTATATACACTCAGGTCTCATAGCTGATAATGAATCTAAAGAAGAGTTTGATACCAACTCGGTTATCGACGTATACTCATTGAAAGATTTGAAGTACAAATTCAGTTTTTATTTACCAGATTATCAAGGTGAAAAGTTACATGATTTTAAAGTCCATCATAAGAAAATAATCGCTGTGCAAGATCATTTCCTTATCACATATAACTTTAATCCGTTCCAGTCGATGAAAGTGGACCCTGTCCCGAATCAATAGTATGCTTCTTGAAAAAACGTTAACATGGTTAGTTTCTATTCAAAGCATCGTGGATCATTGCTATGATTTCCTTGCCGGTAGTGCCTGATTTTAATGTGTTTGCAGAAGAATTATAGACCTTAGAGTCCTTCCCAATCAAGAATATGGTTGGTACTGAATTAATATTATAATATTTTATGTAAGGGTGGTCCCTTCCTTTTCCATCAGTATATAAGTTAACTTCATACTTTTGACTTGCATTATGACCTTCTTGTACATTCTTGAGCCACCTATCCCGGTTCTCCTCAATAGATATTGCCACAAATACTACATTTGGATTATTTCTAAACTCAGGGAGAACTTCATCTTTTAAAGTTTTTGCGAAAATTCGACAGCCGCTGCATATTGTACTATATATATGCAAGAGTACAACTTTATTCTTGAAGTCCTGAAGCTTAACAATATCACCATTAAGATCTGGTAAAGCAAAATTATATGCTAAAGACCCTTTGCTATATTTCTGGATATTAGCAGCTAATATGTCCTTTAATTCCTGGTATTGAATTAAGTTATACGCATCGTTAAGGAGATTATTATATTCGCCTTTATTAACTTCACTCCCGTTTCTTGCCCATTTTGAACATAAATAGTACGTTATCAACTTATCCCGCAGTACGCCGTCATACTTATTTTTTAACGCTTTGTATAGTTCAGTGCCATTGTAGTTGTACTGATTGTGTTTGATTCTCAAGTCAAAGATTGTTCTTTCAAAAATGTAGCTAACATATTCGATAGATAATGGTGCCAACTCTTTCAAGAACGGCTCGATTGAGCTAAGATACTGGGTATAGGCGGTTTTCACTTTAATCTTATTGTTGGCGAAATAAAACTGACTAAATTGGCCTAATAAATATTTGTCAATGTTGTAAAATATATCTGCCTTAATTAATTGGTATGCATCTGAACTAATATCATGTTTGTAGTAATCCAATAAGTCAGATGCCAGAGCTTTAAATACATGACTAGAGTTAATTACTTTGTTCAGATTATCCTCAAAATTCGTTTTACTTTCATGGTCAATTTCTTCAAACAAATTAAGTTTCTTAACCTTCACAAGATTATCCGCTAGAGAATATTTCTTTGAGCCCATACCGGAAAATCTAATGGCAGTTTCTTCTCCGGTTATATTAATGTTCATACGTATGCTATCAGAATTTTCAACATAGTAGTATGGGTAAACTGGGTCTGTCAGTTGAACAATTCTTGAACCTAAATTTTTCTTATTTCCAAACAACTGAAAGCTTATTGCTCCAACTTCATTGATAGCGTAAGGAAGTCTAAAACTAAATTGTCCTTTTTCGTCAGTACGAACAAAAAAACTCCTCTTGGTCGGACTTGTCATTCCGCTTTTATAAACTGTGATTAGGTTATCGACAAAGAAAATGCGAAGACTATCTTTGCCAGATTGTCCTCCATGTATTATCCCTGAAAACACTGCCCCATTTAAGCCAATTTCCTGCGTCGTTCGTGCCTGGGCTATTGCGATTTCCGGATGCATACAAGATAGTGAGAGCAACAGGAGAATATTTCTTAAGTTTAAGTTATGCATAGTTGAGTTATTTTATAATTATAAACAATGGCGCACTGTTCCATTAATATCCAGGATTCTGAGGTATCAAATTTGGATTAGCTTTCATCTCTCCCTGGGGAAGTGGATACAATATATCAGTAGATTGCCACCCCGGTTTTACCGGTCCTAAAACGGCGTCCGCTCGATTTGTCCGTTTTAGATCCAACCAACGATGACCCCATTCGGCAAACAGCTCAATTCGCCTTTCTTGCTCTATAGCTAAAAGCATATCTGCTTTATTAATATTTGGATTAAAAATTCCAATTAATGGTAGGCCAGCGCGGTTTCGAATTGAATCAATGTCTTCAACAGCCCCAACTAAATTGCCTTGTTGTGTACGAGCTTCAGCTCTTATTAGATATTGTTCTGCCAGTCGGAATACGACCAAATGTTCAAGTTTTGGACCGTCCGGAGCAGATCTTACCTTATATTTATAAGGAAAATAAAATGTTTCTGCGTCTAGTGCCACTGAGCCTATCCAATTTAATTTGCGCTTATCGTCCATCTCAAAACCGTCAAGTATTTCGCTACGTAGGGATACTCGGCTCGGCTCTCCAGTCAAAATAAAATATAATCCATCGTAAGTATTTCTATTGTCTCTAGTTGCCGCCAATTGCCATATTATTTCCTGGCTTTCTTTGACAAATACATTATTCAGGTCGTTTTCAAGGTTATATAATGGGTTATCGATGAGTGCTGTTGCTTGTGCTTCCGCATTAGTCCAATCTTCGTTATACAAATACACTCTAGCCAATAATGCGGTGGCTGTAGCCTTGTTTGGTCGCAGACGGAGTCCATTAGACACATACTCTTCATTCAGCATATTTTGAGCGTCCTTTAAATCAGCAATAATCTGATCGTATACTTCCTTCGCCGAAGCTCGTGAGGGGGTATTATTAGCCTTATATTCCGTTCCTGTAATCAGAGGTATATCTCCAAACATGTTCACCAAATAGAAATGAAAGAAAGCCCGAACAAATTTTGCTTCGCCCTCCAACTGCCTTTTCAAAGATGAACTAACTTCTTCAGAACCAGCTAACCCTTCAATTACACTATTGGCAGCATAGATATATCTGTACAATTCTATCCAAGTTTGAAAAACAAAGCCGTTAGTGACCGTTAATTCATTAACATAAAACTCAACCTGATCTTGATCAGTTGAATGGTTTCGTAATTCATCTGCCAATAATCCCGCCAGTAGTGTAAAACTTTGCGTTCCACTTGCAAAAAGATTAGATGATGTCATTAGTCGGTTGTATATACCGGTCAATGCCGCAGTTGCAGTTGCATCACTCATAAAGACGGTACTGCCCACCAACGCGGTTTCTGGTGGTTCTACCTGTAAGAAATCTTCACAAGACCAAATTGAACTACTCCATAGAATTAAGCTACAAACAAGTATTTTACGGAATCTTGGATAGGAATATTTAGTTTTCATAGGTATTCAGTTAAATGTTTAGAGTGTTACCTGCAGCCCACCTGTGAGCATCCGCAATGGAGGAAGCGCAGAAGATTGAGTTTCAGGATCTAAACCCTGGTACCGAGTAAAGGTCAAAAGGTTTTGTCCTTGCAAATAGATTCTCAATCTTTTAATATGTACTCTTTCGGTAAGTGCGGCAGGAAATTGATAAGACAAAAACACATTTTTCAAACGGATAAATGACGCATCCCCAATTGCATTGTCGCTTTGAGTGCCATAGAAGTGTGCGAAAAACGCATCTCCAAATGCTTGAGAGAACTGCTGAATATTCGTACGATCCCCCGCCTTTTGCCAACGGTCCATTACCAATGTTGGTTGATTACCGGCGGTTCCCGGAAGATCTGAAAAACTAGCTAGATAGTTAAACCCTGTTTGCTTCACAAACTGAAAGAACACATCAAGCTGAAATCCCTTATAGTTGAAGCTATTTGAGACTCCGCCGTAGTAATCTTGTGTTACTTCTTTAAGACCTCGATAATCATCGGCGGGGGTGAAATTGCCATCTGCATTTACATCTTCATAAGTACTAATTCCTGACTGCGGATCAACACCAAGAAAGTGATAACGTTTTTGTATATATAAAGATTTGCCTACATCATACTGAAATCTGAATGCAGAATTTTCAATATTGGGATAAGATATCAACTTATTTCGTGGCACAGTAACGTTAAGGGAAGTAATCCAGTTAAACGCATTTATTTTAACGTTTGTAGTGTTTAGTTCCAATTCAATGCCTTTGTTTTCTACTTCAGCAGCAAAATTCGATAGGATGGACGGAAAGCCTGTAGTATTTGCCAGCGGTGTGCCTACCAGTTGATTAGATGATCTATTTATAAAATAATTCATCGAAAATTGAATACGCTCGTTCAAAAATCCAAGGTCAATTGCAGCTTCCAGTTTTTTGTTCTTTTCCCATCCATATTCGGCATTGAACAAATTCTCTGGAATCAATCCTTGAATCCCATCATAGGCAAATTGTGTAGAACTCCAAAGCTCCAGAAATCCATAGTTTCCTATTTGATCACTACCCGTAGTACCATAACTGGCCCTTACTTTTCCAAAACTTAGAAATGATAGATTGTTTTTCACAAAGTCTTCATTAGTGAAAATCCAACTAGCACCAATTGCACCAAAATTTGCAAATTGTCTACCAGGACCAAAACGACTTGATCCGTCTCTGCGTCCCGTTAAATTAAGTATGTACTTACTGTCAAAGTCATAGTTGATTCGACCAAAGAGTGCAGTGTACCGGTATTGAAAATTGTTTGTGGCTTGCACCGAAACATTTGTAGCAGACTGAA
>CAZKBK010000001.1:0-155334 GCA_964551035.1 uncultured Roseivirgaceae bacterium | reverse complement strand
GGAATACCCAGTAGTAAATAATACTTGATTATTTCCTAAATTTTGCTGGAAAGTTGACCCCACCAAGAAGTTCAGAGTTCCATAACGTTCAGTTGAAAGTTGATAGTGCAACTGTGGTTCAATTATCCATGTCTTGATACTATTTTCTCCGAAATCGGACGATGCTTCTAGTCCTTGAAAGGGATTCAAGGAAGCTGCCGGGGACACACGATTTTCTTTGAGTAGCAATTCTGTGTAGCCCAAATTTGATTTAAATTCCAAGCCGTCCAAAAGTTGGTAGCTTATAGTGGTATTTACTATCAGGTTACTTGTTCTTGATTTGTATTTCCTGAGTAGGCTTGCAAATGGGTTACTCCAGGTACCCTCTTCCCAGTTTAAATTACCTTCCTCATCAAAGGCAGCAGGTGATACTGGTGGCAAAGTTAAAGCTGACGAGGTCAGGTCTGATCGCAATAGGTTATTATTTTCAATCACAAAGTTTGTGGAAAGATTAACGTTGAATTTTTGATTGGTAGAAGTATGGTTTAAATTGAAGTTGGTTGAATATTTTTGATAATTGAAATCTCCCGGAAAGACCGTTGTTTCATTGTAAAATCCAGTTCCTATTAAGAATTGGGTGGAAGCACTTCCTCCTGATACAGTGGCCTGCGCATTAGTCACATTAGCTGTACCGCCGATGAGAACGTCTTGCCAATCTGTAAAACGCGTCGTATCCCAGAAAAGAAGGTCATGATCCGGGTAAATTGACCCTGGCTCTAAACCATCGTTTACAAACGCTTCATTTCTCATTTCTAAATACTGTTGCCTATTGAGTAAATCCATCTTATTTGAAACTTTACCTACTCCAGAATAGACGTTGATATCCACTTTTGTTTCACCCGCCTTGCCTTTTTTCGTAGTAATAAGCACAACTCCATTAGCGCCCCTCGAACCATAAATTGCCGTTGCATCTGCGTCCTTCAAAATTTCAATGCTCTCAATATCTTGCGGATTCAAGCTACTCAGCGGGTTGCCGCCGCGTACTATTGTGCCTCCAATCTCCGACCCCAACGGTGCGGAAGTGAAAGGAACTCCATTTACAATGTATAGTGGATTGTTGGCATCGGATCTTAAGCTGTTCTGTCCTCTTATTTGAATGCTTAAGCCGCCGCCTGGCACACCTGTGTTTTGTTGAATATATACGCCAGGCATTCTTCCTGTTAAAGCCTGCAGAGGATTTGAAACCGGCTGTTTTTCAATTTCCTTTCGGCTAACACGCACAATGCTACCCGTCTTAGTTTTCTCAGTTACGGTATAATATCCGGCATTGATCACCACTTCCCCCAATTGGGAAACGTCAACTTCCATTTGCACATCAATCACCGAGCGCCCATTTACGGGTACTTCTTTCTTCGCATAACCAATGAAGGAAATCATGAGAACGGCATCTTCATTAACCTGTAATGTGAAATTGCCATCTACGTCTGTTACGGTCCCGTTGTTCGTTCCCTTTTCAATTACAGCAGCCCCCGGAAGGGGTTGATCCAACTCGTTAAGTACTTTCCCCGTCACATCAATCCGTTTCATGGCTAGTTCACGCGGTTCATGTTCACCCATACTGCCCAGGTCTATCTTCTGGATCGTTTCGCGCCTTTCAATTTTGTGGATAACAATGTCGTCATCCATTACTTTATAGTTCAGGGAGGGAGGCAATATCAGCTTTAGGGTTTCACGCAAGGTCCTTATACCTTTTTCGAGGGTAACCTTGTGTTTGCTAACCTGCTTTTCGCTAAAAGCAAACCTGCAATCGGCTTGCTTCTCAATGATGTCAAAAACCGCCATTAAAGGCTCGTCCACCAGCTCAGGTGTAATAATGGTAGCGTCTAAAATTTCCTGGCCACTAGACGTTACGGCACTTACCTGGGAAGAGAGCTGGAGGGTAATAATGGTTACAATAGTTCTTAGGGATAAAGAATTACTTGTAATTATTCTACATAATTTCATACCTTTACGAAATAAATAACATAACAAGAATAGTTTCAACACTGATTTAAACATCCCGGTTGCCGCCGGGATGTTTTGGTTTTATACAGCCTGGGCTTCGGCCCCTTGCCGGGGGCATCATGAAGCAAGGCTGTACGTTTCCACCGAGCATCTACGGCGGTGATGTGAATTGGGGGAGTAGTGTTTTCAGTTTCATAATAGGGTTTAGGTTAAAATTTGTTCGTCTTATTCATCGGCGCAATTGCCATCAATAGTCACGAGGCCACTGTCTTCATCCACGGTGTAAGTGGCACCGAAGATGGCGCAGATCATATCCAGCAAGTGTTCGAATGAATCGTCTTCTTCGAAGTAGGCCGTCACCTGGCACTTCGCCATTTCAGGATTACGGAATGTGATCTCCTTCCCGAATCGTTTTTCCAGGATATCGGCAGCTTCAAGTAGCGTGATGTTGTCCAGCGTGTATTCCGGCTTCCACTTTGTCACTGTTTTAGCATCAAGGCTCTTTTGCGTGTGCTCACCCGTTCGCATATTGTAGGTGATCTGCATGTTGGGCGTGAGGATGGCCAGCTCCTGCTTGTCATCACTGACCTGCACTTTACCCCTGGTTACGGTTACTTGCGTGAGGCCAATGGAATCGGCCCGCACATTGAACGCCGTACCCAATACTTTGATGTGCATTTTGCCCGTGTGCACGATGAAGGGTTTGGACGGATCGTGCGCTACGTCGAAGTACCCTTCCCCTTTCAGGTACACTTCGCGCGTGCCGTCGCCGAAGTCGGGCAGGTATTCCAGCGAAGCTCCGGTGTTCAGCACCACAATGGTTCCGTCCGGGAGGAACAGGTTCCGTGGTTGGGCCTGAACAATGGTAGTATGGGTTGCTTCAAACATGCCATCGTAGTAAAAGTAAACAAGGCTGATACCGATCAACAGCACGGCCGCTGCCGCCGCCTGCATATACTTCCGATACATCGGAATAACTCGTGCCTCTCGTTTTCTCCGCTGAATGTCTGCGAAAATCTGCTCCTTCAGCGTGTCGTCATCGTCAATCGTTACCGGATCTCTTTCAACCAGCTTGCCGTAGGCGTCGAGGAAATCTTCTTCCTTTTTGGTGGCTTTACCAGCCACAGCCTTTTTGGCGAGTCGGACGATAAGGTTCCTGTAATACCGCTTTTCCATAGTTTGTCTTAATTTTTATAACACGTCCTTTAATCTAGGTAACTTAAGTGGCCGAAAAGGACCGACCGAATTCCATATTTTTTCAAAAAATGAAAAAATAATACTGTGTAATACGGCCCGTGCAAAATATTCTTCTACGGAATGTGGATTCAGACTGTGAAAAACTACTTCATAGCGGAACAGCGATCATTGCCTGCAAGGGTCGAAATCTGGAAATAGTACAATTCCGCCCCATGTGAATCCTCCTGCATTTGATCGGGAGAGCTGAGTCTTTTTGCTCAGGGGTGAATACTTAACTTATTCATTACCAAATTGTTCTTAGGTATTAAGAAAATATTACCGCGTGGGAAGATTGTAAGGTGTAGCGTTGGACGCAAGATGCCTTCCTCGCGGCCCCCCCCCTAAAGGAGGAGCCTGCGCGCGATCGAGGTTAGATTGAGGGGCAAGCGCGTTGGCGGTTGGCTCCCATCAGGGAGTGAGCGCGCCGCGATGATTAAAATAAGATTGATAAAAATTCTGACAGGCGTGTGCGGAGATTTTTCGCGTCGAGGGCTGTCTGATTCTTGACGCGCCTGTAGGAGATATTCATTTTATCGGCAATTTCCTGCATGGAAATACCCTCCTGGAAACGCATCTGGAACATCTTCCTCCTTTTTTCGGGCAGAACATCCAGGAACTTTCTAAAGACGTCGTGCTGCTCGTGATAGTAGACATCATCATCTGCCCTGAACGGGGAAGTGAACTTTTCGTTTACGACATAGGCTTCGTCATTGGCGGTGGCTTCAAAAGCTGAAACCATATTTTCAACGTGCTCGAAGTAAGAGTCATGCACCTTGCGGCGGGCCACAAGGTTGAGCACCTGATAGCGGCGGGCCTGGTGCAGGAAACCGACGAGGGTTTTTATCTCCAGGGTATTGCGCCTGTTCCAAAGGTCGAGAAAAATGTTTTGGCAGACGTCCCCTGCCTGGTCGCGATCCTTCAGGTATTTAAAGGCGGTGTAGTAAAGCTTTAAAAAATAACGGTCGTAGATCTCGCGAAAGGCTTCCTCGTCGTCATGCTTCAGCATATCGACCAGCTCCTGATCCGACAAGTGCACAAGCCTCCTCATACTGTTAAACCGCTGGTAGAAAACATTAAAAATCCGATAACGGTATTATGAAAAACATCACCAGATTGTTAACAAACAAACAATTTTTCATCATCAAAAGCAAGTTTTGAAGCGAAACTCCGTAGCACCTGCGCCGAATTTGCCGGTTGAGAATATATTGTTTGGGTGTTAAATCTTAGTTTACACAAGTATGTAATAATCGTAGCGAAGTCACTTTCTCAGCTTGTGGGTGACCAAATTGGTGACGACCTCCCGCCTCCGCGTGACACCGATACCGGTGTGACGATGCGGGATCAATATTTAAAAAATACTAGTTGACACAAATGTGCAATAAACGGCACCGGCTTTGGAGCGAAGTCACTGTTTCAGTTTCCGGATGGTGACCGTCACATCGGTGACATAGCCCTTGGGTGCGCCTTTGTATTGCAGTGAAAGACCGGCTTCACGGAATTCCCTCTGGGTGGCCTGCAGAATTCGCTGGATCAGCGAGAACGACGAATAGCCCCGCGCCGACAGGTTGAGCATTTCACGTATGCGGTTGACTTTGTGGGTTGCCGTTTCATTACGGCCTTCAAGTACCCAATGCGCGTAAAACCTGGCCGTCCGTTCTTTCCTGAAGGTGACCGCGTCAAGTTCGTACCGTGTAAGGATGTGTTTGAGTACTTCGTAAAAATTCACATCGCCGGGCAACAGCTTCAGTCCATTATCTTCATCGATGCTGATCTCTGAAAATAATGGATAGGATGCCAGGCGAAAATCGCTTTCCACGGTATAGGGATACCGCGACAACCAGGTGATCATTTTGTGAGCTGTTTCCTTGTTGCCGGAAAGTCTTACGCCGTTGCGGCCCTTCTTATTTTCGGCGACTGACCGCAGTGTGTCCTGTATCCAGCGCGGGCACTGTACATAATGCGTAATTACGTCTAACGCCTCAGGTCTGGTTTGATGCAATTTTCCCGTTACCCGGAATTGAAAAAGGTTCATTGTGTGGTGAATGTTAGTGTATTTTTCTTTTCGCCCGAAAAGTTATAGGAATTTCAGGCAGAAACGAAAATACACATCCTATTACGTATAACTCGGAAATGGGGTAAAGGGTTATCCGGGAATTAAAGAAAGGTGAAAGACGTGTGATTGTGAAAGATTGACAGAACGCGCAAGGGCCCGGAAACGCTATTTTCCTGATTGGTGCCGGATACGCAAATCATCACGGAAAAAAAATAAGACGGCACTATCCCAACCGCTTGCACGCGACTAGCCGGAAGATACTGTGTTCTTCACCGGGAGCAACCGCCAAATTTCTCCCGGCTATAGCTGGTTGCAGTATCTTTTTGAGGCTATCGAAATACCTGGTTTCGATGGGAATTTTCGTGCCGTCTTTGCATCTCCATGCTGTCGAGCTGGTTGGAGATGGAGAGCGTATCAATTGGTGTTTGTGCAGTTCAATCTTCTTCAAGCGGGCTACGGGTATAAACTACAATAACCCCGTGCGCACCACGTGAACCGTAGAACGTAGTAGTCAACGGGCTTTTTAGAATATCAATGGCCGCGATGTCGTTCATTGGTATACGCAGTATCACTTCTTTGGGAACCGGCATTCCGTTGAGCATAAACAAAGGCGTACCACCACCCCGGATTGAAATATCATTTCCCTTCACATAAACTCCGGCAGCCCTTCCCGCCAGCACACTTATTGCGTTGGAGGGGCCCATTCGCATGTGATCCCGCACACGGACAGTATAATCCGCGTGTCCATAGGGACGTTCGATATACCAATCCCAGGGTTTCTCCACTTCCGGGATCTCCCTGGGAAAAATAATTTTGTTGCGTCTTCTACGGCTAACTTTACCGGCAACCTGGTCGCTTACCTTGCCTGTGGAGGCAGACGAATTAAAGCCCGCAAGCTCCGGGGCCATTGCATGGTCAATATTCACGGCAATAGTACCGCCGGGGTGAAAGCTTTCATAGAAGCGCACCTGCTCCCGGAGATTGGCGATATACTGGCTGTCCAAAGGAATCTCCGTGCCATCTTTAAGCAGCACGCGGTCCGGTTCAACAAGCGAAACCTGGTTGAGGTTCACTGCGAATTTTTCGTGAACCCGAACCATCGAAGTGTGGTGGTCAAGATGAAGATTTCCATTCCCCTCGATGAGGTTCCAGAGTTTCTTATCGACCATCCATTCACCCTGGGCATTCCGGCCGTGAACCACCTGCCGGAAAACAACATTTCGGGCTACCTTGCCTTGTTGTATGCGTTCTTTAATTTCTGAATCCTTATGGAACATCACCTCAATCTCGCCCCCCGTCACTAACGATTGCATGTCGGGTATTTTCATGTAATAAATACCCTGCTCAGCAACGGTTAAGGGTTCTTTACTCTCAGATTTGCGCGTTGCTCTCTTCCCGGCGTTGGCCGCAGTTGTGGACTGCGAAGGCTTTGGGGGCTCATGGGTTTGCTTGTTGAGAACATCCGGCAACAGTTCCAGCAGATCATTTTCCCAAACAATTTCCTTCGCTTTCAATTGCACCCTATGAACCGGGAACCTGACTTCAAACAGGATGATGACGATAAACAACGCTATAACAAGCCCGATGCTGAAAAACAGGGGGCGTCTGCTTTCCAGGTCGGCATAGGTATTTTTCTTGGATAGGTTCATTTCAATCATTCGATTCTCGTGTAGACTGCGATAACGCCCCCGCCACCGCGCGCGCCGTAAAAGGAGGTTGTTTGCGGGCTTTTCAAAACATCAATGGCGGCGATGCTTTGTACCGGGAAAGCCATGATCACTTCCTTCGACACCGGCACGCCGTTCAATAAGTACAGCGGTCCTCCACCGCTGGAACCGAACCCGCTGCCACTTCCCGGCACCATTTTCATGTTGCAATTCTGGACAGGGCATCGTGCAGGGTGTGTCGACCGGCTTTCGTGGTGGACGGGGCATTTGTAATCAGGACGGCTTCGGATAAAGACATCATCGCCGATCACCTGCACCCCGGCGACCCGGCCTGCCAGGATTGCGGCAACGTTCCCCATTGACCGCAACGTGTGGTCTACACGGATGGTATTGTCAGCCATGCCGTAGGGGCGGTCGATGTGCCAGTCGGAAGGCCGTTCCGGTTTCCTGCTGAATGCTTTTGGCAGGATAACCTGGTTATACCGGTCGAACGCCAGTTTCCGGTTGGCTTTTGCCAGAGAGGCCGTAATTCCCGAAGCCGATCCGTCGTCGATACTTGCCACCGTGATTTCGGCATAGCCGCTGCCGTTTCGACCAGTCCGCGGTCCTATTGCTACGGCCTGTTTTCGCGAGGCGTACCGGACGTTATCGGCGGCTATCAACAGGCGATCCGTGAAAATCTCCTGGATGCTATCGTTCCTGTAAATCTCCTTCCGGGCATACTCTTTTATTTTCCTTGACAATAGTTTTCGGTACCTGTCTTCTACAGGAATTCGTTCACCGCTTTCCAGTACGATCTCATGTTCATCTATATGCGCGATCTGGTGAACATTCACAGCAAAATGCGTATGCACCCGCACCATCATGGTACGTTGATGGTAATGCAACCGGTAAGTAAATCCATCCCGGATCAGCTCCTGCATCATGGGATCAACATACAGTTGACCACCGATCGTATGGTAAAGGCGTGGAAACGATTTCTGCAGGTGATGTGTATATCCTCTTTTTTCACGAACTTCAACCTTGATCAGGTTGTCTACCTCGGGGACATATACGATTTCCGCTGGAACACCTTTTGCCAAATGTTCGGCGGCAGGGATCTTCATGTATTCGATGTAACCAAAAAGACCACCCGCTTCCTGATCCTTTTTATCCTCTCCGTGGTCCGGCACACCACTCAATTCCGATGGCTTACCTACTTTGCCGTGGATGCCCGATCTCACCAACCGTTCAGGAACCGGGACCTCCGCTTCGGTTACCTGGTGTGTAGTAGGTGCTTGTACCGGGCGGCTATTTGGCGGATGATCCTTTCTTCTTTCCTTACGTTGATTCGTCGCGATTTTCTCCGGCAGAAGTTCGAGCAAATCGTTTTCGAAATGCGCGACCTTCGCCCTGAGCCTCACCTGCGGGCCAACCCGGAATTCAAACTCGAAAAAGAATATGACGAGAGAGAGGCTGACAACAAGCCCGACGGCAAAGAAAAGGACGCGGTATTGTTCAATATCCGCCCGCGTGTTTTTGTGCCTGTTCATAGCATCAAAACATTTCGGACTTCAAATCAGAAATACCATGACGGTCAATATGACACAGACAGCAAGCGTCAACGCTATAATCCAGCGTACAATGGAATCATTATGTAACATAGGTTAGTGGGGTTAGATTGTTTACTTGTTTCAGAATAAACGGTTATAGGGAATTCTTTGTTTGAATCACATGTGGCGTTCCAGACTTTGCCGGATAAACTTCAAGGCTTTTGCCATGTGTGTCTTGACCGTAAGGCGCGAGATTCGCATGTGTTTTGCAATGGCCTTATGGCTCATGCCCTCTATACGGGCCAGGTGGTATACCTGCTTTTGCTGTGGGGTTAACACCTTCAGGGTGTTTTGCAGCAATTCGCCATACTGTTGTTCCCTGACCCGGTGGTCAGTATTGTCGGTAGGTTCGCTTCCGTGTACGAGAGTCTGCTTGGCTTCCAAATCATTGATAGAGTGCCTGAACTTGTCGAAGATGTGATTGCGTGCCATCGTAAACAAGTACCCTTCAAAGTCCTTTATCTTAGGCAAATCTTCCCTTTTCGCCCAGACCTTCAAGAATATCTCCTGCAGTACATCATTGGCTTCCTCCTCCGATTTCAGCATCTTCAAAGCCACGCCATATACCCTGGGGCGGTAGCCTCTGAACAGGGCAGCAAATGCTTCTTCACTGCCCTGTGATACCTGAATAATAACTTCTTCAAACATGGTTACTTGGTTTGGTTTAACCAAATATAACCCAAACCATGTAATTATACCCAGCATACTGGTTATTTTTGCATGGTGTTGGAAAAGATCAGAAGTTACAATAAACGATAAGGTTCAGAAACAGGCGCGCATCAGCCTGTTTGTATTTCCGGCATCAGTCTGCGCCCGGACGCGACTTTTCGTCGTCCTTATCATGCGTTGACAATGACGGATCTTCCAGGCCAATGGTAATGTCATCATCAACATCGGCAGTGCATGAAGCGAAGGCCATAGCCATTCCTAGAACGACAACAGCAAGTAGAATCTTTTTCATCCTAATAATATGTTTGTTTATGTATTACATAAACTGGCAAAGGATGTAAAAAGATTTTTTCGGCATGCCGACAAAAAAAGAAAATCCGGCTGGCCGGGGATGGCCGCCGGATTAATTTCCCGCTTGATTGAAAGGAGACGCCCGCTTAATCCTGCGTAAAACAGCTCTCTATATATAAGACTTGGATCGCAGGTGATGGGTGTAGTGGCTGGTGATATTTTTTACTCCATACCGGTGGCTCTTGTGATTTTCAGCAGTTCGCGGGCAAGGGTCCATCTCAAATACAGCCTTCTCAAAGCGTAGATCACGACCGTTCCAAGTATCAGGCCGATGATCCATCGGTAGTGGTGATGTACTTTGTCTGTTTTTACTTCTGCATAGAATACATTCAACAGGAGTTCTACCTTGAATTGTTCTTTCAACTTCAGGATGTCTTTCTGTCTGGCATGGAACCTGTCATTCTCGACATAGTACCTCGACGCAAACATTTGGGCGCTGTCGTTTCTATTTTTGCGCCGATAGCTCAAATCGAGCAACCGAAAAATGTCGTAGTTGTCCGGGTGAAGGGGCATACCATCGTAACGGGACACGGCCATTAAGCCGTAGTACGTACTTTGTTCGATCCTGCCTGCTTTGAGATATAGTTCTGTGAGGTCGCGGGCAGTTGTGAATACCTTATGGTCGATGATCTGTTTTGCCCGAAGAGCTTTTTGATAGTATAGTGCGGCGGAATCAAGTTTGCCCTCCATATCGAACGAAACCCCTGTGTTGTGCAGGGCCATTGCCGTTTCCTTTTCAAAACCGGCACTGATGACCTTTTTGTAATACTCGCGGGCAAGGGGGTATTGTAAATTGTTATCCGCAACTGTCCCGATCAGGTTGTAGCATCTTGTTAACATGGAGAGGTTATTGTCGAAATCGGCAATTCGGATGGCCTCACGTAATACACGATAAGCACTATCAAGATTACCCTCATCAGAAAGCACATTTGCCATGTTCATCAGGAACTTTAGTCGCAATGTAGTATACGCCTGGTCTGTTCCGATGCGCTCCAGCCCTCTTTGATAAAACGCCCTGGCATCTTCATACCGGTAGTGATTTCGCAGGATGCCTCCCGAGTTAAGCAGCATCCCAAGATGTGCTTTGACGGAACGGCTATCCCCCAGTTCCTTTAGAATTTCAATCCCCCGCAGGTAATTGAGAAGGGCCTTACTCTGATTGTCCTTTTCTTCAAAGGCGAACCCCTGAATGTAGTACGAATTCCCTACTCCCCATTCATAGTCTGCTTCGGACGCAATCACGAGGGCCTTCTGTGCGAGTGCACAGGCTGAATCCGGATTAGAATCAAGTAACGTGTAGGCTTGCCGATGTAGTGCGTCGACCTGGGAAGAGGGAGATGTTGTAAAGAGTGTGAAACCGGATATGATAAAATGAACCAGCATATACAATTATAAAACAGAACCAAAAGAAAATTGCACCGGTGAATAATTTTTATGCTTAACTCTTATGATCAGTAAAACCCGCCCAGACTCGTTTGCCTTGGCGGGTCTAATCATCACCAACTCTTACGAACGGTTTGACAGGCAACGCGCTGTCGGTTGATGAAAAGAAAAATACTTAACACTACTACAAGGACTCCTTAAAGGGGCGGAGGGTGTATACGGGTGAGCAAAAAAGTTGCCTATGAAGAAAGCCGCTGGAAGGAAATCAAACCAGCGGCCCCAAAACAATTATAATTACGACGGTGTATCGATCAGTAAAAATGAAATCGCTATACGGTAGTAACACGTCGTTCTAAAAAATAATTCATTGAACATGCGTGCCTTTTGTGGAGTTGTGTTACCTAGATGTAAAGGCTGTTTAATATGAATTGGATAAGAATTGTGACGGCATTAGCGGCGATCAACCTTGCGATTGGAACAAATGCGATTGCGCAAATGAAACAACCGGTGAAATGGGAGTTCCAACACGAGGTGGTAAAGAAGGACGAGGTTGTATTAACGTTCAAAGCCAGCCTGGATGAAGGTTGGCATATCTATTCACAGCACATGGAGGAAGGTGGCCCGATGCCCACTTCTTTTGCATTTGATCCTTCGGATGATTACGAGTTGGTTGGCAGTATGCAGGAGGAAAGCCCGGTCATCAAAAAATACAGCGATATATTTTTGATCGACATGATTTGGTTCACGGAGGAAGCTGTATTTAAGCAAAAGATCAGGTTGAAGTCTCAATCCGCAACGGTGAGTGGATCTGTGGAATTCATGGCGTGTACGGACATCGAATGCCTTCTGCCGGAAACGAAGACATTCAGCTTCCATGTGAAGGGCGGACCGAAATCCGCAGGCAAAACTGAACCAACAAGACGCGCCCCGCGGGATAGTGCCAGGGAGCAAGCAAAAATATCTCCGGCGAAAACCAGCCGGGTAACTAAGCAAACAGTCCTTGAAAGACCGGCGATAAAAGTGCCGGTCATTGAGCCGGATGGATTTGTACCAGCAAGAGACCGTCCGACAGTGTTGGCGGAGCAAGAGCCCGAAGCGGCCGAAGGCAGGTCTCTTTGGAGCATCTTCATTGCGGGGCTCGTCGGCGGACTTGCCGCGATCTTCATGCCGTGTATTTTCCCGATGATTCCGCTAACAGTCTCGTACTTCACGAAGCGGAATGGGACAGGGAAGAAACCTGTTGCATCGGGTTTGATTTATGGTCTTTCAATTGTTGTCATCTATGTATCCCTGGGATTAGGCGTGAGTTTGATCTTCGGCTCCCAAGCGTTGAATGCGTTATCGACGAATGGCGTTTTCAATTTAGTATTCTTCTTCATACTGGTTCTGTTTGCCATATCGTTCCTGGGAGTGTTCGATCTGACTCTGCCTGCCCGGTGGGTAAATGCCGTAGACGCAAAAGCCGACAACAGCAAGGGGTGGTCCGGCATCTTCCTCATGGCAGTTGCGCTGGCGCTGGTATCCTTTTCGTGTACAGGACCCATTGTCGGGACATTGATGGTTGAGACCGCAACGATGGGTAGCCTTGCTGGCCCCACCCTCGGCATGTTCGGGTTCTCACTGGCATTGGCACTGCCCTTCTCTGTGTTCTCGATGTTCCCCTCATGGATGAAGTCATTGCCCCGTTCGGGAAGCTGGCTGAACACAGTCAAGGTTGTCCTCGGATTCCTGGAACTGGCTCTGGCCTTAAAGTTCCTTTCGAACGTCGATCTGGCTTATCACTGGGAATGGCTGGACCGGGAAATATTCCTGGCCCTTTGGATCGTGATCTTCGGCCTGCTCGGAGTATACCTGTTAGGCAAGCTCCGGCTGACGGAAGAAACGGAACAGGAACGAATCTCCCCGATGAGACTTATACTGGCGGTGATCGTCCTGGCCTTTACGCTGTATATGGTGCCAGGCATGTGGGGAGCTCCCCTGAAAGCAATCTCCGCTTTCCTTCCACCGCAGCACACACAGGACTTTGACCTGTACCAGGTTCGGCAGGCCGGAGGTGCTTTGCCGGTTGCTGACGAAAAGAAGCGAAAGTATAGCGACATCTTTCATGCTCCCTACAACCTGGATGCGTTCTTTGACTATGACGAAGGTTTGGCGTATGCGCGTAAAGTGGACAAACCGGTATTGGTTGATTTCACGGGCCATGCCTGCGTGAACTGCCGGAAGATGGAGGGGACGGTCTGGTCTGAACCCGGAGTATTGGAACGGTTGCGGGAGGATTATGTATTGATCCAGCTTTACGTGGATGACAAAACGGAACTGAAAGGATCGGAATACTACAAATCTGCACTAAATGGAAAAATGATAACCACTATCGGAGGTAAGAACAGCGACCTGCAGGCGTCGTTGTTCAAGTCAAATTCCCAGCCGTACTATGTTTTACTGGACACGGACGGCAAGGTGTTAATTCCTCCCCGTGGGGCGGATTACGATGCCGGGAAGTTTGAAGACTTCCTCGATCAAGGGAAAAAATTGTTCAGGGCCGGGTAGCCTATATGGTCTGCCAACCCAATCTTTCCTTCATGAATTTTAGGTTAATAAAGGGAAAGGCTCCTGGCACCTGAACATTTTTTCGAAACGTTTTTGGCGGTTTGACAGGCCGTTTCAAGAAGGGTACCGACATACGAAACCGGGTATGAAAGGCCCTTCTTTCTTTGCGAGTTGTGATAATCCAGGTACAATGATAATCAATGATGATAAGGTTGTAAAGTTTATTGATCGGCTAAACGAGTTTGTAGAAGAACTTCGGGAACACCGAAGCTTGCTCGTACATGACCGCATAAGCGAGTTCTATTACATGCAAAAGATCACGGAGATCCAACTTTTAAAGGAGAGTCTGGAATCGAGATATCGGGAGGTGTACAGCCAGTGGCGTAAGGATGCGCGTTGGTTGAATGCGCATTTGTGCCACGGCGATGATACCCTCAACTAACTAAAGCCCGTTCATCATCGGAACGTCGAGCATTCGGGCAATGTCTTTAGCGGTGAATTCGTCCCCGTAAAACATAAGGAATATGGTTTTGCGTTTTCCGGGCAGGGAAGCTAATACCTTTTCAAACACGTCCCTTAATTCAACTTCAACACCTCCGGTATACTGGGGGAATACCTGCTGGATAGCCACATAACACGTATCGCCCGTAGCCAGGCTTACAATCTTGTACTTCTGCAGGTAGGTAAATATGTTAAGCATAGCGTTACCGTGGCTCCGCTCCCAAAGGCCGATGAATATACCCTCCAGTATGTCAGAGGACAAGTGGTCATCCTGATGTCGGTTGTAGCATATTGGAACGACTCTATTGAAACACTTATCGTATAACTGCGCGAAGGCGCAACATCTACTTTGATCGTCCCCGAAATATTGTACGGATAAAGGGTGATAAAGACTTCGTTCCATTAGGTTGGGTTATTTGATATTCAAAATAGAGAGACGGTCGAAAAGGGTTTCCGGAGTAGTGGAAGCTAATTCTTTGGATATTGTTAAAAATCTAGTCGTCATCTTTAGAAGTTTGCGGCATAGACAACAACCTAATATTATTCATGAAGAAAGTAAATATTGTATCGTACATTCGGCAGTTCGCTGCCAACAGTACACGGTCTCGCGCCTACAAGCGTAGTTTCTGCAATGTCGCCGACAAAGTTGATCAGTTTTCAAAATATTTGGGAATGGAGCTCTATAGCGACAGTTTTAATGAGCGAATGATGGAGGAATTCGTCTATTACCTGCGATCAAGTGACAAACATTACAAAACTTCCACCATTAAAAGTGACCTCAGCAAGTGCTATCAAATGCTCGATCGGGCCGGACGGGATGGCTACAAAGTAAACTACACGTTCCGCGACGTTAGTCTTTACAACGAAGAGCCCTTCGCGATATATTTGACCGAAGATGAAATTTACCAGATTTTTGCCCTTGAAGGGCTAAGCAGAGAGCAACACGCAGCAAGGGAACGATTTGTTATAGCCTGTTGTACAGGACTTCGCTTTTCCGATTTTTCAAAAATCACTCGCGATAATTTGCTAAACAATAAAATAAAGTTGAGAACCCGGAAAAACAAAGCTATTGTAGAAATTCCACAGCATTGGATGGTACAAGCGATCATCAAAAGGAACAAGGGAGAATTACCCATGCTAAAGAGTCAGCAGGCATTCAATACGATGATCAAGCGGATTGCAAGAAAGGCAGGTATTCGTGACAAAGTTCTTTACGAACAAACTGAGGGCCTCCGTGTCGTACGAAAACTTGTAGAAAAATGGAAATTAGTCAGTAGCCATACGGCACGGCGCAGCCTGGCAACTAATATGCATCTGAGGGGTATCGCGACGAAACGGATAATGTTGATAACAGCACATAAGACAGAGCAATCGTTTTTCCAATACATCAGAATAGATCGGTCTGAGAACGCAAAAATCCTTGCAAACCATGAGTTCTTTACAGGAAAAAGCACTACAGTGCAAACATGGAACAAGCGCACAGTAAAAGCGATCTTAACTGTAAGCTATAGGAGATTGAGGCCGCAAACTCGAAATACCGCAGAGGTTGTTGACACGATGGCTTGCCTAGACTGACTGGTGTAAATAGTAAGGGGCCGGAATATTCAAACCGGCCCCTTTGAAAAGAACTACAATTTGAAAAGCTAGTCACAACTAGTGTTGTGGCTAAGAATTTGAAAGCTAATCACAACGTAGCCCTTCTAAACTATTACCCCTGGGTGGAATGTCCATATCGCCGCTAAAGTCTAGCTCGGAGATTGGAGCAGCAGGCTCCAGCATAACATGAATGCCTCTCAGGATGCGAAATTTTATCCCCAGCGGGTCCAACAAGCGGTATAGCACATCGCCAAACCTTTCGTCGATAGCCTCGAAAGTCACTTTTTTGATCGACGTCTATCGTACCGATTACATAGGCAAAACAGGGTCCTCCGGCTTGCGTCTCTAATTCCACCAGGACGTCTCTGAGTTTCACGGAATCAAATCGAACCGTAATGGGCGTATCTAATCCGGTTTCAGCAAAAGCCGGATTGATGAGCATCATTAAAAAGAAAACGTATATGTTTCTTCCAATCAACTTTTTCATTTTTGGTTTAGGTTATGGTTTCAACTTCAAAAAAGGGGTACGCGCGTGAAAATAATCATGAGTGCCGGCGAAAGCGATTGACTAAAGATAGCTTTTCGACATGCTTTTCCTTCTCCGTTCAAGTTCCCGTTTCAATACCCTGCTGAGATTGCGCCCTAGATTTAAACCCGATAGCCGCCATACAAGCAGAATAAGAACTGCCGATATTAAGGGCCTTATTGATTCCTGATCGAGCTTTTGTATTTCAGGCAAACTAGAAATACCCATAACGGCACAAATCCCAAACAATGCATACTTTATAAGGGCTACTTGAACCACGATAGTTGCTCCTTGATATATAAATTGGAAAATCAAACCCACAATTAAGTAACTATTCAGAGACCTCCTATAGGATCGCAGGGATTCATCCCTGCAAGCGTAAAACTCCTTTTCATACACCTTTAGATCAGCGTACTTATCTAAGTCACTTTTGGCTATCTCCCAGGCGTCGGACTCAAGGTCATAACGGGATGAAGGATTTTTCGAGACTACAACACCTCGCTTAACCTGCCGAAAATGGGCCCATTCATGAAGAACTGCAAATATCATCCGAACTGGATGACCCACAGAATCATTTGAAATCACGATTTGGTGCGAGTCCCCTTTGGATGTAAAAGCGGACGACTTCAATTCCTTATAGTGCCTGACAAAGACAATCGAACAATTATCCGACAGTATTTCGGAAATAATGGCGCGAGTGGTTTTTTCCAACTCTACGGGTACACCAAATTTCAACATTTCATCCACCAAGCTTTGCTCGAAGAATGAGTTATGAAGGTTACTCTCCATTTAGATTAAGATTACATGATTGTCACAAAAGAAGAATGATAAGCCTCGCTGATTGCTCAGTAGAGACGTTCTAATTAAGGGTGGTCACGAAGCGGAAGAATTTGTGTGTCACCGCTGAAATGGAACTCCGAATTAATTTCGAAGGTCTTCACGGGCTTCAACAAGATATGAACACCTACAAGATGAAATTCTACACCGAATGGATCTAACAAGCGATGTAATACTAAATCAAATCGTTCATCTTTGGCATGGAGACTGATTTTATGGTCGAAATCCGTGATCGTGGATATATAGGCAAACGGGACTCCTGTAAGATTGTACAATTCCCAAATGGCTTGCCTGAGCGGGATCGAATCAAAATGAACTGTTATGCGCTTTTCAAATGGTCGGGTTCCGGTCTGATCCGATAATTCGGTTCCAAAAAGGTCAACGGTGAGCGTTAACAGGAAAATACAAATACCTCCTGTAATCAGTTTTTTCATTTTTTTTATGGGTTATGGTTTGACTTTGTAAAAAAGTAGGACGAGCGAAAAGGGTTCGGGGAGTAGCGGCCTGTGGAATAAATGTCAACGGAGGGGGGTATGCAAGGGACGCCCTTATTGAAAATCTATCTCTTTTATCGTCACTTTATGTGTTTCATCAGTGTGTTTCCATATTCATCACTGATCGTATTGTCGAATTCCTTTAGCCATATTAAGGAAATAATAAATTCCATAGGCATTAAATGGTATTAGTAGGATATCAATAACCGACACGATAGCTGGATGTAGATTGAAGTAAAGAACTCCAATTGCGCTAATTCCTATTATCGTCATAAACGACCATATAGTTGTATAAATAATCGCTAAAGCCTTCATTTTATATCATTTAAATAAAACTTCTCTCCTTAGTGGTAGTAGGATAAAAACCAATTCCAGTGTTCGGATTTCCATATTTTTGGGTCTCTTTTATATTCGTCTAGCCGTTTAGCGATGGTGGAAATTTAGAAATACTGTATATATCACTCTAAACTGGGCCACCCGTATCACTTGAAAGTGGGCCAGGTGTAGCGGCCGAAACTGGGCCACTCATATCGCTCGAAACTGGGCCACTCTGACATAGATTCCAGACTGTAATTTTTCGGGTTTTCGAACCTGAAAAAATTATGGCCAACAAGCGAATCGACATGTTAGAGATCAAGCAACTTATACAACTAAAAAACAAAGGGACAAGTAACCGGGAAATAGCCCGTAGGCTTTCTGTTAACCGTAAAACTGTTGACCAGTATGTCAGGTATTTTACGAGCCTTGGGTTAAGCTTTCGGGATTTAGCAGCATACACTGAAGCGGATTTACAAGAGCTGTTTAGTAAGCCGTCCATCAAGCCTGATGAGAAAACCTACCAGCAACTACAGGAATTACTACCTACCCTGGAGAAAGATAGTAAAGCGATAGGTGCTACTATCCAGGAACTCTGGAAGTACTATAAGCAGATCCATCCGGAAGGGTATGGATATACGCAGTTCAAAAAGTACTTTAACGACTGGAAGCACCAACCTGAGGTGAGTATGCACATGGAGCATACTTTGGGAGACAAGCTCTTTGTAGACTATGCAGGCAAGAAACTGGAGGTAATCGATAAACAGACCGGTGAGGTAAAAAAGGTGGAAATCTTTGTGGCTGTACTGGGAGGGAGCCAATACACCTATGTAGAAGCTACTTATAGCCAGCAGCAAGAGGATTTTATAGGAAGCCTGTGTCGTAGCCTGGAATATTTTAAAGGTGTACCACAGGCTATAGTACCGGATAACCTAAAGCAGGCTGTAGACAAAAGCCATAAGTACGAACCCAACATCAATAAGCAACTTCGGGCTTTCTCCTGCCATTACAACACCTCTGTACTGCCTACACGCAGCTACAAGCCTCAGGACAAATCGTTGGTGGAACGGACTGTCAGGCTGGTATACCAGCGGATCTACTTTCACCTGCGGAATCAGTTGTTTTTTAGCCTGCAGGAGCTAAATGCCGCCATCAAAAAGTTGCTGAAGGAGAAGCTCAATGATGCGTTGTTCCAGGGACGGGATTATAGCCGTAGTTTACTTTTCCAACAACAGGAGCAAGCTACTTTACAGCCCTTGCCGGAAAGCAGGTATCATATCCGGTATTTTCATAAAGCCACCGTACAGAAGATTTACCATATCTACTTTGGCAAAGACAAGCATTACTACAGCGTTCCCTATAAGTATGTGGGCAAAGAAGTAGCCCTTCAATACAACAGCAACCTTATCGAGATATACTATGACCATCAAAGGATAGCTGTACATCCCAGGAGCAGTCTGAAGGGAGGATATACGACCACCGATGAACATATGCCTGCAGGCCATCGGTATGTAAAAGGATGGAGCCTGGAATACTTTACCTCCTGGGCAAAGCAGCGCGACGAAAGGATCTACCATTTTATCGAGAAGTTATTTAAGCAGGCACCTCACCCTGAACAAGCCTACAAATCCTGCATGGGCATCCAAAGCCTGGAAAGGCAGTATGGCCTGAAGCGCCTTGTAAATGCCTGCAAAAGAGCAATGGAATTTGACCAGTACAGGTACCAGGTGATCCGCAATATTCTGAAAAAAGGAATGGACCTGCAACCGGAAATTGATTTTGACCAAAGCACGGGCACTTTACCAGACCACTCAAATATCAGGGGGAATGATTACTACAATTAACTTTTACCAATAATGAACAGAGAACAGACTTTAGAAAAAATGCGTCAGCTCAGGCTTTTTGGAATGTATGAAGCCTACCAGGTCAGCAGCCGACAGCATACAGAACTGACCAATGATGAGTTAATGGCTTTGCTTATCGATGCCGAATGGCAGGATAAGCAGCACAGAAAGATCAAACGGCTTACTACCCAGGCAAAATTTAGGTACAAAGCATCATTTAGTGAGCTGGATTACCAGGCCAACCGTTCCTTAAACAAAGACCTTGTGATCAGGCTGGCTACCTGCCAGTTTATCAGGCAAAGTGAAAATGTACTGATAAGCGGACCTACCGGGGCAGGTAAAAGCTTCATAGCCTCTGCTTTAGGGCATCAGGCTTGTAACATGGGGCATAAAACGATCTACTTCAATGCCATGAAGTTGTTTGTCCACCTAAAAGCCTCAAGAGTAGACGCCTCATATGCTAAAATAATCAGGCAAATAGAGAAGGCAGACCTTTTGATCATTGACGATTTTGGCCTTCAGAATCTGGATACCGACCAAAGAAATATGCTTATGGAAATCATTGAAGATCGGCACAATAACAAATCAACGGTAATTGCTTCTCAGCTCCCAGTCAAAGCATGGTATGAGGTAATTGGAGAGAATACCATTGCCGATGCCATACTTGATCGGTTAGTACACACTGCGCACCGGATAGAATTGACCGGAGAATCGATGAGAAAAACAATGAAGAAAAACTAATTTTAACACCAGATCTATGTCAGAAAACCGTGGCCCGGTTTGGGGTGATACGGCTGGCCCATTTTACTGCGATATACCTGGCCCATTTTGAGCGATATGGACAAATACCGTAAATAATTTTATTAACATGGTTTTGGTTGACTATACCAAAGTTAGTCCTCTTTCAATTTGTTCCTCTGTTAAAATTTTCATCGTGCTTAGGTTGAATATTACTTACAACAAATTGCTTGTTTCTGCTTTTGAATAAGTTCTTAATAAAAGCTCATTAGTGTTACAATTTAATCGTTTTGGAAGACTTTAAAATTTGAATTCCATTTTCTCTTTAGTCTTTCAATTGGTTTTTAATCATTCCATCAACGGAGGAAAGATAGATTACCTCTCCAGTCTTAGGATCTTCCAGCCAGTAAATAAGTTAGGTTTTCCATTAAGTTTTATGGGGACATCAATCATTTAGTCCACATTCCTAGAATTTGCTTTGCTTTATCTCCCTTTGATTTATCCTACTAATATACTTAGGAACCGTAAAATCAATTTGATCGTAGTTCTTATAAGTCACTGGCTATTCATAATCATGGAACTAAATCCCAATGAGGAAAAGATATTGCAACTGCTGCGATCAGGAGAGTTTGACCAGATAGTGGTCGACTTCCGGGGAAAGCAAATGCACTCCCTTTCTTTGATCAAAAAGCAGGATGCGAAAAGAAAAATTACTGAAGTGCTAAGAGAAAATTCCTTTCAGGAGATTCACATAAAAAGTCATAATGGCAAAGTTGCAGCTATAAAAAGTACAGTAAAGATAAAACTGAAACGAACATAAAATGGCTAAGCTGCTTTTCACAGACCTGTGCAGACAGTGGTGATCCATCACACCTGCATTTTTCTTAGTCACCATGAAAGACCAGGATGATCTGAAAAAGTTTACAGTTGAACGATGCAAAAAAATCCTAACCAAGAACGGGGCGGAATACACCGACGAACAAGTTCAAAAAATTCGGGACTTCTTGTATGCTGTGCTGGAAATAGAATATCAGCATTATATGAATAGCGTAACACGAGAACCGTTAAATTCAATTACTCCGCGAACATCGGAATAAACCTCGCTCAGCCTCCTGGTATATCCCTAAGATCGATGTGGAACTTCAAGGAAAATTGGTATTAAATATCTCATTGTCAGTACTTTATATCTACTATTCTTAGGAAAAGAGTGCGATTTTTAGTATCTTTATAAAATCGTTAATGCAAAAGTGAGTTATCATGGAAGGAAAAAAAAGAGCCATACTTTACATCCGTGTCAGTACCGATGAACAAGCGGACAAAGGGTACAGTTTAGCATACCAAAAAGATCGTTTGATAAAGTATTGTCAAATGAATCACATTGAGATCATTCGGATCTTCACCGAAGACTACTCCGCCAAAACATTTGAGCGCCCCACTTATAAAGAGATGCTGAGGTTTATTACTGCGAACAAAGCTAACATAGACCTTCTTCTATTTATCAAATGGGATAGGTTTTCGAGAAATACGAGGGATAGCTATTCAATGATTCATCGCCTGAGCAAACTGAATGTTGATGTTTGCGCTATCGAACAACCCCTGGACCTCAGCATTCCCGAAGCTAAGTTGATGCTTGCGTTTTACCTGGCAGCTCCCGAAGTGGAAAATGACAGGAGGTCCTTAAACACGTTCTCTGGAATGCGCCGGGCCAAAAAAGAAGGCAGGTGGGTTGCGTGCGCCCCGGTCGGATACAAAAACATCCGCGATGAAAATTTGAAACCCACCATCGTTCCTAATGGCAAAGCGCATTTTATCCAAAAGGCATTTAAGAAGCTGGCTACCGGTCTGTATTCCATCGAAGAAGTTCGCAGGGAACTTAACAGGGAGGGGCTAAAGTGTGGCAGGAATAACTTTAACAAGTTAATGCATAACCCCGTGTATATTGGGAAGATTATTGTTCCGGCGTATAAAGAAGAGGAAACACAATTAGTTGATGGCATACATGATCCCATCATTGATGAAGCTCTCTTCTGGAAAGTACAGGATATCATCAACGGCAGAACGCCCAAGACCACAAAGAAAATTAAAACCAAATCGGAATTCCCCTTGCGCGGATACCTTGAATGCGCACAATGCGGTGCCACGTTGACCGCAAGCGCATCCAGGGGAAAAATGGGTAAGCAGTACCTTTATTATCACTGCAGCAACGGATGCCCTGAAAGGTTCTCTGCTACAAATGCAAACATGGCGTTAATAGAGCTGCTGGAAACCATTACGCCGAAAAGTGAAGTAATGGATCTCTATTACGACATGTTGAAAGAAAAATTCAAAACCAGCAATCAGGACCGGATACTAAAAGCAGCGGACATACAAAAAGAGATTGATAAAAATACCGCCCGGATAAGTAAAGCAATGGAAAAGCTGCTGGACGAACAAATTGACCCTGCTGACTACAAAGCATTCAAGGAGCGGTACGACGAACTCAATAATAACCTGCTCCGGGAAAAGGCGGAATTAGAAAGCCTGGATGGTAGCTACCTTGCTTATTTGAAAGGTGGGTTTTCGCTGCTTAAAGATGTTGGCGAGTACTATGAAAAAGTGGACACTTCTTTAAAGCAAAAGATTGTGAGTTCGATCTTCGAAGAAAATTTGGTTTTTGAGAATAATAGTTTTCGAACTCCAAAGTACACGCCAGTCATCGACTTCATCACCCTGAATACCAGCGCGTTACACAAACAAAAAAGGGGAAGAGATCAAAAAAATTTGACTTCTTCCCCTGTGGTAGTCCGTAGGGGAATCGAACCCCTGTTACCAGAATGAAAATCTGGTGTCCTAACCCCTAGACGAACGGACCGTTCTGAAAAAGTGGTGCAAAGATAGACCCGCAATAAAGAATTGCAAACCTGTGCGGTAATTTTTTTGCCCTGCACCTTGTTATCTCATTGGTTTTGGCTGACAGGTCTTTTATTTTTGGACGCTGTTTGCTGAACGGATGTAAAGCAATTTAAACCAATAATCATGACAAAAATAGGAATCAACGGATTTGGCCGCATCGGTCGCCTGGCATTCAGAGCGGCCTTGAAACGCAAAGACATCGAAGTCGTCGGGATCAACGATCTTGTCGAGCCGGAGTATATGGCTTACATGCTTCGCTACGACTCGACCCACGGAAAATTCGACGGCACCGTTGAGGTCAAGGACGGCCACCTGATTGTGAACGGCAAGAACATCCGGGTCACCGCCGAAAAAGACCCTTCAAACCTTAAGTGGTCGGATGTCGGCGCCGAGATCGTCGTCGAATCCACCGGCTTGTTCCTTACCCAGGAACACGCAAAGAAACACATCGCCGCCGGCGCCAGGAAAGTGGTGATGTCGGCGCCCGCCAAAGACGACACACCGACGTTTGTAATGGGGGTCAATCACAAGTCTTTGAAGGCCGAGCAGACGATCGTCTCCAATGCTTCATGTACCACCAATTGTATCGCGCCGCTCGCCAAGGTGCTCAACGACAACTTCGGCATCGCCGAGGGGCTGATGAGCACGGTTCACGCGGTTACCGCAACACAAAAAACCGTCGATGGCCCGTCTGCCAAAGACTGGCGCGGCGGCCGTGGCGCGTACCAGAATATCATCCCTTCTTCTACCGGCGCGGCCAAAGCCGTGGCGCTGGTCATCCCGCAGCTTAAGGGTAAACTCACGGGAATGTCCTTCCGCGTGCCGGTGGCCGATGTGTCCGTGGTAGACCTCACGGTCAGACTTGAAAAGCCTGCCTCCTACGACGATATCAAGAAAGCGATGAAGGCGGCAGCAGCCGGAGAAATGAAAGGCATCCTTGGATACACCGAAGACGCCGTGGTCTCTCAGGACTTCCTTGGCGACGAGCGAACCTGCATCTTTGACGCCGCCGCGGGCATTGCCCTGAATGATCATTTTGTGAAAGTGGTCGCGTGGTATGACAATGAGTGGGGATACTCCAACAAACTCATCGACCTCGTACAGGAAGTGGCGAAAAAATAACACAACGCTTTCCTCGTTAAAGAACAAGATGCCGGCCCTGTCCGGCATTTTTCGATTATCCCCTTTTGCATGAGATCGCCTCGAGGCCAAAAAAACCTAAAATTGTGGCATAAGTTTTAAGGCAATTTCCGTTATATAGATTAGCCATACGTCCGGCATCTTCTTTTTCAACAAAAAGGGCTTGCCTATGCAGGATTTTTACCAGGTTTTGGGAATCGACCGGAACGCCACCCCTGAGCAGATCAAGGCTGCCTTCAAGCGTATGGCCAAATTATACCATCCCGACCGGAATCCGGGAAACAAGGAGGCCGAAGACACCTTTAAGACCATCAACGAAGCCTACCACACCCTTGCAGATCCGGGCAAGAAAAGCAGATACGATTCGCGGTTTTACTGGGTAAGTGAAGAGAGCAACCACGCTTACTGGCAAGAGGTGCGCCGACGAAGGTACGAACAGTGGAAACGGTCGCAGGAGAACCGCTACCGGATTGATAAAAACTATTTCAGGATTCAGGGCCTTGCCTTCCTGGTATTTCTCATTATCGCAGGTTTTTGCTTCGGCGTCATCCACACGGCGCACTACTATGTGGAAATGAAGTACCGCGAAAAGCAACGGGTTGCCAATGTGAAGCTGCGGCAAGTAAACGGTTTGTTTGGCGAGGGTCGGTTCGATGACGCCTTCCAAATGATCACCATCCTTGAAAAGCAGGATCCGTTGGAATACAGGTTCGGCTTCGTCCGCGACAGCCTCGTACACGCCTTGCGCCTGCTGGCGGACCAGGAATTCAAGGAGAAGGATTTCACCAGCGCCATTGCGCACTACGACGTCCTCAAGAACAATGAACACCCTGTCCGGTTCGAGACGCTGGAAAATCTCTCGTGGTGTCAGTATTACCTTGGCAACTACCGCGAATCCTTGCAGACGCTGAAGCACCTGCTGCTGCAACAACCGGGTAACCCGATACTCATTTACCAGGTCGGTTTGATCAACCTTGAAAAGCTCGACAACCCCCGGGAGGCACTTACGTATTTCACGTTGGGGAAAAAGAATTTCAAAGACAATTTTACGGAGGTCTATGGCAAGGCCTTCGAGATCGTTATGAATCCGGCCGATGCCCCCGATATTTACTTTCATATTTTCCAGGCCCGGGCGATTACCAACATGAAGCTTGGTGAATATGAGGAGGCGGTCACCGACTGCAACTGGGCGATCTTCCTCCGCCCGCTTCAAGGTCAGCCGTTTGTACTGCGTGCGCAGTCGCAAATCATGTTGAAGGCGTATCGCAGGGCCTGCGAAGACCTCACCCGGGCGGTCCAACTTAACGTCCCGCAGGCACAAGAACTTCAGCGGCGGTATTGCTTTTGATTGACGGCGCTGGTAAGACAGCCTCCGCAGAAGCGCGCGCCTGCGCCCAAACGACGCTGATGCATTATTTTTCTTTTCCTTTAGAATTTGCTAACTAGGTACAACCAATTTCACCTTGTATGAAAAACCTGACCGGGGAACAGCTCGCCTCCATCAAAGCCAGCTACTTTAACATTCTGGCCCTTTTTCTTGGCCAGGAAAAAGTAGAAAGCCGGTATCTGCGATGTCTCCTCAAATGGGGATTTCACCTTCACCTTACCCCGGAAGACCTGCTGCCGCATGGCGACCGCCTTAGTCACCAGTTTATTAACCCGGGCGACAGGCCCCAGAGACTCGAGTCCATATATCACCTGGTACACATGATCTATGTTGACCGCGTGGTCGAAGATGTCGAACTGGAGGTGGCAACCATCTACGCGGAAAAGCTCGGTTTCAGCGCGGCCGTCGTCAATGAGCTGTTTAACTCCATCGCCACTGAAGACTATGACCAAATGCACCCCGGCACCGTAAGGCAGGAGGTCATGGATTTCCTCAGCATAGAAGACAGGCCGTGACCCAACGCAATGTAGGGTTTGTGCGCCAAATTGCCGGCGGCTCCGTTCCCGGGGCCGACCGTCTGGAAATATAGATCCCGATGCCCGGCCACGAAGCTGTTTTCACCGGGTTTAACCGCTGATAGCTGCGTCGAAAAACATTTTCAACAGGGCAATTCCGCCCGGATTCAAAGTCGGACGTTTCGACACGAATGTAGGATTCAATGTTCATTTTGCGGGATTTAAGGCTTTTCTCGTGGCATTTTTACAAAAGAAATTCAATGTCGCTGGAATAAGACCGCCACGTTAATCCGCCCCTGGAACCCTGGGAGATGTTTGGGCCAGGGTAGCTGGATGCACCCCGCAGCTTAACCAACCGACATAAACGTAAATCGGGCAAAATGAAGATCGCCATGGAGAGAACACAATACAAGAGCGTATCCAACGCAAGGATCAATGGACGGATCAAACAACTGATCGTATTGGTCCTGACGATCATTATGGGCATCCTGATCTCGATCTCCACCAACCATTGAAGTAATTTTCGGTCCACTATTTTTTAAGGTTAACGCGTGCAAAGCTCCCACCATCGGGAGCTTTGTTGCATTTTACCCCCACTGAATCTTTTCTAGCTTTGGGGCATGAAATACAGCAGGGACGTTTTCCTTAGCCGTCTGGCGCAGACCTCCCCCGAGCCCTTCCTGCTTCCCATCGAACGGGCCGAAGGGGTCTACCTGTATACCCCCGACGGGAGGCGGTATACCGACCTCATTTCGGGCATCGGTGTCAGCGCCCTGGGTCACCGCCATCCCGCGGTCGTGCAGGCCATCCGTGAACAGTTGGACCGCCACCTGCACGTCATGGTCTATGGGGAATTCATCCAGGAGTCTTCCAACCTGCTGGCGCTTGAACTGACCAACGTGCTACCCCGAAACCTCAACTGCTGTTACTTTGTGAACTCGGGAACGGAAGCCAATGAAGGCGCTCTGAAACTGGCCAAGCGGTTCACCGGCAGGACGGGGATCGTCTCTTGCCGGAAATCCTACCACGGAAGCACCCACGGTTCGCTCAGCGTTTCCGGAAATGAGGCAAAGAAACGCGCCTTCCGTCCCCTGCTCCCCGATGTTCAATTCATCGAATTCGGAAAGGCGGAAGACCTCGGCCGGATCACAGAAAACACCGCCTGTGTCATCATGGAAACCATCCAGGGCGACGCCGGTGTGCGAATACCTACCGCCGCTTACATGAAAGCGGTGAGGAAAAGATGCGACGACATGGGGGCATTGCTCATACTCGATGAGATCCAATGCGGTATGGGGCGCACCGGTAGACTTTTTGCATTCGAACATTTCGGCATCGTGCCCGACATACTCACGATCGGAAAGGCCTTTGGTGGCGGCCTGCCAATCGCCGCCTTCATTTCCGACAAGAACATCATGGACACGCTGACCCACGATCCGATGCTCGGCCACATTACGACCTTCGGCGGCAATCCCCTGTGTTGCGCGGCCGCCCTGGCGACGCTTCGTGTACTGGTCAGCGAAAACCTCGTTGCCCGGGTGGAAGAAAAAGGGAAATACTTTGAAGCGTGTTTGCAGCACACCCGCATCAGGGAAATGCGCCGGATTGGATTGATGTTCGCGATCGATTTTGATTCGGCGGAAACGGTCAGCCGCATCGTTAATGGCGCGAAGGACAACGGCGTGATCTGCTACTGGTTTCTTTCACATCCCTACAGCTTCCGGATCGCGCCGCCGCTTACCATCACGCACGAGGAGATTCGCGAAGCCGCCGGCGTGATTTTGAAGGCGATAGATAATTCGTAATTTCGCTGTTATGGCCACCGCACATTTCGATCGCCTCGGTTACATCTACAAACTTCTGGTGGTCATCGCACTATCCATCACGGCGATCGTGCTCTGCAGGGACATCGTCATTCCCCTTGCCTTTGCCATCTTCCTCGCCGTAGTCATGCTTCCGCTGGTCAACCGCATTGAGAAGAAAACCGGGCTGGTCATGGCTGTGACGATCACGCTGCTGGGCACGGTGATCATGCTGGGCCTGTTGGGTTGGCTGCTGGTCGACCAGATCATCGGATTCACCAATGACCTGCCCGCCCTGGGTGCCAAACTCAACAAGTTCATTGATGAAATGAAACACACCATCGGCCAGTATATCGACATGGGCAGCATTGCCGAAACCGACCGCACGCAAATGGCAACCGACATCGCCAAGGGCATCAGTGGATACCTGGGCGCATTCCTGCTTTCCACCACCAGTACCCTGTCGACGCTGGTACAAATTCCCATTTACCTGTTCCTGCTGCTCATCTATAAGAACAAATTCAAGCAATTCTTCGGAAGCCTGCTTCCCGGCAACGACCGCGAGTTCACCTGGAAGCGCGAGATTGAGAATGTGATCCAGGGATACATTACCGGCTTGGCGCTGGTCACGCTGATCGTCGCGGCACTCAATTCCATTGGACTATTGATCCTGGGAATCGACCACGCCATCTTCTTTGGGGTGCTTTCCGGCGTGCTTACCATCATTCCCTACGTGGGCATCTTCATCGGCGCGCTGTTCCCGACGCTGATGGCACTGATCACCAAAGACAGCGCCTGGTACGCCGTCGGTGTCGTCGGCGTATTTTCAGTAGTGCAGTTTCTTGAGGGGAACGTCATCACACCGAGGATCACCGGATCGAAGGTCAGTATCAACGCGCTGGCCGCCATCATCGCCCTGATCGTCGGCGGAAAAATCCTCGGCATCGCGGGCATGATCCTCGCCATGCCTGCCATCGGCGTATTCAAGATCGTGCTCTCCTACAGCACTCACCTGAAACCGTTTGTGATCCTGCTGGGCGACCAGGACGCGACTAATCACAGACAAGCCCAGGCCGAATCCACCCCATCCAAAAAACGAACGAAGAAGGAGGCTGAGAAGAAATTTAAGGCGGCAGAAGAGGGAAGTACCGCGTCTAGCGAATCCCTCCCCACAAATCCCGAATCCTAAAGTTTTTCTACCACGATATTGTGGTTGGTGTAGATGCAGATGTCTGCTGCAATAGCGAGGCTCTCCCTGACGATCTCCTCCGCCGACAGCTGGGGCGCGTGTTTCTTCAATGCCAGCGCCGCTGATTGCGCATACATCGACCCCGAACCTATGGCCGCAATCTGGTGGTCCGGCTCGAGCACATCGCCTGTACCCGAAAGCACCAACAACTCGTCTTTGTTCGCCGTGATCAGCATCGCTTCCAGCCGGCGCAGGAACCGGTCCATGCGCCAGTCTTTGGCCAGTTCGATCGCCGCGCGTTTCATATTCCCTCCGTAGCTGTTGAGTTTCTCCTCGAAGCGCTCAATAAGGGTAAAGGCATCTGCCGTCGACCCCGCAAATCCCGCGAGTACTTTGCCATCCTGAAGTTTCCGCAGTTTGCGCACGTTGCTTTTTGCAACGTAGTTCCCCATGGTAGCCTGGCCGTCACCGCCGATGGCAACCTGCCCATTGTGGATGACGGCGATTATGGTTGTTGAATGAATTTTTTCCATGTCCTGAAATAATCTGGAAATTCTGGCGTCATCAAATCATGATCCGGACCGGGTCTTCCAGCAGGCCCTTTAACGTTTTCAGGAAAGCCGAGCCAACCGCCCCGTCTACAGCCCGGTGGTCACACGACATCGTCACCTTCATAACGTTACCCGGAACCACCTGGCCGTTCTTCACGATCGGCGTTTCCTTGATACCGCCAACGGCAAGGATGCACGCATCCGGCGGGTTGATGATCGCCGTAAACTCTTCGATGCCGAACATCCCGAGATTCGAGATGGTAAACGTACTGCCCTCCCAGTCCGAAGGCTGAAGTTTTTTGTCGTGCGCTTTTTGTGCCAGGTCTTTCACCTCGGCGGCAATGTGCGACAGCGATTTATTGTCGGCGAACCGGATTACCGGCACCAGTAAGCCCTCGCTTACCGCCACCGCCACGCCGATGTGGATGTGATGATTCTTTCTGATCTTTTCCCCGCGCCACGATACGTTTACATCGGGATGCTGCCGCAAGGCCGCGGCAACGGCCTTCACGATGATGTCGTTGAAAGACACCTTAACCGGGCTGATCTCGTTGATGCTCTTCCGCGCTTCCACAGCCTTATCCATGTTGATCTCCATGGTCAGGTAGAAGTGTGGCGACGAGAATTTGCTTTCCGCCAGTCTTCTGGCAATGGTCTTGCGCATCTGCGACACGTTCACCTCCTCGAAACGCTCCTCACCCACCACCTGGGGCAACGCCACGGGCTGCCCGGCGCCGTCGCCACGGGCGGCACCCTGCTGGGAAGGCGTAAAGTTTTCAACGTCGCGCTTGGTGATTCTCCCCTGATCGCCGGTTCCCTGTATCTGCTGGATGTCATAACCCTTCTCTTTGGCGAGTTTCTTCGCCAACGGAGAAGCCTTGATCCTGCCATTCGAACCGTGATCGACGGTCGTCTGTGCCTCCGCCTGCTGGGGCTCGGGCGGGGTTTCTTTCGCCGGGGGCGTCGACGAATCCGCCGGCGCCTTTTGTGCGTGGGCTTTCAACAACGTCTTCCAGTCGGCATTTTTTTCACCGATGATCGCGAGCACGCCATTGACAGCCACCGCACTGCCGGCGTCGGCACCGGTATAGAGCAGCGTCCCGGTGTTGTAGGACTCATATTCCATCGTCGCCTTGTCCGTTTCTATCTCTGCCAGGAGTTCGCCTGATTTCACGGCGTCGCCGACCTTCTTGTGCCATGCGGCGATCACGCCTTCGGCCATGGTGTCGCTCATCTTCGGCATCAGTACGATCTCCGCTTTGATACCCGACGTATCGATGGTTTCCCCGGAAGCGGGCGCCTCAGGAGATTTTTGTTCTTCTTTTTTGGGTTGATCCTTTGCCGGCGGGGCGGCGCCTTCCAGCAACGCTTTGAAATCCTCCCCTTTCTTTCCCACAATAGCGAGCACATCGTCGATCTTCACCGGCTCACCCTCCTTGGCGCCAAGGTACAGGATCGTCCCTTCATTATAAGATTCGTAATCCATGGTGGCCTTGTCGGTTTCGATTTCGGCCATGAGTTCACCCGACTTCACCGTATCCCCCACCTTTTTGTGCCATTTGGCGATCACCCCTTCCGTCATGGTGTCGCTCATCTTCGGCATTCGTACGATTTCTGCCATTGCTTGTCTAAAAATTAAAACGTTCGCCTCGCCGTTCACGGCTTGTTTCAGGCCTCCAAAAATAGGGTATAAAACGCGATTTTCAAGCGATTTTGGAATCCCGTTGAAACGGTCAGAAATTGAACGAGCCAATCAGGAGTTCATAGCTCTTGACAGCGGGCGTTATCCCGTAGGAAAAACGAAAACCGATATCGAACCGGGGAAAAAACCGCATCACATTGAGATCCAGCTTGACTTCCGCACCGGCAGAATTCCACATTGAGGTCCCGGAGCCGTTCCTGCCGTGGGCATGATCGTAGAATACCGTTGCCCGCAAACGTTGCAGGTTCAGCACCGGCCCCAACGCGATGTCGGGGTACCATACCGGCAACGTGTAGTTCACGGCAAAACTGTAATACCGCTCCGCACGCGAAATCGAATGGCCGCGGGGAAGCGGCACCTGGTTGCGGAACGTGTACTGGTTCATCCCCTCACCGGTCGTTAGATTAGCCGGATCTATCCGCGTGTGCTGGTACGCGCCATAGCCCCACAAGGAGTGATGCTTGAACAGGCCGGGAAAATACGCTACCGCGTACGCCGAAAACTGGCTTCCGTAAAAATCACCCCCATAGGGCGTACTGAAAGCGTCGACGAAAAGACGCTGGCCCCAACGGCTGTTGATATCCCTGCGGCTGCGCTTGAGCAGTCTGGAAACTTCAAGGCTAAAGTGATTGTGAATCAGCGAGCCATTGTCGATGTAATCCCTCACGATCCGGCGCGGCAGTTCATCCGGAAAAATCCGCCCTCCACCGTCCACGTTGTTTGAAAAGTTGGTCACCGATGTCAATCCAACCTCGTTTCCGACGGTCACGTTGCTGGCGTACTTTCCGCTGGTCGCGATCAATGGCACCCTTACGCCCCCCGTTACCTTCTTTTCGTCCCAGTCGAACAGGACGTTCTGCGATACGGCTATTGTATCGTCACCAACGATGCGGTCAAAGCCCACCATCCCAATATCAGCGTTTCGGTTGGCAACGGAGGCCGACAGGTCGATGATGGGGAACAGACCCTGGTAACTCACGCGCGCTTCCAACGCGCCGGTCCTTTCGCTCACGTCGAAAACGTAGCCCAGGGTCACGGACGTCGTGCTGAGAATATCGCGGGAGGCAATGCCGAGTGAAGCTTCCGTCAGGTTGGTCTCCACGGTAAGCCCCCAGGTATAGGGGTTGATCAGCCCTTTCAGCTTTGAATATTTCGTTGACGGATACTGCTTCTCCGGCACGGAGGCAAAAATGTTGGGTGTACTTTCCTGTTCAACCAGGTGGGTGAAAGATTCCACATGCTCAGCAGGTGGCGAAAACGGCGTCCACGAAGCCGGTTGGAATGGGATCCGTACGACGTCCATGCCGTTCCTGGTCTGCTCGTTGTAATAAATATATTTTCCGTCAGGGGACACAGCCGGGTTATACGCGCCATAACGACTGCTCGTGACCTGGAAGGTCCGGTCCGCCTGAATGTCGAGGGCGAAAATATTGTCGATGCCCGTGATTCCCGAATTGTAGAACACGTAATCACCCGCGAGCACGGGGTGCCCCTTGTTCTCGTTGGTAGCGGGGAAAAGATCCTTCACCCCGCCGCTCGCCACATCCACCACGGAAATCGTTCGCCCTTCCGGCGAAGTCCTTAGCACGACGATCCCTGTTCCGTCCGGCGACCACCGCGGCATAGAAAAGAAATTATTTTCCGGATTACCGAAGACTTTCAACTCCACACCGGTATGAACGTCCAGGAGCACGAGGTTGGTCTGATAGTCGGTGGTGGTGCGCACGGTAACCACCTGTTCGCCATCGGGTGAAATGGCGGCACCGCCATACCGCGCACGCTTTGATCCGACCACACGCACATGAGGATCATCGATATCGATCGATTTTACCAGAGAATAATTCCGCACCGCCCATCGCGGATCGAATCCGAATTCGTTCCAGACCACGCGCGTGCCGGACATGGAAAGCATTCCCGCGTCATTGATGAATCCCGGCGTAAAGACTTTCCTGACCTTGCCATCCCGGAGGCGAACAAACTGTTCGATATCGCCGATCCCTACGCGCAGCGCCAGCACATCGCCGTTGTCCATGGGTTGCGGATAGAGGTAATCCGTGTACGCTTCATTTTCCCTGATGTTCACGGTTTCAAAAGGCGTGAGCGTCAGGGTGGACAGGTGGGCCGTCCATCGTTCCTGGAAATCTCCGACCATCTCGCGGTAGAGGTCCCTCACGTACAGGCCCGTCTCCTTTTTTATGGCGTTCGAGAATGCAAAGGGGATAAATGGAAGGTTCCATGAGCGCGCAGTTATTTTTCCCCAGATGTCGGGATCGTTGGTTCGCTTTCGCAGGTAGCTGACCATGTGAAATCCAAGCACGTATTCGTTGGGAATATGGTGCTTGAACGACCGGAGGTGTTGTTTGTGGTAATTGAAAGCCCGCCCTTCGAGCAGGTTGGTTCTGAACGCCAGGCTGAAGTGCGGGATGGACCCTCTCCCGCTGCGGGTAAAGGCCGTCTCCGTAACGACAGCATCTCCCTCCCAGAACCAGTCTGGCGCGGCCGCCTGAGACATTCCCGCAAGCGTGGTTGCGCCAAAGAGATAGTACAGCGCCCGGTTGAACCCGCGTTTGGCGTGTTGGAACTGAACGATGTGACGGTATTCGTGTGCAACGAGCATGTTCAGCCAGTCGTTGGTGCCGGTAAAATTGTAATCCTGCGACGGCATCGCGTAAAACTCGCTGCGCCGGGGAAGCAAAGAAACAAAGCCATTTGAAACCGCCGACTGGTTTTGGAGGATGACCGAAATCCGCCGGGGCAGGCTCCCTCCCAAGGATCGGGCTTCAGCTTCGCGGATGTGTTCCAGGGAATTGGCGACGCGTTGTGCCTGGTCTTCAAAATCCGCCGAGTACAAAATGCGAAAGTTTGGCGTCTTGAGTTGCAGCCACTTGACAGACGGTGGGTTATTCTCCAACACCTGCTGGCCCCACGCCGGACAGACAAGGGATAGGAACAGTGCAGGTAATATGTTTTTCATGTCGCCGTAAATCCCTTAAAAATATTCCTTTCCGGCGTGAGAAAACAACCGGACGTAAATTTATTCAGATCAGGATGATCCCCGGTCAACAACGGTTGCCCGCAACGTTCAGGCACCACGCCACCGCAAGAACATCCGACGGAAAAACGGTAAAAAGGCTATCTTTGCCCCCGATGTTCAGGCGTTTGAAGGAATTATATCAGCAATACAAGCCCTACGTGCGGGTGGACCTGGTGATGTACGGGGTATTGATCCTGCTGATCATCCTCTATTTCATCTTCAGCATGGCCTTCTAAGCGGGGTTGTCCAGAATAAGGACCTCACGGACGTTGTCGCGAATTTTTACCGCCAATTCATCTGTGGGCAGGTCGTTAACATCCCGGCCGAACGGATCCTCGATTTCCTCGGCGATCAATTCAACACTCATCAGCACGAAGGTGATCAGCGGCACGATGACGATGGTCCAATAGCCCGAGTCCGTGATAAAGCCGAACGGAAGGGTGATGATATAAATGAAGATAAATTTCTTCACGTACATCATATAAGAGTACGGAATGGGCGTATTCCGGATCCGTTCGCACGCGCCCATGATATCGATGAAGTCCTTGAGCTCCTTGTCGAGGTTGATGAGCTGGTCGCCGGTGATCGTGCCGTTCTTGTAGAGGTCGTTGACCCGGCGATACATTTTCGTAGAGATCCAGTTGGGCTTGTGCTTGTACCGGTCGAACTCCTTTTCAAAATCGTCGCCATGCCCCTCCAACTCCACGAGCTCGACGCCATGCCGCAACCCTTCCTTGGTGGCAAACACAAAATTAGGAATCATCCGGGCGAAGAATTCGCGTTCCACCGCATTGTCCAGCGCGATAAAAGCATCCAGCTTGATGGCAAAATTCCGGGTACTGTTTACCAGCGCTCCCCAGAGTTTACGTCCTTCCCACCAGCGATCATAGGCGGTGTTTGTCCTGAAGACGAGAAACAGACCGAGCACGATTCCCAATAGGGAGTGCATGGCTACTGTGGGATGAAAGTCGGTATTGGTGATTTCGAACACGTCGATCACCAGATAACAGCACACCGCTGTATACGCCACCATAAACAACAGGGCAGGCGTGAGGGTCTTCATCACTTGCCTGCTGTAGGTATGGAAGATCAGACCGAGCCAGGTCTTGGGATTGTATTTAACCATGTGCTCAAACAAAACTAAATAAAAATTCAAGAAAGATATTTTTTCAAGTAAAACCTAATTCGGCCGTTTGCGTATAAATAATTAAAATGATATATTTATGATATCAAAACAATATCATCCTATGAACCCTGAAAAAACCAATGCTCCCGTGTCGGGATACGTAATGCTCGCCGTTGTGCTTATCCTTTTTGGAGGCAGCATCTGGGGGCTGGTCGTGCTTCGCAACCTTGTATTCATCTGGCCCTTATTGATCTCGATTGCCATGATGCCGGGGTTTTTCTATGTGAATCCGAACAACTCGATTGTGCTGATCCTGTTTGGCGAGTACAAAGGCACCGTCAAGAAGAATGGTTTCTTCTGGGTCAATCCCTTCTTTGCCAAGAAGCCGATCTCGTTGCGCGCGCGCAACTTCGACAGTGAAAAGATCAAGGTGAACGACCAGATCGGAAACCCTATTGAGGTGGGTGTCATCGTGGTTTGGCAGGTGCGGAACACGTTCAAAGCCGCGTTCGACGTGGATAATTATGAAACGTTTGTCCGCCTTCAGACCGACTCCGCGGTACGCATCCTTGCAGGTCAGTATCCATACGACAACCTGGAAAACGAGTCCGAAGTAACGCTGCGCTCAGCGCATGAAGAAGTGAACCAGGCCCTTGAGGAGAACCTTCGCCATCGTCTTGAGATCGCCGGCATCCATGTCATCGAGGCGAGGATCGGGCACCTGGCCTATGCTCCTGAAATCGCGGGGGCCATGTTGCGCCGGCAGCAGGCAGCTGCGGTCGTCTCTGCCCGCTACAAGATCGTCGAAGGTGCCGTGAGCATGGTACAGATGGCCCTTGACCACCTTTCCAACCAAAACATCATTGAGTTCGACGACGAGCGCAAAGCAGCGATGGTGAGTAACCTGATGGTTGTGCTGTGTTCTGATAAAGATGTGAATCCGGTCGTCAATACCGGGACGTTAAATCATTGAGTTATGTATTTTTCCGAAGTACAACGCTTTCGCGACTACGCCTGGGTTTGGATCATGATCATCGTCATCAGCACGGCGGCGTTGGTCCCCACTGCCGCCGGTCTGTACGGTCAACTTGTCCTCGGCGAGCCATGGGGGAATGAACCCATGAATGACACCGAAATAATCATTCTGTTTGTTGCGGTGTTGCTGTCGATCTGCGTGCCGGTGTTCCTCCTCCTCGCAATAAAATATGAGATCAGGATCGATACATCCGGAATCCACTGGCGTTTTGTTCCCAACAAAAACAGTTGGCAACACATTCCGCCGGAAGAAATCGAAAACGTGGCGTTCGTCCCAAAGACGTTCCTGAAATCCCCCTCGCACGGGTATCACAACAACTTGCTGAAGCGGCGGCGGTCGATGATCATCACCGGCAAAACCTTTATGCAGGTGCGGCGCTCGAACGGAGAAACCTACCTGTTCGGAACCGCCCAGGCTGACGCCATGAAACGGGCGATGAAAAAAATGAACGGACATCTTGTTATAGGCTGACATGGCGCAAAAGAGACCTTTCGTACTGCGGTTGGATCCTGAAATCCTGAAAGCGGTGGAAAAGTGGGCAGCAGACGAGTTCAGGAGCACAAATGGTCAGATGGAATGGATCATCAGCAAGACCCTGAAGGAGGCCGGGCGCCTGAAGTCGAAGGGTAAACCCGAGTAGTATTCAACCTGTGGTTGCTAAATCACAAACCAAAAATGAAAAACTTCACCATCATCCACATTCTCCTGTTTCTCCTGTTGATACTGATGTATCAATGCGCGTGAACCATGCGACGGGCCACTTACCCGCGCTTTCTGATCAGGACCAACATGCGATGCCGATGTTGCCACGCCACCAGGAGACCGCATGCCAGCACAGCCAGGGCGAGACCAAAGAGATAGCCCCCGTCGTCACGCACGACCACGCCGAGAACGGTCATGTGGAAGAACACCGCGCCGGCCATCAGCCCAACCGCCAGAACGGCGCCCATCCACGCGGTCCTGCTGATGAGCATCAACACGGCAGCGACGAGTTCCAGCACCCCTATGCCGATCCTTCCCCACGGTTCCATCCCTACGGCCGTAAAGATCTCAACCGACTCCTCACTCGCGCTAAACTTGAAATAGAGCGTCTGTAGCAGAATCACCGCAGCAACAATTCGCGCGGCCCACTGTACAAGGGATGCTGCCTTCGTCATGGTGGTCGTCAATTAGGCGTTGGTCTTCCTGTGCTGAACGGGCTTTATCCCCGCAGGAAACGCTTTGAAGGTAAACCGGATCTTGAGAAAAAACAATCCCAGGCGATCGCGTGGCCGGCATTTGAAACGCATGGGAGTCGGAAAATTCACTAAAACGTCTGCGGGCCATGGTTCACCACGCGCGGTCGCTGATCGATTTTCCCTCACAGAACCGCAGCTCCATAACCCGGAAGGCCGCCATCTCGTTCGGAAATCAACCCTGCAGCCGTTCGATGAGATCCTCGTCCCAGGTACCCCTGGGATCATAAAAGATATTCCCCTGGCGCACCTCCAGGGGAGATTGAAAATTATCTTCGTAGATCTTTCCCGTACCCAGGCCCTGGGGAAGGGACACGGCATAACCCGCCGTAAACTGACAGATCGCATTCAACCCGATGCTCGATTCCAAAGCCGAAGTGATCCACCATCCGATGCCCAGTTTTTCCGCGATAGCGATCCATTCCCGGCAGCCCCGGAACCCGCCGTGAAGCATGGGCTTCAATACGATGAATTGCGGCCTCAGCCGTTTGAGAAGGGCTTCCTTTTCTGCGTGGCTGTCTTTGCCAATGAGTTCTTCGTCGAGGGCCACCGGGATCGGAGATTTGCGGCACAGTTCTTCCATCTCCGGCTGTCCCGCCTTGATCGGTTGTTCGATCGAGTGGATGTTGTACCGGGCGAGCTGTTCCAGCTTGAACAAGGCATCATCGAGTTTGAATGCCCCGTTTGCGTCCAGCCTTAACGTGATGTCGTCGCGGAAATAACGGTTTCGGATGTAATGAAGGATATCGCATTCGCGCTCGAAGTCCAGACCTCCGACCTTGATCTTGATGCAACGGAATCCGTCGCCTACTTTGATGTTGATCTGTCCCATCATGAAGTCCATGTCGCCCATCCAGATCAACCCGTTAATGGGTACCGTTTCGCCTTCGATAAATCCATTGGGAAAGATGATCCGTTTGCCGCCGTGACCGACGTCGGCGAGCGCGGTTTCGAATCCAAGCATGATGGATGGATAACCGGAAGGGATCAGGGCGTCGAGGTCAACGTCACCGGTTTTCGCGAAGGCGCGTTCATTGAAGCGATTGACGATATCGCCGAGCGTGTCTTCATAGCCGGGCTTGTGATCCACGCTCAATCCCGGAAGCGGACCGCATTCGCCCAGTCCGTGAACGCCATTCGCCTCATCCCTGATCGAAATAAACCACGAGGTCTTGTCGCGCATCAGACCGCGGGAGGTCCGGGCCCGGAAATTGAACTGAAAGACTTTTTTTGAAAGGCTCGCTGTAAGAGGCATTTTTCCGCAATCATTCAAAAATAAGTGAAAGACGGGGAACGTGGAAGTTAATTAGCTTTGTAGCCGCGACGGAATTTCGATCATGCTCGACATCAACACCTTCACCTACGATCTACCACCGGAAAAGATCGCCCAGTTTCCGCTTTCCAAAAGGGACGACGCCAGGCTGCTGGTGTACAGGGACCAACAGATCTCACACCGCCGTTTTCATGAGTTGGCGGAAGTCCTGCCTCCCAACGCGGCGCTTTTCTTCAATGACACCCGAGTGATTCCCGCGCGGTTGCAGTTTCAAAAGGAAACCGGGGCCGGCATTGAGGTCTTTCTGTTAAACCCCACGGCACCTTCACCGGTCCTGGCGGTGGCGATGCAGGCGCGTGAGCGATGCACCTGGAAATGCACCATAGGAAATCTCAAACGCTGGCCCGCAGGCACCATGCTCGAGAAGCCCGTTCGCGGTACAACCCTGCGGGCAATCCTGCGCGACCGGGGCGAAGGGATCGTTGAATTCGAATGGGACGGCGACCAGGCTTTTGCGGAGGTGATCGTATCAGCCGGTGAAACGCCGTTGCCGCCCTATCTGAAGCGCGCGGCGCGGGAGGACGACAAGGAACGGTATCAGACCGTCTACTCGCAGTACGAAGGCGCGGTGGCGGCCCCCACCGCCGGGCTCCATTTTACCCCCGAAGTGCTCGACAGCCTGAGGGCACGAAACATCCTTATGGACTTCCTCACCCTGCATGTGAGCGCGGGAACCTTCCAACCCGTGAAGCACGCCAACGCCGACGAACATGTCATGCATTCAGAACAGGTGGTTGTTTCGCAACGAAATATCGAAAACCTCCTCACCCCGGGGAAGGTCGTCATCCCGGTAGGAACCACCAGCATGCGGACCCTTGAAAGCCTCTACTGGTACGGAGTGAACCTCATCAACCATGGAGGAGAGACCTTCGCGGTGAAGCAGGACGATCCGTACATTGCTCCGTCAGACATTCCCACGGGAGATGCGCTGAACGCGGTATGGTCACACCTTCGGCGTTCAGGCCGGGAATCGATCATCGGCACCACGTCAATCTTCATAAAGCCGGGCTATAAATTTCGCGTGTGCGACGGACTGGTCACCAACTTCCACCAGCCCGCATCCACGCTGATCCTGCTCGTTGCCGCTTTCGTCGGAGAAAACTGGCGGAAGATTTACGGTGAAGCCCTGAACAACGGCTACCGTTTCCTCAGCTATGGCGACAGCTCTTTGCTGGTGAGAGCGGCGGGCTAAGAGCCGGGAGCTAAGAGCAGGGTGAGGTGGCGGAGCGGATAAACGTTGTTGTTTGGATCGTTGGTGTCGGGCTGTCTCCGAACCACCACGCCCGGTCTTTCCAAATGCTCCTCCTGCTCTCCGCTCTCTGCTCTCTGCTCTCTGCTCTCCGCTCCCTGCTCTCCGCTCTCCGCTCTCCGCTCTCTGCTCTCCGCTCCTTACAGTTCTACAATCCTCACCTCGACCCTCCGGCTTTCCTCCTTGTTCGACGATTCATCCTTCGTGGCACCGTAGCCCTTGGCAACAATTCGTCTTCTGACAATATCCTGATGGTTGAGGTAGTCCAGTACGGCAATCGCCCGCTTGTTGGAGAGTTCGCGGTTCATTTCCTCCGAGCCTTCTGCGGACGCGAACCCGGAGATCTCCACGCCCAGTTCCGGATGTTGTTTCAGAATGCCGAGGATTTCGTCCAGTTCCGCGTGATACTGTGCTTTGAGTTCGCTTTTTCCCGCATCAAAATATATCCGCGCGGCTTTTGCCAGGAGGGCGGGGTCGGCGGAGGAAGTTTTTTTCTGTTCTTTCTGACGGGTAGCCTCCTCGGTAACCATCATCGTCGGCAGGGATAAGATGATGTTGCCACCCACATCCTTCTTTTCAAACTTGCTCTCGTCGGTTTCATCGTAGTAGTAAGTCCGCTTTGCCACTTCGAGACGGGAATTTTTCGTTTCGTCGAACTCGACAGACTCGATCGGGTCCGTGTGTTCGAGGAGTCCCAGCAGGTACTCGATGCCTTCCTCGTCCTGTGCCGCCATGAGGTCGAGCATCATGTCGTAAACGTCGACGGCGCCCTCCTGGACAAGTTTCGCCTCATGCGTCTTTCGCAGATCGGCTTTTTGGTCTTCATTGGTGTCGTAGAAAGCGTTCTTTACCTGTACCTCCTGCCCCACGATGACGTCGAATTGTTTGATGGTCTTCAAATAGATCATCTGGTATAACTCGTAAAAATAATCCTGGTTGGGGACGTTGATGTTGAGCGTGTACGGCAGGAAATCGCCCGACTCAATAACCATGTCATAGTTCTTCGCCGGCGGCAGGATGATCAGGTACTTGCCCGTTTTCGGATCGGGATCGTACACGAAGTCGAGCCGTTTGTCGGTTTCGTTGTCGATGAGGTAGATACGCGTCGGAATGGGCTCACCCGTTTCGGCATCAACGATCTTGCCCTTGATCATGGTGAGGGGAATATTCGCAACCCCTTCGGGCATATCCAGGTAGTAAATGTCCTGACCTCCCGATCCGCCCTTTCTGTCCGAGGAGAAGTATGCCCGTGTGCCATCGGCGATCAGGGTGAAGTAGTTGTCATTTGCTGTGGTGTTGATGGGATAACCCATGTTTTCGGGGCTTCTCCATTCGCCGGCGACAAGCTTCGCCATGAAGATGTCGCGCCCGCCCATGGATTCATGCCCGTCGGAAGTAAAGAAAAGCGTCTTCTGGTCGGGGTGGATAAAAGGGGCGTCTTCATTGGCCGCCGTGTTGATGGGCGCGCCCAGATTGACAGCACCGCTCCATCTCCCGTCTGCTTTTTTCTCGATACGCCAGATATCGAGTCCGCCAAGGCCCCCCGTGCGATCGCTGGCGAAATAGATGGTCTTGCCGTCGGGCGTGATGCTCGCGGTAGTCTCCATGTACCTCGGATGATTGAGGGTGGGCGCGACGACACCGGGTTTGGACCACGCTTCGCCAGAGCGGTTGATCTGAAACAGCCCGCCCGGGTCGGTGCCCGCCCCCATGAAAATGAGCATCCGATGACCATCGGCGGAAATCCCGGCGGTACCAACGTTATACTCCGAAGCAATCGGTACGACCTTCGGCTGGGTCCAGCTTCCCGCGGTGTTGTAGGAGATGTACACCTCTTCGATGAATTTGTCGCCGGAACGCGTTTTCCCGGTGTTGGGTCTGAGGGCGGTAAACGCCATGACACTCTCATCCGCCGATACCACGGGGTTATACTCTGTGTATTCCGTATTAATAATAGCGCCCATGTTGGTGACCTTGAGGTCACGCGGCATGTTCATCATGGCCAGCGCCGTATAGCAGGTGAAAAGCGCGTTTTCAGCTTTCGCCTGGGCGTTTTTGTCGGACTTCGTGAGGTCCCGGTACCTGGTGAAACTGACGATCGCACCGTCGATGTCCTCGTCCTTTGACTGAATTTCGCCCAGGTCGTACCACGCGGTAACGGGCACATTGGCGCCGTTGTCGAGCGCGTACCTGAGGAATGGGATCGCTTTGACCTGCTCGTTGGTATTTCGCGCGTTCAGATAGCACACCCCGGTTTTGTAGTGGATCAGGGGATCCTTTTCGCCGGCATTGACGGCCTCAAGAAAAAGGGGCAACGCTTCTTCGTACGCGCGGATGCCATAAAATCGTTCGGCCTCTCTCAGGGCCTGCCTGCCCTGCGCGGCGGCAAAAAATGGGAATAACGCAATGATTATCAGATAAAAAGCCGTTCTCATGGGGAATGAGGTTTAGTTCACCAAACCTACGAAGAATACCGGCGCCGGAAAACAGCGATGTAAGGGATAATCTTACAAACCGTGACGCAGGAACAGCGGAAAGGATTGGCATTGTCCACCTTTCGTTATCCGTTGGGCTTCATGGAGTTGCCACCGTACGCCAAACGTAAGTTTCCGAACCATAGGAAATTCCCGTAGTTATGCCGATTTTTATGGTGATTAGGCGAAAACCATGAAGGATAGACTGTTAAGGTTCATGAAAGTGCAACCTGACGAGGCAGGTCGTGTCGGCCTGTTATTCGTCATGGGCATATTCATGGGTGTGTTCGTTGCAACGATCAGCGTTGCATCGCAGACCCTGTTTCTCCAGCATTTTGACGAAGGGCGGGACCTGCCCTTCGCGCTGCTCTACTCCGGCGCCTTTGGCCTCCTGGCCACCATTGTGTACAACTACCTTCAAAACCGTATTCCTTTCCCCCTCCTGAGCGCCCTCAGCCTCCTCTCCGTGGTGGGGATTACGGCTTTCATCGAATTTGGCGAGGGCGTTTTTGCCGACCCCGAGACCATGTACATCTTCGGCTTCACGCAGATCCTGCCTTTTACCTTCATTATCAACCTTGTGTTTTGGGGCTCGTTCGGACGCCTTTTCAACCTCCGCCAGGCAAAAAGACTGGTCGGAACGGTAGATATCGGAGCCATGCTCGTAACCATTGCGGCCTTTTTTTCCATTCCCTACATGATGGAGAAGTTCGGGATAGAGCCCGTCACGCTCTACTCGATCAGCCTGGTGTCGATCAGCATTTTTCTCGTCGTCAGCCTTTACCTCGGTCTTGCGCACCTGAACAAGACCTTCAGCTTCGCCCAGGAGAAAAGCATCTACCGCAAACTAACGGTCGCCGACTTCGTAAAAAACCGATACATCATGTACATGTCGTTGCTGGTCATCTTTTCGATGACCACGATGACCTTCATCGATTTCTCGTTCCTGAACGTGGCGGACACTTACTTCAAGGCCACGCCTGAACAGTTGACCACCTTTGTGGCTTATTTCGAAGGTACGATCGTCATCTTTACCTTCCTTTTCGACGTGCTGGCGGTGGACCGGATCAACTCGGATTACGGCATGCGCATATCGCTCCTGTTGAACCCTGTGGTACTCCTGCTCTTCACAGGCGCGGCCCTCGCGTCGGGTATCTTTTTCGGTTACTCCGCGACAGACAGCCTCTTTTTCGTGTTCTTCGTGGCAATCGCATTGAGCAAACTCTTTACGCGCGCACTCAAGGAGTCCCTCGACGACCACACGTTCCGCCTTTACCTCCTCCCCATCGCCGGTGACATCCGCATCGATGTCCAGACAAAGGTGACCGGTATTGTGAACTCGTTTGCCATGCTTGTAGCCGGTGGACTTATCGTCCTGATCACGCAGATTGGCTTCGACCTTTTGTTTGTCACCATATTTACACTGCCGGTCATTGTGTTCTGGTATGTGGCGGTAAACAAAATGCACAAGAACTATCGCGACACGCTGCAGCGCACCCTTGAAGTAAACAAGGAAAAAAGCGAGACGACCGTGGTCAAAGAATACACGATCACCAGCGTGCTCGAGCGCGAAGTGAGCAGCACTGCGGAAGAAAAGATCATTTACGGGCTGAAGCTTATGGAAAAGCTGGAGCCCGCGTTGTTCGAAACGGCGATCATTCCCCTTGCCGACAGCGACAACCGAAATTTAAGGAAGTTTGCCGAGGGAAAGATCGCCGCCCTGGGTATTGAAAAGGATGGAACAAAGAGCGACATCAAGTATCTCGCAGAACAGGCGCTCGGTGAATCGCAGGACAGCGATCTGCTTTCAATATCGGTCGACAAGTTGATGAAGCTCAGTAAATCCATCAAACAGAGCGATCGGATACTCGGCGCCAAACTCCTCAGAAAATTAACCAGCCAGCGCACGATCTTTATCCTGCTGGAGTTGTTGCGTGACGTAGACCCTAAAGTCAGGTTCGAGGCCCTGCTCACGGCGCGCAAAGTCAAAAGACAGGAGACGTGGCCCGTTCTTATCGAAATGCTGGCCTCGCCGTCTTACGGCCACCACGCCGCCGCCGCATTGAAGGAGTCCGGCGAAATTGTGCTGCCCACCCTGGACGCGGCATTCCATAAGTCGGGGCAAACCGACCTGGTGATGCTGAGAATCGTTCAGATTATCGGGCGCATTGGCGGCGATGAAGCGCTGAAGATACTTTGGAGGAAGGCGGATTTTCCCGATAAACGCATCGTCCGGCAGATCCTCTATTCACTCCGATACATCAATTACCGCGCAGAGGGACGTGAAGCGCGCGAAGTGATGGACCTGCTCGACACTGAAATCGCCAAGGCCATTTGGAATATGGCGGCGGTCACCGAACTGCCGGAGGAACAAGCCCATTTCAAGTTCCTGAGGGAGGCCCTCCAGGAAGAGGTCGAACGCAACTTCGATCAGATCACCATCCTGCTCTCGATCGTTTACGACCCGGAGTCCGTGCAACTGGTACGCGAGAACATCGAGTCCGGCGATCCCGACAACCTCGCCTTCGCAATGGAACTCCTCGACCTGTTCGTCGACCAGGAATTGAAGCCCAAGCTGTTCCCGTTGCTGGACGATTCTCCCGTAGAGGAAAAGCTGGAGAGCCTCCAACTGTTCTTCCCCCGGGAGACGTATACGCCGATCCAGGTCATCAACTATATCCTGAACCGCGACTTCAACCAAAACAACCGGTGGACGAAGTCATGCGCGATCCACGCGGCGGCGTTTATCCCGGATTTCCGCATCAGCCGCGGGCTTATCGCCCAGGTCTTCAACAACGACAGGCTGTTGCAGGAAACGGCGGCATGGGTGATCTATAACAAAGACAAGAAGGCCTACGCGGCGATCCGGGAACGCCTTCCCTCCAGGGACAAGAAATTCATCGACTCCGCCATCGAAAATAACGAGCTGCTCGAGGGCCTCGACGACGGGTTCTTCCTGGGAATAGAGATGGTCATGTTTCTTAAGCAAATCCCCGTATTCCGCGACATCCATGGCACCCTGCTCGCCGACTTGAGCGACAAAGTGGCTGCCATTGAACTTGCCCTGGGCGAGAAACACAACTTTAGTTCGGATGACGTGAATACACCCATCTTCATCGTGGCCCACGGCGAAGTGAAACTCAAGCGCGACGATCAGGTGATACAACACCTTCGCCGCGGCGAAGTGTACGGCGATCTCTTCCAGGATGCCCCCGCCCCCGACGCAAACAACGTCGAGGCTACCGAACAAAGCGTGCTGTTTCGCATCAACCTCGTAGACTTCTATTTTGTGATGGCCAACCATCATGAACTCGTTCAGGGATTGATTAAGAATATTACAGAAAATAAATTGCAGGCTTCAAGAGCGTAAACCCCTTATAACCCACAGCTATGGCATTTGACATCGATATACTGATCACCTGCGCCGAGAAGGATAATGAGGGCGAAAAAAATCAACTGGGATGGGTTTCGCAATTCAAGCGCTTCCTCGAACTAATGCTGAACCAGGTGCTCGGGGAACGCTCGAAGATCCTGCTCAAAGGCGAGTTCGACAGCATCACGGCGCCTGAAATGAAGAAGGTGGGCCTGCTGGTCACCATCCTTTCACGGGAATTTGTAGCCTCGCACAACTGCCTGGCACAACTCGATGCGTTCAGGGAGCAAAACACCTCCGATGGAGACCTGCATCGGATCTTCAAAGTCTTCAAGTCACCGCTGGCCCTGGAAGAACAGCCCGCTCAGCTCCGCAATCTCATCGGCTATGACATGTACCAGCTTGATGCCGACACGGGCGAAATCCGGGAGTACACCGATTACTTCAGCACGGAGGCGGAGCGCCAATACTGGATGAAAATGGTTGACCTAGCGTACGACCTTTACGATGCCCTCCTGCGTCTGAGAAACCTCTCATCAGGTTCCGAGGTGCGAAACATTTTCAGGAAAAAGACCATTTACCTTGCCGAGACCGGCCACGACCTGTCGGTCCAGCGAAATATCATCAAGCGCGAGCTGCAACGGCACGGCTACACCGTGTTGCCGAACCAGACGCTGCCCAACACCCTGGGCGATCTCGAGAAAGTCGTCAGACACGATCTCCACCAAAGCAACCTTTCCATTCACCTGATCGGGAGCGCTTACGGCGACATTCCGGCAGGCTCGGACCGTTCGGTCGTGGACCTGCAGAATAAGCTCGCCGCGGAAAAGAGCCTTGAAGCTCGGCAAAACAAGGACGACTTCACGAGGCTGATCTGGATTTCCCCCGTCTTGAACAACGCGAGCGAAAAGCAGAAGGGGTTCATCGAAAATATCAAACGTGACGTGGAAGCCCAGGAAGGCGCAGAAATCCTGCAGACCCCCCTGGAGGACTTCAAAAACATCATGCGCGAAGAACTCGTTGAAGCGGGTGAGCGAAAACATGCGGAAGAGGCCGATGGTCGGTCCATTTACCTGATGCACGACAGGGTCGACGTCGATGACGTGCAACCCATCCGCGCCATTCTGGAAAAAGCAGGCTACCGCGTCCTGCTCCCTCAGTTCGAGGGCGAACTGTTGGAAGTGAGAAAAAAGCACATTGACAACCTTAGAAATTTTGATGCTGCCATTATTTACAAAGGCAAAGTGAACGACCAGTGGGTGCGTATGAAAGCGCTGGACCTGCTCAAGGCGCCCGGATTCGGTCGAAAAAAACCGATCATCGGGAAAGCCATTGTCACCGTGCCGGGTTCATTGGCGAACCCGGAAAGCTTCATAAATCAAAACCTGCGCGTCATTGAAAGCGATCCGACGCGCTCGACGAACCCGCTTCAATCATTCTTGGAAGAATTTAACGCCTGAATACTATGGCCCAGGAAATCTTACAGCAAATCACCGAATCCAACCCGTTCCCCGGTCTGCGTCCCTTCAAGATCGAAGAAAGCCACCTTTTCTTCGGACGGGAAGGCCAAAGCGACGAGGTCCTGCTCAAGCTTTCCAAGAGCAGGTTCGTCGGTGTGATCGGTCCGTCCGGTAGCGGTAAATCGTCGTTCATCTACTGCGGCGTGCTGCCCATCCTTTACGGAGGCTTCCTCACGGATGCCAGCCCCGACTGGGAAGTCGTGGTCACCCGGCCCGGCGCAGGACCGATCGACAACCTGGCCGAGTCCCTGCTCAAAAACAATCCCGAGTATACTTCCGCCGATCCAGAGGAAAGAAAGATAAAGCGCACCATCTTCTCCACCCTGCTTCGAAGCAGTTCCCTGGGGCTGGTCGAAGCGATTGAACAGGGTCGCCGGAAGAAGGATGCCAACTACCTGGTCCTCGTCGACCAGTTCGAGGAACTCTTTCGCTTCAAGGAAGGCCACGACGCCAACTCCATCAACGAAACACTGGCGTTTGTGAACCTGCTGATCGAAGCGGTAAACTATCCCGATACCCCCATCTATGTGGCCATCACGATGCGCTCCGACTTCATCGGTGACTGTGCCCAGTTTCCGGACCTCACGCGCAAGATCAACGACAGCCATTACCTTATACCCCAGCTTACACGCGACCAGAAGCGCCGGGCGATTGAAGGCCCCGTGGCCGTGGGCGGTGCGAAGATATCCCCCCGCCTGACACAACAGCTCCTGAACGACCTGGGAGACAACCCCGATCAGTTGCCCATCCTTCAGCACGCGCTCATGCGTACGTGGAGTTATTGGGGAAAGTACAAGGATTACGACGATGAGCCCGTCGACCTGAAGCATTACGAGGCGATCGGGACCATGGCCGAAGCCTTGTCGATGCACGCCAACGAAGCGTACGACGAACTCACCGAAGACCAGAAGCGGATCTGCGAAGTGATGTTCAAAGCCATCACGGAAAAACGCGGCGAAAACTTCGGCATACGCAGACCGACCAAGCTGAACGAGGTTGCCGCCATCGCCGATGTGTCGGAGGAAGATGTCGGTGCGGTGATAGAGAAATTCCGTGAACAAGGGAGATCCCTTCTCACGCCCGCGCATGGCCTGACCTTGAACTCGAAATCGATCATCGACATTTCCCACGAAAGTCTCATGCGCATCTGGGTGCGTTTGAAAAACTGGGTTGACGATGAGGCGGATGCCGTGCAGATGTATACGCGCCTCGCTGAAGCCGCCTCCATGTACCAGGTCGGCAAGGCAGGCTTGTGGAGGCCGCCGGACCTGCAACTCGCGCTCAACTGGCAGGCGAAGCACAAACCCACCCTCGTGTGGGGTCAGCGTTATCACCCCGCCTTCGAGCGGACGATGATCTTCCTCGAGTATTCCAAAAAAGAGTGGGAGACCGAACAGCGGATCAAGGAACTCGAGCAGAAACGAAAGCTCAAGCGCGCCAGAATAACAGCGTTGATCCTCGCATCGGCGACGATCATCTCCCTGGCCTTTCTTATTTACGCGTTTATTCAGAAAGCAGAGGCCGACAATCAGCGCGAAGCTGCCGATATCGCCCGCCAGGAAGCGGAGGAAAACTTAGAAGCCGCCAACATTGCACGGAAACAAGCCGATGTCCAGCGAATTGCGGCGGAGACGGCCCGCTCAGAAGCGGAAGAGGCAAAGACAGCCGCAGAAACCCAACGAGCCGAGGCATTGCGACAACAGCAAATTGCAGTTGAGCAGCGCGCAAGGGCCGAAGAGCAGCAGCGCGAGGCCGAAGAGCAACGCTCGGCTGCAGATTCGGCAAAAATCGTCGCCCAGGAACAGGCGGAGATCGCTGAACGGGAGCGCGCCGCCGCAACACGGCAGCAGTTCCTGGCGAAAGCCAAGGCCATGGCATTGAAATCTAAGGAGATCAATGACCCCGAACTTCAGGGCCTCCTCGCCCAGCACGCCTACATCTTCAACACGCGGTATGATGGCTACGCCTATGATGATGCCGTGTACAATGGTCTCTACGCCGCGCTGAAGAGCTTCAATGATGGGCTGACCGCCGACCTTGCGGGACACTCCAACGGCTCCTGCCGCTCCCTGGTGGTGCACGCACCGAGCAGGAAACTCTTCTCCGGAGGAAGCGACGGAAGAATTTTCAGGTGGACGTACGCCGACGAAGTCTGGACGAAGGAGGTTATCGCGGAACGCGGCGCCCAGTACCAGTACTATTCACTGGATGTGAGCAACGATGGCACCATGCTCGCCGCCTCGGGCCTCGCTTTTGGCAACGCTGCGGAGAATTACATGGAGGTTTTCGACCTCCGCAAGCCCTCCGCCCCGGCAAGGAGAATTTCCGGCTTTGTCCACGGCATCGACAACATCCATTTCACCCCGGATAACAAGGGCATCTATGCCCGCGACAACGCCGGAAAGAGCATCAAGTATACGGCCGATCTTACCGTCGCGAAAGAAGTCATTCATCCCACGGTGAAGATCAACTCCATTGCCCTCAACAAGAATGGAACGTGGCTTGCGGGCGCGGGCGAGGATGGTTCCCTCTTCCTTTGGGATATCCGCAATAACTACGCAGAGACATTATTCTACAAAAATACCGGCGACCGTCGCTCCGTGGCCCTGACAGCGGTGGCCTTCAGTCCGGACGGGTACATTATCATCGGCGACCGCGCCGGTGTCGTAAAGCGAATTGCGCTTAAGGATGCCAGGGATCTGACCGTCCTTTCCGGCCACAAGTCGGGGATCGAACAGATCGTCTTCAACCATCGCGGCGATTTTATGGCCACGGCCAGCAACGACCGCAGCGTGCGCCTCTGGAACTGGACGAAACTCAACGAGCAGCCGATCGTGCTCAGCGGGCATGCAGACTGGGTGAGAACCGCCGTGTTCTCCGCCGACGACGAACAGCTTTTGGCGGGTATCAACGGCAACGCAGAAAGAGCAAGCGAAACCATTCACGCCTGGCCCACACGCATTGAAACGATGTCTGGGTTGCTTTGCAGCAAGCACCTCACCCGCAACCTGACCGAAAATGAATGGAGGACTTATGTCGATCCCGAACTTAAGCCGGAGGAGACCTGTGCGATCCTAAAAGAATGAAGCCATGACCTTACGCCCCACACTCATAGCTATTGGCATCCTTTGCGCCGCCGGCAACGAAGCGTTCGCCCAGGAACCGGCCCGCCAGGAAACACAAAACTGTACACAAACGCTTCGCGCGGCCCGCGTGCTCTACAACGACGGACGCCTTCACGAACTTCCCACCCACATGGAGAACTGCCTCAACACCGGCGAGGATGAGGGCGGGTTCACCAAGGCGGAACGCATCGAAGCATACAAGATCCTGACCCTCGCCCATATTTACCTTGAAGAACCGACCCGGGCCGACACCACCATGTTCAATCTCCTGAATGCCGACCCGTTCGTGAAACTCGACACGGCGGTCGACCCGATTGAACTGCACAACCTGTACCGGAAATTCAAGACCGATCCCGCGTTCCTCATCGGCGGCAAGATTGGCCTGAACTTCACCCATGTCGATGTTCGCTCCCAGTACTACTACTGGATGGCCGCCAGGAGCAAGGGGGTCTATCGCGCCCTTCCGCGCCTGCAATACACCCTGTTCTTCCAAAAAATACTCACGGCCGACAAACGCGTCGTTGCAAGCCCGGAGATCTCCCTGGGCTCGCACGCGTTCGAATACACCAATGATTCACCGTTCGCAGACCTGGAAGGATCCATCGGTCCCCATACCATTACGCATCAGCGCATCCAGGTCAATTTGCTCGCGAATTACCGGCTCAGGCCCCAACGTCACGTTTCCGATGCTTTCGTTCCCTATGTGGGCTTCGGACCCGCGGTCGGCTATCTGTTTGGCTCCAGTTTCACCGGCGAAACAACCGTGGACGAAGCGGTGTCAACACCGACCATCGACACGAAAGAACATTATCAACCCATCACCGTCTCGCTTGTCGCGACAGCCGGATTCAGGTATAAGATCGGTGTCTTTTACCTTACCGCCGACGTACGCTTCCAGTATGGATTGATGAACGTCGTCAACGGTGCCAACCGCTACCAATGGACGCCGGAAAGCCAGGCGATCCTGGATCTTGGCTACACCGATAGCAACTTCACCATGAATCACAGCATGTTGAACATCGGGCTCGTCGTGCCGAGTTTCAAACACATCAAACTAACCCGATAGTCAAGCCCATGAAACGAACCCTGAGCGTTATCCTATCGCTGTTGATCCTGTCGTGCCAGACGAAGGAAGATGCCACACCTGCAAATGAAGGCACCTTCATCCGTTTCCACGGAACTACGGACAATAACCACGCGGTCCTTGCCCTGGAAAGCGCCGATGGCGGATACGCCCTGTTGAGCAACAGCACTACCGAAGGCACCAACGCGGTCAGAATCAAGTTCACAAAAACGGACCTGAACGGCAACCTGTTGTGGGACAGCACCTACGCAAAAACCGGGGTCGATTGGCGTGCAATGTCCTTTCTGGACATGACCAGCGATACCTTGGTTAACCGGGGTTACTTAATCGTTGGCGACGAGATAAATGGTACCACTACAGCGCTTTTACTACTGAAGGTTAACCCTGACGGTGAAATGGAGAAAATGGGATCCATCTCATTTACAGACGCCGGTGTCACGTACCCGCTGCACGGACGCGCCGTCACGCTCGATGCCGAGGAGCATTTCATCGTTCTCGGGGGCATCGACGGGCATGCTTCAAAAAACATCTTTGTAGCCAAAGTCGACAAAGATGACATGTCGGTCGTATGGACCCGCACCTACAGCAACGCCGACGCCGGCGCCCCCATGGCCAGAATTTTTAGAGATTCCAAAAGCCAGGATATCTGGTGGGGGACACCCTTCATTGACGACGCCTCGCAAACCTCTGCGGTCCGACTCATCCACACTGCCCAGGACGCCGAAAATCCCAAGGATGGCGCCCTGCTTGGAACCTATGATTTTGACGAAACACCTGAAGACTTCTGCCCGATGACGGGGGGATGGGCCATTACCGGTACCACCAACGAAAAAGGCAACGACGACATTCTCGTGCTTCGCGTCGACTATGCTTCAAATGTCATGTTCTCGATGGTGCTTGAAAACGCCGGCGACGACCATGGCGTGTCTATCGCGCGGACCGGTGGCAATGCATTCGTCGTGTTGGGAACCGTAAGCACGACAGACCGAAGAAACGACCTCACCATTGCAAAGATAGGCCCGACGGGCGCGGTGGAGTGGCAATTCAACTATGGAGGGGCGGATGACCAGGAAGCCGCATCGATCAGGGAAACCTCGGATGGATCCTACCTGGTCTTTGGAACAACATTCTTCGTCAATGAGGAAAAACTCATGCTGATGAAGGTGAATAAAGACGGAAAGCTTTATTAGACTCAGGGAGACGGGAATCTCCTGATCAAGATAAAACCTGACGAAGCCATTACCGGCAACGGTATGGCTATTTGCGTCATTTTTGACTGGCTAAAGAACAACATAAATAACCCCTTATGTTCAGGAAATCTACGATTTCATCCATCGGTTTAGTTTGCGATTCTCGACGTATAACCAGGCTTGCCTTGCTGTTTGCAGCGTTTGGTCTCTTTTCGTTGCACGGTGCCCTGGCTCAGCAGGTGGTAACCGAAACGATTAACGCAGGGACGAACTCATTCCATGTTCCTCCAGGCGTCACAAAGATCACGGTCGAGGTCTGGGGGGCCGGAGGAGGAGGAGGCGGTAATACTACCGGCAGCGATGGTGGTGGTGGTGGCGGCGGCGGCGCCTATAGCCGGGCCGAACTTGACGTAACCGCGGATACTGACTACACCGTGGAAGTGGGCCTCGGGGGTGCTGGCGGCAACACCGACGGAACCGCGGGGGGTGACACGTGGTTTGGAAGCGCCGCAACGATCATGGCAAAAGGTGGAACGGGCGGCTTTGAACCGGTCTCCGGCGATGGCGGAGTCGCGGGAACAGGTGGAAGCGCAGCAGCAGGCGTCGTGCCTGCGGGGGGCGTGAAATTCTCCGGCGGAAATGGCGGGCCGGGGCGGAACACATCAGGAAGTTCTAACGTAAGACGCGGTGGCGGGGGTGGTTCTTCTGCAGGAACCGCTGCGGACGGGGACGACGGTGAAGAGGGACCCTCCGGAGCACCGCCCCTTCATGCCGACGGCGGTACAGCTCCTGCCGGCGGAGGCGATGGCGGCGATGGCGGCGAAGAGAACGAAACTGAAGACGGCGGTGACGGTATGGCACCGGGTGGCGGTGGCGGTGGCGGAAGCCTTGACGGCGCCGATGGTGGCGATGGAGCGGATGGAAAGATCGTCATCACGTATACACTGCCAGACGCCCCGACCGGCCTCGACCTCGCAGCGGCAGACGACTCTAACGATAACACCGATAATATAACAACCCAAACCTCGGCGCTTAGCATTTCAGGTTCTTCCAACCCGAACGTAAGCATCCAGCTTTTTGATGACGGCTCGACGATTGGCACACCCGTATCGGCCGATGGCGCGGGTGCATGGGGGCCAATCGACATCTCCCTGCCGGAAGGCACACATGCGATCACGGCGACGGCAACCCTTAACGGAAATACGGGCCCCGCATCCTCGGCCTTGAACATCACCATTGACAACACAGCACCTTCTTTGGATATCACCCTTGACGCTGTGTTGCTCGGCTCGGCAGCCGGCACAACTGATGACGAGGTCTCCTTCACGCTAAGTTTTGACGAGCCCGTTCACGCTGCCAGCCTGGTCGCGACAGACGACATTACGATTAATGCGGCCGGCGTGACTTTTACGAATCCGGGTGTTGTAGGCGGGACAAGCCCGACCTATACATACACAATCAGCGATGTCGATGGCAACGGTACACTCGGCATTACGGTTGGCCCGGCGGTCACTGATGTTGCTGGAAACGCAATGGCTGGCGCCGAAGTCTCATCAACATTCACGATCGATAACACCCCCCCGGCATTCACATCAGTTGCCGTCTCACCGTCTACGGGGACGGTCGGCATCGGCGGTCCCGTTTCCATCACCTTAACGGCCAACGGCGGTGAACTCGGTTTCAACGGAGGAACGATCACCGTCAACGGCGTGGCAGGTAGTCTCACGGATAACGCTGATGGCACCTACACTGTCGCCTATACGCCCGCAGATGGCGATCCGGATTGGGCAGGCGGTGCGTTGCCGATCAGCATTGAAGTCACCGACGATGCAGGCAACGCGACAACGATTAGCGCGTTTACCGACGGAAACACCCTGGCGGGCGACGCCAACGGCCCGGCAGCGCCCACAAGCCTCGACCTTGCAGCCGGTGATGACAGCGGCCTGGATGATACCGACAACATTACGAACGTAACGACAGATCTGACCGTTAGCGGTACAGCGGAAGCCAACGCAACGGTACGCTTACTTGCAGACGATGTCAATATCCCCGGTGCCACAGTCGTCGCCGACGGAACAACCGGTGCATGGTCCATCGATTTTGACCTCATTGAAGGACAGCACGACATTACAGCGATCGCAACGGACGCCGCAGGCAATGATGGCGCTGAGTCATTAGTTCTGATGATCACCGTCGATGACACGGCGCCGGTTTCCCCTTCAATCCCTGATCTTGACGCATCCTCCGACTCAGGCACCTCACCCACCGACAATGTCACTAATGACCTTACGCCCCTCTTCACCGGCACCGCGGAGGCTGGCACAACCGTTCACATCTACAGCGACCTTGACGCAGCCAGCCGCGGTTCCGCAACGGCCACAGGCGGCAACTATTCCGTGATCGCCACCCTGTTAACCGAAAGCAACACCTCCGTCCATGCGATCACCGCAACAGCCGTTGACGCAGCCGGTAATGAGAGCGCACCTTCCACAGACCTTAATGTGACGGTGGATGCCACGGCCCCTGAAATCTTTGGCTCACCAGCCCTGACGATTTTTGGCGGTAGCGGAAAGGAAACGGTCATTTTTCAAACGACCGAACCCATTGGCCTTGCCAACGGGGCGAACGTGGATTTTGTCGACGATGGTGGCGGAGTAGGATTTGAAATCAGCGACGGCAACGACGACGGTGCCGTCGGATCAGCCGTTTATGCCACAAGCGGCAACCAGATCACCATCACCAGCAGCGCTGGCAACAGCAAATGGCAACATACTACCGCACCGATCAGCCAGCTTAGCTACGTGGCCGGTGGAAACGTTTTTGACATCGCAGGTAACGAGTTTGCCATCTCGCCAACCAACGTAGTCAACGGCGACGGCACGCCGCCCGTAATCGTGGGAGACGTCATGACACTGTTCCCCCGTGCGGCGAATCCCGAGAAAATAGTCTTTTCACTCAACGAGGAAATCAATCTGCTGGAAGGCGCGGCCGTCACCGGCCTGACCGTCTCCCCCGCCGTGACATTCACCGCTAACATCTCAGGGGTCGGCACCACGAATACGGTGACTCTTGTTGCATCCGCCAACGGCGAGTTTACGATCGGTACGACCGTCAGCTACTCCGGCTCCGGAAACCTCGTCGATCTCGGCGGGAATAACCTGGGCGCCGTAAATAATCACGCGGTTGTCATGGAGACGGTGCCTCCCTCCATTACGAATGTAACCATCCCTGACGTGGCCATGAAGGTTGGGGACATTGTGACGGCCATCATTACGACGGTTGATGATGATGGTGACCATCCGACGAGCGTATCCGGAAATATCGGAGGTTTTGCCGTCGGAAGCCTGACCAACAACAGCAACATTTCCAAGACCGTCACATTCACGGTTACAGAAAACGGGACCGATGTGGCGGCAGGAAGCGACATCCCGCTTTCCATCACATTGACAGACGGCCAGTCAAATGCGAGCGCAGCATACACCACCGCCATATCGCAAACCAGCGATCCTATTGACGCAAACTCGCCGGAGGTTGTGGGCAACGCCGTGCTCTTTCCACGCGCCGACAATCCGGAAAAGGTCGTCTTTTCCTTTGACGAAGACATAGACCTCACCGATGGAGCGGGGGTCACAGGCATCACGGTTAACGGATCAGCTACCGATTTTAACGCTACGTTCTCAAGCGCAACCAACACCGTGACGCTGGAATCCAGTTCGAACGGTTTCTTCAGCGCTTCCTCCGTGATCGCCTACGCCGGCGGCGGCAATCTCGTAGACCTGCTTGGGAACCAGGCGACCTCCTTTGCGTCCCTGAGCATCGCGGACGAAACGGTCAAACCGGTCATCACCGCTGTGAGCATTCCCGATGCGCCCATGATCGTCGGGCAAAATGTCGAAGTCACGATTACAACAACGGATGATGACCTCGACGAGCCCGTCGCCGTCTCTGGTACGATCGCCGGCTTCAACGTTACTGTTCCGATTACGTACACCAGCGGCACGGAGAAAAAAGCGATCTTCACCATTACAGAAGGCGCCACTGACATCGCGGCAGGCGACGATATCCCGGTCGCGAGCATTACGCTTACTGATGGCCTGGGAAACGCAAGCGATCCGTTTTCTACGACGATCTCTCAAGCGAATGATCCCATTGATGCGAATTCGCCTACGATTGTCAGCATCACCAATTCGGACGCACAGATCTATGAAGGAGATCTGGTCCAGACCGTCACCGTCGTTTACAGCGAAAATATGAATACCGCCATCCAGCCCACGATTACCATCAGCGGCACCAACTGGGGCGCGCAGACACCGGTCGGGGGAACGAACGGATGGGCCGGAACAACTTACACCGCACAATTCACCCACGATGGCGACCCGGAAGAACTTGCCAACCTTACCACCTCGGTGGCCGTTGGCGGCGCGCAGGATGCCGCCGGTAATGCCAACCTGGGGAATGCTACGTCTTCGTTTTTCAGTGTCGACACGAAAAAACCTACCGCTCTCGTTACCGTGAGCACAGGACTTTCCATTGGCGGCATCGCCTACCTCAACCAGGATAATCTGGTGATCACCGTCCAGGCAACGTTCAGCGAAGCGATGAATACAGCGGTTGCTCCTTCGGTCACATTCACATCCACCGACGGAAACCTGACCGCGGGCACGGGTAGCTGGAGCGCGGGGAACACGGTGTACACCATCGCCTATACCCATGACGGAACCGATGAGGAGAGCCTGACGCCACAGGTCAGCGTAAATGGTGGTGAAGATGCCAATGGCAACGAGCAGACCGTGGCAGCCACGTCAACGAATTTTGTCATTGATACCGACCGGCCCGAGGTCGCTTCCATTACGCGCGTGTCATCCACCCCCACTAACGCAAGCAGTGTGGCGTTTAGCGTCGTGTTCTCGGAGGCGGTGACCGCCGTCGATGCGACGGATTTCACGGTGACCGCCCTAAGCGGATCATACACACCGAGTGTCGGCGTGGCCGGCTCCGGTACGACGTACACGGTGACCGTGTCGAACCTCACCGGCGATGGCGAGATCCGGTTGGATGTCGCGGGTGGATCGGCAAACGTTGTGGACGCCAGATTCAATGATATCACCGCCGATTTTACCTCGGGGGAAACCTACGTGATCGACCAAACGGCTCCCCTGGTTCAAAGCGTGGAGATCATCACGGCGACTGAACCGTGGAGTGACTTTAACGGAACTTCCGCCACAACACTTCAATGGACCGTCACGTTCAGCGAGCCCGTAGATGGCGTCGATGCGACGGATTTTGTGATACAGAACCCGCGTCCCCCCGCGGCGGTAACGTACAACACAACGCCTGGTGTAGCCGGAACAGGCGACACGCGCACCATAAGCGTGACCGGTGTTGAACTGTTGACAACCAGCGGCGCGCAACTGCACATCGATGTGCTTGACGACAATACGATTACCGACGACGCCGGTAATCCGCTTGGTGGGCCGTTGACTACCGACGGACCGTTCCCAACCGGGGTGACAAATTTGGACCATTACTACACGGTCTTGTTTCCCGAACCAACCGAGGCTGCGACTAACTTTACCGTAAATACACAATCCACCACTTCTCTTCAAATTCAATGGACCAACCCCGCGTCTCCGGCGGAACCCGCAAACTACTACATCGCGCAATTAAAGAAAAGCACGATACCGGCATTTACCGATCCGCAGGATGGTACCTATCCGGATCCGGCAACGGCGGACGCGGATCCATCCGACGGGACACTTGCCCAGCCGGTCATTGCCACATCCAATCTTATCAACTTCAGCAACCTTCCCTCGGGTTTTGATTACGATGTAAGAATTGTCTCGGCCAGCTATTCAGGTTTGCTCGGCTCTCCCGCTCAATATCAGTTCGACTTTCTAACCACGCCCACGCTCACTGGTTCGACCAATACAACCGTGGGGACCGTTTCGTCGCTCGCAACACCAGTCACGACCAGCCCGGTCAATTCGCTCGTCACCGCCTCCCCGGGCACGGAGGTCTACCGTTTTTCAATTGACGATGACGGCGCCCTTGATGCCACAGACAACGCGCCCCTGAAGTTCAGTTCACTCGTGATCAAGCAGGGCGCAGTAAACGGGGTAGCCGACTGGACGGACGCTATTGCCGGCGCCAGGTTGGTGGACAGTAACGGTGAGTTTATTGATGGTACGGTAAACGCAACAAATATCACGTTCACAGGCATCCCATCCTCGGATCCCTCCAACGCCAACGCCGTACCGGACCTCGGCTATGTTCCGGATGACCTATCGAAAACCTACATCTTACAGATATGGCTCGATGCAACGCTGGGCGTTGCTGACAACAGCGACCTCGCCTTCCTGGTGGATAATGCGAGCTTTACCTACGACAACACGGTCGACGCCGACGAGGCCAGCCAGCGCTCGAGCCAGGTGAGCCCGGGATCATCCATTGAGTCATCGGCGGTGGACATCAACGTGGTGGCCACCAAACTTGTCTTTGATACCGGTGTTCCGGCTCAGATCGGAGTAAAGTCGAATTTTCCGACGCCCCCCGTAGTGCATGCGGTCGATGCTAATGGAAACCTCGATACAGATTACAGCAACGCGTTCACCGTTGCCCCTTTAGCGTCTATCGACAACGGGCACACAAACTTTTCGTCCGGCGTGCTCACGTTGTCGGACTTCAATTTTAACACGCCGACGGCCACGGCGATCACCATCAGCGGCGTTGCAGGAGGAATTTATCCCGCCATCGTAGGTGCCAACGCTGCCGTCAGCAGCAGTGTGACTTCGGTGATCACCAATCTGACCCAGATCTCGATCGGGCCCGATGGCGAGCCTTCGGAGATTTCATCGCTGGCCACCACGCCCGCGGGCGATGTCCAGGTGTTCGACTTTGTAATTACGGACGACGTGGGCGCGAATTCGACCACTTTCGAAGACAACGACGGCCTTCCCACCCTGATCACAGATCTCGTCATCACAGCAGGAACCGGAAACGACGCCGCGCTTGGCGACTGGACAGATGCCATCGCCGGCGCCAGGCTTACCGACGGGAGTACCAGTCGGACGGGAACTGTCAATACAGGAAACATCACGTTCGCTTCCATGACGATCAATGCCCCGTCGGGGATCGGCTACGTCGCCGACGACGGCGCGAAAACCTATAGACTGTTTATCTACCTGAAATCCGCCAGTGCCATTCCCGATGTGATCGACAACAAGGATTTTGTATTTGAGATCACCTCGGCGAACATCACCACGAACGCCAGCCCGACAAGCAGTACCTTGCAGACCAGCGACACCAATTCAGGCGATGGAAACGTGGCGGTGGATGTCGAGGCGACGCAAATCGATTTCACCACGCAGTGGCTAACCGCTGCGACGCAAAGCTATGACGCGCCATTGGCGCCTTCACCAGTGGCAAAAGCCAGGGACGTAAACGGAAATCTCGACCTCGACTACAATACCGCTGCCACCGTAGCCTCCGGCAATGCGACCCTGTATCCGTTGGCAAACGATGGTGTCACGGTGAACAACGGCGTCTTCACGTTCGAAGCCGACCTCCAGGTATCGAGCGCCGGGGATGGCGCGCACAATGCCACAACCCAACTCACCCTCTCGAGCGGTACGCTCACCGATGGGGTGACCAACTCGATTACGCTGCAGTACTCAGCCGCCAGCGACATCCTGCGCGAATCGGTACTGTTCAGCTATCCACAAAACATCGACTATGCGGATGCCGGCAACCAGGTGCCCGATATTACGGACGCCACCGGAATTGCTTTGGAAGCGTTTAAAGTCCGTGACGGCGGTGGCACCGTCGATGCCGATGGAACGCCAACAAAACTGTCGCGCATCAAGATCAGCGTAACAAACTATCAATACTTAAGGCGAATTGCGTTGTATGAAGTCGGCGACGATTTCAGCCTCAGTAATGAACTCGCGGAAATGGACGTGTCGGCGGGAACGGTCACGGGTGCAAACGTCGCTGAATTTGAATTTACAGGCATCACGGCCTTCGAGGCCCCTGATAATGGCAGCCGTGAAAATATCTTTGCCGTCAAAGTGAGTTTTCAAAACGCCAACGTCGCTGATAATGCCGTCGTTACGTTCGAAGTGGTCGAGGTCGAAGCCGAGGCTATCAGTTCGGCATTCGGCGTTCCCAATCCAGTCGGCGTCGCCAGCAACGTGACCGGTGACGAAAACAAGATCGAAGTGGAGGCCACCCAACTCGATATCATCTCCCCGGCCGCTGATCGCCTTGTAAGCCTCGACGCCGCCCTCACCCCCATAACGGTCCAGGCGCGCGATGCCAATGCCAATCTTGACCTCGACTACAACGACCCCGTAACTGAATTGACAAATGCATCCGGCGTCGCGATGTCGAGCACGCCGGCCGTGGTGGGAATTTCTTTTGCTTCAGGCATACTGAATTTCCCCGCGGATTTCACGTTCACGTCCGGAAACAACAATGACGAGGTAACCCTTTCCGTTAAGGCAGGCACAGGTACAAATTGTGGCGTCGACGCGATATGCTCCGGGACGTCGCCGATGCTGACACTTAAGTCAAATACCATAACAATTGGTAATGTCGTTGCCGAGCCGCTGACGATTTCCTCCCTCATAAACGCGTTTGCAGGTGTGCCCGTTTTTGATTTCACCGTAAACGACGATGACCGGGAGACATCGGGCACGGATGCCTTACCCACGAGAATTTCCCAGGTGATCGTTACGCAGGGCGCCGGCAACCAGGTCGCCGACTGGTCGCAACTCATCGCGGGCGCGTTGCTGTTTGATGGCACTACCTACGTATTGGCCACGGCGATCAACAATAACAACATTGTCTTCCCGGCAATGCCCAACGCACTGACCTCCGACCTCGGCCATATCGCCGACAATGGCGAAAAAACCTACCAGATGTGGATGTGGCTACGCAACCCCCTGCTGGGAACACTGCCTTCGACGGTGGACAACCTCGAGCTTGAATTTGAAGTCCTGGCAACAAACATCACCCTGGTCGGTGGCGTCAGCAGCACGTTCAGCGACAGCGAAAGCGAAGCCTCGGGCGCAGGCAAAAACGCCATCGATGTCGATGCCACCAAACTGGCCTTCACCACAAACCCGGCGTCAGACCTGCTTGTCAACAAGGACATTTCCGGCCAATTGCCCATACCCGTGGTCGAAGCCCTCGATGCCAACAACAACCGCGACCTGGACTTCAACTCCGCTACCGTGACCGTAACGAACGCGGATGGATCGCCCATGACCAATGCCCCCGGGAACGCCGATATCATCAACGGTTTACTTACGTTTGACAACGCGTTCCAGTTCAACGCGATCGGAGACGGCACGCTGACCGTGGCGGCCACAGGACCGTCCACCGTCACCAATGCCGTCAGCACGGCGGTCACCGTGCGTGTAGGCCTTTCGGGTACCATTACCGCGGGCGGCGAAGCAGAGCCAACCACGATTTCATCCCTCATCGACAGTGACGGCGAGAAGGTCGAAGTATTCGACTTCACCATCAACGACGATCCTGCCGGGACGCCAGCCGACGAGAACGACGGTAACCCCATGCTGGTCACGGCAATCACGATCACCCAGCAAGGGGGTGTCAACACGATCGCTGACTGGTCGGAGGCCATTGAAGGGGCGGAACTCTCCGATGGAACAAACACGCTCACGGGAACCGTCAACGGCACGTCCATCGAGTTCCTGGCCATTCCAACAACGTTGAATGCGCTGGGATACATCGGAGATGGAGACCCCAAAGAATACTCCCTGTCCATCTATCTGAAGTCCGCACTCGGTGGCACGCTGCCTGAAACCATTGACGGGCTGGTATTCGGGTTCCAGGTGCTGCAGGCCGACATCACCACCGACCCAACCGGAACCAGCATCCTCGCCGGTGAGGACGAACTTTCCGGCGGCGGAAATGAGGTCGCCGTGGTCGCGACCCAACTGGACATCACTACGCCCGGAGCCGCCACGCCGGTGAGTTTGAATGAGCCGTTCTCCGTCGTCGTCAAAGCGCGGGACGCCAACGCCAACGTTGACCTTGACTTTACCGGCGCACCCGCGACCATCACCGAGCTGACGAACGCGAGTGGTGTAACCATGACGAGCACACCGACCGTCGCGGGACAGGAATTTACGAACGGCGTTTACACGTTCCCCGTAGATTTCAGCTTCACCTCCGGAAACAACAACGACGATGTAACCTTGTCCATGAAGGCAGGTACAGGAACAACTTGCGGTGTGGATGCCGTCTGTACGGTAATTTCGCCCGTGTTGACGCTGAAGTCCAGCACCATCGAACCCGGCGGCCTGGTGGAACCGGCAACCATCTCCTCGTTGACAACGGCCGCGCCCGGCGCAGACGTCTTTGATTTCGAGATCCGGGACGACGACCTCGTGGTTGCGGGAACGGATGCGGAAGCGACGTTGATCACAGATCTTGTGATCACACCTGCCGCAGGAAACGAGATCGCGGACTGGACAGAACTTATCGCCGGCGCGGAACTCTTTGACGGAACCAGCACACATGCCGGCGTCGTCAATGCCGATAATATCACGTTCTCCGGACTGAATGTGGGCGCAGGCGGAATCGGAGAAGTGGCGGACAACACTGCCAAGACCTACACCCTGAGGATCAGGCTTCACGCGGCGCTGATGGGCGCCCTCAAGGCTACGGTCGATAATGAGCGGGTCGCCTTTGAGATACTCGCCACGAACATCACGGTTACAGCCTCCAGCAGCACCTTCAGCGACAGCGAAAGCGAAAACTCTGGCGCGCTTACCAACGCCATCGACGTTGTGGCCACTGCCCTCGCCTTTACAACGCAGCCCGCCGCGGATATGCTCGTCAACAAGGACATTGCCCCCAACCAGCTTCCCTTGCCTGTAGTCGAGGCACTCGACGCCAACGGCAACCGCGACCTGGATTTTAATTCAACAGCCCTAGCGATCACAAGCGCGGGCGGGCTCACCATGACCAATGCGCCAGGCAACACCGATATCATCAATGGATTGCTCACGTTTAACGGCGGATTTCAATACGACGATATCGGCGACGGATCGACTGGCAACGGGACATTGACGATCAGCGCCGCGGACGGCGCCCATACCGTAACCAACGCGGTCAGCACGGCGGTTACCGTGCGCGTGGGCCTGTCGGCGACAATCACGCCCGGCCCCCTGACGGAGCCGACCACCATCTCCTCGGTGGCCGACACCGACGGCGAAAAAATTGCCGTATTTGATTTCGAGATCAGCGATGACGCAAACGGCGTAGAGTCGGAGAATGACGGAAATCCGATTCTTATCTCGCAGATTGTCATCACGCAACAAGCCAATCCAAACAATACCGTTAGCAATTGGTCTGATGTGATTGCCATGGCTGAGTTGTCCGACGGCACCAATATCGTTGCCGGCGTCGTGAACGCTTCGAACATTACCTTCGCCGGAATGGCACACACGCCGGGCGATATCGGGTACATCGGCGATAATGCCAACAAAACCTACACGCTTCGCATCTATCTCCACGCCACGTTGAACAGCTCGCTCTGGCCGGTCATCGACGGACAGGTGTTTGGCTTCCAGGTGCTGGAAACAGACATCACAACGGACTTTACTGGCACCAGCATAATTACCGGTGAGAACGTAGACTCCGGCGTGGCGAATGAGATCACCGTCGTCGCTACCCAACTGGACTTCACCACGCCGTCGTCGGCCACGAATGCCAGTCTGAACAGCCCCTTTGCGGTGGTGGTACAGGCACGCGACGAGAACGGTAACCTCGACCTCGACTTTACCGCGGGGGCATCGACCATCACTTCTTTGACGAACGTGACTACGGCCGACATGACCAGCACCCCTCCCGTTGTCGGCAGCGATTTCGCAAACGGGGTATTCACCTTCCCGGCCGATTTTATGTACACGTCCGGCGCCAACGACGACGACGTGACGCTGACCATGGACGCCGGGACAGCAACCATCAGCGGCACCTCTCCCACGATCATCCTGACGTCGTCATTCGAGTCGGTGCTCGTGGTCGACCCCAACTTTACGCCCGCGGCAGATATTCCGTACATTGACAATCAGGACATCTCTGATGAAACAACCAGCCATGCGGTGGCGCAACTCCTCCTCTGGGACGGCGACGGGGTAATAGCCGACCTCGATGGCGCAGCCACGAACATTGATGACATCACCTTGTCGGTAACCAACCCGGAAAACGTCCGGAGCCTGGGTATTTACCTGAGCAGTACGCTCGTGCAGTCGAAAGACAATGCCGACTTTGTCGCCGGTACGGAAACAACGGTGACCTTTGAGAACCTTTCGGCACAGGTGATTGCCCCGGACAACGGCAACCTGCCGGTAACGATCCGGGCGGCATTCTTTGATACGCCGGCCAAGGTCCACGACAACGACGCCATTCAATTCCGGGTGCTGGCTGTATCCCAGGCGGGCGGATCGCGGTTCAATGACGTGAACAACCCGGGCAATATCGGTGGTGTACCCGGAGGCGCGTTGACCGACCCGGAAGTGCGGATCGAGGTAACCGCTACCCAACTGGACTTTGTGGTGGATCCTGCGCCGATCGAGGGGATCGATCAACCGCTGTCCGTAGAACCGGAGGTAAGGGCACATGATGCGAACGGGATCCTCGATGAAGATTTCAACTTTGCAGCCACGATCACGGTAGCCACGGCTTCATTGAACGATCCGGCGTTGAGTTTCACCGGTGGCATTCTCGGGTTCACAAATGTTCAGTACGATGCCGCCGGGGTTGGCACTTACACCGTGGTGGCCAATGGCATTTCGAGCGACGACGGGCCCGAGCCGTCATTGCCCGTAGACGTGATTCATGTGAGTGCTGCGCTGCTGAACGATGCTCATGGTGTCATCAACGCGACGAATATCAAGGCAGGGTCGAGCGATATCGTGATCTTCGGCGTAACCTTCTCGCCCGACCACGGGACTGCCACCGAGCCTTCCCTGCAAAGTTTCGCGGTGACCTTTAGTGGACCGTTCATGAAGGAGAATGAATACCTTTCATTCCAGGATTTCCGACTTTACGAGGCATCTACGGCAGATTTTGGGAGTGCGCAACCCGTTGGTAACGTGACCATTGATGAATTGGCTTCCGTCAACGCGGGCGTTGGCGAAATTGACATGGTCCGGTTCACCTTTGATCAGCCAAAGGGGTTGTTTGGCGGAAACATAAGCAGGTCGTTCTTTATTACGGCCGGAGTGGCCTCCGATGCAACCAACGAAACGCCGGAGATTGCGCCGCAACTCATCGACCTCGGCTTTGGCGATCCAACGGACAACAACATCGCTTTGTCAGAAGGTACGGCGACGACACAACTGATAGGGCAGACCTATACGTTTGCATCCACGCGTCCCCCGGGCCTCGTCGCTACTTCGCCCGAGAGGGGTCAACTGAACGTCGACCCGGCAATCGATACGATCAAGCTGGTGTTCGATGTAAAAGTGCTTTCGTTTGACGGCATGGCTTTCCTTTATGGAAAGACGACCAACAATCTTATTGATACGCTCCAGGCCGTTAACGGAGTATTCAATGGCAACATCAGTCAATTGGGACTCGTAACCGTAGACACGCTGAAGTTCCTGATTCCGCCGGATGTTATCCTGCATCCCGACAGCGTTTATTACATTGGCATTCGTCAGGGAACTTACGACCCGCTCACCAACAAGGGCACGGGCATCTCGGACGAAGGACAGAATTTCTACGGAGGAATTTCTTACAATGGAACGTTCTACTTCAAGATTTCCAGCCCCGTTGCCCCGAAAATGGTCGCTACCGACATCAACAAGTATTTTGCATCCGAATCGTTGGGCATTTTCAATGGGGCATTCGACCAGTTTGGTACGGGGTATTACCTTGTCGCCCGGCATTCAGACGCGGGTCCTGATCCAACCAATGACCAAATCCTGTCTCCGGGCACCTATCCTGTACCCGTAGTGGCATCGGGAAGTTTTGCGATCACGGCGATATCACAATCCAAGCCACTGTACCAGTCCGTTGCATTCTCAGCCGCACTTGACCCGGGGGAGACATACGATGTCTGGATCTTTGCCGAGAATGACGCGCAGCCCACGCCGGTCCGTGTGACGGCGCCCTATGGAGCCGGACCGGATTACAGTCCCGGAACACCTGGGCCTACCCTTCAACTCACTGTACCGGCCGCGACAACAAACCTCAATAACCCCCTTATCGAGGTTTGCCCGAACAGCAGTGTGCTGATCACAACGCCGATCATCATCAGCGAAAACAGCCCCGGTGACTTGTCTAGTCCTTCAGTGCAAAATTTTAACGTACTCCTTCCTACAGGATTCTCCTTCAATACGGACCACCTGCCTACGGTCACTTTCGCCGGTCAGGATTTTGTGGATGTCGACACCATATTCTTCGTCAACAACACCTTGTTGAACATCGCCTTCACGAATACGGGTGCGTCAAGCATTGACAACATTATCATCCGAAACCTGGAGGTATTGGGAACGGTAACCGGACAAATTTTACCCATCAGACGGTTCGCTGGAAACATGTCATTGACGCTTGTTCCTGAAAACACCGAACTGGCAAGGATCTTTGCAACTTCGCTTAAGGAGCAGCCGTTCACCAACAGCTACTCGTCCATCAACGATTTTTCGATTTTTGGAAGCACGGTGAACGAGGTGGTGAATTTCATCCCCGACAACTTCATAGAACCGTCGACGAACGGCGCCGAGGTGCGGCTTGTTCCCAGTGTGGAAGCAACCAACGATTATGGTGCCAGCACGTTCAGCGGGCCGGGTGTAACCAATGACCTTTTGAGCCTCTCAGGTGTCCCACCAAACACGGCATTCGATGTTGTCATGACCCATACGGACCTCAATGGCTGTGTTTCAACCACTACGCAGCAATACATGGTCTACGACCACCTGAACGCAATACCGGTGATCGGGACATCGGAATGTATTCCTAATCCCCTCTACCCCGACCTGGCGCCGCATCTGTATATGCCCGGCGACACTTTACGCTCGAATGCCAAGGCCGGATTTGGCCTGCTTGACCTGTTTACCAAGGTCCCTCCCACTGCCGATAGTGAAAAAGACATGATCTTCGGCGCGGGATGGGAAACTGTCGTCAATCGCATTCCGGTTTACATTCAGGGCAGCCCCCTAAAGGATTTCACGTGGGACTATTCGCACATCCTCAATGCAGACACGGTCGTAGGTGCAAATATCAACGAGAACCCCTATGATCATTTCCTAGAAACGTCGAGCGGCGGGACGTTCTCGCGCGGTGGTTCCCTGGGCAACGTCGAATTTATTGCGATTTATCGCAGCACCGCCGACAACAGTCTCGTCGTCCCATTCCGTCAGGAAGTGGAGTTGTTCGTTCCTCCGATGCCTGTTCTCAATATCGCAGGGAATTCCGCCTCCGAGGGCGATACGTTGATTTTCTGCCAGGACCAGCCGCTCATTCAGATCACAGGGTTCCCGCTCGTGACCCCCGGCGTTTCAAATGGCGTATTTGGCGTATATGATGTAGCAACCGGAAATCCAATCGTGGAACAACGCCCCTCCCCCACTCCTTCCCTAACCCATCCCGGCTTCGTCGACAACGGGAACGGTACGGCTACGCTGGATCCCGGCACGCTGTTCAACGATTATAAAACACTCCGCATCACCTATGCTTTTGAGGAGAATGCATCGCCCTGTGTCGATCACTTCGGCGTTTTCTACATACGAATTGTACCGAACCCGGTTGCAAATTTCACTTTCCAGAGTGTTGATACGCCCACAACGCCCGGTGGTACGGGAACCTGCGAAGCCATACCCATCAATTTCAACGCAACGACTGTGGGCACGATTGACTCCTATGCCTGGAACTTCGATGATCCCAACTCCGGCGAAGCCAACGAATCTGACGTGAATAGCCCTGTCCATACCTTCAACGAGTCCGACGCGTACAATGTCTCCCTTACAGTAACATCGAACTACGGATGCGCGTCCTCCGAAACCGTGAGCCAGGTTTCCGTAGGTGCGGTCCCGGAAGTGGTGTTCGATTTCCGCGGCGTTTCCGTCAACGATCAATTTGCCTTCGACATCAACCATGACGATGACCAAACATCTTCCAGGGTGGAAAGCGCCGCGGTGCTCAATGACGGGTTTGCCACCTTGCGGTGGACGTTCGGGGAAGGCCCCGAGGACTTCGGGCCAGCCGTGAGCTACAAATATAGCGAGCCGGGACACTACAACGTGATACTCGAGATCACCAGCATCCTCGGGTGCGTTGCCAGCGATGACGAGGACATTGTGGTCGTGCCGAATGAAGTCATCGCTTCCAGCGCGGCCTACAAGGCCGATTTTGAAATCAGCGGAAACGGCAGCGACTACCAGACCTGGCCCCTGGAGCCCCAATCCTCGTGGGAACTGGGAATCGCCACGTCCCCCGTGATCAAGTCTTCGAACGCCGTCTGGAAAACGAACCTTGACGGCCCTTACCATTCCGGCGAGAAATCAGCCCTCTACACGGCGGCGTTCGATATCTCCGGACTCGAAAGGCCAATCATCAGTCTGAACACATTCCGGCACCTGGACAATCCCGACGGCGTGGTCGTCCAGTATTCCGTCGACAACCGGAATATTACCGACCCGCGGAAGGAATGGCTCACGCTCGGATCGTCCACATCGTCGGGATCTTCGGGAACATTCTGGTACACCGACGCAGGCCTGGCTTCAAAGCCAGGAGATCAGACCTTTGGTGACTTCGGATGGTCAAGCGCCGACAGCACCTGGCGCGAATCCAAGCACACCCTCGCGGCTGTTTTGGGCGAAAACAATGTCGTGTTCCGATTTGCCCTTGCCTCCATTTCCAATACCGACTTCGACGGGTTTGCCATTGACAACCTCCGCATCGGCGAGGGAACGCGGATGGTCCTTCTTGAAAACTTTACCAATAGCGGCGTTGCTGAAAGCGAATTGCAAACAATGGTGACCGAAGAAAATGAGGCGTTCCGCAGTTTTTATCACGACGGTATTGGTGTCAATCTGGTAAAGATTCAGTACCATGTCGGGTTCCCCGGTTCAGATCCTTTCAATGAAGAGAATCCGACCGATCCGGGAGCACGCGCACTTTACTACAACATCGCCTCCGTACCCCAGGCGCGCCTCGATGGTATGGCCGGGCCTGAGTCGCAACCCTTTTCGACATGGGGCGAGACCATGTTCAACAAGCGCCTGCTCGACCTCGCGGAAGCGGATGTGGACATCAGCACGCCGACCGTGGCCGATGGCGAACTAACTTTTAATGTAACCGTCACACCTGGACGACGATTTACCACGCCAACCATCCTCCACGTCGTGATTGTTGAAGACTCCGTCGATGTGGATGTAAATGCAGATCTCCAGGGCGGACGCATTCAGACCGGAGAAACCATTTTCGGATATGTAATGCGAAAGATGCTCCCGCACGCCGGTGGTACGAAGTTTTCAACACTCGATTCCGCCGTCGCCATCACCATACCGTTCCGGTGGACCGACGCGAAGCTGTTCTTGCCCGACGACGACATCCACATTATAGCGTTCCTCCAGGACGAGACCGCGAGGACGGTTTATCAGGCCGACCGCGAGAAAGGTCCCGACCCGCCAACCGTATCGGGCATTGAGGATATTGACCGGTTAATGAAAGTGTATCCGAATCCGGCGGACCGTCAACTCGTCGTCGAATTACCGTTCGCGGTAAAACGTCCCACAACGGTCGAACTGTTCGACCCCGTCGGCAGAACGGCTTACCGGTCCGCGATTGCCAAAGGCGAGGATCGAAAGGTCATCGGAACGGAAGAACTTTCCGCCGGGGTGTATCTGCTGCAGATCCAGACCGACCAGGGAATTATCCGGAAGAAGGTGCTGGTGGTGCACAGGAATTGACGACGTCATTGCAGGGGGCCATATCTTAATGGCCCCTTTTATTACCAACATCATTTATGATGGAAATTTACCCCACGCCTGGCCGTCATTATCGGGCCCGTCGTTGCCGCAAGAATGGATGACGCTCAGCATATTAATGGAAAATTCCGTTTGAATTTTGGGAATATACCGCTATCTTAAAAACTTGGAATTGTGCTTTTTTGAGCTAAAAAAGGCCGTTTTTAACGCTTTCCCTTCCTTGGAGGAAACTTTATCTTCAGCTATTTTTAGCAACCAAACAACCTCATAACCCTGCTCATGGAGATTTTTCTCAACCCAGAGACCTGGGCCGCTTTGCTTACGCTCACGTTCTTCGAAGTCGTTCTGGGTATTGACAATATCATCTTTATCTCCATCGTCTCCAACAGACTTCCTTCCGAGATCCGGGCGCGAACACGGAACCTGGGACTGCTTCTCGCCATGGGCGTCAGGATACTTCTTCTGCTCACGATCACCTGGGTGATGAAATTTACCACGCCACTCTTTCCCGTTCCAGAGTGGATCAGCGGCGACATGAGCATCAGCGGCCGCGACCTGATCCTGATCTTTGGCGGCATGTTCCTTATTGCCAAGAGTACCCGTGAAATCAACCATCAGACGGAAGGCGAAGAAGAAAATCCAGAGAGTGACGGTGGCAAGCGTAAGGTGAACGTCTCCGGTATCATCGTGCAGATCATCCTCCTCGATATCATCTTCTCCTTTGACTCCATACTCACGGCGGTGGGACTAACCACCGAGGTGATCATCATGATCATCGCCGTCGTGCTCTCCATTGGCATCATGATCATCTTCTCAGGGAGGATCAGCGATTTCATTCACAAGCATCCCTCTATGGAAGTGCTCGCGTTGGGCTTTCTCATTCTCATTGGCTTCATGATCTTTCTCGAAGGCCTCGACAAGGACATCCCGAAAGGATACATCTATTTTGCCGTCGTCTTTTCCATGCTGATTGAAATGGTCAACATCAGGGTGAGAAACCGGCGTGCGCGCGCAAGACAACAGGCCAATGAATAACGACGAAACACGGCGCTATCCCATCGGCCGGTTCGCGGCAAGGGACAACTACTCCCCGCAGGACATCCGGGAAGGCATCGAAAGAATCCGGGCCCTTCCTCCCGCTATCGCGGAGGTTGTGAATGATTTTTCGGCGCAACAGTGGGACACACCCTATCGCGATGGCGGATGGACCGCGCGGCAGGTATTGCACCATCTTGCCGACAGCCATCTCAATGCCTACATCCGTTTCAAATGGACGCTCACAGAAGATACACCCACCATCAAAGCGTATGATGAAAAACTGTGGGCGCTGACGCCGGAAACGAGGCTCGACGCCGCTATTTCGCTTACCCTGCTCACCGCATTGCACCCGAAGTGGACCGCCCTGCTGGAGGCATTGCATGCGGACGACCTACGGCGGCAATACATTCACCCGGAAACGGGCAAGCACGTGCCGCTCGATCGAATGATCGCCCTCTATGCCTGGCATGGAGAACACCACCTGGGCCACCTCCGGCTCGTCGGCACGGAATAGTTTGGTATTTTTGCCGCTGTCCAAGCAATGTCGCTGTGACGCGTCCGCCCGCATGGGAACGCGGAACATCGGCATCACATAAACAACATTGGCTACCAGATTTGTCATGCCGGAAACGTCGTCGTATACAGCCCCCTTCGCCCTCTTTTCACCACACCTGGAAACCATCTTCCCCGCGTTGATGCGGAAGGTGGCGCTGCCACCGTACACGCGCGAGCGCATCGATACGCCGGACGGCGACTTTCTCGACCTCGACTGGCTTCACCAGTCGTCCGATAAAGTCGTCATCATTTCGCACGGGCTCGAAGGCAATTCACAACGTCCCTACGTCAAGGGAATGGCGAAGATCTTTTTCAAGAACGGGTTTGACGTCATCGCGTGGAATTACCGGGGCTGCAGCGGTGAAATCAACCGCAAGTTGAGGTTCTATCACAGCGGTGCTACGGACGACCTCAATACGGTGATCGACCACGCGATTGACAAGAAGAAATATTCGAACGTATTCCTCGTCGGTTTTAGCCTTGGCGGAAACATCACGCTGAAACTCCTTGGAGAAGCCACACCGAGGGCGGAAGTGCGAAAAGCCGTTGCCATTTCGGTACCCATGGACCTGAAAACCAGCTGCGAAGAAATTTCGAAACCGTCAAACTGGATCTATTCGTACCGGTTCCTCAGAAGCCTGAAAAGCAAAGTGGTGGCAAAGGCGGCCGTAATGCCGGAACTGCGCGTCGAAGGAATCGAACGCATCAAGACGATCATGGGCTTTGACGATCGTTACACCGCTCCGCTTCACGGCTTTACCAACGCCCTGGAATACTACGAACAATGCAGTTCGATACGCTTCGTCGGGAACGTGGCAACCCCAACACTGGTGGTAAATACGCTGAATGACCCCTTTCTTAGCAAGGCCTGTTTCCCCGAAAAGATGCTTCAGGGACACCGTTTTGTTGAGCTGGAGATCCTCTCCCGCGGCGGACATGTCGGGTTCACGCAGTTTGGAAAATCCGGCTTCTACTGGTCGGAGCACAGGGCGCTCGACTTTTTCATATCATGAGTCAAACGTCCTGCGGGGCGATTGATTTTTTTCCTTTCGTTGAAGGATTTGGCATCGTCTTCGTAATTTGACCGTTGATAACGCACGGGGCATCCATTCCTGTGCCTGATCATGATTGATCGATACAGCATAACCATGACGGCGGATGACATCCGCGACCGCTTCGCGGCCGATGTTCCCGACTTTTACAAACGCCGGTACAATGCCGCACCAACTCAATTGCTGCCGGCAATCACCTCATCCAGTCCGGCGGGGGTCTCCCTTTTCTACTGGGGTACATCGCCGGAGTGGTCGAAAAACAAAACGCTGAGCGAGCGCAGCATTAACATCCGCGTGGAACTCTTTCCGGAAAAGCCCGCGCTCCGACGTGCGCTTGTGAAAAACCGGTGCATCATCCCGGCGGATGGTTTCTACAGTTGGAAAAAGGTCGGCAAGAAGACCAATGTTCCATACCGGTTTGTTCTTAAAACGCGCGAGCCGTTTGCCTTCGCCGGCCTTTGGGAAGAATTTGAGGATACTGAAGGGAACGAGATCCAGACGTTCACCATCCTCACACAGGTCGCCAACGCGCTGGTGAGCACGGTCCAGGAAAGAATGCCGGTAATCCTCGCGCGGGGAGCGGAACACGTCTGGCTGAACCGGGAAAGCGATGAAAGTTCGCTGATGGATGTGTTGACACCTGTTGCCGGCGGGGCATTGGATCACTACCCGGTTTCTCCCGCCATCAACGATCCCCACGCCGATTTTCCCTCAATGGTTAACGCCACCCCTCCCGCTGACCAGCACGGGAACCTCACGCTGTTCGACTAGAATCCGTCGTCCTCGTCTTCCTTCTTTGCCGGCGTTTGGGATTGCGGTTTGACGGGCTGTGTTTCGACTTTGCGGTTGCGTCTTTTCCGGCCGATCATACCGCGTTTTTCTTCTTCCTCCAGCAGGGGACCTTCGGGGGTTTGCGCGATCGTGTCCGGATCGATGAAATCGAATTCTTCGCGGGGTGGCTTCGGTACCGCCGTGGAGTCGGGATCCGCTTTCTTCTTCCGGAAAAGATTCCTGAAAAAGCCTTTTGACCGTTCTCGCTTCTCGCGCCGCGCCGATCTTCGATCATTGCCGTTCTGCTGCTGTTGCGCCAACCGCACATCAGGAAGTACAATGTCGTTCCGCACATACCACATGTAGCTGTCCTGTTCCATGTTGTAGCCCACTTCAGTCACATAATACTCCGGCGCCTGAGGGACATACTTCCCGAGACCCTCGTCGTATTCGAGGCTGTCGGGCATGTTGTACTTCAGTACGCGGACTTCCCTGTCCCTGGTGATCACGTAGACACTATCTGCAGGGGCCGCCGCGATCGCGGAGTCCCGAGGAACCTCGGGCACATAAGCACTGTCGATCACCGATCGCGCTGCCCGGTCAAGATCGGCCTCAATGGCGGTATTGGTGGCGGTTTCAACATCTCCGGCAAGCGAATCCGGAACCACCACCGGCACCGGTTTTGCCGCCACGGTTTGCAACTGCCGCAGCCGGGTCCGATAGCTGACCGGCTCAGCCACGAGGTAACGGTTCTTGCTTGCCGTAAGGATCTTGGGGGTTGAATCCTGCCGGAAATAGCTGAATTTCTTGCGCAGCTCGTCCTTATCGTAGATAAAAGCACTTTGGTAGGCAGGGCAAATCATCCGCTGGGTACACGATCCCAGCGCCACACAGGCACATACGACGATTAAGGCCCTGATCATGAGTGGGGTAAATCACGTAAAATTAAAGAAATAAACCACAAATCGCGCAATAAACGTTAGATCACTAACGCATAAACCGCGCCTCTTAGTGGCCTGTTACGCCACTTTTTGACCCTGGTGGCAAGGACTCCAAGCCTCGGTTTCCGGGATTACAACAGCCTTTTCACGACAAGATAGATTACGCCGAGCAGGAAGATGATGATCGAGATACGGTTGATCCCATGCATCACCCTGATGTTGAAGTTGGACGGCCTGGAAGGGTCCTTCCCGCGGAAAAAGTAGCCACCGACTTCACCAAGCCGGAGAAAGTCGCGGAAGCCCCGCTTCCCTACGTGTTCATCTACATGCTTTTCTTCGCTCATAACAGTCCAATAGTAAAATTAATCATCGCCCACTCCCTGGCCCAGGGTTTCGGGCATGTCGATCCAATTTCCGTCTTCCCGGATCAGGTCGATCAACTGGTCAACCGCCTGCGGCGTGGGAACATTGCGGCGAACGACCTCTTTGCCCCGATACAGGGTTATTCTCCCCGGCCCTGAACCCACGTAGCCATAATCGGCGTCGGCCATTTCGCCGGGTCCATTGACGATACATCCCATGATGCCGATCTTCACCCCCTTAAGGTGAAAGGTGCGCGCGCGAATTTTTGCCGTCGTTTCCTGGAGGTCGAACAACGTGCGCCCGCATGATGGACAGGAGATGTACTCTGTCTTGGATATCCGTGTGCGGGTGGCTTGAAGGATATTGAACGCGGTCTCGTTGATCAATTTGTCACCGCCGCAATTGCGGGCGGCAATAAAGACGCCGTCACCGAGCCCATCGATCAGCAAGCCGCCAATGTCGGTACCTGCATGAAGCTGAAAGCCCTCCGGAGAAAGGTCCGCATAAGCCCTCCCGATAACGACGGGTACCTTACAGGCGAGGTTCATCAACTCCGCGAAAAGTCGCCGCTGTTCGGCCATGCCATGTTCGTTTCTCGTTTCGATCAGCAAAACCGCCGTGGGGTCGCCGTTCAATTTTTTGACAAGGGGCGATGAGACGTCACGCAGATCTGCGCGAACAAAATTCAGCATCTCCGAGCCCGGGACACCGGTCAGGTAATCCTCGCTTCGAATTAACGGATATGCGCGTTCGCGGCGCCCAAGCCCGACCCACGTCGTATGATTGAAGATCAAACCCAGCGTTCCCGGTGTTTCAAAATCGACATGGTTGTCCCCTGTAAACACATAGTCGCAGGCTGTGTCGGCGATGTTCCACTTATCAAGAGATACCGCGTACTGGTATCCCAGGGGAAAAAGGGACGCAGGTGTGATATGCGCACGCGCGGAGAGATCTGCCACCACCCTTGGCACCTGGTGTCCGCCCATGTTTACGACCTCCCGGGTGGTCCTCCGTGAATAAACAAAGGGGTTGACCGGATAGTCGATGATCTCCGGAATGGCTTCATGTCCCTCGCGGTGATCATACCGGAAAACCAACGCATTGGCTACCGGAATTTCCGCTTCCGGCGGTTCGGTCAGCGATACGCGGATGGTATCGCCAAGGCCATCCTCCAGCAGCGTACCGATCCCAACGGCCGATTTGATCCTCCCGTCCTCGCCCTCGCCGGCTTCCGTCACGCCCAGGTGCAGCGGGTACGGCTTCAGGCCCTCTTCGTCCAGCTTCTGCACAAGCAACCGGTACGCCTGGACCATCACCTGCGGGTTGGATGCTTTCATTGACAACACGATGTTGTAATACTGCTGGTCCTCGCAGATCCTCAGAAATTCCAGCGCCGACTCCACCATGCCGAGCGGGGTATCGCCGTAACGGCTCATGATCCGGTCCGACAAAGAGCCATGATTCGTTCCGATTCGCATCGCGGTACCATACTCCTTGCAAATCTTTACCAGGGGCGTGAATTTCTGACGGATGCGGTCGAGTTCCGCTTCGTAGGAGCGATCCGTATACGCGATGGCTTCAAACCGCTTTTTGTCAGCATAGTTTCCCGGGTTTATCCTGACTTTTTCCACCAGCCGGGCGGCAAGCTCAGCCGCATTCGGTGTGAAATGGATATCCGCGATCAGGGGCGCGCGATAGCCCCGCAAGCGGAGTTGCTTCCGGATCACCTCCAGGTTGCGCGCTTCCTTCATACTCGGCGCCGTGATGCGAACATACTCGCAACCCGCCTCAATCATCCGGATCGCCTCGTTCACGGAGCCTTCGGTGTCCATCGTATCCACGGTGGTCATGGACTGTACGCGTATAGGATGTTCACCTCCCATGGGAAGATCCCCCACGTTGACTTCCACCGTCTTCCGACGGCTGTATTTTACCAGGCTGTTACAGTATGATTTGACGGATGCGATTTGCGGATGCACAGCGTGATTGGTTATCATCGCAAAATTAGTTGTTATCAGGGACTTCGAGCGCCAACGCCGACGAATTAATCCACCCCCTCTCCAAACCGAGCAACTGGCCCCTCAAGGCCCGAAGATACCACCGTTCCTTCCCGGTGCCTTTGTGCCTTCCCTTGACAATATAGCGCGTCCGACGCCGCGAAGGGTATTGCACAGGCATGTTGGACGAGGCATAACGCGCAACGTGGAATAGCGCTCATTTCACCCGGATCGCATCTCAAGGGGCCGCGCGGGTTTAAGGCAGCCAAATAAACCGGACCGCCTTGGGTCCTATCGTCCTAAATGTCACCGAGTTGCGGACGGATGACAATTTCCTCGACAACACTTCTCGGTGAGAGGGCCCATGCCGAGTACAACGCCTCGGCAACATCCTCCGCTTTCATGAACCGCTCCTCGGGTAAATCGGTTCCCTCCCAGCTTCGCGTGTGGGTCGCGCCGGGTATTACCGATGTGACGCGTATGTCAAACCCCATCAGTTCCTCGCGAAGGCAACGCGAGAACCCCAGGAGGGCCGCCTTTGAAATCGCGTACGACCCTCCATTCGGATAGGCTGTCAGGCTTGCTATGGAGCAGATGTTAAAAATATGTCCCGAACGATTCTCCTTCATGCGGGGAACAATGCCCCGTGTCATGTGATAGGCGCTGTAAAGGTTCGCATTCACCATGCGCTCCAAAGTGCCTTCCGGTTCCGTGCAAAGTTCGCCCGGAAGGAAGTAGCCGCTGTTGTTCACCAGCACGTCAACAGGACGCCCAAGCCCATTGACGTATTCGACGAAAGCCCGCGCCTGCGGTTTTTCGCTCATATCCGCCTTAAAAACAGCCAGGTGGACGGAGGGAAAAACGCTCCTGAAATCGTCCGTCATTTTCTCAAGGTCATTTTCGTTTCGCGAGCAGGTTACAATATCAAAATCAGCCCCGGCAAATCTTTCAGCAGTTGCCCTGCCGATACCTCTTGAACCTCCCGTGACGACGATTAGCTTGCGCATTGACGATGTTTATTTTTAAGTATCTTTAGCAAGATAATACTTGAGATGATTTAATTGCAGCATGATTAAAGAGATTGGTAAGTACTTCATCTTTATCGGACATCTGTTTATCAACCGCGAAACGTTCGCCACCTATTATCGGAATACCCTTGACGAATGTGTTTCCATAGGGTTGGGTTCGGCGTTTCTGGTGGCGTTGGTGTCGACGTTTATGGGCGCGGTGACCACCGTCCAGACCGCGTTCAATATGGTGAGCCCGCTCATACCAAACTACGTGATTTCCCAGGTCGTCCGTGAAATGACGGTACTAGAACTTGCCCCCACCATCATAGCCGTGATCTACGCCGGAAAAGTCGGCTCAAGCATGGCTGGCGGTCTGGGAACGATGCGGATCACCGAGCAGGTCGACGCGCTCGAGGTGATGGGCATCAACTCGATCTCCTACCTGGTCCTGCCCAAAATCATCGCATCCATGGTCATGTTCCCTTTACTGGTAGTGGTTGCGGGCGTGTGCGCGCTCGTCGGAGGCTACCTGGTGGGGACGGCCACCGACATCATCACACCGAATGACTACATCTACGGCATCCGTTTTCAATTCAACGACTTCACGATTACATTTGCCCTCATCAAAGCGGTCGTTTTTGCCTTCCTGGTAGCTTCCATCTCGTCGTTCAAGGGTTATTATACCGAAGGAGGAGCGTTGGAGGTCGGCTTTTCCAGCACACAGGCGGTGACCAACAGTGTTATAGCCGTCCTGCTGGCAGATTATTTCCTGGCCCAGTTACTCGTAGCCCCATGATTGAAGTAAGCAATATTTCCAAATCGTTCAACGACAAGCCGGTACTGAAGGATGTCAGCGGAATATTTGAAAAAGGCAAACTCAACCAGATCATCGGCGCCAGCGGCACGGGCAAGAGCGTGCTATTAAAGTGCATTGTAGGACTGGTGCGGCCTGACACCGGCCAGGTGTTCTATGACCGTCGGAATTTCTCGGAAGGAGACCGGAACCTGAAGACCGAAGTACGCCGGGAGATCGGCATGCTCTTTCAGGGTGGCGCCTTGTTCGATTCAAAGAATGTCGAAGAAAATGTACGGTTCCCCCTGGACATCCTTTCCCGGATGGATCGCGACGAGAAACTCGAGCGGGTTAACTTTTGCCTCAAGCGCGTGGGGCTCGAGAACGTGAACACAAAAATGCCGTCGGAGTTGAGCGGCGGGATGAAAAAACGTGTCGGCATTGCCCGGGCGATTGTGAACAATCCGAACTACCTGTTCTGCGATGAACCCAATTCAGGACTGGATCCGCAAACCTCGATCCTCATCGACGAACTCATTCAGGACATTACCGCCGACTACGCCATCACCACCATCGTCGTGACGCACGACATGAACTCGGTGATGGCCTACGGCGAAAAGATCCTCTTCATCTACCGCGGTGAGAAACTTTGGGAAGGTTCCAAGGAAAGTATCCTGGATTCCGGCGTGAAGGAACTCGACGACTTCATTTTTGCGAACAAGCTCATGGACAACCTCCGCAAAAAATAGCGTTCAAGGAATTTGAGGACCCTCCGGGTTTAGTATTTTAAAAGAGCCATTCATCAAGACATGATTATGAAGACACTCCTCGTGCCCTTGTTGTTTTCGTTCGCCACCGCATGCGTCGGCCAAGTGAGCGGCACGGTAAAACTCGATCACCTGGGAATGGCATTTACCATCCCCTCGGGGTGGGTCGGGCAACAAACGGAGTCGGGCTATGTACTTGGATCACACGCCGAACCGGGTGCCATCCTCCTGACAAGCCATGAGAGCCGGGAAATTCAACAGCTCCGCGCAGAAGCGATGAAAGGCATCAGCGATGAAGGAATTTTTCTCCAACTGACGGGGGAAATCGAACCCTTCGGAAGTAACGGCATCGCCGCCCGCTATGCGGGATCCCTTCAAGGCCAGTCGGTAAAGGCCTATGGTATCGGATTGATCAACCCACATGGATTGGGTGTCAGCATTCTGGCGGTCACCACGCCGGACATGTTCACCGAACGCCACGTCGAACTCGCCAGGGAGGTTGCACGCGGTTTTCGCTTTACCTCGCCTGTCGCCACCCCGATCGTCAACGAATGGAAGCGTGCGCTCACGAACGCGCGCCTGACCTACATGGAAACCTATTCTTCGGGTAGCGGCGGGTATTCCAACAAAGTAGTCATTGATCTTTGCGGTACCGGGATTTTTACCGACAGCCGCAATTACAACATGTCGATCGACACAGGCGGCGCATTCGGGAGTGATCACAACAGTTCGGGCGGTTCCGGCTCGTGGGACGTCGTCCCCGATATCAACGGCAACCCCGTCCTTCAATTGAACTACCAGGATGGGTCCGTGAAGGAGTATGCGTTGAGCTACGTCGACGAAAAAACGTTGCTCAACGGGACGCAATACTTCAGAACCTACGAGACCGGCTGCCGCTGACGCGCGTTCCCCAGCGACGCGAGGGCAAATCCGCCGATCGAAAGTACCATAACGACAGAGAAAGCAAAGATCCATTCCGGAGCGGTCAACCACCCATCCCCCATGACCGTTGTCCACCATGGTTGAAGCCCAAGCACGATCTCCGACCCGGCGAGTGAAACCGAGAACGATATAGCAAGGCGCCGTCCCCATTCTTGTGAAACGATTCGCATTTCAATGTACCACACCATCAGAAAAAGGGAAATGATACCCGCCAGTACCAGGTGAAGATAGGCGATCACCAGTGGCCGGAGTTCATAGGCAAGCGCGGCCACAAAGGGATGCGCTGATAATAGCTGCAGCATAAGTTTTAACACGATACAGCCTGCAATCACATTCAGCAGCAGATCCGGGGTTCGGGAAAACACGCGACGCACGTCATCTGCAACCGGCCTGAGTACCCGGATCATGAGCCAAAACGCGTAGAGCTGCGCTCCGGCGGCGAGAAGGCCGACAACGTTGAAAATCCATCCGGGCTCGGCCCACAAAACGCTCAGCGCGTAGGCAGGAACGCAACTGAATGCGATCCATTTGCCCACACGGATCACCGCCGCTGCATCGAAGGGCACACCATGCTCCTCCAGCATGCTGAAAAACATGCTGAGAATACCAAATACGAAGAATCCATTGTATTGGAAATGAAGGTAATAGTACACCGAAAAGTAATACGCCTGCGATTTCCCCTGACCGTTGGCCATGATGTAGCCAAGAGAGAATGGCCCCGCCGACGAAACAATGAAAAAGATCAGCGCCACAGATGCGAGCCAGCACGATGCGTGTTTCAAGTTCCTGATCGTCCGAAAAAACAACGCGGCAATCACAAAAACGCCAAGCGTATGAAGCGTGGAAAAGACGATCGAGTAGAGGCCGTATCCCTGCACCGGAAAGGAAATCATCATGCCCAACAACAACCCCTGCAGCGCCCAGAAAATAGCCAGGAAAGGGCGCCGTTTTTCATGGCTGATCAGCCTCCAGAGAAACGCCAAAAGCAACGAATTGCCAACCCATCCCAGGAACATCAGGTGTGAGTGCGCGTGTAGAAAATAGCCGTAAACGATGTTGGGGAATGGTGACACCATCTGCCAGCGCAGCAACAACCCGATCATGCCGGCGACAAAGAAAAAGAACAACGGTATCCTGAAACGCGCCGCCATCAACGCCGTTTGAAAGTTAGGCTGCCCATGGTCGCAAAGTATCCCACGACAGCGATCGCCGTCAACAAACCGCCAGCCATTCGCAGGTTGGAAGCAAGGGTGAGATCGCCGAAGATCCGAATCATCCAGGACACGTGAAGGATTCCGAGCCACAGGTATAACAGCGGATGAAACGGCTTCGCGAGAATTCCCAGTACACCAGGCAAAATGATGGGTCCATGTGCAAAGATCATCGAAAAAACAAAGCCGATAAAGAAGGTGTGAACCACGGCATCGTACGCCATGATGTTTTCGAGGGTGATAAAAAATACACCGGCCAACAGCAGCGCAACATAGCCGCAAAGCAGCGCGACGGCGACATACCGGGTCAGTCCCTTCTTAAAGAGCGTGACGCCGATGAGATCGAACTTCAGCATCCATGCCGAGACCGCGACCAGAACGCCACCCGCGATGTAGCGACCGGTGCCGTGAAATCCAAACAGAATACCGAGCGGGAAGAGGATAAGCAGGCCGACCAGAATCCCTTTCTGCAGGCGGGAAACCGGAAGAAATCGCATGATCTCAATACGCTCGGCGATAATGATCATCAGGGCGAACGCCACCCACCACGGGAAGGCTGTTGGGTAGGCGTGGCGCGTGAGCAGGAAAAAATTGCCAACAAACCATGCACCGGCGCCCAGGAGCATGAGCAGGTATATCTGACTTCGTTGCGTGGTCAGGTAAAAAGCCATTACAAGAAATAACCCTGCGCTGGCCATCACGAGCAGCACCATCGCCCAGTGGACATGCCCGAGGACAAATCCGGCAACGCTCGCCGCGCTGGCCATGGGGATGAGAAAGGGGAGTTTTCGCCTGAGGGGTATGATCTTTTCAAGCGCGATCAGCGTTCCAAGAAATCCTCCCACCATGATGGCGCCGTGGTGGGCGCTGGCCGGCGTAATGTAAAAGTCCCAACCGATCCGGTTCAGACCTGTCCACAGTCCGGCAATGAGCGAAAGCAAGGCGAGCGCAACAAATGGCAACCGCCCACGAACAATCATTTCACCTCCTTTTTGTTGTATTTTGAATTCCTGTCGAACAAGATCCCGGTTGACGGTATGCAGGGGTTCATCACCATGGCTGCCCTTCCTGCTCCAGAGAACAATAAAGAAAGGCACCGACAATCACAAGGTTGATCAATATCAACAAGATGAAAATTTTTTCACGGCTAATATACCCTTCTTTCGAATTCGTACGACTTGAACCTTTCAAAAGCTTCGCGCTCCAGCGCCTCCCGATGGTTTGGGTGGGCGATGTCAATCAGCGCTTTGGCGCGTTGCCGGAGATTCTTGCCATACAGGTAGGCGATGCCATACTCGGTCACAATGTAGTGAACGTGGGCCCGGGGTGGGCTCGGGTGGTCACCACACCTGCGCCCGCCTTAAGGTACGGAACAATTCTGGAAATGCCCCGGGCCGTTATCGAGGGCAGTGCAATGATCGGTTTGCCAACGTCTGAAAGGGAAGCGCCGCGAATGAAATCCATTTGTGCTCCTACGCCTGAAAAATGATACGTGCCAACGGAGTCGGAGCACACCTGGCCTGTAATATAAGACCCGATCGCCCGGCTTCACGATCTTCAACGCTTCTTCTCCCGATATGTACATAATTCTTAATGATTTTCTCCCGTTGTCGCTCCAATTACCGATCGCACCAATGCGCGTCCAATACGGCAGACGAATATTTTGCCAACGCCATGGAAATGATCGAAAATTTTCATCCCCACCGGTAAATATTGCCGGCGGCACCCGGGCAGGCTGCAAAAAATCGCCCGGAAAGAAAATGTTCTTTCATGAGACCGCGATTTGCCGCTCAAACGTATCTTTCGGTGCTGCTGCTTCTGCTGAGTCCCGTCAACAGACACTATGATTATTGTCAGAAAATGCCATTTAATTTTGAATCTTACATATCATGGACGTTCGCGTAAAATTTCTTGGCGGTGCGGGAACAGTTACCGGCTCCCGTTACCTGCTGGACATCGGAGGATTCAGGCTGCTGTTTGACTGTGGGCTTTTCCAGGGCATAAAAGATCTGCGCCTGCGAAACTGGGAAAGCTTTCCCGTCGAACCGGAAACCGTAGACGCCGTCGTCATCAGTCATGCACATATCGACCATACGGGCTACCTGCCCAAGCTTGTCCGCGAGGGCTTTGAAGGGCCGATCTACTGTACCCCTCCGACCGCGGACCTGATGGAACTGATGCTGCTGGACTCGGCGAAGTTACAAGAGGAAGAAGCGACCTTTGCCCGTGAAAAAGGCTACTCCCGCCACAAGAATCCCCTGCCGTTGTACGAGACGAGGGACGCCTTGCGGGTATTGCCCATGCTGCGGACCGCACACTATGGCGTGCGCCTTCAGCTAAGCGAACGGATTGACCTGCGTTTCTCGGATGCGGGCCACCTGTTGGGATCAGCGATCACGGAATTGTTCATTCAGGGAGACCACCAGGAAAAAACGCTCGTTTTCTCCGGTGACCTGGGCCGGTACAGCGACGCCATGCTAAATCCGCCAGGCGCGATCGAAAAGGCTGACATCCTGTTTGTTGAATCCACCTATGGAAGCAAACGCAATCCCGCCTCAGACCCCGAAGCCGATCTCGAGCGCGTGGTGAAGGAGACGCTGCAACGAAAGGGCGTCCTGCTCATCCCCGCCTTCGCGGTTGGACGAACACAGACGCTGCTGTATTTCCTTCACAAAATGATGGATGAAGGCCGCATACCCGATGTTCCCGTATACATCGACAGCCCCATGGCCATCTCGGCCACGTACCTCTATTACAGGTATCCGAATTATCACAAGGTCGTATTTAACCAGTCGCAGTTCGCCCGCGAGCTCGAAACCAACATGCTGGTCTTCGTCAAGACATCGCGCCACTCCAGGACGTTGAACGAAATACGGACCAATGCCATCATCATTTCATCCAGTGGAATGATGACGGGCGGAAGAATCCTTCATCACATGTACCACCGCCTCCGCAATCCTCAGGACACCATTCTGATCGCCGGCTACCAGGCAGAAGGGACGCGTGGCCGTAGCCTGGTTGAAAAACAACCCACGATACGAATCTTCGGTGAAGATGTGCCCGTGAATTGCAAGGTTGAAAATATGAGTTCTTTTTCAAGCCATGCCGACCATGAAGAACTGTTTCGGTGGATGTCCAATTTCAAAGATTCGCCAAAGATGACGTTCACCATTCACGGTGAAGGACAAAGCCTGGAGCTATACGCTACTTCGATTCGCGAAAGGCTGAATTGGCACGTCATCGTTCCAACCTATCTGGAGTCCTTAAGCCTCTTTGAAGGCATTTGAAACAAGTTCAGATACGGCCCACCCTGCGACAAACCCGTGATATGAAATTTATCCTTGAGTACCAGGAAACGGAAAGGCTTCTCTTCAGAAAAGTTAATTCCGCTGATTTTGACCAATGGATGACCTTCTTTACAGATCCAACTTCCTTTCAGCATTGGCCGGGCGACTTCGACCCGCCGGAAATTGAGTGTGCCAAGTGGTATGAAAAACAATTCGGCCGCTATGAAAAGGACCTCGGGGGCATGAATGCCCTGGTTGAAAAAAGTTCAGGCAAACTGGTGGGCCATTGCGGCCTCCTCATACAGCAAGTCGACCAAAAAATGGAAATGGAGATCGCGTATTCGCTGCTTTCTCCGTTCAGGGGACGCGGGTACGCTTTCGAGGCCGCACGTAAATGTAAACACTACGCATTTGACAACGCCTTCGCAGAGTCGCTGATCTCAATCATCAGCTTAACAAATACCCCATCCATGGCGGTGGCGTTCAGGAACGGCATGCACATTGAAAAAGAAACCCGCTATCACGGCCATCGTGTAAATATATTCAGGGTGTTCAGCCACGCCCCTGACGGAAGGGAAGCTTGAGCAATTCCCAGAACGAAAAGTGCCGGCCCGGTTCGTGGTAGTCCAGGCCGTAGTCTATTGCCCGGTAGTTCTCCAGACGCCGGTAGGTGCCGAACAGGCGATCCCACACTGAAAGAATGTTACTGAAGTTCGAGTCCGTTTCTTGCTGAAACCGGGAGTGGTGGATCTTGTGCATGTTGGGGGTTACAAACACGTATTGAAGTATCCTGTCCAACCAGGTTGGGATGCTTATGTTCGCATGCTCGATTTGTGCGTTGATGGTAGAAAGCGTGAGGTAAATCATCAGCACCCAGACGGGGACACCCAGGATGGCCATCCCGCTCAGGTGAAAAGCGATACGTATGACACTTTCCAGCGGATGTTGTCGGAATGTGGTCGTCACATCCACCAGGTCGTCTGAATGGTGGATGCTGTGAAGCCGCCACAGCCACGAATATTTATGAAAAAAACAATGGACCACGTAACCCGCCCAAAAATCGAGGAACAGGATGCTGATAACAACGACCCAGGCGGTCTCGGCCGTGATTACATTAAAGAGGCCGATTCCATGTGCGTCGACCCAACCGGCAATCAAGAACGTGACCGAAGTAAAAATAATGTTGATCACGGCCAGGACGAGCGCGAACGACACGTTCGACCAAAAATGACGGCTTCGCCTTTGCATGAGCGGGAAAAGAAACTCCAGGCCATAAAGCAAAAAGAACCACAGGAAGAGAATGGTTCCTGCGACATTGTTATCTTCGGCCCAGCTCATCCCGACTTGCTTTTGATGATATTGTAAAAGGCTTGTTGTTCATGCGCCAGACGGAACCGGCCGTTGAACCAGGTCGTCAGCGTTTCGCTGCTGGTATCCCCCACGCCCCGAGACGAAACGCAGAGGTGTGTCGCCTCAACCATCACTGCAACGTCTTCATTGCCCAGCACATCGCGGAGCGCCTCGCCTATCTGGCAGGTCAGCCGCTCCTGCACCTGTGGTCGTTTTGAAAAATGTTGTACCAACCGGTGAATCTTCGAAAGCCCGATGATCTTTTCTCCCGGAAAGTAGGCGACATGCGCACGACCGATAATTGGAACGAAGTGATGCTCACAATACGAATAAACCGCAATGTCGCGTTCGACCAGCATACCTTCGTAGCCGTTGTTCAGAAACACGGCGATGCGGGGGAAATTGTCCGGATCAAGGCCGCTAAAGACTTCATTCACATACATCTCCGCCACCCTTGCCGGTGTGTCGCGGAGGCCATCCTCGCTCATGTCGAGACCGAGTAACTCCATGATGCGACCGAAATGCGTCGCAATCTCCCGGATCCGTTCCGGCTTGGTCAGCGTGCCGGTCCCATCCGTGCTGACCTGCAGCCGTCGCTCGACCGCGTTGCGTATGCTCATAAGCTTACTACCACCAGATTTTGAGCGACGCCGACAGTGGCGAGCACGCCGTTGACGTGATCGATGAATCCCGGAGGGCCGCAAACATAGAATGGCACCGACGGGTCCGGTGCATACCGGCGAATGAGATCCGCGTCAATATTCTTTGGAAAACCCGCGCGATGCTCATGTGTCAGCACGTCTACATAGCGTTGCCCCAGCATTGACCGGAATTCATCGGCACCGAAGATATCGGCTTCCGTCTTGTTTGAAAAAATGAGGGCGCTTTCACCGACCCTTCCAAGATTCCGGAAATGCCGCAGCAAGGCAATGAAGGGAGTCGCCCCTGCCCCGCCTGCAAGAAAGACTCCCGGGCCGCGGTCGACATAGGAATCCCACGCATCGCTGATGATGACCTGGTTACCCGGCTCCTGCCGCTCCAGTTCGGCGGTAATGCCCTTGTGATCCCGATAGATCTTGATCATCAGTTCGAGCGAAGGATCACCATCTACGCTGGTCAGCGTAAAAGGCGCAGGCTTCCCCGCCAACGGGCCACCTGGCAAAGAAAGTTCAATGGCCTGCCCGGCGGTATGCGTGAAACCCGCCGGCTTTTCAAGCAAGAACCGGATGACGTCGTGATTCAGCGGCTCCTTCTTCAATATACGAACAGTATGTGTCATAGTCGTGATAAACGTTTTGTTTGCTATTGGATACACGAAGCGACATTTGGTTACAACAATGGAAAAATTTTTTGTCGTTGTCCCGGACCATCCGGCGTGCGCCAAGTTCATTCAACCAGCAATAAAAAAAATCAAAAGCCCGCTCACCAATTCGCGCCTGACCGTGTTACCTTGCATCATCAAACCAACGAGCGTATGGAAGCGGGAAAGAAGAGAATTCTGATTGCAGAGAATGACCCCGATATGCTTTTCATTCTACATGAGATTCTCCGGAAGGCGGGTTATGCGGTTGAGTCGAGCAAGGGCGCAAGCATCGTTGAAGCCCGGCATCAATGGCCGGACCTTTTTATTGTCGATAAGGATTTAAAAGCCGTCGACGGAATAGCCGTGTGTAAGTTTCTCAAAGTCCGGGACGAGACCAAGGAGATACCCATCATCATGCTCTCGTCCTACGAAATCAAAAAGCGGGCGACGCGCATTGGCGTTAACGAATTTATCAAGAAGCCTTTCCAGGTTAAGGCCCTTTTGCGATCGGTACGGAAATGTCTTCAGACATCGCCATCGTAAAGCCGGCATCCACAGCGGGTATTCCTTACCTGTTGGCAGCAAGGATGCTTTCATCCCCACCGACATATTCTACCTGAACAATGAGCGCAAAGCGGTCATACCCCGCGAGCCGCCATGCGATCGGGGCTTTATTACCTTCTTTATCCCTATTTCGGCGGATCTGTGCCGGCTCCCCACGATGTGACTATACGCATATCTAAACATTATTAGCCGCCGGTCCCCATTAGGAGAAATTCGGGGTATTTCAAGTTTTGACATATTGCATTTTTTATTAATTTAGGACGCCCATCCCCGGCATGCCCGGATTAATTCTGAAATGCTTTTGCTGAAGCGTTCTTTGTTGTACGCCGTTGAGTGAACAGGATGTTTTCGGTCAGGATCCCTGATTTGGAAGCATGACGTCTACGTGGAACGGTACCGCGAGGTGGCGTCGGTCGAATCGGGTCGCAAAAAAGAGAATAGCGATCAATGCCCCTGTACTGGCGTAACTCCCGTTAAGGACGCGACGGTGTAGAAACGTGAACGTTTGATGTCGCTGCTGATGGATATGTTTGAAGACATTCTGGATCAACTGGAGGAATTGGTCATTATTCTTGACCCGCAGGGTCGTATCCTGGCCTTCAACCGCGAAGCAGACCGGGTCCAGCAGGCATTGGGAACCGTTCCTTTCAAACGCGGCAGCGACTTTATTGAACATGTTCCCGAACACCGTAAAGCAGCGGTCACGCGCATTTTGCGTCAGTTAAATGAAGAAAAACGGTCGGTCAAGACCTTTGCTGAATATCCAACGCGGTCCGGCCCGACCATTTTCCTTGATCTTTGTTATTTCCCTGTATTGAATGGATCCGGGATCATGCAAGGGATCCGTGTGATCGGCATGGACGTCACACCGGAAAAGGCATTCGAAAAAAAAATGACAGACCTTGTATCTGAAGTCACGGATCTTGTCGAGAATGCCAACGCCCTTATCTTAAGTACCGACAGCCGCGGATACATCACCCATTGGAACAGGCATTGCACCGATGCCTTGGGATACGAAAAAAATGACGTATTTACCACCAAGCTTGCTGCGCTGGTCGCCAGTGAAAACCGGTCTGCATTTGAATCCTACTTCCAGACCGGCGTGAGTGGGCAAACGTTGCCCAATACTGAAATAGCCTTGCTCAAGAAAGACGGCCGCCGCATGATTGCCATGTTCAGCGCAACGCCCAAACTCAATGCCGACAGGCGTGTGACCGGCATCACGTTCGTAGGTCAGGATATCACCGAAGTCACCGAGTACCGGACTTCACTTGAACGAACGGTAGAAGCGCGCACGGCGGAGTTACGGGAGGCGCTGAGAAAGCAAGAGGAAGCCCTGGAGATAAAAAGCAAATTTGTTTCCATTGCGTCCCATGAATTTCGGACCCCGCTCGGTTCCATCCAGCACACCTCGCGCCTGCTGGCACAGCGACGTTCCTCCATGCGCGACGAGGAATTCACGGAAAAATTATCCTACATCGACTACCACACCACCAACATGCTCCACCTGCTGGATGATGTATTGGTCTATGGGAAAAGTGAGCGCGGTAAGATCAAGATCGTCAGCGCGCCCCTGGCCCTGCAAAAGTTCACCCGGCAGGTGATCGAGGAGATAAACCACAGCACGGGCAACACACACGCCATCCGGCTGTCAATTACCGGCATGCCTGAGGCCGTGCCTACGGACGAAAAGCTCATGCGAAACATCCTGATCAACCTGCTCACCAACGCGATCAAATTCTCTCCGGCGCAGAAAGAGGTAGACCTCGATATCCAGCGGCAGGAGAACCGAATGGTGATGCGGGTGAGCGATCGCGGCATTGGTATTCCTCCCGCCGACCTCAATTCCATATTTGACCCGTTCCTGCGCGGCAATAATGTAAACAGTATCGCTGGAACCGGTCTCGGGTTGTCAATCGTGAAAAAAGCGGTTGACTTGCTCGACGGTGAGATTTCCCTCGAAAGCCACCTTGGCCAGGGAACGACGATAACGGTTAAACTTCCACTAAATACAGAGTCATGACAAAAATACGAATCTTACTTGCCGATGATCACAAGCTGATACGGGAAGGCGTTGCATTGATGATCTCCCAAACAGAAGACATCGAGGTCATCGGATCGGTCGGGTCAGGTGAGGAATCCGTCAACGCGTGCCGTGACTCGCCGCCCGATGTCGTGCTCATGGATATCCTCATGCCCGGCATGACGGGAATCGAGGCAACCCGGTGGATCAAAACCTCAGATCCACAGATCAAGGTCATCCTCGTCAGTCAGGAGATCAGCAAAGACTACGTGTCAGCCGCCATCAAATCAGGTGTCGATGGCTACCTGCCCAAGGACGTCGACCGCGAAACCTTGCTTACCGCCATACGCAAAGTGCAAAAGGGTGAAAAATTCTTCAACGACGCGATCATGAAGCTGGTTTTTGAAGATTTTTACTCAAGCGAAAAGTCGAAAACCACAAAAACCCGCCTGCCCAACGAACTGACGAACCGCGAGTTTGAGGTGCTCGTACTGGTAGCCTCCGGAAAACCAAATAAGGAGGTCGCCGAAGAACTCTTCATAAGTGTAAAGACCGTTGAAACCCATAAGACGAACATCCTTGAAAAACTGGGGCTAAAAAACACCCCGGAACTGGTCAAATACGCGATCAAACACAAGATCATCTCAGTCGACTAAGCGGGTGTAGAACAAGTACCTCAGTGTTCCGGCCTGCCCGGCAGACAGGACCCGTTCGATCCTGCTGGTTCGGGTTGATATTGCAGGTCGCGCCATGTCGGGGTCACCGGCCGGGTACGAAACTTTTACGAGTGGCCAGGCAACACAACACACCTTTCGCAGTCTTATGGAGTTTCTTGCGGGGCAAACCCTTTACAAAAATACCGGCATTGAAAAAGGGATCTACGCCGTTATCGCTCTACCGATCCTGCTCTTCGCGGCCTCCCGGATATTTGAGGAGGAGATTGTGGGATTCGTCATATCCCTTTTTAGTCCCGAGCCCGACAAAGGATACGTTTTCTATCAGGACTTTATCAGATTGTGCTTTGCCGAATTGCTTTGGCTTGGTTTCTTCTGCGGCCTCGTGATAATCGCCCGGCAGGGCAGGCATCGTGTAGCTACCTTCCTTGCCACGCTGGTCTCCAAACACACCGGCGGCACGGTCTTCGCCATTGGGGCGGCGTTTTCCATCATTACAATCCTCGTCATCCACATCGTGCTGGAAGATTTTCCCAACTCCTCGGACGAATTTGCATACCTGTTTCAGGCCAAAACGCTCTCCGAGGGACGACTTTGGGAACCCCCTCCTGATTTTCAGGAGTGCTTTCACTTCAACCACATTGTGCAGCAGGAAGACATGCGCGTCGGACGCTTTCCTCCCGGTTGGCCCATCATCCTGAGCCTGTCCTTTTTGCTCGATTTTCCTACATGGATCGTCAACCCCGTGTTGGGCGTGCTCTGCCTGACCGTGTTGTACTTCTTTGCCCGGGAATTCTACTCGACCAGGATTGCCGCATGGTCTGTTGTCGCCACGGGATTGACGGGCTTTTATATTTTTAATGCGGCGTCCTATTTTTCCCATGTCGCTTGCCTGCTCGCCTGCCTTCTCTTTGTGTTTTGTATTCACCTGTACTTCCAAAGGGGTGCGCTCCGGTTTATCCTGCTCGCCGGATTCTTCCTGGGATGGGTAATTCTTATTCGCTATTTCACGGCAGTGCTCCTTTTTATTCCTTTTCTCATTTACCTGGTGCGCCAGTACAAGGCCAAATCCCTCCGGATGTTATTCATGCTCGGACTGGGTGCCCTGCCATGTATTGCCCTCCTGGGCTGGTACAACATGAAAATTACGGGAAGCGCATTTCTGCCGGTCACGGTGTGGGGATACGAAGAAGAAGGGCTGGGTTTTGTAAAAGACCATACGATCCTCGCGGGGATCGAGCACGTCATTCGCTGGATCTTCATGTTCGTGTACTGGAGTTCCCCGGGACTGCTTGTGCTGTACTTCATGTTCCTCCTGAAGAAAATCACCCGGGGCGCCCCAACTCCAAAACGTCCGGAGGACTATTTCTTCATGACATTGATGGCCGGATACTTTTTCTACTACCAGATCGGCGGCAACCAGTATGGCCCCCGGTTTATGTTTGAGTCCCTGCCCTTCCTCGTGATTCTCGTCGTACGAAACGCCATCGCGGCGAAACGCGGCTGGGTACGTGCTGTCTTTGTAGCGTCCTTGGTCTACGCGCTCGTCAAGATTCCTTTTATCTCCGCCCGCGAAGCCAAAATTATTGACCAGCGCCAGAATGTCTATGACCTCGTTGCTGACAACGACATTCACCACGCCGTAGTATTGATCGGCAGCCACACAAGCCCCATACGACCGATGCCGGTGGGCGATCTTACACGAAACAGCAGCGCTTTTAACGACGACGTCCTCTATGCACACGACTGTGAAGACCGTGATGCGCTCATGCGCGCCTACAGCGATCGCACCTTCTATCGTTATGAACGTGAGCTCGACAGCGTGCGCGGCAAGCTGCAAAGGATAAGATGAACCGGTCTCAAGCCGTGTTATCCGGAAACCGGAGGTGACTGAACGGGTGGGCGCAGGCCGCCACGTAAGGGTTGTACAGCCGGTAATACCGGACCAACCTCGATTCGTCCCCACCCTTGATGAAGAAATCTGTTGACAACAGGTAATGGCTCACGAGTTGATGGACCTTTCCGGAACGGGTGGAGTCCACGCCGATCAGGCGGTACAATCGGATTGCGCGTTTGTATCCATCGTCTTGCGTGCGGCCATAGGCTTCCATATAATTCCAAACGCCTTCCGGGTCGAGCTGAAGAAAGGGAAGTTCTCTGCGTATAATCTTAGCGCCGGCTTCCTCGAAAGATTCGGAAAAAAACCGAAAAGAAAACGTTCCGACCAAAAGTCCGCCAATCCCTGCAATCGTCAAAAACTTTCTGCGTTTCATGTGGCGTTAAAAGGCGTTTCTTGCGCTCATCATCGAGAGGGCGCACAGGGTCAGGGTCGGATTGGCGGGTGAGTACGTGGGAAACGCGCCCGCACCAAGCACAAACACATTGCGATACTGGTGGTGGATGAGGTTCCTGTCAATCACGCCCGTGCGTTTGTCGTTGCTCATCCGCGTAGCGCCGAGAATGTGGGCCTCGGTCCTGAACGGCTCCCGAAACGACACGTCTTCAACAGGGAGGCACGACAGGATCGAAGGCAACTTCTGCTTCATCCTTTCGATACCGCGAAAGGCGTACTCCGAATGACCGCTGAAGTGTACACGTGGTTTTAACGGATCTTCCCTGACAGAAACGCCATTGCCTTCTTGCGGGAGATCCTCAAAAATCATCCTGAAAACGGATATATTCCTCCACTTGCCTTTTTCGAGACGGAGATAAGGAGCGTTGTTCGATTCAATCAGGCACGCCGCATGAGACCTTCGGTGCTCGCCATCGTAGAGCATGTATCCATTGGCGGTCACCCAACTGCTTCCCCCGACGTTCGCCAGGCGGTCGAGGTGGACCACGGCGTCGAGCCCAACCTGTTCCCCGATACCCGTTCCCGTCAATACATTCAAATCGCCGGAGTTTAGCAGGATCGCCGCGTTAAAAATCGGGTTGGCGCCCAAAGCGATCACTTCGCCATTCGCCGATCCTTCCCGTCCGCGGTGAAGAAAATGCACCGCCGACGCACGGTCACCGGATGTTTCCAACCGGACCACGAAGGCGCCGTATGCTATTTTCACGCGCGGATCGTCGTAAACACCGAGCCCACTGTTTTCAATTGTAAACTTGGCATCAACCGGACATACCGCACAAACCGCGTTTACACAACAGGCGCTCCTGTTTTTGATGGGCCGGCTGGCACGGGCGGTGGGTTGCGAAATATAGTGTTCCGTGAATCGGTCGTGCAACACCTTGTCAACGGTGCTGAAAGTATGCGGTGGCAAGGGATAGGCCGACGACCGGGGAAAAGGTGTCACCTCCGGACCAGCGACGTTCATCAACCTTTCCACTTCCCCGTAGTAGGGTTCAATCTGGTCGTAAGTCACCGGCCAGTCCATCCCGACTCCGTATCGTGAGTACATCTCAAAATCCCGCGGCATGAACCGGGGCGTGCAGGCGTACCAACAGTTTGAACTCCCTCCAAATCCAAGGCTGAATGCCCAATGCTTTTCGGGGTTTGCATTGACATACGCCTGATGGGGCTCCGGGTTAGGGTCCTCGACCTCCTCCCCGGCAAGTTGTCTGCGTCGGTCGCGATGAGGGAAAAGATGGCCGCGCTCCAACACGAGCACTTTTGCGGTCGCCGCCGCCGTTTGAAGATATTGGTATAGAAAAAACGACGAGGCGAACCCTGTGCCAACGACCACCAAATCATAGTCCTCGCGCATACTCACGTTTCCACAATGGTTTAATGACTGCAGGGCTGCGACCCCGCGATCGAAAACGACCTGAACTTCATGAACTTTGACAACCAAACTGGATTTTGCCCAAGCGCGGAAACACCGTCCGGGTCCGACGCGCTGTAGGTTTTCAGGTTTCCATCAATCAGGTAGTGGACGACCTCCGGATTCTTTCGGGAAACATAGTTTCGAAATTCAAAAAGGACCATGGCTTTGTTCTTTTGTGCAAGTTCCCGAAGGCCGGGGTCCGTCGAGGAAACGATGTGCACTACCTCCTTTTGAAAATCAAAAATCTGCACGCTTGCCGGAACGAGGAAGTGATTGGTCGTCCCGCCTTCTGTTCTCAGGTTGGAAAACATCGCGTACGAATTTTCCGTTTTCAGGCCGAGATAAGGAGAGGTACCGTTGAGAAAAACAATCAGGGGAATCATCACCATCGACCAATGCGGCAGTACAAACAGGGGCTGCCGGAGGGCGTATTGTCTCCGGCGAAGCAGAAACCATAAGAACAATCCGAAAAAGGTCATGCTGTAAACGGTCCAGAAAAAATAAAGGTGTACCGACTGGTGGGTATTCAATAGTTTGCTCAATGCGTAGACCAGCACAAGAGCCGTCGCCGAAACTGCGAGCGTGAGAAAAAGTTTCCTCCTGTCGAAGTCACCGAAGAAGCGGCGAAGCGCGGTCCTGATGCGGTCGCGTGTGTTCCAGAGTGCAACACTGAAACCGGGATCAATGAAAAGGAAATAGGACGCAAAAACCATCGAGGAAAAATCGTAAAAAGCATTATGCGTGCTGTACGAGAGTGCCGCATGAAAACCGATCCCACAAAGGATTCCCGCGTTTCGCGTGGCCCGGAAACAGAGGAGAACGGGGATAAGCGCCTCAAGGGCCACCGTAAAGTAGGCGTTAACAAAAAAGACTACAGGCCCCAGCGACGACAGTCCTGCGATCTGTTGTGCTTTCAGGAGGTCCGTAGCGCAGCTTGTGGCGGGAGTAAAAAATCCGGCGTTCAGCTTATGAAAGAACGCAAAAAAGTAAAGTATGATCAGTTCCACCCGCACCACGGGAGCAAACCGGGAAAACACGTTCCCTCCGCGCACATTAAAAGTCCGTTCTGACACCACCTTCATGAAAATGGCCTGCAGGATCGTAAGGTTGACAAAGGCGGTAAACAGCCAGTGGTTGGTGGTATGGGGCATTCTGAGAAGGGCATCGAGAAGCTGCGACAAGGCCAGGAACAGGAAGGTGGTCAGCGATGGCCGGAAAATCACGCTGAATGCCGCCAGGGTAAGCAATGCAAAATTGAGTTGCTGGTCGAACAGGCTTGAATGCGCCATGTGAAAGAGCGAGGCAATGGCCCAGCACATTGCGAAAGCCCGGAATTGAAGTTCGCTGATGCTTGGGGAAACTTTTATGGCGGTCGCGACAAGGCCTCCGACGGAATCACCTAACAATTCTTTGGATGGTACCTGTACAAACACAGAACAGTCATTTCTCCCGTTGGTAAAACAAAATTATACCAGCCAGGGCACGGTTACGTCAAAAAAACCGAATGAAGCGACCGTAAAAAATTCAGTTATGGGTCTTGATAAGGAACCAGCGCAACCAGGGAATATCGACGAACATCAGCGCGCAAACCAGGACCGTGAACAGGACAAGGTAAAGCATAAACCATTTCCGGGTCCATAACTTTTCAGATCCCTGAACCGGAGAGTTCCTGAGCAAGCCGATCTTGAGGTACCACGCAAACAACAGGGCGAAAAAAGGAAAACTCACCAGCATCTCTATTCGGTTTTTGATGAGAAATATGCCCAGAAAAAAAGCACACGTGATCGCGTAGAAAAACATAGAGATCAGCAAGGTGTTCTCCGTGTAATAGCGAAAGGACCTTCGGTATCTTCCCGCCAGTTCCGGATTGCCGATGAGGCGGTATTCGGCAAACCGCTTCGTCGCCATGAGAAAGGCGCCACCCATCCAATAGGCAATCATGATGCTCAAAGGAGGAAGGGAATCAAAAAATTCCAAATCCCAACGATTGTCCATATACAGCCCAACTGCCGGTGTAACCATAAACCAACCAAGGGCGAATCGAATCGGGTTGTTCACCGATTCAGAAAGCACGTCGAGGTACACGCGCTCCTTGCTGCGCAACGGACGGACATTGTAAATAAATCCCATCACAAGCAGCAGCAGTTCGGTGACAAAGAACTTAAAAGAGATAAGGTATCCGATGGCAAGACCCGAGATCACAAGCACGCTGTAAAGGGCAAACACGATGACAGGATTGACAATCCGAACCACAGCGACCCTGGCTTTTTTCACCGGGTGATACTTGTCAAAATCCGCGTCAAGGTATTCGTTAATCACATAGTTGGCTGAAGCGACCAGCATGATAGCCATCAATCCGCTGATGACCCTTAGGATCAACGTTTGGTCTACCGGCGTATGATAAACGGCTAGCGCAAACAGCAAGCCGGGAAAAACAAAAATATTCTTCAGCCAGTAGTCCGGCCGCATCATGGCAAGGTACTCCTGTAACCGTGCGGCAGGTCGGACAACATCGCCTGCGGGCTCCACGGTCATTGACGCCGCATCCTGCTTCACCCCATCAAGCTCCTGGCGGATTTCATCGGCCAATCCTTCCGACACCGCCGGCCTCCCTGCGGCCTCCCGGCCAGACTCTCTCACGGGTTGCGCCATAATGATCTTGATTGAGAAACGCGATACAACCCCGTCCGAGTAAAAATGTCATACCCTGCGACCGCCCGTTCACCGTCGTCAGTCGCCTGATCGTAAGGTCCGTTCGTATAGCTTCCAGGCATCCGCCTTTCGAATGAGCTGAAAATTGCGAAGATGCTGGTCATTCCCGACCGGGGCATCCCCACGGACCAGGAACAAATCGACCGCATCGTACTGAGATTGGAACCGGTAATTCTCGCCAATAAGTTCGTGGTAAAAAGGAATGTCGAAGGCGGTCGACGTCCGGCGGACAATACCAAAACGATAGTCGATGATCTTCGTCGCCGAGAGGCCTTTGTTCCAGACGATGAAATAACTCGGAAAGTGAATGTATACCTTTCTACCGCGGTACTTGTTGTCGTAAATGAGCCCGGCAAGCATGTCGTGGCTATCAATGCCCGAAAAGAATTCCTTATTGAATCCCCGATTATGACGATTGAATGACCAGATGTACTCCGCCCACAGCGCCGAGTAAATCAGACACACCGAAATGACAAACGCCCGGAGCCAACGTGGTGTGCCGTTGCCGATCCACACGCTGCACAAGATGATAAAGGCCAGCATCACGATGGTGCAAAAGCGCTGAAAAAGCGGTGTCTGCCCCGGGAGTTTATCCGGAAGGAACATGTAGCATGCCCACACGCTCAGAAAAAAAACAAACGCAAGAGAAATGTTCGTCCGCTCCTTTGCCGGGTATCTGTTCCTTTCCCAGGGACGAAGAAACACGACCGGCGCCAGCACGCAGATAAAAAATCCAAACGCTACCGCGATCCCCGTCCATCCTTCGAACAACTGAAAGTTGTCGAACACGGCAATACGCGCGCGCATAACGAACGTCTCGAGCCAGGCAGAGGCGTAGTAGTCTCTAAGGTAGTCGATCGTGTCGCCTGAGTTGTCCGGCGGACGGCTAAACCACCAGACAAAAATCAGGGCGATAAGCGGAGCGGGCACGGCCAGCAACGGGATGACCCGGCGCCACATCCCCGTTCGGTACCGGTACAACATCATGCCCCCGTAGAGAACCAAGCCGAGCAACGCGTTTTGGGCATGCATGAAGAACATGAGAAGCAATGTCGCCGAGATGAAAACCTTATGCAGGATGCGCTCACGCTCAAACTCCCGCAGGATGAGGTAAAAAAGGATGATCAACGTCGGAATCGAAATGGAAAAGCCGACGAAGCCGTACGTGACGTTGTAATTATAGGTGAACAGCATTCCAAGAAGACCGTACCATCCATTGCCGCCCAACTGACGGATGACGAGGAACATCCCGCCATGGAGGAGCACCACGTAGAGGATATGAAAAAGTTTGTTTCCCCATTCCACCGACGGAAACAGTGCGCAAAAAACAGCGTGAAAAGAGTTCGGAAAATACCATGGAACAGGCTGATAAAACGACCGGAGCATATTCTCCGGAACCTCGGGAGCACGGTAGATGACCGCTTCCGCAAGATGGTTAGGCAGGTCAATAAACGGAAGCAATGGAAAGCACGCAAGCAAGGCGGCGTTGAAAACAATAGCTCCTGTCACGAGGCTTCGTACGCCGAGGCGGGATGAGTTGGCGAAGCGCATTTATATTTATTGATGATGTTGAAATTGTTCTACAGATGGTCCTGCCTTGAACCGTTATCCCGGCACGGCGTCTTCCTCCGTCAGCATGCAAAAGAATTCCTGAATGGTGATCTTATGGATAGCGAGGATACGCATGAGCGATTTGAGTGTGATATTGGTGCGCCCCCGCTCCATTCGCCAATACTGTATTTCGGGCAAATCATAGCGACGGGCGAACTCCTTGATGGTGGGATAGCCCTTCTTGATTCTGAGTTCCGCTAATGTCGTTCCGACTGAGGCTAGAATTCGCCTGAGCGCCCTGGGTGATTTCATACTCCTTTAGTTAAGCATCTTTCTCAAAATCGTATGCCTGACTAAGGTCGCGAGATTGCTGACTGGTGGCGCGGACCCGTTCCATATTTGATTATTAGGGGTATTCTTTGTAGAATAGCAACGCGAGCAGCCCATCTTTTGACATTAAGAAGGATGGGGCTTTTTTTATTATTGCAGGCATGACAAAACAGGACATCGAGATTGTGGTTGTTGAAGACAATCCGGGCGATGCGGAACTCACGATCCGTGCGCTGAAGAAAAAGAACCTCGACAAGAGCCTTATTCACCTGTCCGACGGTGCCGAGGCGCTGGACTTTATATTTTGCCGGGGTGCGTTCGCCACGCGGCAGATCAGCCACCTTCCGAAAGTCATTCTCCTGGACTTGAAAATGCCCAAGGTTGACGGCCTTGAAGTCCTCGAAAAGATTAAGAACGATCCGCGAACCCGCAGTATCCCCATTGTGATCCTCACCTCTTCGGGCGAAGACCCGGATATTCGACGCGCCTATGACCTCGGTGCGAACAGCTACATCATAAAACCAGTCGATTTTGAAGAGTTCTCCCGAACCGTAGGCGACCTTGGCCTTTACTGGATGGAAATCAACAGGATTTGACCCTATGCGCTTTCCCCCCGACCCCACAAAAGCATCACCGTCAGCCAGCATCGCGCCGGTTCTTGCTGTACTCCTCTGCGGCCTTTTGGCCTGCGCCGCGACGAACTCCCATGCCCAGGAACAAGCCGACCCCTCGACCCTGAAACGACTCAGCATCGAAGAACTGATGAATGTAAAGATCACGTCGGTTTCCCGGAGACCGGAAAAGATCGGTACCACCGCTTCGGCGATCCAGGTGATTACCCATGAAGACATTGCACGCTCCGGCGCGACGAATCTCGCAGAAGCGTTACGCCTTGCCTCGAACCTCCAGGTGGCACAACTGAGCGCCCAACACTGGATCATCAGTTCCCGCGGTTTCAATTCGGTGTATTCCAATAAGCTGCTCGTGATGATCGACGGAAGGACCGTTTACTCCCCATTATTCGCGGGCGTGTTTTGGGACGCGCAAAGCGTCCTGCTCGAAGACGTTGAACGGATCGAGATCATCAGCGGTCCTGGCGGCACAATGTGGGGCGCAAACGCCGTAAACGGCGTGATCAACATTGTCACAAAAGCCGCCACGGAAACCCGGGGTGCTTATGCCGCCGTGGGAACCGGCACCAACGTCCGTAACCTGGCCGAAGGCCGGTTTGGCGGAACCCTGGGCGACGGCGGCGCCTATCGGGTGTATGCGCAACACCATAATCGCGAACCCACGCGCCTGCCCGATGCTACCGAAAACGCTGACGCCTGGGATTTTACGCAGGCAGGTTTTCGCACCGACTGGTCATCGGGCCAGGAACAGACGTATATGGTGCAGGGAAATTTTTACCACGGTATCAGAACCACATCACCACGCGAAACAACGATCGACGGCCAAAACATTCTCGCCAGGTGGCAAAGCGCGTTCTCGGAACAGTCGCACCTTTCCATACAGACGTACGCGGACCGAACCTGGCGCGATGATGTAACCAGCGCTATCAAGGACGAACTTTTCACCTGGGACCTCGACATTCAGCATAACATTGAAGCAGGGATGCATCAGGTGGTATGGGGTGTCGGATACCGGTTCATGCGCGATAAAACCATCAACACCACGGACGCTGTTGGCTTCATTCCGCGCGACCGCAATATGAACCTCTTCAGTCTCTTCATCCAGGACGAACTGTCTATCGCCGACGGACTTCGTGCCGTGGTCGGAACCAAGGTTCAGCACAACGCATTTTCCGGTTGGGACCTGCAACCCGGTATTCGATTCGCCTGGTCTGCCCACGATGGCGGATTGGTGTGGGCTGCCGCCTCCCGCGCTGTGCGCGCACCGAGTCGTATCGACGTCGATTATCATATACCGGCGTACCACGTACCGCCGACGCAGCCAAGTGTTGATGGCGGACCCCACTTCGTTTCCGAAAAACTTGACGCTTACGAACTCGGTTACCGCTTTCAGCCTGCCGCGGCGGCGCGATTCTCTGTTGCCATGTTCTATCATGCCTACGACGACTTGTACAGCGTCGAGCAGGTTCCCAATACGCTCACCTATCAGATCATGAATGGGGCCGCAGGCACGGCTCATGGTATCGAATTCGCGGCAAACGTGAGCGTGTCAGAGCTGTGGAGGGTTCGCGGCGGATATACCTGGTTTGATAAAACGCTGGAAAATAAACCCGGCAACGTAACTGACGAATCCGCCCTGGCCAACCTCGGCAGCGACGCGAGCAATATTTTCATCCTTCAATCGATCCTGGACCTGGGCGAATCCTTCGAGATCGACCTCACAGCACGATTTGTCGACCAACTCCCTGCGACTCAATTTATCCCTTCCGTTGCGGGATACTTCGGGCTCAACGCTCGCGCCGCCTGGGAATTCGGTGACTTTGAGCTCGCGTTCGTCGGCCAAAACCTTCTTCACGCGTACCACACCGAATTCGCAGGGGTTCAGATTCCCCGCAATATTTATGGTACCATCGCATGGCGTCCATGAAACTCTTCACATCGATTTGTCAGAAGCTGGCGGCGCCGCTCGCGCTTCCATTCCTGCTTATTTTCCTCACATCAACGAAGGAGATTTCCCCTCAGCAATTGCCACCGCATCCTGAATACCAGGTGAAGGCAGCATTTATTTACAATTTCACAGGGTTCATTCAATGGCCCGACACGGCCTTTGAAAGTCCGACCGCTCCCTTCGTTATCGGTATTTATGGCGAGGATCCGTTTGGAAAGTACATCGATGAACTCGTCGCAGGCGAACATGTGCACGGGCACCCCGTGATCGTCAACCGCATCGAAAGCGCTGAAGACTTCGGCCGCTGCCACCTGGTTTTTATCAATGCGCGGAGAAAGGACACTTTGCGAGACTTGCTTCTGCCTACCAGGTCCCGCCCCATCCTTACCGTGAGCGATCACGCGGAGTTTGCGGAATCCGGCGGCATGATTCGTCTGTACACAGAACAAAATCACATCAGGCTCCTGGTCAATGTAAAAGCAATAAACGCAGCGCACTTGCGCGTCAGCGCCAAACTTCTCAGCGTAGCCGAACTTGTAGAGGAAAAGAAATAGCCCTATGCCGTTTAGCGGAAAGCCAATTGGACAGAAACTTCGAACCGTAACGCTGCTCGTGATTGGCGCCGTCCTGATCATCAACCGGGTGGCGTATTTCGCCTATGAACTGGTGTCGTTCCGGCAGTCGGAACGGGAAAGCCTCGAAACGGTTGGAAAAATCATTGCCAGCAACAGCACGGCCGCGCTCGCGTTCGACAGCCGTGACGACGCCATCGAGACGCTGTTGGCCCTTGAGGCGAATACGCACATTGTGGAGGCCGCCCTTTATGACGCAGACCAGCACCTTTTTGCGTGGTATCCGCAAGACACGCCCCCGTCAACCTTTCCATCATCGCCCGGCGCACACGGATATCGCTTCGAGTCCGCGTTTCTCCTTGGATTTCAACCCGTTTCCCGAAACGATATACCGTTAGGCACATTATACCTGAAATCGGATACGACTGTCATTTACGAGCACCTCGTGCGCTACGGTGTATTTGCATTGCTCATCATCGGTGCTTCGTTCGTCATTGCGGTGTTGTTGATCAACCGCCTTCACAAACAGATCACCCGACCCATTCTGGACCTGGCCGGTACCGCGAGGATAATTTCCAGAGGAAAAGATTTTGGCGTCCGGGCAAAACGCCAAAGCAACGATGAGACCGGCTTGCTCACGGACGCCTTCAACCAGATGCTGGAACGCATTGAAATCCAAAATGACGCGCTTCGTGAAAGCGCCGCCCGGGTAAGGGCCGTGATGGACTCCTCGCTCAGCGGCGTGGTGGTGTTTGATGCCGAGGGTACAATTATCGACTGGAACCGCCGCGCCGAGCAAATGTTCGGGTGGTCGAAACAGGAAGCGATTGGCAGCAAGGTGACCGAATTGATCATTCCGGAACGATTGCAACAAGCACAGGTGACAAAGCTCAGAGAATTCATCGATACGGGTCGTGCTACTACGATCAACCGGCTCTTTGAATCCACCGCCCTCCGTCGCGACCGCAACGAATTTCCGGTCGAACTTCTCGTTAGTCCGCTTAAGGCAGCCGAACAATACACCTTTTGCGGGTTCATTACCGATATTACAGAACGCAAAGAAGCGGAGAAGAAGATCAGAACGTTCAACCAGGAACTCGAACAAAAGGTACGCGAGCGCACGTCAGAGCTTGAAGAGGCTAACCGCGAACTTGAATCATTCTCCTATTCGGTATCCCACGACCTCAGGGCCCCGCTGCGCTCTGTACACGGTTATATGAATATCTTCGCCGAGACCTACATGGATACACTCGATGACGAAGGCAGGCGACTCGTAAACACCGTATTGAAGAACAGCAAATTGATGGGACAACTCATCGACGACCTGCTGGCCTTTTCCCGCCTGGGCCGAAAGGACCTCGCCAGGACACCGGTCTCGATGGAACAACTCGTCAAAAACACCTGGGACGAGCAGCGGCAGGAAGCGCCCGACCGAAATGTCGAGCTTGTTCTCCGCCCGTTGCCGGATGCATTCGCGGACATCTCCACCATTCGCCAGGTTTGGACGAACCTCATCTCCAACGCACTCAAATACACGCGCGAAAAGGAAAAGGCCATTATCGAAATCGGGGCCGAAGACCATGGCCAGGACACCGTTTACTTCATCCGGGACAACGGCGCGGGCTTCAACATGGCCTACTATGATAAACTCTTCGGTGTATTCCAGCGCCTGCACACACCCCGAGAGTTCGAAGGCACGGGCGTCGGGCTCGCGATCGTGCACCGAATCATCGTCAAGCACGGGGGACGCGTATGGGCCGAGGGCAAACCCGGCGGCGGGGCGACGTTCTATTTCTCCCTCAGCGCCCCGGAAAACCCCGATGCCGTTGTTTGATTTTTCCTGCTGAAAAATCACGCGGGAGGAACGAGGAACGAGGGACGAGGTACGAGGTACGAGGGACGAGGTACGAAGTACGAGGTATGAAGTACGAGGTACGAAGTATGAAGTACGAAGTACGAAGTACGAAGTACGAAGTATGAAGTATGAAGTACGAAGTACGAGGGCAGCGACGGGGAATTGACAATTCGCAAGGTCTACACCGAATGTTTTAGTAATGAGCCGGCGAGGTAGCCGCCTGGGAATTTTAACGCTTTGAAGAAATTTTCCGATCTTCGACTGAGCCTGGAGGCAATGGTAGCCTCAAAGGGGACCTAAACCGATCAAAGACCTGATGAAAGCCATTTATCTCGTATCCGTAATCATCCTGCTCGTTTGTGGTTGCGCGTCGCCGAAGAACGACAAAGCTTCGCGCAAGTCTCCTTACGTAAGCGATCTCGCCGACATACTGACACAGGGACAGGAAGACAGTCTCAGCCACGAGATGAAGACCATCGAACGCATAACCGGCGCGCAGATAGCGGTGCTGACGGTAGACTCCCTTGCGGGCGAATCCATCGAGTCGTTTTCACTTAGAACGGCGAATGAATGGCAAATCGGCAGGGCGGGACATAACGATGGCATCCTTATGACCGTGGCCATGAAAGAACGGTCGATGCGCATAGAGGTCGGGACCGGCCTTGAAGACGTAATCCGGGACGAGGTGGCTGCGGCGATTATTCGGGATCTGATGGTCCCCGGGTTTCGCGATGGGAAATATTTCGACGGCTTGCTCGCGGCGGTGCGAAACATGGGTATCCAGATCACAGTAAATCGCCGGGGCATACCACAGCCCACCAACGAGTAATACAAACCTTGTCATCATCAGGCAGTACCCAGCCGGCACCGGTCGTCCATGCCGAGGTGTAGCAACGCATCGCCGGCATTGATGACCGGGCCGTTGTTAACCCCGATCACATACGCCGTCTCATGGGCGAGTACCTGTTCTTTAAATTCGCCGAACGGGTCTGTGATGGTACCCACCCAGTCACCTTTTCTGACGAGCATTCCGGCCACCACCGTAGGTTGGAAGAGCCCCGCGTGCCGCGCACGTACCCAGGACGTAGTCCAGATGATTCGGTTTTCCTCGCGGGGTTCCGGCGCGTGGTCGATCATGCCGAGGTGCCTCATCAAGCGGAGGGTTCCTTCGACGCCCTCTTCAATGGCGTGGCGGTCAAACCGCAGCGACTCCCCTCCCTCATACACAATAATGTGCTTGTTTTTCTTCGCCGCTTCTTTCCTGAGAGAATTCGGCCGGAACGGTGCATCCAGGGTAAAAGGTGCGGCAAACGCCTGCGCGAGCTCAAGGTTCTCCCGCTCGCGAAGAACGGTCCGGATTTGCGGATAGTTGCTGCGCATGGCGCCACCGGTATGAAAGTCGACGCCATAGTCGAGGAAAGGAAGCACTTCGCGCGTAAGGTGCCACGCCACGCGGCTGGCCAGGGATCCCTTGCGGTTGCCCGGGAAGGAGCGGTTCACATCTTTTCCGTCGGGGACCTCGCGTGAATAGTTGAGAAAGCCGTAAACGTTGATAACCGGCATACATACGACCGTTCCACGCTTCACGAAATGCAGCCCGCGGTCGATGATGCGCCTTACAATCTCCATTCCGTTCAGTTCGTCGCCATGCATGCCCGCGATCAGGCCGAGAACAGGGCCCTCCTCGATCGCCCGGGCCACATAGATCGGCGTGTCGATCTGCGTGTGCGACGGCAGCCGCGCAATGTTGATCTTTATCTCCCGGAACTCGCCGGGCAATACTTCCTGACCTGCAATCGCGACTTTTCTCAAGGTAACGGATTAGGTTATGCCGATAAAGTTATCAACAAAAACGCAACCGATGAAAGATTGTGAACCAGACGTCAAGGCGCACTATTGCTGCGTTCCCCGCCGGGTGGCAGGCCGCAGGTTCATGGCGAGCGCCTCAGGCATTGACCTTGTCGCGCTGGATCTGTTTCTTCATCGCGTTCTTTTCAATAAACTGGTAGATCTTTCCCGCAATGTCGAGATGGGTGGCCCCTTCGATACCCTCAAGTCCGGGAGAAGAATTGACCTCGATGATGAGCGGACCGCGGTTCGAGGGAAGCATGTCCACGCCCGCAACATCGAGTCCCATTTTCTTGGCAGCCGTCACCGCCGCGTGTTGTTCTGCCCGGGAAAGTTTGACGATGGTGGCCGTCCCGCCCCGATGCAGGTTCGAACGGAATTCCCCCGGCTTCGCCTGTCTTTTCATCGCGCCAACCACTTCGCCGTTAACGACAAATGCACGGATATCACAACCCCGCGCCTCTTTGATAAATTCCTGCACAATGATCCGGGCGTGCAGTCCATGAAAAGCCTCAATCACCGACTTCGCCGCTTTCTTATTTTCTGCGAGCACCACACCCAGGCCCTGTGTTCCCTCGAGAAGTTTAATGACAACCGGCGCGCCGCCAACGGCCTCCACAACGCCCTCGGTATCCCGCGAATAGTCCATGAAGATCGTTTTTGGCAGCCCCAGGCCTGCACGGGAAAGGATCTGCAAGCTTCGGAGTTTGTCTCGCGACCGGATGAGCGCCTGCGACTCCGCCGCCGTAAACACCTTCATCATTTCAAACTGCCGGACAACGGCTGCGCCGTAAAACGTCACCGAAGCACCAATGCGGGGAATGATGGCGTCAAAATAATCGAGCCTCTTACCGTTGTAGAGGACAATGGGATTCTTCTTTTCAATGTAGAGCACGCATTTCATGTGGTCGATCACTTCGACCCGGTGACCGCGTTCTTCTCCAGCCTGCTTGAGGCGCCGGGTTGAATAGAGACCTGGATTACGGGACAGGATGGCAACGTTCATACAAAAAGGGATAGCGTTAGTGCGCCTGAGATCGTGATGCCGGCTTTTTACCGCGCTTTTCTTTATAAGATAAATTACGCTTTCGAACATCGATCAGAAACCTGTCGCGTAAAATCTTGCGCCCGATCAGGATAGGAAACTTCAGCAGGCCCCGGTTGCTCAATGAAAACGCCGTTCGAATGTCCTCACCGTAGACCCGTAGGGTGGTGTAAATCACAAAACGCGTTTCCATCTCCCCGAAGGAGTTCCTGATTTTTCTGATTTCGAATTCTCTGAATTTGAACGTCATGCCCGTGAACTCCGGGTGTTCTTCGTCAAGCAGGACAAACTGTAATTCGCCATCGACAACCGCCGCCCGCTGGCAGTGCAGGCTACACGTGTATGCGCCGGTGTCGACCTTGGCATGAATGTCGGCGAGGCCCAGCTCAGGGAGGTCAACGCGATCATATCGGCCCAGAACCTTCATCCAACGGCGTTTTATTAACCAAATACAATATAGGAATTTTCGGGTCGTCCGGATCGTCGGGGCTAGCGACTTTTTGACACCGTGAATGGCACCAAAAAATGTTCCCAGACCAGGGCAATCCCGGCATCGTCGGTGGTAATCGTAAACGTTTCGGTAAAGGTGTCGGTTTTCTGCGCTTCCACGGTAACGCGAAGGGCATCCTCGCCGGGATCGTAATTGTATGCCCCCCACTGGTCGTGGGCTTTATTGAAGATGATCACCCATTGGTCTTCGTCCGGAATAGTAAATAATGCGTATTTCCCTTCCGGCAACGCCTCACCTTCAATGCGCACATCGTCTTCGAACTCGACGGTAGTTGCTTCGTTTGCACCGGTGCGCCAGACCTCACCGAACGGATTGTTTCCGCCGAGCATCTGGCGACCCCTGGCCGAAGGGCGGCAATAAACGATCTCCGTCCTTACGCCGCCGACAACGTCGCTTAGGGTTTCTTTGGGACTTAGACGGCGTTCTTCGGGAGTCACGTCCCGGCTCGGATAGGCATCGTCGTTCCTCGTGGATCTTTCGTTCCCATTGCAGGCAGCGAGAACAACGGCGACGATAAGCAAAAGGGTTCTTTTCACAGTTGCGGGGAATTAAAAAGCCCTCTATGGGAAGAGGGCAATTTATGTAATTAATTCAAATTACCTGTAAACTGTATATTTTAACGGGCAGAGCGGTGGAAAGGTTTTACGCTTACCCGGAAATTTAACGCCCCGGTTTAAGCGCCGAGAGCGCACGCTTGCCGCCACCCATTTTGTTCATGGTCTTCATTAATTTCCGCATGTCGCCAAATTGCTTGAGAAGGTTATTTACTTCCTGAACCGTCCGGCCACTGCCCCTGGCTATCCGGTTCTTGCGGCTGCCATTGATCAATTCCGGATTCTCACGCTCCTGCATGGTCATGGCCCTGATAATGGCTTCGATCGGTTTGAAGGAGTTATCATCGATATCCACATCCTTCACTGCTTTACCCATGCCCGGTATCATGCCCAGGAGGTCCTTCATGTTCCCCATCTTTTTTACCTGCTGGAGTTGTTGGAGGAAGTCGTTGAAGTCAAACTGGTTCTTGCGGATCTTCTTGCTGAGGCGCCTCGCTTCGTCTTCATCGTAAGCCTGCTGCGCCCGCTCAACCAGGGAAATCACATCGCCCATCCCCAGTATCCTGCTCGCCATCCGGTCGGGGAAGAAGCGATCGATCGCCTCCATTTTTTCGCCCGTGCTGATGAACTTAATGGGCTTGTTCACCACCCGCCTGATGGAAAGCGCGGCGCCGCCCCGTGAATCGCCGTCAAGTTTCGTGAGCACCACGCCGTTGAAATCCAAACGGTCGTTGAACGCCTTCGCCGTATTCACCGCATCCTGCCCCGTCATGGAGTCCACCACAAACAAGGTCTCTGACGGCTGAAGCGCTTCCTTAAGGCGTGCGATTTCGTCCATCATCTCCTCGTCGACGGCCAGGCGGCCCGCGGTATCTACAATGAGCACCCGGAAATTATTCTTCTTCGCGTGCCCGATGGCGGCACGGGCGATCTTAACCGCGTCTTTGTTCTCCGGCTCCGCGTATACTTCCACGCCGACCTGCTCACCCAGCACTTTCAACTGGTCGATCGCCGCCGGACGGTAAATGTCACAGGCGGCGAGCAGCACCTGCCGTCCTTGTTTATTCAGATAATTGGCCAGCTTTCCGGAGAACGTTGTCTTACCCGAACCCTGAAGACCGGCAATAAGAATAACTGCCGGGTTACCCTGCACCTGAATGTCCTCACTCTCGCCACCCATGAGTGCCGTGAGCTCGTCGTTTGTGATCTTGATGAGAAGTTGCCCCGGAGAAATCGCGGTGAGCACGTCCTGGCCCATCGCTTTCTCCCGGATCTCGTCAGTGACTTCCTTGGCCACCTTGAAGTTGACGTCGGCATCGATGAGCGCCTTGCGGATCTCCTTTACCGTGGAGGCGACGTTGATATCGGTGATGCGCCCCTGACCCTTGAGGTTTTGAAACGCCTTTTCAAGCTTAAGACTTAAATTATCGAACATGTTCTAACGATTTCTGTCCCAATGGCCGTTGGCCCTGGATTTTTTACGAAAGGGCAAATTTAGCGGATTTTCTAATGCCGGAAAGGAATATACGGAAACACCTCCCCCTTCCGGAATTCCGCGCGATCAGCGGGCAACTCCAGAAAACCGTCGGCTGCGGCAAGGCTGATGAAATCCCCGGACCCGGCGCCTGCCCGTGGGCTGGCCATCAAACAGCCGTCCACATTTGCGGCCTTTACCTGCAGGTAGTAGGTCAACTGCGGGGCAAAAGAAAAATCGCTTGCCAGTACCGCCCGCGGCGACGGCGACGGCATCCCCATGCATTTCCGGTACCATGGCAGTATGTATTTATAAAAGCACATGAACGTCGACACGGGATTCCCCGGCAGCGCAAACACGACCTTCTCATCACTCCGTCCGAACCAAAATGGCTTCCCCGGGCGCTGGCTCACCTTGTGAAATCGTTTTTGGATACCGAGTTCCTCCAACACGGCCGGAATGAAATCCAGTTTACCCTGGCTGACACCACCCGACAAAACGAGGATGTCATGCCCGGCCAAGACATCGCGAAGTGACGTTCGGAGCGTCTCCCGGTCATCCCTAAAATGAAATTGCGCGGCGTCCCAGCCGTGTGCTTTCATGGCCGCTTCGACCGCGTAGCTATTCGACCTGCGGATCTGGTGCTGCCGTGGCGTGTCGCTGATGGCAACAAGCTCATCGCCGCCCGACACCACCGCCGTGCGGGGCATCTCAAAGACACGCACGCGCACCATTCCCACCGAAGCCATGATGGCGATTTCCGCCGGAGTAATCCGCGTGCCCGCGGAAACGAGCGCGTTACCTTTCCGACTGTCCACGCCCTGGCGATGAACGTTGTCCCAGGCACCCAGGGACTTCGGATTTACCGTCGCCCCACCGGAATCCATGATGAGATCCTCATAGCGAATGACGGTGTCGGTCCCCTTCGGTAAAACCGCGCCGGTCATCACTTCAACGGCGTGGGCCGGATCTGCAAGGTGGTATTCCGGTGATCCCGCGGGTTGTGTGTGTTCAATGACAAAACTGCGCTGGCCGCGTTGCCATCGTTCAAAGGAGATGGCAATTCCATCCATGGTGACCCGATCGAACGGTGGAAAATCCCGGTCGGCCCGCACTTCGTCCGCCAGCACCCGTCCGGAGGCGTCGGCGATGGGTATCGTCGTTACGGACGGCGCCACGAGGTTCGACAACACGATGTTGAGTGCTTCTTCGACGCTGATCATGTTTTTCTTTTTACATTTACTCCCGCGCGAACGCCGCCTTTCATCCGCAAAATAGAATGAAAAACAAAAAACTCACGCATGTCGATGACGAGGGCAATCCTGCGATGGTCGATGTTTCAGCTAAAACTCCCACAAAACGGGTCGCCCGCGCGGAAGCCATCGTAAAAGTGGGCAAGGAAATCGCCGGGATCGTCGTCGGCAATGAGATCCAAACCAGGAAAGGCCCTGTGTTGCATACCGCCATTCTTGCCGGCGTGATGGCTTCAAAAAAAACGGCCGACCTCATACCCCTGTGTCACCCCCTTGGCCTGGAAGACTGCCGCGTGGCCATTGACATTAACGGCGACGAAATTACGATCACGGCGACGACAACGGTAACGGCAAAGACCGGTGTGGAAATGGAGGCGCTCACGGCAGTGACGGTAGCGGCCCTCACGATTTATGATATGTGTAAAGCGTTGACACACGACATTGAAATCACGTCGGTCAGGCTGCTGGAGAAGCGTGGCGGAAAAAACGATTTCAAACGTCAATGAAATTGATTCTCCTAATCTCGTTCCGGGAACGCAAATGGGCAACCTCCCTGGTGGCATGATTGCCGTGACAGCACACCGCCAACGGAACGATAAGAAAAGCACCCCGAAGAAGGGCCCCACTGCGGCAAAGACCTGCCGCACTAAACTTATTCATAGAGGATGGTCAGTTCCACCCGCCGGTTTTGCCTGCGCTCCTCATCCGTGCCGTTCCCGTTCAAGGGCCCGGCGAGTCCTCTCCCGTCGGCTTCAATTCGCGACGGATCGATTCCCTTTTCAATAAGGAATTTCCGGATCGCTTCCGCCCGAACCCTGGAAAGACGCATGTTGTACCGGGCGGACCCGATATTGTCTGTGTGCCCGGTAAGGCGGAGTCGAAGCCTGGGATTCGTCCTCGTCCGCAAAATCAAAAACGGCTTCCGTGAAGAAGGTAGTCTCGGTGATCCTAAGGATCTCGCTGACCTCCCTGAACGGACGTCCTTCCAGAAAGCGCAGCTCGATCACCTGCAATTCTTCCGGCTTTAAAGCCTGAAGCACCCGGGGCAGTTTCGCTTTTAATGCATCCATCGTTTCCGTTCCGAACATTTCTTCGTAGAGCAGGTCGGAATGTTTTTCTTCCAGGATCACCAGTCGTCGCCGGGTGCTCTTCCGGAAGAAGTCGTTGCATTCGTTGACTGCTATGCGAAGCAACCACGATGAGAACGGCAACCCGCGAAACGTAAACTGGTCAATTCGCTGCAGTGCTTTCAGGAACACCTGCGAGGTGATATCCGCAGAAGTGTCCCTGTCTCCGACCCGGTGAAAAACGAAGAGGAAGACTTTTCGAAAATATTTTTCGTACAAATACCGGAACGCGGAGGGGTTTTTCCTCGATTTTCGGATAACCTCTTCTTCCAGAAGCATTTGCTCGTCAGTGTGGATAACCGGCTTCAACTATTTTGAACTGTTTCCCGATACTATAATGCGTGCGGTTGCAAAAAGATACAGATGTGCGGAAGGTTTAAAAAAAAAACAGGGAACGAATTCCTCGCTCCCTGCTGTTCTTTGTATGTCTAAATTGTGGCTTATATGAAATTAGTAACCAGAACGTTCTTTGGCGAGTTGTTTGGGAACCCCATCAACAGAAATCTTTTTCTGATCGTCATTTCAGCGCTGATCGTCGCGATCTTTGTGGTGACCGGCGGCGCAATGCTCTATGCTCAGTGGTGAACTTCGGCCTCGGCATTTACCGGGCTTGCCGATATCCATTCTTCACCGTCTTCGAATACTTCCTTTTTCCAGATCGGCGCCTTTTCCTTCAGGTTGTCGATCATGAACTGACAGGCCTCAAACGAGTCCTTTCGATGCGGCGTGGAAACAGCCACAACGACCGACACTTCGCCGGGCTTTAGCGTCCCTACCCGATGGCTGATTCCGAAGCCGAGCACGGGCCACCGGTGTGATGCCTCATCTACAATTTTCTTGATCTCCGCCACAGCCATTGACTCATACGCTTCGTATTCCAGCCAAAGGACGTTCTTCCCATGCGCAGTGTTGCGAACGGTACCGATAAAAACATTTACTGCCCCGGCCCGCAGGCTCGAGGCAGTATCGATGACCTTTTGTACATCAATAGCCTTTTCCGTGATTTTGATCATAAGCGGTAGGTTGATTGTGAAATAATTATGCAGCAATCGAATGTAGCCATATCGGGTTCAAATATCAAGGAATAGTGAATAATTGGCCCTCCCTGTACGCACCCGGTAACGCTGGACCGTTACCTAAAAAAACTGAACCGCCATTAACCCCCGCTTACCGGTGGAATCAGGGCGATTTCATCAGATTCGCCAATCCGGGCACCCTCTTCCGCGTAAGCGCTGTTTACCGCCAACATCAACGATTTTAATGCCGCAAGGCGCGGATATCGAAGCGCCAGCTCCTGGCGGAGTTCCGCAACAGTCTGAGCCTCAGACTCAACGATATTCTCACGCGCACCCAATATGTCGCGCGTCACGCCGAACGCCTTTATCTTGTACCTGTGCATAAAAAAAAACCGTTTCGCAGTTTACCCCAGCGTCAATGGCGCTGAACGCCACCCCGAAAGACGCTCACCTGCCCGTTCCCCGATTTGCTTCACACGGGGGAAATAAAAGTATCATTTCCTATCTTTAAGTCCAACGCCTGGCCGGCAGGCCCACACAACCTGCCCGAAAAATCAACGACAATGGGTGTGCTGTATGACAACCACGGACGTCCGATGAATTACCTGCGGCTGGCGGTTACCGACCGGTGCAATCTCCGTTGCTTCTACTGCATGCCCGCACAGGGTATCCGGTACCTTCCTAAGAAAGAGTTGCTTTCGTTCGAGGAGATCGAACGCCTGGTGTCGCTCATGACAACGATGGGGGTCACGAAAGTGCGCCTCACCGGTGGCGAACCGTTCCTGCGCAACGACCTCATGAAACTGATCGCGCGCCTCACGGAACTTTCGCCCGCCCCTGACCTCCACATTACCACCAACGGTGTCCTGACGGCGCGCCACGTGCCGGAGTTGCGACGCCTCAACATCGCGTCCATCAACCTGAGCCTCGACACGCTTGACAGCGCCCGGTTCCGAAACATCACCCACAGGGACGAGTTCGAAAGCGCCTGGCGTTCGCTCGGGCTTATCCTGGAACACGGCATTCCCCTGAAGATAAACGCCGTGGTGATGGAGGGAAAAAACATCCAAGATATTATTCCCCTGACGGAACTCACGCGAAACAACCCCGTCACCGTACGATTCATAGAAGAGATGCCATTTAACGGTGAAGGAAGTCATTATGCAAGCCTCGCCTGGACGCACCGGAGAATATTTGAATACCTGCGGGCCCGCTACCCCGGCATCGAAAAAGCCGCGGATCCGGATCATTCGACGGCGGCACATTATGTCATACCGGGCTTTAAGGGTAAGATCGGGATTGTCGCCGCCTTCAGCCGGACCTTCTGCGGGACTTGTAACCGGATAAGGGTTACGGCCCAGGGCGTGCTGAAGACCTGCCTTTATGACGATGGCGTGCTCGACGTTCGTTCGTTGTTGCGGTCTGGCGCCACGGATGACGAAGTCCGCGCGCGGCTGGCCGGCGCATTATCGAACCGCGCGGCCGACGGCTTCGAAGCCGAGAAGAACCGTAAGGCGCAGCAGCCCGCAACGGAGTCCATGTCAACGATCGGCGGATGACAGTTCAACTCCCGCTCCTGGTCGTCTGTTTCTTTTTGATTGCCATGACCTACGCTTCGGTGGGCTTCGGGGGCGGCTCTTCATACCTCGCCCTGATGGCCGTGGTGAACGTCCCGGTCGACACCCTCCGTCCCGTGGCCCTGCTGTGCAACATCGTTGTCGTGACGGGAGGTGTCATCATCTTTGCAAAAGAAGGAAAACTCGATCTCAGGAAGGGGTGGTTGTTTCTGGCCGCCGGAATCCCATGTGCATTTTTGGGCGGCCACTGGAAGATAGATGACCGGTGGTTCTTCAATGTTCTTGGCATCAGCCTGATCGTCGCCTCGGGGTTGCTCTGGCTCAGATCCGAGGCCCTGAAAAAAAAGAAGTCATCGTCCGTACCGCTGAACCTTGCACTCGGGGGCGGGATCGGGTTCCTTTCCGGCCTTGTCAGCATCGGCGGCGGCATATTTCTATCTCCCCTCCTGCACCTCATCGATTGGGATGAGGCAAAAAAGATCTCGGCGATGGCCAGCCTGTTTATCCTCGGAAACTCGATCAGCGGACTGGCGGGACAATGGCTTCGCGCAGGTACCCTAAACTGGGAACTGGCACTTCCCCTGTTGCTCGCCGTGCTGGTGGGCGGACAGATCGGCTCGCGCCTGGGAACACGGAGGTTTGATCCAACGATCATAAAACGGATCACCGCGGTGCTTATCCTGGTGGCCGGAATAAATATCCTTCGGACTAACTTGTTCTGAGTGCCTCGTTCCATGCGGAAACCACTCCCTTAAATGGCCACCGGCGCGACGATTTTCCCATTAATCCCTATTTTGCATCGTAATTTTTACCCATGAAGAAAATTAACTTCACACGTGACGTCTTCCCGCACCTTATTTCCGTAGCGGTGTTTCTGGTGGTCACCGTCTTCTTTTTCAATCCTGTTTTTTTTGAGAACAAGGTTATCGAGCAAGGTGACATACAGCAATTCCGCGGAACGTCGAAAGCCATCACCGACTATCGGGAAGACACCGGTGAAGAAGCCCTCTGGACCAATTCGGTGTTCAGTGGCATGCCGGCCTATCTGATCAGCGTGCAGTGGAGCAACGCAGGCGTGGTATTCATGAAGCAGGTACTCACCCTGTGGCTACCACACCCGGTCTCGAACATTTTCCTGGCGTTTATCGCAGGTTACATCTTATTGCTCGCCTTTGGGATAAGGCCTTACCTGGCCATGGCCGGGGCTATCGCGTTCGGGCTCTCCACGTACATGATCGTGGGTATCAGCGCTGGCCATAATTCCCGCATTGGCGCGATAGCGCTTATCCCGATGGTGATGGCCGGGATTCACCTGTGCTTTTCAGCGAGACGCGTGCTGGGTATCGGGGTGTTTGTCGCCGGGCTGGCGCTCCATCTGCGGGAGAACCATCTGCAGGTAACCTACTATCTGCTCATCATCGTTGCCTTTTATGGCCTGTTCCGGTTGTTTGAGTTCGTCCGCGAAAAGAAACTGGTGGCGTTTGCAAAAAGTACGGCGCTTTTGGTACCCGCTGCGCTGCTCGCGGCGGGAACATTCTTTGGGCAGTTCTGGGCGATTACGGAGTACACTTCATACAGTACCCGGGGAAAAACGGAGCTTGTAAAGGAAGGCGTCGCGCCACGGGAAAGCGGTCTCACCAAAGACTACGCGTTCCAGTACAAATATGGAATCCTGGAACCGATGACCCTCCTGATCCCCGAATTCTATGGCGGCGGCAGTGGAAGGTTTTTCGTGCAGGACCGTGAAAGCGCCACCTTCCAGGCATTGGCATCATCCGGCGACCAGCAGATGGTAAACCAACTTGCCAATTATACCTCCGCCTATTGGGGTCCGCAGGGCGCAACACTTGCGCCCTACTACGCCGGCGCGATCATGATCTTTCTCTTTGTTGCCGGCATTGCATTTGCCGACCGGCGTTACCGGTGGTGGCTCATTGCGATCAGCGTGCTGAGTATCATGATGAGTTGGGGCGACAGCTTCAAGGCGTTCAATTATTTCCTGTTCGATCACCTTCCCGGTTATAACAAATTCCGCTCTCACAGTTTCGCGCTGGCCATCGTTCTTTTTGCCATCCCCTTGCTGGGCATGCTGGGGCTTGAGCGAATTCTCCAGGACGGCCTGGGCAAGCAGGGCAAGAAAAAACTGCTTGTCGCTTTCGGCATCTGCGGCGGGCTTTGCCTGATCATTCTCCTGTTTGCGGGCATGTTTCCCTTTACGCGCGATATCGAAGAGGGGCTTCCGGCCTGGTTTCTGAACGCCCTTGCCGACGACAGAAAAGGACTGATGCAAAGCGATGCCTTCCGGTCTCTGGCTTTTATCGCATCGATCTTCATCCTGCTGTACCTGGAGGTGCACAAAAAGATCTCGCCGATCGGTTTTTACGCCTTTCTTACTTTCATGATCACCGTCGACCTCGCCGTGGTAAACAAACGCTATTTCACGGAGGAGAATTACCGCCGCGAGCGGGACCACTCTTTCTTCGCGCTCACCGAGGCGGACCGCGAGATCCTCAAAGACCCCGCATACTACAGGGTGTACAACCTGAACGGCGCCTTCCTTGAAGCGCGAACCTCCTATTACCACCATTCCATTGGCGGGTACCACGGCGCCAAGCTTCGGAGATACCAGGACCTGTACGACTCATGTCTGATTTCCGAGACGCGCAAGCTTTACGCGGACGCACAAAGCCAACAACTTAATTTCGACCAGTATACCACGATGAACATGCTGAACATCCGGTACATTGTCTTTGGAGGCCAGCGTGAAAACATCATCTTCAATCCGGACGCGTATGGAAATACCTGGTTTGTCGACGAAGTTGTCCGCGTGAACTCGGCCAATGAGGAACTGGCGCAGACCTGTTCAAGCGCGTCTGGGCATGTGGCGGTAGTCGACATTTCAAAGTTCACCGTTGACGACGTTAGTACCGACAGCGCCGCGGCGATAACACTCACGGCGTATGGCATCAACACGCTGAAGTATGAGAGCCGTTCGCAGGTGGACGGACTGGCCGTGTTCTCGGAGATCTACTATCCTAAAGGCTGGGTGGCCACCATCGACGGCAAGGAAGTCCCCGTGCTTCGCGCGAACTACGTATTGCGCGCATTGGAGGTTCCCGCGGGGGAGCACACGATCGAATTCCGGTTTGAACCCCAACCCTACCAGGTCGGTAACAAGATCACCATGGCATCCTCGTGGCTTGCCTTTCTCACCGTGCTGGCATGTGTCGGGTGGAGCCTCCGCAAAGATGAAGACCCACCGAACCATTAAGACGTACCTGGTACTGACCGCCCATCAATGACTTGCCTTAAGGGCCGCCAGTCTCTTCAACAGCGGCGGATGTGAGTAGTGGAAAAAAACGTACGCCGGATGCGGATAGAGGTTGCTGAGGGAATCCACCGACAAGCGCTTCAACGCCTCCGCCAGTGCCCTCCCGCTGTAGTGCGCGCGCGCGTAGCTGTCGGCCTCGTACTCATTCCTGCGGCTGAAAATGCTCATCAACAGCCCGCTCACACCGGATATGGGCGAAAAAAGTATCGTAAACGCGATCAGGTTCAGGTGGATAGACCACTGCGATCCGCCTAACGCATAGGACAGCTCTTCGTTGAAAACCATCAGCGACAGAACGAAGAGCGTAAAGAATACCTGCACGATGGAAATCGCAAAGCCCCAAATGACGTGTTTTTTCTTGAAATGCCCGACCTCGTGCGCGAGCACCGCCACCAACTCGTCGGTGGTGTGCCGTTCTATGAGCGTGTCGTACAGCACGATCTTCTTCTTCCTGCCGATCCCGGAGAAGAACGCGTTGGCTTTGCTCGAACGTTTCGAACCGTCGATTACGTAGATCTGATCCAGCGGAAAGTTCACCTTTCGAGCGAAGTCTTCGATCGCCGATTTCAATTCCCCATCCGGCAAGGGCGTGAGTTTGTTGAACAAAGGAAGGATCAGCGAAGTATAGAACATATTCATGAACAGGATAAACAACGCCGCGACCATCCCGAACCAGATCCAGAAGCCGGGTCCGATGGTGGTGACCAGAAAAATCAACAGGACCAGGAGCGGGCCGCCGATCAACGCACCCAGCAGGTACCCCTTGAGCTTGTCTGCGACAAAGGTCCTGGGCGTCGTCTTGTTAAAGCCGTATTTCTCCTCGATGGTAAAGACCGAGTAGAGCTGGAAGGGCATCGTTAGCAGGTCCGAGGCCAGCGCAAGGATCCCAAAGAACGCGAGCGCGCGCAGGATCTCATTGTCAACAACGCCGGAAAGCTGGTCATCGACCCATCCAAAACCGCCGCTTACGAGCATGCCAACCGACAGGGCGAATCCAAACGCCGATGTAATGAAGGAAAACTTCGTCCCCTCGCGGTGATAATCGAGCGACTTCATGTAACGGGCGCGGTCGTAAAATCCAGACACCTCATCGGGAATATCATCCCGCTGTGCCCTCAGGTTGAGGTACTCGAGTACTTGCTCAAAAATGTAGCCAACCACAACGACAGCCAGGATGATCAACAGGATCGTATTGGGTTCCATAATTCTCTAAGCGTTACAAATCGCGTCGAAATATAGTTTCTTTTCCCGCCGCAAGACCCAACGAATTGGCTTCAAAATCGTATCTCTGTTAAAAGGAAGCCGATGAAAAGCCGCATGTTCTGTCTGGGCGTTTTGTTGCCCTTCATTGCCTGTTCCCAACTGAAAGAGCGCCAGGAAAAGGCCGTGGGTGGTCCGTGCGAAGGCTGCGAGGCGGTCTTTGAATATGGCAACAAACGGTTGTCGCCAGTCGACACGTTACCCGATTTCGGCGAGCCGGGCCCGAAGTTGAAAGTTACCGGGACTATTTATCACCGCGATGGGACAACGCCAGCATCTGGCGTGATCCTTTACATTTACCATACCGACCAAACCGGCGTGTACCCCACGCGGGGAAATGAAACCGGCTGGGCGCGCAGGCATGGCTACATCCGCGGCTGGATAAAGACCGGCCAGGATGGGCAATACACGTTTTACACCCTTCGTCCGGGCGCCTACCCCGGGCGGGAAAATCCCGAGCATATCCATCCGGTAATAAAAGAACCCGGATACCAGCCTTACTGGATCGATGAGTACCTTTTTGACGATGACCCAATCCTCACGGACCGCGACCGCCGCGATCAGCAACGGCGAGGTGGAAAAGGAATTATCAAGCCCGCGCACACCGGCGACTGCCTCCAGGTGGTACGACGCGATATCGTCCTCGGGCTGAACGTGCCCGGCTACAAAAACGAATAGCGTGTCATTTCTCTACGGGAGGCGCCTCCTTCGTGAGGTGCGTTTCGAAAAGCTTCAGAATACGCTTATACTCATCCGTCCAACTGCTGGGCTCCACAAAGCCGTGACTTTCGACCGGGTACATAGCAACTTCCCAGTCTTCTTTTCCCAGTTCAATGAGGCGTTGTGCGAGCCTGACGACATCCTGAAAATGCACGTTGGTGTCCACCATCCCATGACAAATGAGCAGCGGGTTTTTCAGCCCCTCCGCATAATAGATCGGCGAACTCTTCGCATACGCCAGGCTGTCCATGTACGGAACGTTGAGGATGTTGGCCGTGTAACCATGGTTGTAGTGCGCCCAGTCCGTCACCGGTCGCAACGCGGCGCCGGCGGCAAACACATCCGGTGTGGTGAACAGCGCCATGAGTGTGATAAAGCCGCCGTATGACCCTCCGTAGATCCCTATCCTTTCCGGGTCGATGCCATGCACGTCGACGAGATATTTCGCGCCGTCGACGTTGTCTTCAAGATCCTTTCCACCCATGAACTGATAGATGGCCGTCCGCCAGTCGCGTCCGTATCCTGCGCTGGCGCGATAATCGATATCGAGTACCGTGTAGCCTTTGTCGGCGAGAAGGTTGTGAAACATGTATTCACGGAAATAGGAACTCCACCACTTGTGCGCATTTTGGAGGTATCCCGCTCCATGGACAAACACAACGGCCGCGCCATTGGCACGCTGCGGTTTATAAAGCCGCGCATACAGGGTCGCGTTGTCCCGCGCCTTGAAGGTCACCACCTCGGGGTCGCGCCAGGGGTAAGCCCGGAACGCTTCGCTCAGGGAATGCGTGATCTGCTGCGCTGTCGCGCCGGGCTTGTTCTCCATGAGATACAATTCCCAGGGTTTGTTCGCGTACGAATAGCGCAATGCGATATATTTCTCGTCCGGAGAGAGTTCCGCTTCGTAAGCACCGGTCATGGTGGTGAGCCGTACGGCCTTCCCGCCGGCAACGGGCAGCCGGTAAAGCTGCTTTTCCCCCGGATGCACCTCATTCGTGATGAGATAAAAATACTTCTTGCTGCGGGGCAGGGTAGCCCTTTGCACTTCGTAGTTGCCCTGCGTCAGGGCCTTCTTTTCGCCTGAAACGACGTCCATCACGTAAAGGTGCTGGTAGCCCGTTTCTTCGGAAAGGAACCAGATCCGCCGGTTGTCGATCCAGGTGGACTGGGGGTTGCTGTACGACCATCCCGTGCTGTAACTGACCCACGCGTCGTCGTGCAGGCGATGGAGGGGTTTCAATTTCCGCGCACGCGGATCGAGCAAGGCGATCCACCGGTCCTTGTTGTCATACGCGCGTACCACAACTACCGCATAACTTCCGTCTGGCGACCAACTCACCTGAAAAAAGCTCACCGCGCGTTCTTCCTCCTTTTTCCGGTCGTCGTCGTCTTCACCGGTAAAAGTGATCTTGTCGGTAATGCCGGGCAGGGCGTCCAGGGTCAGGGCCACAACGGTATCGTGTTCCACATCGTAGAGGTGAAACTCGTGTTTCGGGGCGGGACTGCCGACTTTCGGCCTGGCGTTGAGGTCTTCCGTGTACCCCGACTCGGTTACGTAACTCGGGACGATGGTCCGTTTACCCCGGCTGTTCCTGGTCAGGCGGAAGGTGATGTACTTTTCGCTGGGGCTGATGTCCACCATCGCGACGTTCTTGTCGTCCAGGTAGATCTCCTTCGGGCGCCTGGGGTTCTCGCTTTCGCGGATTCGTTCCTGCTCCTCGTCTTCCATTTTCCGTTGACGCAGCACATCAAACAAAGCGAGCTGGTCGTCCCTCAGCCATTTCTCCCGTGATGAAAGCTTCTCCTCCCCCGGCTCCTTCTCCTTGCGGAAATCAGTCCACTGCCTCACGATACCGGTCCCGACATCCCAACTGTAAAGGTTTTGAGCGCTGGTGTAAAACACCCTTGCTTCGTCGGCTGAGAACTGGGGTGCATATTCGAACGTGGTCGTGTTGGTGACCTGGAGCGTTTTGCCCGACGACAGGTCCTGATAAAAGATATCGCCGAATTTTTCGAAGATGACCTTGTCGCCGGCGCGGCTGAAAACGACATCTCCGGGCGGAACGTGCTTACGGTCTGCCTTCTTTACTTTGGCCGGTGTCGTATTCCTGACGGTGATCGCGTAGAGGGAATCATCGGTGGCATTTTCCGGGTTCCACAGAAAATAGAGCGTTTTAGCGTCAGGCGACCAGTGCAGGTTGTCCGGCGACGCGCCGATCCACTTTGGGTCCTGCATGATCTTTTCGACCGTGAGGCGCTCCTGGGCCGCAGACTCCAGCACAACCAGAAGGGCAAACATGTATAAGAGTAGCTTCATGCCAGTAAGATTTAAGGACAAGTAACGCAACTCCGGGCGGGAATTGACGGTTTTTTACACCAGCGAGACATTTTTCCAACGGGCGGAAGCCTCCCGGACCGTCCGCGGTCCGCGGTTCACGGTTGAAGGCGCTCAAAGCGTCGCCCTTTCGGATTTTTTGCTAGATTTCCATTCTATGGATGAACACAACGCGAGGGCATTGTTACCCGAATTGGTTAGCATGAAAATGCCGTTCGGGAAATACAAGGGCGTGGTCCTGTGCGACCTTCCCGTTCACTACCTGGAGTGGTTTTCGAAAAAGGGCTTTCCGCCGGGAAAGCTCGGCATGCAACTGGCCACCGTATATGAAATCAAGATCAATGGCCTGATGTACCTGCTGGAACCCCTCCGAAAGGTGCGCAGTACCAGATGACAACGGCGCCGTGAAAAAGATCTTCTTCAACCTTACCTTTTGGGTGCTGACGGCGATCACCGCCGGGGCCTTGCTCGGCCATTTCTTTCCCGACCGGGGTATCGCGATGCAAGTCCTGGGCACCGGGTTCATCCAGGTGGTCAAGCTGTTCATCAATCCGATCATTTTCCTCACGATTACGCTGGGCATCAGTGGCATGAACAGCCTCAAGAAAGTCGGCAGGGTGGGCGGCAAGGCAATTCTGTATTTCGAAGTGGTAACCACTTTTGCACTCCTTGCCGGAATTGTGGTTGCCTACATCATCCAGCCCGGCACCGGCATCGTGCCGCCGTCAGAGACCGACGACACCGTTTCCGGTTTCGGCCGACAGGCGGAGGACTTCAGTTGGTGGGAATTTATCAGGGGCAACATTACGATCCAGGTACTCTTGTTCTCAATTCTCTTCGGCACGCTGCTACCCCGTCTTCCGTACGCCGGCATCATCATCACGTTCCTGCGAAAGATTTCCTTCTACGTGTTCAAAGCCCTGCACCTGGTGATGTTGTTCGCCCCGGTCGGCGCATTCGGCGGCATGGCTTATACCATCGGACGCTACGGCATTGATTCACTCCTGCCCCTGGCGAAACTCATGGTGAGCGTCTACGCGACGATGGCCGTGTTCATCTTCGTTGCCCTTCATTTCATCCTTAAATACTACGCGGTAAGCCTGTGGAAATTCCTCAAATACATCCGCAGGGAGCTGCTCATCGTATTGGGGACGTCGTCTTCTGAGGCGGGCTTGCCATCGTTGATGGAGAAACTCGAACGCATGGGCTGTTCAAAGCCGGTGGTCGGCCTGGTCGTCCCTGCCGGCTATTCGTTCAACCTCGATGGCACGACCATCTACTTGTCAATGGCCGTTATTTTTCTGGCCCAGGCCTTCAACATTGAACTCACGCTGGCGCAAACGGCCAGCATCATCGGCATCCTTTTCGTGACATCGAAGGGAGCGGCGGGAGTAACCGGTAGCGGTTTTGTGGTGCTGGCCTCTACGCTCGCCGCCGTGAAGATCATACCGCTTGAAGGGCTCGCGCTCCTGCTTGGCGTGGACCGGTTCATGTCCGAAGCGCGGGCGATCACCAACTTTATCGGCAACGGAGCAGCTACCATTTGGCTGGCCAACAACGAAAAGGAATTTGACCGTGGGATGATGGAACGGGCGTTCCGGGAGGAAGGTGTCTAGTCATTGGCCGACGCAAAGCGCGCCGGCCAACAACCGGATATCAGGGTTTGGTTTCGTCGCGGGTAACTTCCTTTCCACTTTTTCTGGAAAGGTTGAGGGTCTCCAGATCGACATGAACGCGCTCCATATCCTCTACGGGAATGGATGCGTCGTTCCGTTCAGGGAAACCCACCTGTTGTTCGGGAAACGCGGCGCGCTTCCTTGGCGCGGTGTTTCTATTTTTGGACGTCGTTTTCATAGCTGCAGCGGCTTTGGTTAAAAAGGCCGCTATCAGACGGAAGAAATTATCATGCCGGCAGACAAACCGGCCTTAAGGACTTAAAACCGCTGGTGGTGCCTGCGGCGGCTACGCGCGATTTGAGGAGCGAGCGCCCCTTAACTTTAAATGCCTTCAATCGCTGAAATCAGTTATCGACTCATATTCCTCAACACCACCAACCCGAGGCCGTAAGAATACAGAACGCGGTCGCCGATTTCGGTCTCGTATTTTCGTTGGATTTTATTGACGGATGGCCTCAGGCCAATCAAAGTGCGTTCGTTGAGCCGATATTCCACCTGTATACCCAACTCCCAACCAATAGACCAGGGCTTATACTTCTGCGTGTAATTCAGTTGAAAGGTCCTTGATTGATTCGTGTGTGTGAACGCAGCCCGGATCAGTCGGTTTACGGTCACGCCAATAAAGGGAACAATTCGAAACTGCGCTTTGGTAAAAATTCTGCCTGCCGCGATCGTTCCGTAAACGTAGGTATGATCGTACCGGTCGCTAAGCGCCGTACCGGTTGAGGCTTCGCGGTCATAGTCGAGATACTGAATGAAACTGTAGGTTGAGAATCCTATCGCCTTTTTGATGCTCCAATTCCCGGCCAGGGGCCTTTGGCGACCCGCTTCAATTCTGACGGCAAACAGGAGCGGCTCACGCAGCTCAAGGTCGACATACGTGGGCGGACCGGGATACGTAATTCCATAGCCAGGGGGCATGCGGGAATGTGACAGGTTGGGCGCTACCAGAAGGAACCAGGACCGATCCGGTGTGTGGCGTGGGAGCAGGTTAGCCTGTGCGCGGGAAATGAATGACAAACAGCACAAAAAAATCGTGAGGGCCAGGCTATTGCCCCACATAGCCACATGTATCTCCTTTCCCATATGCGCAGTGCTGCCGCCTAATATACACCATTTCATTGTGGGATCACTCGCACAACGATCCGATGACAACCGGAGCGAGATCCGTTTATTCGCGAAAAAGGTGCGCTACTGCCTGTTGTGTCTTCTCAAACCTGAACGACGCCACCACCGCACTGAAGGCGGAACGGATCTCTGACAGACTAAGGTTGCCAATGCTCCCCTCGTGAACGTGATGGATGGTACGGTCGGGATTGAAACTCCCCGATTCAATGTCGAGGCCCACCTTGCGGTACGCATCCCGAAACGGCATGCCTGACAAGACAAGCTTATTCACTTCCTCGACACTAAAAAGGTACTTGTACTTCTCGTCGTTAAGGATATCGCTCTTTACGGTGATGTTCGACAGCATCAGGTGCGTCATTTCCAGGCAGTCCTTCAGGTCGCCGATCGCCGGAAACAGCTGGGTCTTCAGCATTTGAAGATCCCGGTGGTATCCGGAAGGGAGATTGGTCGTCACCATGGCAATGGTCGATGGCAAGGCGATGAGTTGGTTGCACCGCGCACGTATCAACTCAAAGACATCGGGATTCTTTTTATGCGGCATAATGCTCGATCCCGTGGTGAGCTCGTCCGGAAACGAGATAAAACCGAAGTTTTGATTGAGGAACAGGCACGCGTCCATCGAAAGCCTGGCCAGCGTGGCAGCGATGTTCGACAATGCCGATGCCACAATGCGCTCGGTCTTTCCCCTGCCCATTTGCGCATAGACCACGTTGTAGTTGAGATCGTCAAAGCCCAGGAGTTCGGTGGTCAACCTGCGGTTGAGGGGGAAAGAAGAACCGTACCCCGCCGCCGACCCCAGCGGATTTTTGTTGACAACCCGGTACGCTGCCTCGATGGTGATCAGGTCGTCAACGAGCGATTCGGCGTAAGCGCCAAACCACAGCCCGAATGATGACGGCATCGCCAATTGAAAGTGCGTGTAGCCGGGAAGGAGATCTTCCTTATGGCGATTGCTCAACTGAATGAGAAGGTCGAAAAGACGGTGAACGTCCATGACAATCGATTCGATCTCATGGCGGAGAAACAATCTGATATCCACGAGCACCTGATCGTTGCGCGACCGTCCGCTGTGGATCTTCTTGCCAACATCGCCAAGGGTCCGCGTCAATTCAGCCTCCACGAAGGAGTGGATATCTTCCGCATCCCCGGGCAGGCCGAAAGAACCTTCCGTGATCCGCGTGTAGATGCCTTTCAAGGCGGCGGCCAGGGTCTCGTGCTCCCCGGTGGTAAGCAGCCCGATGGATTGCAGCATTCGGATGTGCGCGAGCGAGCCGATCACGTCGAACGGCGCAAGATAGAGATCCATCTGGCGGTCATTCCCGGTCGTGAATTTGTCGACCTCTCCGCGGGCGACTTTGTCCTTTTGCCACAATTTCATGTTGACGCGCTTGTTACGGTTTCTCTCAAAGGCTATCGCATCACTTCATCCAATAAAGCAATATACGTATCGACGCCCTTGACTATCTCGGAAATATAAATGAATTCGTCGGCGGTATGCGACCGTGCCGAATCGCCGGGGCCGATCTTTACGGATGGCGCCGGAATCAGCGCCTGATCGGATGTCGTCGGCGACCCGTACTGTGGAATGTTAAGCTTCTTTGCGGCCGCTACCAACACATGGCCCTCGCCGATGCCGGAAGGCTTCATCCGCATCGACCGCGGCCGCACGTCACATTTCACATGGTTCCTCACGGTTTCAAGGACCTCCTCCAGGGTGTACGCATCCGTCACCCGCACATCCACGGTAAAGGCGCACTCCGACGGCAGTACGTTGTGTTGCTTTCCGGCATTGACGATGGTTACCGTCATCTTCACGTCGCCGAGCGTAGGGGATGTTTTCAGAAACCGGAAATTGCGAAACCATTCAATGTCATCCAAAGCCTGGTAGATGGCATTCACCCCTTCCTCGCGCGCGGCATGACCTGATTTGCCGTGTGCGACGCAGTCGAGCACCATGAGTCCTTTTTCGGCGACGGCCATCTGGCAAAGGGTCGGTTCGCCTACAATGGCAAATTCGATGTGGGGCAGGAAGGGCAGGATGCTTTCGATTCCCTCCGTACCGGAAACCTCTTCTTCCGCGGTGGCCGCGATGACAAGGTTGTATCGCAGGTTCTGGTGGTGATAGAAATGCAAAAATGCCGCGATCAGCGAAACCAGCGGCCCACCGGCATCATTGCTCCCGAGCCCGAACAACCGGCCCTCGTGTATCTCGGCCTTGAACGGATCCCGGCTGTAACCCGCGTTGGGTTTAACCGTGTCGTGATGGGAATTCAACAGGATCGTCGGACGATCCGCGAGAAAGAACTTGTTGCGCGCCCAAACGTTATTGCCGCGACGCTCGGCCACCACGCCGTGCTGACTGAAAAATCCTTCGAGCACCGTTGCCGTCTTATCTTCTTCGCGGCTGAAGGAAGGTACGGCGATGAGTTGCTCAAGGAGGTTCAGGGCGATTTCGTCGAGGCGAAGGTCCATGCGTTAGAGGGTGATAAGGGTTCCCTCCGTTTCCTGCCCCGTGTTCTTCGACAGGTCGCGCGCGTCACCGATCAGGACTTCCTTTACGCCGGCGTGAATGGCCGCGTACGCGTTTTCCAGCTTGGGCAGAATTCCCTCCACAAAAACATCGCGCTCCAACAGGTCTTCGTACATTTTTTTGGGGAGGTGATGGATTACCGACTCGTGGTTGTTGACATCTTCCAACACGCCTTTCTTCTCGAAACAGAAGATCAGGCGTACGTCGAAGTGTTTGCTCATGGCGACGGCAAGTACCGACGCGATGGTGTCGGCGTTGGTATTGAGCATGTTTCCGTCGGCGTGGGTGAGCGGCGCAAATACGGGCACCGTATTCTGTTTCAGCAGAAAGTACAGCAGCGAGGTGTTGACACTTTCCGTGCGAATATCACCGACATAACCGTAGTCAATGTCCTTCACAGGTCTCCTGGTAGCACGGACAAGGTTACCATCAGCACCTGTCACGCCCAGGGCATTGCACCCGGCTTGCTGAAGCGATGCCACGATCTGCTTATTGACCAGTCCGCCATAGACCATCGTGACCAGATCGAGCGTGTCCGCGTCGGTGATGCGCCGCCCGCGGAGGTAGTTCGACTCGATGCCGAGCTGGTTGCCGATCTTCGTCGCGATCTTTCCGCCACCGTGCACCAGCACTTTGGGTTCCTTGATGGAACTGAAATCCAGAAGAAACCGGTCAAGCGTCGCTGCGTCGTCGAGCACGTTACCTCCGATCTTGATAATGAAAAGTCTGTTCATGGTTCGGTGCAGATATGATTATGCGTTCGAAAGCAATTCTGAGAGAACGGCTTGCGCCGCCCACACGCGGTTTGATGCCTGCAGCGTGACGATGCTGCTGAAACCGTCGAGCACTTCATCGCTAAGTTCCACGTTCCTGCGAACCGGAAGACAATGCATTACCTTCGCATGGTTGGTGAGGTTGAGTTTGTCGGTCGTCAACATCCAATCCGGATCGTTGCAGTAGATCCGTCCGTAGTCGCGATAGGTGCTCCAGTTCTTCACGTAAACAAAGTCGGCGTCTTTGAGGGCATACTCCTGGTCGTGGGTGATGGCTGCGCCCCGGGTGAAGGCCGGGTCGAGTTCGTAGTCTTCGGGATGCGCGATGACAAACTCCGCGCGCCCCCAGGCGTTCACCCACTGGGAAAAACTGTTGGCCACGCATTGGGGCAGCGCTTTTACGTGTGGCGCCCAGGTCAGCGTAATTTTCGGAACCCGGTTGCCCTTGAACATTTCCCGGATCGTGATAAGATCGGTCAGGCTTTGCAGCGGGTGCAGGGTTGCGCTCTCGAGGCTGAGGACGGGTACGCCCGCATACCTGACAAACTGTTTGATGAACAGTTCACTGTAATCGTCGTCCTTGTTCTTGAGCGTGGGGAATGTGCGGATGCCGAGTACATCGAAATACTTTCCCAGCACGGGTGCGGCGTCTTTCACGTGCTCTACCGTGCTTCCGCTCATGATCGCTTCGTCTTCAAACTCGAGGGTCCAACCCTCCTGCCCCACGTTGAAGACGATGGCCTCCATGCCGAGGTTTGCCGCGGCGATCTGTGTACTGATGCGGGTGCGCATGCTCGGGTTGAGAAACAGCAAACCGATCCGCTTGTCGCGTCCAAGTTCGCGGTCGCGGAACGGGTCAGCTTTGTAATCCAGCGCCTTTTGAATCAGCTCGTTGATGTCGTGGGCGTCGTCTACCGAAATAAAATGCTTCATGACAGTTCCTGCTTCAGTGCTTCGATGAAAAGATCTGCTTCCCCGCTTGCGATGGTGAGGGACGGCAAAAGCCTGATGGTATTGGGCCTGGCTTCACCGGTAAAGATATGGTGTTTGAAAAGCAAATTGTTTCTCACCGACTTTTTTGATTCCTCTAAATCGATGCCGATCATCAATCCCCTGCCCCGGACGCCGGTCGTGTGCGGCAGATCCTTCAACGCGTGCAACCAGTAGTTTCCGATCGTGCGCGCATTCGCGATGAGCTGCTCCTGCTCAATGACTTCCAGCACCGCCATGCCCGCCGCTGACGCCAGATAGTTTCCACCAAAAGTTGTTCCCAGCATTCCATGCCAGCCGCGAATGTCGGGATGGATCAGCACACCCCCGATCGGGAAGCCGTTCGCCATCCCTTTCGCTGTGGTGATCAGATGCGGGCGGATGCCAGCATGTTGATGCGCAAAAAATTGTCCCGTGCGGCCATACCCCGACTGGATCTCATCCAGGATGAGCATCGACCCATTGGCATCACACCTTCGCTGCAGAAACTGCAGGAACGCATCATCGGGCATCCGGATTCCCGCCACGCCCTGGATCCCTTCAATGATTACCGCGGCCACGTTATCATCGAGCGCCCCGGAAATTGCGCTTTCGTCATTCAACGGCAAAAACTCAACGTCGTGACTGGCGTTGAAGGGAGAAATGATCCTGGGGTTGTCGGTCGCCGCCACCGCGCCTGATGTCCTGCCGTGGAAGGCATTCCGGAATGCGATAACCTTCTTCCGCCCCGTGATGAAGGAAGCAAGCTTGAGCGCATTCTCGTTCGCTTCAGCGCCGGAATTGCATAGAAACAACTGGTAATCCGGATACCCCGAGACCGTGCCGAGTTTTTCAGCAAGAGCCTCCTGCAATTCGTTGTGAACACTGTTTGAATAGAACGAGATCTTCCGGAGCTGTGCATGCAGGCGCTCAACATAGTGGGGATGAGAATGCCCTATGGAAATCACCGCATGGCCACCATAGAGGTCAAGATACTTTTCCCCCCGGTCGTCCCACACCCACACACCCTCGCCTCTTACCAGGTTTACATCGAATAATGGGTATACGTCAAATAGGTTCATGTTCTTTGCTCTTAACTCTCTGCTCTTTGCCCTTTGCTCTCTGCTCTTTGCTCTCTGCTCTCCGCTCTTTGCTCTCTGCTCTTTGCTCTCCGCTCTCCGCTCTCTGCTCTTTGCTCTCTGCTCTTTGCTCTCCGCTCTCCGCTCTCTGCTCTTTGCTCTCTGCTCTTTGCTCTCCGCTCTCCGCTCTCCGCTCAATGCACCGTTCCTTTCAGCGCCAGGCCCGCCTTCTCATCCAGTCCAAACATCAAATTCATATTCTGCACCGCCTGACCCGATGCCCCTTTCAGTAAATTATCCAGCATGGAATGCACGACGAGCTTGTCGCCTTCCTTCTCCAATCCGATGATGCATTTGTTCGTGTTCACCACTTGCTTAAGGTCCACGGCACCGTCGGCCACGAACGTGAATGCCGCGCCGGCGTAGAAGGCCTTGTATATTTTTCGGATTTCCTCCAGAGAACGATCCACCGAGACCATTGAACTCACGAAAATTCCGCGCGGAAAATCGCCGCGCCAGGGGATAAAATGCAAGGCGCCGGTAAACGACGGCTGCAACTGTCGCAACACCATGGTGATCTCCTTCAGGTGTTGATGCGTGAGCGTCTTGTAGGCGGAGACATTGTTCACCCGCCAACTGAAGTGTGACGTTTGCTGGAGCTTCTGTCCCGCGCCGGTGGAACCCGTGATGCCGGTCGCATACACTTCGCCAAGCAGGCCCGCGTCTGCCAGCGGGAGCAGCCCGAGTTGGATCGTCGACGCGAAACATCCCGGATTGGCGATGTTCTTCGCGCCAACGATATTTTCCCGGTTCAGTTCGGGCAAGCCGTAAATGAATTCGCGTCCCTTCACGGAATCCCCACCGCGGAAGTCATGGCTCAGGTCGATAACTTTGATGCGGGTATCGATCTCGTTCGCCTCCAGGAATTTCCGGCTTTCGCCGTGGCCGAGACAAAGGAAGAGCACATCCACATCCTGATCGATGCCGTCGGTAAATGCGAGATCCGTTTCCCCGATGAGGTCCGGATGCACGGCGTGCAACGAATTGCCGGCGTTGCTGCGACTGTGAACAAAAGTGAGTTGTACGCCAGGATGCCCGACCAGCAGGCGGATCATCTCTCCGCCCGTGTATCCCGCACCACCCATAATTCCCGCTTTAATCATTCTAGGTTGATAAGTTCGTAAAGTTGTATTCTGCTCTCTGCTCTCAGCTCTTAGCTCTCTGCTCTCAGCTCTTAGCTCTCTGCTCTCTGCTCTCAGCTCTCTGCTCTTAGCTCTTAGCTCTCTGCTCTCTGCTCTTCAGCTCTTCCTCACTTGTTCGTAGATCATCGTCTGATTTCCGAATATCTTCGAGAAACCCTTCACGTCGTCGCCCGTCCAGCCCAGGTTCATCTCGCCGTATTTCCCAAACTTCGACGACATCAGGTCATACTTTGACTCGATGCCCAACACCTGGAAACGATATGGATGCAGTTCGACATGAACCTCGCCGGTCACGTGTTGCTGCGCATGGGTGAGGAAGGCTTCGATGTCCCGCATGACCGGGTCGAGGTACTGGCCTTCGTGCAGCCAGTTGCCGTAAAACTGGGCGAGTTGGTCCTTCCAACTGAGTTGCCACTTGGTGAGCACATGCTTCTCGAGTGCATGGTGTGCTTTAATGATGACCATGGGCGCGGCAGCTTCAAAGCCGACCCGCCCCTTGATGCCGATGATGGTATCGCCCACATGGATGTCCCTGCCGATGCCATAGGGTCCCGCGATCGCCTGCAGGTGTTGAATGGCTTCCGTCGGGTGGCCGAATGTGGTGTCGTTCACCCTGATCAGTTCTCCTTTGTCGAAAAACACGCGTACGGTCTCACTGCCATTCTTTGACACGGGTGTTGGCCATGCCTCCTCGGGAAGCGTGCCCATGGACTTCAACGTCTCTTTCCCGCCCACGGACGTTCCCCAGATCCCTTTGTTGATGGAGTACATCGCTTTCTCGAAATTCATCCCGACGCCCTTCGACCTGAGGTATTCGATTTCCTCCTCGCGCGAGCGTTTCAAATCCCGGATGGGTGTAATGATCTCGACGGCGGGAAGGAGGATGTTCAGGATCATGTCGAAGCGTACCTGGTCGTTGCCTGCGCCGGTACTGCCGTGTGCGACGGCGTCGGCGTTGATCTTGCGCGCATATTCGGCGGTAGCCAGGGCCTGAGACATCCGTTCCGCGCTCACGCTGAGCGGGTAGGTGTTGTTCTTCAGCACATTGCCGTATATGAGAAAGCGGATCACCTTCTCGTAGTAGTTCCTGGTTTCATCCGCGACGGAATGAGAAGCCACGCCAAGATTTTGGGCGCGCGTTCCGATTGTCTTGAGTTCCTCGTCGTCGAAGCCGCCGGTATTCACGGTCAGCGTATGGACGTCATACCCCATGTCTTCGCTGAGGTATTTCGCGCAGTACGACGTGTCGAGTCCGCCACTAAAAGCCAAAACCACTTTCTTCTTCATTGCAAAATCATTCCCCTAACGGGGATTCCGTTATTTAAAATCATTGTTGTCCGGGAAAGTCTCGCGTGACGTGTCAACTTTATTTGTCATCGTCCATCTTGCCATCCACAAGCCCGTTTCATAGCCCGCTCCAGGGCCGCGGGGCCCCGTCCCTACAGATTTGCCGCTGATTTTGATCCGCGCATGCCCCTTCCAGGCCGAAGATAAAAATATGCGTCAAATCTGCAGGGACTGTAAGACTCAAGCGCGAACGGGGGGTTGCTTTTTCCAAACTCAACCCAAATCGCCGATCCTGGTCTACGAACAAAGTTTATATGTAAAATTCCAATTTTTACCGGACAGCAGTTGGTTAAAATTAAAACATCGATCATGATCTGTGAAACGCCGGTATGATAACCGCCGAAATCACCAGAAAAAAAAGAAGCTGAGGATAGACTTTCTCGTTTGCGGGCTCGCGCCGCCATTGTTGTCTTTTTTCTCGTCCTTCTTCCTGAAGCCTTTGAGCAGCACGGATTGTTTGAAACGCACCCAGCGCTCGTAGAGCCTGAGGTTGCCCTTGAATGTTCTGTGCCGGTGATGGGCCAGGCTTCCGTCGGCGGTGACCACGGTTTCCTTCCGGACCGGGGGCAACGGCATGTTCAATTTCGCCGCGGCTTCCACGGGATCGAAGAGCATGGCGGTGCAGATACAGTTCTTCCGGCCTTTGCTCATAAGGATGTCGTAGTTGACGCAGCTCCGACAGCCCTTCCAGAACTCCTCGTCGGTGGTAAGTTCGGAATAGGTCACCGGCTCGTAGCCGAGGTCGGAGTTTATCTTCATGACAGCAAGGCCGGTGGTGAGGCCAAAGATCTTGGCCGCCGGATACATCTCCCGGGAGAGGTTGAAGATCCTGCTTTTGATCTCCGTGGCCACGCCCGTCTTGCGGAAGGGCGGGGCGACGATCAATCCTGAATTCGCGACGTACTTTTCGTGCTCCCAGGCCTCGATGTAACAGAAACCTACCCAGGTGTTGTCGCGGGTAACGGCGATGACGGCTTTGCCCTCCTGCATCTTTCGTACGATGTATTCAGGAGAGCGCTTGGCAATTCCGGTGCCGCGGGCCTTGGCTGATTCTTCCATCTCCGTAGTGATGGCGTCAGCGTAGTGCGTGTCGTCAGACGTAGCCAGTCTGACAATAATATCTTTGATTTCCAATGTGATGCTTCAAGTAAAAAGTGGATGTTGTGTTAATAACAAATCATGCCAATAGGCATTACCAGTATGACATCCTGGATCTCATACTGTTGTTCTAACAAGACGCTAGGGATATCAAATGCGGGGGCACCTCGCGGGTCGCGGTCGCCTGGTCACCATACAGGCGCTAAGGAAGAACCTAAAGGTTCCGGCGGCGGGATGAGCAGCCTTGGCTGCCGACAAATGGGTGAAGTTTGTTTTCAATTTCTTTTTAGAGTTTTAGTTAACCTAGAAAGAGACATCCATTTTGTTGGTTACGAATACAAAGTTAAACGACAAAGTTTTCACAATGACAAACTATTACGCCGAAACGTTAAAAAAAGTTTCAATTCCAAACGAGGGTTAGTTTACAGATGTTGGCTGTTGGTCATTGGCTGTTAGCTCTTAGCTCTCGGCTCTTAGCTCTTAGCTCTTGGCTCTTAGCTGTTAGCTCTTGGCTGTTAGCTCTTAGCTCTTAGCTCTTAGCTGTTACCAGCGGCTAAAAGTCGGGACAGGGGATCATCAACTTATCCGGATCGGGCTTGCGCGGATTTCTCATGGGCCAGGTGTACACCAGGCTGAACTCGTGCGCGCCACCGCTTCCCGGACCGAGCCTGGAGATGGTGTAGTCGAAGCTGTAGCCGATATTGATGGCGTCCTGCGCGCCGAGCTTGACGAAGCCGAGAAGCAGGACAATGGATTCGTTGTTGACAAAGCCGTCGACATTCTTGAAAGGCACGCCGCGGTACCAGGTGCCGAGTACCAGGGGTTCGAAGGTGAAGTAGACGCCGAGGTCCATCTGGTCGAACTGGCCCTGGTGCCGGTACTGGAACGCCGGGGCGATACTTCGTTCGGAATTTCTCGCGTAGACGCCGCTGCCGACCACGCCCGACTTCATATAGTACTTGAAGCCTCCGTGGATGGAATACTTGATGGGCAACCGCGCCTCCTCCCCGATGAGGGACTGATTCGGCATGTTGAGGTGGTGGGCCGAAAATCCGAGCCATGCCACCTTGGTGAAGAATACGCCGCCGGCTGCCAGGTCGACAAAACCCTTCGCGCCCTGGCCGGCAAACTGTTCCGCGGTGGCCGGGTTGATCACTTCTCCCGTCAGGGGATCGAACTGGTCGCCGAAAGTCAGCTTGTCGAAGTTGATGTCCCTGTTGAAATATCCAACCTGGAATCCCGGACGGAAGCCGAGGTGCTTGGTGATCTCCAACTCGTAGGAGTACTGGGCCGCGACGCTGACCGAGCGCAGGCCGGCGAGCCCTTCGCGGTCGTTGGTGAGGAGAAGCCCGACACCACTTCGCTTGTCGGCGATGAAGTAATCGAAGTACGCCGACATCGTCGTGAAGTTCGCGTCGATGGCGGGCCACTGGTTGCGGTAGTTCAGCCCCGCGCGCGCCTGCCCTGTCGAGCCCGCAAAGGCAGGGTTCAGATAAAGGGGGGCGGCGTAGAACTGGGAATATTGTGGGTCCTGACCCATTGCCGGGTTGGCGGAAAAAAGTAGCAATGCGGATACGAGCACGACCGCGGCGGAGCAGGCCCACTCTTTTACAGGACTTTCCGAAAACGCGTTCTGCCGACTTGAATGTCTGTCCATCAACCGAGGGGTAAGCTGTCTATAATCCGGGCAAATTAATGGTATCTCCTAAAAATAGAAAATGCTGTTGGCAGTATATAAATCGTGCCCGTTCGTCCCGATACCGTGCCATGTGCTTAATAACGGTATTTTTACACCAAATTGTATACTTTAGAGGATGCCGGGCGTTTTACGTTTGAATAGAAGTGCAGACCGGGTTAAGTTGGACCGTGAAGAATATTCGCATGCATAAAAAATTACCACTGATTTTCCGTTCATTGATCGTCTGGTCCCTGGTTGTCGTCGCCATTCCGGCGTCGGCGCAGGACTATCGCGCCCATAACTGGTATTTCGGGAACACCGGCGCGGGCATCCGCTTCAACCGGACCGATAACACGGCTTCTCTTGTCAACAATAGCGCGACGACCGTCCCGGGTGGAACGGCCGTAGCGACCGATCCCCTCAACGGGAATCTCCTGTTCTATACAGATGGCCAGAACATCTACGACGCCTCCCACCAGGTGATGTTCGGCGGGACGGGGTTGAATGGCAATCCCAACGGCAACCAGCCGGTGGCCATCGCGCGGGAACCGGGTCAGACCGACCGGTACTTTGTTTTTGTCAACACCGCTGACGGCACCACGCCGGGAACCGTAACCTACTGGACGGTGGACATGACACGCCCGGGCAACGCGGCCCCGCTTTCCCCTCCGTTGGGTGAGGTGGTGGCCTCCAACACCGCCGTCCCTGGTCTTGCGAACGTCTCGGAGGCGATGGTCACGATCATGCACGACAACAACGACGACTTCTTTCTCGTCACGCACGCCCAGGGCACTCCGGATTATCACGTGACCCTGTTCAGCGCAAACGCCGCCCCCGCAACGACAACGATATCAGGCGTCGGACTCATTCAGGTAGCCAACAACTTTGCCTGGCACGAGTCGTCCGGGCTGATGGCGGTGTCCACGCAGGAAGCTTCCCGCGACATCGAGATCGTGAGGCTGAACGTGGTCAACGGCGCGCTTTCATTTGCCCAGACGATCGTCAACACCGCGGTGCCGACGAATGTTTCCGGCGAGGCCATATACGACACCGAGTGGAGCAACACCGGAAGATACCTTTACATCTCCCGCCATGGTGAAGCCGGTATTCCACCGGTGGTGTGGCAGGCGGATGCGTTCAGTTCTCTCGTTACCCTCCAGGATGTGCTTCCCCAGGCCGTCGCGCAAAGCTACGGGCTGCAGATGGCACCCGACAGCACGATCTATCATTTATACCAGGAGACGGCAGGGGGTCCATTCCTCATGGGCGCAATCACGAATCCGGACACGGTCGCGGCGGCGATACAGTATTCAACCGCGGCATTCAGCGGCGCGGATTTCGGCGCCATGCAGTTCCCATCTTTTGCGGCCATGGATTCGGTTACCCTGGACGTGACCTTCACCTCCGACGGCACCTGCGCCAATACACCGGTGGCCTTTTATCCTGAAGTCACGCCCGCCGCTGACAGCCTGGTTTGGATTTTCGGCGACGGCACGGCCGGGTTGGGCTGGAGTCCCGTTCACACCTATGAACAGGCGGGAGCATTTCCCGTCACCGTAATCGCTTTCCTCGGTGGTGACACGGCGCGCCACACGGAAACGGTCAACATCGCGGCCTTCGACCTTGAACTGACACTGGTACAGGACACCACCGCTTGTGCCTGCGAACTCCCCATCAACAACGGCCAGCCCATGGCCAACGGCGCCCTTTGCCCTGATGATCCTTCCGATGACATGACCGTAACGGTGCAGGCGCAGGGGGGAACGCCCACGTACCAATGGTTCGGGCCGGGAGGCATTCTGACGGGACAAACGACACAAGAACTCAGGCCCGACTCCGCGGGCTATTACTATGTGATTGCGAGCATTGCAGGATGCGCGGCCTACGCGGGCGTCAACATCAAAGAGTACGACTCCCTTAACCAGCAGGCCAACATCTGGCATTTCGGGAATACGGCGGGAATCGACTTCAACCCTTTGCCCGACGATCCCGCCGTCGGCATTGTGGGGCCGTTGAACGCGCCGGAAGGGAGCTCGGTCATCTCGGACCGCAACGGACAGGTTATCCTCAGCACCGATGGGCAAAGTGTTTACGCGCGCGGCGCAGGCGGCGTGCTTGTTGACATTACGCCCGCACCCAATCCGCCCGGGCTGGGCGGCGATCCCGGCGCGACACAGTCGGCGTTGATCATACCCGTACCGGACGATGAAACGCTCTATTACATTTTCACGACGCAGGCGGTCGATGGGCCCACGGGCGCGCATGAACTTCGCTATTCCCTCTTCGACATCAAGCGCAACAATGGCGCCGGTGAATTCGTGGTGTACAACCAACTCCTTTTCGCGCGGAGCACCGAGCGTATCACCAGCAACGGCAACTGGCTCATCGCGCACGAGTTCGGCAACAATTCATTCCGGGCTTATTCCATCAGCGCCCAGGGCATCGGCAACCCGGTGATCAGTGCCACCGGTTCGGACCACCTCACCACCGTGCTCCAGCACGGGCAGGGTTACATGGAGATCGGTGCGCAGAACCGCATCGCGGTGGCCTTGTCGACGCCGGGCGTATCGAACGTCGTTGAAGTGTTCGACTTCATCGACTCCACGGGCGTGGTGACCAACTTCCGCACTGCCGATCTCGAAACGACGAGTGGACAAGTCTACGGCATCGAGTTATTCGGAGAAAAGCTCTTCGCGTCGCTGATGGATGATCCTTCGGTGATCTTTGAATTTGCGTTCGACTCGCTGGGCAATCCATACCTGAAACAACAAGTCTCCTATCCCGGGGAAACGATTGGCGCCATGCAGATCGGTCCCGACGGCACGGTATACGTCGCGCGGCAGGGCAGCGCGAGCCTGTGGACATTCTCGCCGGCGGCGGACACGGCAACATTGACGGCGCTGGACCCGCTCCAGGATTTCGCGCTGGCGGGCGGAACGACCAGCGAACTCGGGCTGCCGAACTTTACACAGATCATCTCGAATCCGGTGCAGACGCCGGGCTTCACCTTTGCGGGAACCTGCCTCGGCGATTCGACCACCTTCAACGCGACGGGCAAAGATCCCGCCATCGATGAATTCACCTGGGCCATCCTGGACGAAAATAACGTTGCGGTGCCTCTGGATAACCCCGATCAGCAGGGCAGTCCGCAGATGGTGCACACCTTCACGCAACCCGGGACCTATACGGTGTCGGTCTCCATCAGCAACAAGTGCGAGATGAACTATTTCTCTGTGTCGCAAGAAATAACGGTCACCCCGCCACCGCCGGATCCGTCGGAGGGGCTTACCCTCTGCGACGACCCGCTCATGCTGGATGCCAACCCCGATGACCTGCCGGATTTCACTTACGCGTGGTCAACCGGAGAAACAACGGAAACGATCGAGGTGGCCACCGTCACGCCTCCCGCAACCGTGGTGGATGTAACCATTACCGATGCCATCGGGTGTACGACTGACGGAAGCTTTCTTATTGCCGATAACCGGCCGCAGGTGGAGTTCGGTACGGACCTCACAATTTGTCAAAACGCACCGATCGCGCCCCTCGACGCGCAAAACCCCGGAGCCAATTATGCGTGGTTCCTGCAGGATGTGCTAAACGCGAATACAACACAGACGCAGTCGGTCGATACCAGCACGCCCGGCGTTTTTGAGTACGCGGTTGAGGTAACGGACCCCGTGACAGCCTGTATGATCCGCGATTCCATCATCTACACCATCAACGAGTCACCGCTGTGGACGGCGACACCGCAAAACCCTGCGGCGTGCGGCTCAGCAACGGGACAAATCGACCTCATCATCGACAGCCCCGACGGGACGCTCTTTTCATGGTCCGTCACGGGCCCGGTCAGCGAATCGGGAACAGATCAGCCTTCCGACGTCACGTTCTCGACGCTTCCAAACCTCGGCGCAGGAACTTATGCGATAACCGTGGCCGACCAGATCACCGGTTGTGCAACCATCGCGACAACCAGCATCAACGACCCCGCGTTCACCGTTACCACGGTGCCGGACGGCACTTGCCATCCCGATATCACGATCAACGTAACTACAGGCGTAACGGACGCCGTGGCCTATCGCGTGATCGACGACGCCACGGGAAATGACATCATCCCCACCACAAATGAGACGGACGGAGATTTCTTCACCCTTCCGGTTCTCAACGACGGAACATACGTTGTGGAGGTGAGGCAAACTTCTACGAACTGCGTGGCCTCCTCAACGCCCTTACCAATTCAACAGGCCACCCCGGTGACGGTGACTTTTGACAATGCGGATATCTGCGTCGACAATACGCTGACGGCGGTCGCCTCGGGTGGTGGTGGGCCCTACACCTTCGACTGGACCGACTCACCGGTAGGGAGCGTTAACCCGGATACCGGTCCTACCGTTACTGTGGACCCGGGTACGTGGGCGCTGACCGTTGTCGCCACGGATGTTTCCGGTACGTTGTGCCCCGGTACGGCAACAACCAACATTACGGTAGAACCCCCGATCACCGCCGGTTTTACCCAGTCGGATGCGTGCAGTGACGCGGTGGTCCTGGCGGCCTCGCCTGCCGGAAATTTCACTTACCGGTGGTATCGCAACGGGGTGGCTATTCCCGGAGGTGGCGGCCAGCAGATCGTGGCCCAAACCACAGACGACCAGGCCGAGTACAGGGTTGAATTGGTGAGCACGCAGTCCGGATGCGTCTACGCGTCGCAACCCGCCATCGTGAACGTTGCCGGCGAGATCAGCGTGGTGCTAAGCACGACCACGCCGTGTGAAGGACAGGACTTCACGCTCACGGCAACACCCACGCCGGCGACAATCACCGCCTTTACGTGGACTTACGACGGCGCCACGCTTACCGAGACCGACGCGGAAATCGTCGACAACCGCGAAGGCGCGTATGAAGTCTTTGTGACACGGTCGGGCTGCACGGTGAATGACGAACTCACCATCGTCCCGGGACCCGTACCCCAGGGGTTACTGCTGGAGTCCTATTTCATCTGTCCCGGAGAAACGCTTACCCTCGATGCGGGACCCGGCGCTGTGAGTTACCAGTGGTATATCGACGACGTGGCCGAATCAGGCGCTACCGAACAGACCTTTATCGCCGATACACCCAACCGCCGGTATCGCGTGGACCTGATGAACATCCAGGGATGTGAGAACAGCGACGCCACGGAGCTGATCGAGAAATGCGATCCGATCGTGACAGGGCCTACCGCCTTCCGTCCTTCGGGGATCAACACGGAATTTTTCCTTTACACCATCCATGTCGCCGAGGAAAACTTTCAGGTGTTCATTTTCAACCGGTGGGGAGAGATGGTGTTTCAGGCCAACACGCGCGACTTCCGCTGGAATGGCGGGTACGCCAACAGCCTGAGCCAGCCCCTGCCGCCGGGTACCTACACCTACATCGTGAAGTTCATGAGCGAGTACGACAGCGATATCCGCGAACAACGCGGCGGCGTGGTGCTGTTGAGGTGATGACCCGGGGGACACAGCACCATGTAAGCAAGATGAAGGCCTTGGGGATGCAGGATACCTGCAAGGGAAAGGCCGGGGAAGGGCCACGGAATCGCCAGTTGACGCTTAGTATAGACTTATTAAATGCTTTGTAAACACTTACCAAAGGCTTAGTATATGTTCGCAAAGGGCCCCTGAGGGGCCGGATACGGCGTTGAGCGGGCCGATGTCGGGGCATCATCCGCCTTCAACGGTGTAAAACCTCCTCCGGGGAAAATGCGCGGGCTTTCTGCTACCCCCGGACCTGAAGCCCCCGGCCCAGCCTTTTTGCGATGGACCGACCGCGCCGAAACCTCAATCGCCGGACGGGGTTTTCGCCAGCTCTTCGCTCTGGGCTCTTCGCTGTCGGCTCATTTTCCCTATCTTTACCCCGTCATTAAATCAATCCGCTATGAAACCACGTGCACTCATCATCGCATTGATCGCTTGCATCGCCCTGTCCGCATTCCAGCTCATCAAGACCTCCCTCAACGTCACCGTCAGGGACGGCGTGGGAAATACCGTGGAAGGCGCTACCGTTCAACTCTTTAAAACGGAGGAAGACTACAACAAGGAAGAAAACGTCGTTGCCGAGGCCACCTCAGACAAAAAAGGCGTGGCCAAACTGAGGGAACTCGAAGCCCTCCCCTATTACGTGCTGGTAAAAAAAGGCGACAAGAACAACTTCGGCGGCGGCGAACAGGTAGACACGCTTCAGGAACGGCGCATCAACAAAGTGACGATCGTTATCCAGTAAATCCCTTGCGCACACGGGAGGCCTTCATTGCGGCATTGCGCGTTTACACCACGCGATACGCCATCGAACAGGCCTTTGTCCCGGAATTCATAGCCCTGCTGGAACACGAGCGTGCCTTCCACCGCGACCACCTTCCCGGTCACATCACCGCCTCGGCATGGATCACCGATCCCACGCGCGCGTTCGTTCTGCTCACCCACCACGCGAAGCTCAGGCGATGGCTTCAACCCGGCGGCCATGCCGATGGGCAACAAGATGTTTTGGGCGTCGCCCTCCGGGAGATGGAAGAAGAAACGGGCGTGAAGACCGCACAGGTGGTGCGTGACGGGATTTTCGACATCGACATCCACGCTATCCCCGCACGGAAAGACTTTCCCGGGCACCTGCACTATGACGTGCGATTTCTCTTCGAGGCTTCGCGGGACACACCGCTCACCATCACGGAAGAATCCATCGGGTTGGCCTGGACGCCCATCGACGACCTTGCAACCATTACGGGGAATAATCGCTCAATGCTGCGAATGGCGGAGAAGGCCGCTACCTTGAGGTGACCAGCAAGACGCCGAAAGAGACCACAACCATCCAAAAAGAATAGCGCAGCAGCGAAGGCAGGTTCAATATGCCGGTCTCCAGCAGCACCGCGATGAGCACGGCAATGACGGCAAGGGCTTTCAGCATAGAACGGGTTTTGTTGTTCATGAGTCGGATTGGGTTTAGGGTTGTTAAGGGTTGAAATATTTACAAAAAGGTGCGGATTGGCAAGGGGTGTTAATCGTCCACCGTTGATCGTCAATCGTCCACCGTCAATCGTTGAGCGTGGGAGGAGGCATTATTCCAGTAATTGAAGTACGTAGAGCCGCGGCCAGTTCTTGCCGGTTACCAGCATCAGGCCCGTGTCGTGATGGTAGGCGATTCCATTCAGTACCTCGGCTTGCGGGTTACGCAACTTCGCATCCCGCGCAAGCGCTGAAAGGTCGAGCCTGCCGACTACCTTGCCGGTCTTCGGATCAATCTTGTAGATCAGGTTCGTTTCCCATTTGTTGGCGAAGACGAAGCCGTTGATGTACTCAAGTTCGTTGAGTTTCTCCACCGGGCCATGCTCATCAGTCACTTTCAGTGTCCGGACGGGTTTCAGGGAGACCGTGTCCAGGAACGTGAGCGTATGGGTTCCATCACTCATGATGAGGTGCGTGGAGTCGTGCGTGATTCCCCAGCCTTCGGTCTCATAGGTGAATTCGCCAAGCTTTTCAAAGGTTGCAAGATCGTAGACGAAGCCCACATTGCTCTCCCACGTCAACTGGTAGACCTTGTTGTTGAGAATGGTAATCCCTTCGCCAAAATACTGGTCGTCAAGGATCACTTTCTTGTCCGGCTCGCCGGTGCTGATATCGATCACGCCGATCCACGAATTCTCCTGCCCGGTGCTTTCATACAGCACGCCGTTGTGAATGACCAGTCCCTGAATGTACGCTTCGGTATCGTGGGCCCATTCGCCCTTGATGGCGTAACGGATGGCGAGGGGATCGGGCTTGTTGTCCGATGACTCCTTTTTATCGCCGCCACAACCCGTGACACTCAACACGAAAGCAAATGCGATGGCGGTTTTTATGATGTAGACCAGATTGTGCATGATTGCGCGCCGGTGTTTTGTTCGTGATGGTTGCCGGCTCAATTCCGAAATTTATTAAAAATCACAGACTTCAGTACCATTCGTCAATTCCTTTTGCGGGTTCCCATGTTGCGTCGGGCTCAAAATATTTCCACAACAGCCGGGAGACCTTTCTCTTCAACGCGTAGCCCTCGTTGTCGGAAGTCCAGCTTTCGTCTTCCTGATTTTTGGTGATTACCGAGAACACATAATCCCCATGGGGCGCATTTACCAGCACGACCTCCGACCGCGACCGGTTTACAGCGCCTGATTTTGACGCCACCTGCACCCACGGCGGTATCTGTGAAAGGGCTTCCCCGTCGTAGTAGATACGAATGAGGTTGCGATAAATGCGTTCGCTCGCCCGGGGGCTGACGACCTTGCCTTCGCGGATCATCACCAGCAATTCCGCGATCTCCCGCGGGGTAGTCTGACCCCAGCCGTATTTCTCCCAGTTTTGGCGTCGGCCCGGCGTCCGGGAATTCATCCGCGTGTGTTGAAAACCCTGCGTTGCAAGCCAGTCGTTGATAGCTGTTCCCGAGCCGGCCATCGCCTGGCACCAAAGACTTGCCGTGTTGTCGCTGGTCGTGATCATCAGCATCAGCACCTTGCTCAACGCAATTTTCTCTCCATCCCTGAACGAGCCGAGAATATCCTCTCCCTCGTAAAGCAGGGAGTCGCGGTAGGTGAGCAGCGTATCGTATGCGATCTCGCCCTTTTCGATCTTGTCGAACATGCCGATCGTGATGGGCACCTTGATCATGCTTGCCGTGGGAAAGATCGTGTCGGCATTGATGGCTACGGTAGTGCCCGTGCGAAGGTGGCGAACGTAGATCCCCACATCCCCGCGAAAGCCGCGGGTAAGGGCCTCCAATTGTTCCTTCAAGCCCGGGTCGTCATGTTGCGCGTGCGCCCAGCCCATTAGCAGGGTACAGGCCAGGAGAAGAGCATGTTTTCGCATAAAGTTTACCTTTGTTGGTTTAAGGGTCAATCGTCCACGTCGACCGTCAACCGTCCACAGTGGGCAGGTCCACGGTCCCGTTAACCGCTTATGGCAGACATTGGTAAAGATATAAATAAAGCAAAGCAACTGCTGGTTGAAGGGCAACTTGTGTCTGTTCCTACGGAGACGGTATACGGGCTCGCCGCGAACGCGCTCGACGCCGACGCGGTGGTGAAAATATTCGACGTCAAGGGCAGACCGCGGTTCGACCCGCTCATCGTTCACGTGAGTTCCTTTCGCGATGCCGGCCGATTTGTTGAGGCTATCCCGCCGAAGGCGGTCTTGCTCGCGGAGCGTTTCTGGCCCGGCCCGCTTACGCTGGTGCTCAACAGAAGCGCCGACATACCGGATATCGTCACGGCAGGTCTGGACACCGTGGGCGTGCGATGCCCTGACCACCCGTTGACGCGCGCGCTGTTGTCGGAACTTCCCTTCCCGCTTGCCGCTCCCAGCGCAAACCCGTTCGGATATGTAAGCCCGACGACGGCGGCACACGTAAACGAACAATTGGGTGACAAGATCCCGTACATTCTCGACGGCGGTCCATGCACCGTCGGCATTGAATCCACGATTATCGGCTTTGAGGATGGCGATGCCGTTGTGTACCGCATGGGAGGGCTTCCCCTTGAACGGCTGGAGGAGATCACCGGCCCGTTGAAGGTGCAGACCCACTCGGCATCGGATCCGCGCGCGCCGGGCCAGCTCAAGAGCCACTATGCGCCGTCAAAACGGGTAATCCTTGGAAAGATAGAAACCTTGCTTGAAAAATATCCGGCGCACTGCTCGGGATTGCTTACGTTCGCCGCCGATTTCAATTCCCCTTACCAGGTGGTCCTTTCACCTTCAGGCAACCTTGAGGAAGCGGCAAAACATCTCTTCTCCGCCTTGCGACGTTTTGAAACCATGCCCATCGACGTTATTCTTGCGGAGTCCGTGCCTGACACCGGCCTCGGCCGCGCGATCAATGACCGTTTGCGAAGAGCGGCAGCGAACCTGTGAGCACCTTCAGCGACGGACCAAATCATTATCTTTACGCCATCGAAAATCGTTCATAAGATGTCTAAAAGAAAGAAGCTACTTGTCCTCACCGGGGGAGGCGACTGCCCGGGCTTGAACGCCGTGATTCGCGGCATTGCAAAGCGGGCGAAGAAGGAAAAAGACTGGGAGGTGCTGGGCAGCGTCGAAGCCTTCAACGGCGTGCTCAATACGCCCCAGGAACTGATCCGCCTGACGGGTAAACGGGTCGCGGGCATTCATGTGCGCGGAGGAACGATCCTGAAGACCACGAACAAGGCCAACCCGATAAAGTTTCCGGCGCCTCAGCCCGACGGCACGGTCAAATACATAGACCGATCACCCGAGCTGATCGAGAAATTGAACAAACTCGGCATCGATGCCATAATCAACATCGGGGGCGACGGTTCACAGCGCATATCGAAGGCGTTGTTCGACAAGGGCGTGCCGATCGTGGGCGTACCCAAGACGATCGATAACGATCTCGCGGCCACGGATGTCACGTTTGGGTTTCAGACCGCGGTGCAGATCGCTACCGAAAGCTTCGACAAACTGGTGACTACCGCCGAGAGCCACCATCGTGTGATGATCATGGAAGTGATGGGACGTGACGCCGGATGGATCGCGTTGCATACCGCCATCGCCGGTGGCGCGGAGATCTGTCTTATCCCCGAGATTCCCTATGACATCGACAAGCTCGTGAAGCGGATCAACCTTCGCTATAAGCGGGGGAAAGGATTCGTCAATATCGTTGTGGCGGAAGGCGCCAGGGCAAAGGAAGGTACGGTTACCGCCAGGGCCGGAGAAAAAGGGTCAGAGCACGTGCGGCTGGGTGGCGTTGCTTATGAACTGTCGCGTCAACTGAAAGCGGCGGGTTGTAAAGCCGAGATACGGGAAACGGTGCTGGGCCATACGCAACGCGGGGGAAGCCCGACGGCGTTCGACCGCGTGCTGGCTACGCTGTTGGGCGTAAAAGCATTTGAACTCGTGCGCGACCAGAAGTTCGGGCGCATGGTCACCTACCGCAACAACGGCATTGAAGACGTTAGCCTTGAGGAGGCCACCCGTGAACCCAAGTTTGTCGATAAAGATTCGTTTCTCGTCAGGGCGGCAAAAGGCATGTTCGTCAGTTTTGGTGATTGAATGCTACGACGACAGAACTCCACCCGCCTGTTTGAGATATGTGCCGTTGTAGTGACGGGCGTATGCAAGTTCATTTTCGTGGACATCTATCCGGCAAAGTTCTGGTATATTCTCTGTACGGTAGCTTTCTGGTCGGCATATGTAAGTTACCGCGCGGCCGCCGCGAAGGATGTGTTCAGACATTGGGGCTTCCGCGTCGATACTTTCGGAGCATACTTCCGGACTTTAGCGCCGTTTGCGATTCCTTCCATTGTGGCCTTCGCAGTCTATGGGGTATGGGCGGACACGATCACTTTCAATGTGAACATTATTCCGGTCCTTATTCTGTACCCGGCATGGGGCGTCATTCAGCAATTTCTCGTTATCGGCCTGATCGCCGGAAACTTAAATGACATGCAAGGATGGCACATGCCGAGGCCGGTGAACGCGTTGGTTACCGCGTTCATATTTTCTATTGTCCACTACCCTTCGTGGATGCTGATCGTCGGTACTTTTGTACTCGCGCTCATTTATACACCGTTGTACCTTCGTTATAGAAACATCTGGGCGCCGGGCATACTTCATGGTTGGCTGGCCTGCTTCTTCTACTACTTCGTGCTTGGCAGGGACGCCTGGGCGGAAGTTGTACGCACGCTTTAGCCGATCTCAATCGATTTCGTAAAAAAGGCACACCGAACGATGCGCGGCCGCGATCATTTGCTAAATTCGTCCCCGTCGAACATCAACCTGTCATCACATGAAAACGATTAACGATATCAACTTCGAGGGAAAGCGCGCGCTCATCCGCGTTGACTTCAACGTGCCCCTTGACAAGTCCTACAACGTCACCGACGATAACCGGATACGCGCCACGATACCCACCCTGAAGAAGATCCTGGCAGATGGAGGCAGTTGCATTCTGATGTCGCACCTGGGGCGACCCAAAGAAGGACCTGAGGAGAAATATTCCTTGAAACACACCCTGGCCACAGCGGAGAAGTTGTTGGGCGTCAAACTGCAATTCGCTTCGGACTGCATCGGAGAGGAAGCCAAAACCAAAGCCGCCGGCCTGAAGCCCGGAGAAGTGTTGCTGCTTGAGAACCTTCGTTTTTACAAGCAGGAAGAAAAGGGTGACACGGCGTTTGCAAAGGCGCTCTCGGAACTCGGCGACATCTACGTAAACGACGCCTTCGGAACGGCGCACCGCGCCCACGCGTCGACCACCGTTGTCGCTCAGTTTTTTTCGGAGAAATGCGCGGGGCTCGTAATGGCAGCCGAACTCGACAACGCGAAGCGGGTATTGAAGAACGCCGAAAAGCCATTCGTGGCAATCATGGGTGGAGCAAAAATATCCGATAAGATTCTCATTATCGAAAAGCTGCTTGATACTGTGGATCATCTCATCATTGGCGGGGGCATGACGTACACATTTTTCAAAGCCCTTGGGGGAAGTATCGGCAAGTCGTTGGTCGAAGAAGACAAGTTGGACCTGGCGAAGGACCTTATCAGGAAGGCGAAAGAAAAAAATGTCGAATTGCATCTCCCCCTCGACTCCGTGATCGCAGATAAATTCGACGCCTCGGCCAATACGGACATTGCCAATAACAACTCGATCCCCGACGGCTGGATGGGCCTGGACATCGGTCCCGAGGCTTCGCAGATCTTCTCCGACGTGATCCGAAAATCGAGGACCATTCTCTGGAACGGGCCCATGGGCGTATTTGAAATGGAGAAATTCTCATGGGGAACCCGCAAAGTAGCGGAGGCCGTTGTAGACGCCACGCGGGATGGCGCGTTTTCATTGATCGGGGGTGGTGATTCTGCCGCAGCCGTGGCCCGGTTTGGATTGGACGACGAGGTGAGTTACGTTTCGACCGGTGGCGGCGCGCTGCTGGAATATTTCGAAGGGAAAACCCTCCCGGGCGTCAAAGCCCTCGCATAGCAGCACAACGGCTACTGCATCAGGTGCATCCCCATCATCAGCAGGAACATGCAAAGCCCGATTAACATACTGATCAATTTCCTTTTCATAACACTGTACTTTGCTCTAATCTCTCGGCTCCAGGCTTTATAACACATTTCTTGTGCCAAAAAAAAGAGCCGTCACAAAGGCGGAATGACGGCTCATGGAGTAACTCAAATGTGAATTCCACGTAGTGGCCTCAACCCAATCCCGCAATGTCTCCCCTTTTCACACGCACCCCAATATCCCAACGTGTGTACCGGATACGCTGAAGACCCGGGTTTAACCTGTCGTAACTGTAGTCCTGCCGTTACGGGTCACCTTCTGTCGCTTTGCGCCCATGCCGACGAATCCCGCCATGCGTTTTGCAAGCTTTCGCGATCTCTTTTCGATCTTCTTCCGCGTCCGCCTTCCGGTGGCGGGTGCCATCAGGATTCCGGATAGCGCACCCAGGGCCACACCGATGCCGACACCTATTGCAACCTTTGCCGTTGTATTCATATTCAATGGTTTCGACAACGAAAATGAAATTATGATGCCACAAGCAACCGCCGTGAACGACCCGTCAAAACCAGCGATTGGCGAGACTGCCATGCGATAAAATGAGCGGATGGCAACCGCATCGTGGGAAAAATCTCTACAGACCAGCGTTGAATTATTGTACACCGCAACCGAACGCGCACGGCCGGATCGGTGGATTTTTGACCGTCGAAAAACCGGATAATCGGGGTGCAGAATCTTTTTAGCCGGTGACGCAAGCCGCTCAAATTAAACGTGGCACGGCCTTTCCATATTTAGCCTGCGGAAAGGAAAAATGTCCAACTAAAACAGAGGAAAAAGGATATGAAAAAGGTATTGAGAAGTGCAAGCGTTGTGTTCTGTGCGATGCTGGTCGGCATTACTGCCGCTCAGGCACAGGACGATGATCTGGCCAGGCCCCGGGTTGGATTCAAGGGAGGATTGAATCTCAGTAATTTATATGTTGATAATGCGGAGGATGAAAAAGCAAGGTTTGGCTGGCATGCCGGGGTATTCGGGCAGATCTTCTCATCAGAGGCGTTCGCGATACAGCCAGAGATCAATTACTCTACAAAGGGAACCGGGATTACGTATGGTACCGTAGGCAGTGGCGGCATTAACCTGCACCACGACCAGCGAATCAACCTGCATTACCTGGACATCCCGGTGTTGGCCGTGTTCAAGCTTGGTCGCGCGGCGGAAATCCACGCAGGACCGTATTGGGCATATCTGCTGAACGCGGAGATACGGAACAATGACGGTGATCCCAACAACGAGTTCGACACGCAGGATCGCGATAACTTTGAAGATTGGGACTACGGACTCGTGGGCGGTATCGGTTTCAACCTCGGCCCCGGCGCGCAGCTTGGCGTACGCTACAACTACGGCCTGAACGAGATCGCGGAGAGCGGTGGCGCACGCCGTGTTATGGGCAACGCCAAGAACCAGGTTGCCCAGCTCTATCTGTCGTTCAACCTCAACGCGGCGGACCGCTACGATGATGATGACGACTACGACGATTACGATACTTCCTACAACGACGACTATTGATCGTCGTGGCTTGGAAGAAAGAAAAAGCGAATCATGACTTACGGGTCGTGATTCGCCCAAAACCTGGTGCTAGAACGCCAGGTTTTTTTGTCTTCTCGGCGGCCGGGTCATACGGCGGAGGGCGCGTGCTTTTGTGAGCCTCGCACGTTCCTGTTCTTCATCGTCCTCTATTTCGATCTTTGGAAAGATAAGGCGCATGAACAAATAAGCCACTGCCACGAACAACGCGTACGAACAGATCAACGCCACCACAATTTTCACAATGTCCATAACTTCACAGTTTAAAGCCGGTCATGCCATTGAAATATTTGTGCCAAGGCTGGTTGATCCTGATTGTCAGCGCCGTGTCTGCTTTTCAGCAATCGTTGTAGTTCACATTTACAGGCAATAATTTCCCCAAGGGCGCCCGCCACATGCGCCAATTCGCGCCGTTGGCCAGCCATTAAGTCACGGCATCGGTTTTTGACTGCCACCGTGACTTAAATGCATTATCATGAGCGATTTATTGTACGTCATTGCTATCATTCTGATCATCGGTTGGATTCTGGGCGCATTCGTATTCAGTGTCGGGGGCATTATTCACATCCTGCTGGTAATCGCAGTGATCGCCGTGTTGCTGCGTCTCATTCGCGGCCGAAGCGTGTAGGCGGGGGGTGCGTTCGAAGGCTTCGGTTCCGGCTTTCGGAATCCGGGTCTCTGAACCTTCGCCGACCGATGACCGCAGCCGGCCGGAACATATGTCATCCGGTCGCTGACGGGAACAGCCTTTTTCCCTGCGTTCGTTTATATGCACAGGTGGTCTGCTGAGATAACGCCCGTTTAGCGCACAACCATGCTCAACGCCAACAAACACTCACTGCGGTCTGTCGTCCGGAAGATTTTCGCGGCATTTCTCCTGGTCTCGCTCGCCATTTTCCTGGCGCTGACCATTGCCCGGTTTTCGTTCAAGGAATTGATGAACACCGTGGACGAGTTGTCCGAGCCCAACGAGAAACTCATCCTGCTTAACACGGTTTTCGAGGAAGTCACAACGCTGGATCAACTTCAACGCGCGGAAGCCATACGCAATCCGAACAAGCCGTACGACATTTTCCTGGAACAATCCGCTTCACTGTATACGCTTATCGATTCATTGAAAACCCTTCCCTGGGACACCGCGCAATTGAAACGCCTTGACGAGATGAAGTCGGTCCTCCAACAACGCAACGAACTTTTCTTTTCCTACCTCAAAGTAAAAGCCGACCTGCTTGAGAACCGCGAGTTCTCCACGCAGATCGACACCCTTGAAGCCATCCTTGAAAAAGACGGACTGGCCCTTGACAGCACGTTTCTCACGCAGGAAACACGGACGACGACCACCTATATTCAGGATACGACCCGGCAGTCGGCTCAAACGGAGGACAGGCGTTCATTTCTTAAGCGGCTCTTCAGCAAGCGGAAAGAAATTGCCGAGTCTCCGGATACGCCGCGCGTCAGGATAGAAACCGAGACCAGCCTGGCCGTTGACAGCGCGGCGATGGCAAGGCAGGACCGCGCGCTGGCGCAAATCGAACGCATCATGCGGGAAATGGAGCGCGACCAACATTCACAGCGCAAGCAACTCCAGCAACAGGAGCTCGAATTGATCCATGCAAACAGTCTCTTCATCAACCAACTGTTGAATATCCTGCACCATGTTGAAAAGGAGGAACTCGCAAGCGTCAACGAAAAGAACGAACACGCCGTTGGCGTTATCGCCCAAAGTCTTTCGCGAATCAACATCCTGATGCTGTCGTTCTTTCTCGCGGCCGCCCTGCTGGTCTACCTCATCTGGATCGATATCGGCAAAAGCAACTATTATAAGGAACAGCTCGAAACGGCCCGGGACGAAGCCGAGGAGTTGTCAAAGATAAAACAGCGCTTCCTGGCCAACATGAGCCATGAGATCCGGACGCCCCTGCAATCCATTATCGGGTTTGCGGAACAACTGAAACGGCGCGAAGGAGAAACGGAAGAAGTCAGGGCCATCTACAGCTCATCGGAACATCTTCTCCACATCGTCAACGAAGTACTGGATTACAGTCGCATTTCGTCCGGCACGTTCAAACTGGCAAGCGAAAAATTCCGGCCGCTTCAGGTGGTCAGGGAAGTGGAGGCCGCGATGCGGGTACAAGCTGAGCGCAAGAGCCTTACGTTCCTTCTCGACACTGAACAGGCTACGGCGCATCATCTTATGGGCGACCCTTTCCGCCTGCGACAGATCCTCTACAACCTGTTGGGCAATGCCATCAAGTTCACGCACCAGGGTTTCGTCAAACTTTCGGTCCGGACGGTCGACGAAGATGAAACGGTTCGCTGCATTTTTGAAGTCATCGACACGGGCATCGGCATGCGCCAGGAAGATCTCGACCGCATCTTCAACCAGTTTGAGCAGATTGAAACGGCGACGACAAAACAGTATGGCGGCACTGGCCTCGGACTCACCATCGTGAAGGCGCTGATCGACGCCCAGGAAGGCGCTCTTGATGTCTCCAGCGAACCGGCGGTTGGCACCTCGTTCCGCGTAGAACTCACGTTCAGGAAAGCCGGCACGGAAGCTCCCGGCCGGGTTCACTACGACCGGAGGGTTACGCCGGCGAAACAGGAGGGCCTTGTACTTGCCGTTGACGACGACCCCCTGATCCTGCGTCTGGCATCCATGATCCTCAGCCGCCAGGGCATTCCCTTCGAGGTCTTCGGAAGCGCCAGGGCCGCGCTGGCCTATCAGGCGAACCAGCCTGTGTCCAGCATCTTCCTCGACATCCGCATGCCTGAAATGAACGGGATTGAATTGTGCGGAAAGCTCCGAAAGCGCTATGGCGACAAAACCCGTTTCATTGCCCTTACGGCGCACGTCCTGCCCGAAGAACGCGAGAGCCTCTTTCGGCATGGCTTCGACGCCATCCTTCCAAAACCTTTTCACGAACATGAACTGCTCACGCTGGTCGAAGCCCCGGTGCCGGACAATGCACCCCTGCCGGAACCGGAAGAACAACCCGACCTCTCCGGCCTGCGCCGAATGACGATGGGCGACGAGGCCTTGTTTCACGCTATCGTCGGAGACCTCCTCAACGAGACGCGCGAAGACCTCGAGCGGGTGGACGAACACCTCGAACACTTCAGAACCGATGCACTGCGGGAAGTGGTCCACAAGATGGCCGGCAGATTCGGGCAGATCGGCATGCTTTCGCTGGGTGTCAGGTTACAGTCGATCGAAAAGAAACTGGTCGCCGGGCAAACCCATTCCGAACTGCTGCCGGAAATCACAACGACGATGGACAGGGTGCGCAGCACGCTGGCAAAGATCCGCCTGATGGAGCATGAGCACTTGAACTAGACTGGAGGGCTCCCATTATCGAACCGGTTTTTTGAAAATCTGCTCAAATTCCATCAATTGTTGGTTCCACAGGTTTTGGGCAGGTATAGGCCTACCCTTTAGATCTGACCATCTTTTCCGGCTGTTAAGAAAGAATCCGCAAATGACAATAAGAAGCCCGCGCTTACAAGGAAGCGCTTTCGGCTCTGGTATCTAAGCTCGAAGCCCGCAGGTACAGTCATTCAACAGTCAATTCATACAGGTATATCTTCAGGGAATTCCTAAGCCATAGTTTTGCCACACATTTATTGGAGAATGAAACCAACCTGAGGTATATACAGGAGCTGCTGGGGCATGGTAGCCCACCTTCCAACGAGGGGTTTACGACAACAATTATTACTTTTGAGTGTAACTACTCTGGGGAAGCTTTCACCTAGACTTGTAAAGGTGTTTGTACACTTAAAATCTCCGAAAGAAATACTGGTGTTTTTAGTTGGGGCGTTTGTTCTCGTTTTCACAAATAGTTGTAATGATGACTCTCACTTTCCGCGTAAAAATATTATTTTATACGACAAGTCCCTCTGAAAGCTTCCCCAAAAACAGTAGCGGTTAAAGATAAAGTTTAATCGTTAAAT